>NZ_JBVIJT010000013.1:0-203307 GCF_055581265.1 Streptomyces sp. NPDC031466
GTAGTTGGCGAGGCCTTGGTGGTGGGCCAGGACGCCCTTGGGTGTTCCGGTGGAGCCTGAGGTGTAGATGATGTAGGCGATGTCCAGGGGATGGATACGACGGTCCGGCGCATGGGCCGGGGAAGGCTCAAGAGTGTCCAGCAGTACGGCAGCGGGTCCCTGCGGAAGTGCGGCTGCCAGCTTTGAAGTGGTCAGGATGAGGGGGGTGCCGGTGTCGGTGAGGATGTGGGTCAGGCGTTCGCCGGGCAGTGTGGGGTCGAGGGGCAGGTAGGGGGAGCCGGCTTTCCAGGCGGCCAGTAGACCGGCGACCAGGTCGGGTGAGCGTTCCAGGTAGATGCCGATGGGTGCACCACCGTGGCCTTGTTCCCGTACGAGCCGTGCGATCTGATTGGCGCGTTCGTCGAGTTGCTGGTAGGTCAGTTCGGTGTCGCCGAAGGTGAGGGCGAGGGCGTTGGGTGTGGTGGCGGCCTGTGCTTCGAACTGGTCGATGGCCAGTGCGGGGAGTGGTTGTTGGGGGGCGGTGCCCATGGCGAGGAGGTGGGCGTGTTCGGCGGGGGGCAGGACACTGGCCAGGGCGCTGCCCTGGGGGTCGGTGGCCATGGCTTCCAGGACGGTGCGGTACATCGCGGCCAGGCGCTGGGCGTACTCAGGGGTCAGGACGTCGGTGGTGGCCGTCAGGTGGATGTGGCCGTTCTGGGCGATGGCGTTGAGGGCGAATTCGTTGATGGCTCCGCCGAGGGTGCCGGTGGTGTCGATGGTGTGGGTGTCGACGTGGTGGAAGTCGAGGTAGTCGAACAGGACGCTGATCAGCCGTTCGGATCCGGCCGCGTGCTGGATCGCGGGCAGCGGATGGCGGCGGTGGCCCCAGACTTCGGTTTCTCGGGTGAAGGCCTGCTGGACCAGTTCCAGCCAGGTGCGGGGTATGGCACTGGTCCGGAAGGGGACGGGCAGGGTGTTGAGGTGCATGCCCAGGACCTTCTCGGCACCCGTGGCTTCCAGGCGGCCGTGGGTGACCAGCCCGACGTGGAAGGCGTCCTCGGTGGTGAGCGCGCTCATCACCTTCAGGTGCGCTGCGAACAACACGCTCTTCAGTGAGGCATCAGCGCGGCGTGCCAACTCCCTGAGCTGTGGCTCCAGATCGGCGTACCGGGCGGTGACCCGCACCGCTTCGGCCGCACCCGCACCCGCACCCGCACCCGTGTCCGTGCCGGAACCCCAGGCCTCGGGCAGGGCGAGCGGCACATGCGTACCGGTGACCTCTGCCCAGAACCGCTGATCGTCCGCGTCCTCCAGCGACTTCAGCTCGGCGGCCACGAAATCGGCGTACCGGACAACAGGAGCCTCGTGGACGGGCGGAAGTGCACGCTCCTCGGCGATCGCGGCGTAGAGCTCCACCAGCTCCATGATGAGCGCGTTGACGCTCCAGCCCTCGGTGATCGCGTGGCTCTGCACCAGGGTCAGGCGCCAGGCGTCGTCCGACTCGACTCGCACGTGCACCCGCAGCAGCGGCGCGGCTGTCGGGTCGAACGATGCCGCCCGCTGGGCCGCGACGAAGTCTTCCTGGCCGGCCTGTAGTTCGGCGGGGGACAGGCCGCGCGTGTCCTCCACCGTCATCGGTACGTCGACGGAGGCGTGGACGAGTTGGAGGGGCTGGGAGTAGCCGTCCAGGTGCATGGAGGTGCGCAGGATGTCGTGGCGGTCGGCCACGGTTCGGAGTGCTTCGTGGAGGGCTTCGGCGGAGAAACCCTGGCCGTCGGGGGCCGGGATGCGGAAGGAGTTGATGTTGATGTAGGTGCCGGGGCGCTCACCCGTGAGCATCTCCACGAGCATGCCGGTCTGCACCTGGGACAGCGGGTAGGCGTCGACCACATCGGCCGGCAGCGCGGCCCGATCCGTCCCGCTGATCAGCGCGAACGGCTCGACCGGCGTGAACCCGCCCCCTTCTGCCGCGGGGAGCGCATGCGCGGCCGACGTCGCGATGGTCCGGTGCTCGAAGACGTCCCGGACGCTCACCTCGTACCCGAGCTCCCGCAGCGCGCCCGCCAGCCGGACGGCGCGGATGGAGTCGCCGCCGAGGTCGAAGAAGCTGTCGTGGACACCGATGCGCTCGACGTCCCGGCCGAGGATGTCCGCCCAGGCGCCCGCCATGGCCCGCTCGACCTCGTTCCTGGGGGCGACGTGCGCGACCGTCGCGTACGCGTCGTGCCCGGGTGCGGGGAGGGCTTTGGTGTCGAGTTTTCCGTTGTGGGTGAGGGGGATGTGGTCGAGGGTGATGTAGGCGCTGGGGATCATGTAGTCCGGCAGCGTGGTGGCGAGGTGGGTGCGTAGTTCGGTGGGGTCGGGTGTGTTGCCGACGAGGTAGGCGGTGAGGGTGTTGTCGTGTGCGGTGACGGCGGCGTCGGTGATGCCGTTGATGTCGCGCAGGCGGTGGGTGATCTCGCCGAGTTCGATGCGGTAGCCGCGGATCTTGACCTGGGTGTCGATGCGGCCGAGGAACTCCAGTGAGCCGTCGGGCAGGCGTCGGGCGAGGTCGCCGGAGCGGTAGAGGCGGCTGCCGGCCGGTCCGAAGGGGTCGGGGACGAAGCGTTCGGCGGTCAGGTCGGGGCGGGCGAGGTAGCCGCGGGCCACGCCGGCGCCACCGACGTGGATCTCACCGGGGACGCCGACGGGCACCAGGTTCCCGTCCCCATCCAGCAGGTGCACGCTCAAATCCGACAACGGGCGTCCCACGAAGCTGCGCGTGATGTCGCCCAGGTCGTTCTCGGACAGCTCGTGGTAGGTGGTGTGCACGGTGGTTTCGGTGATGCCGTACATGTTGATGAGGGCGGGTGTCGCCGGGCCCAGCCGGTCGGTCCAGGGCCGGAGGTTGCCGGGGTCGAGCCGTTCGCCGGCGAACACCACGGCGCGCAGGGCGAGTCGGTTGATGCGGGGGTCGTCTGCGGCGGCCAGGGCGGTGAGGGAGTGGAAGGCGGTCGGTGTCTGGCACAGCACGCTCACCTGCTGGGTGACCAGCAGGTCGAGGAATTCGTCGGGGGAGCGCAGGGTGTCGAAGGGGGCCAGTACCAGTCTGCCGCCGTGCAGCAGGGCGCCCCACATCTCCCATACGGATACGTCGAAGGCGTAGGAGTGGAAGAGGGTCCATACGTCGTCGGTGCTGAAGTGGAAGTGGTGGTCGGCGGAGCGCATGAGGCGCGCGACGTTGGTGTGGGTGAGGGTGACGCCCTTGGGGCGGCCGGTGGAGCCGGAGGTGTAGATGACGTAGATCAGGTTGTCGGGGGTGGTGGTGGGTGTGGGGTTGGTGGCTGGTTCGGTGGGGAGGGTGTCGGTGTCCAGGAGGAGGCGGGTGCCGGTGTGGTCGGCGGGGAGGCGGTCCTGGACGGTGCTCTGGGTGATGAGCAGTGAGGCGTGTGCGTCCTGGAGGATGTAGCGGAGGCGCTCGGGGGGGTTGGCGGGGTCCAGGGGGAGGTAGGCGGCGCCGGATTTGAGGACGCCCAAAAGGGCGGGGATGAGGTGGATGCCGCGTTCCAGGCAGACGCCGACCAGGGTGTCGGGGCGGGCACCGAGGGCACGCAGGCGGTGGGCGATGCGGTTGGCCCGCTCGTTCAGTTCGCGGTAGGTGAGCTGCTCGTCCTCGAAGACCAGAGCGACCGCGTCCGGGGTGCGGGCGGCCTGCGCCTCGAAGGCCTGGTGCACACAGACATCGACCGGCTCAGGAACGAAACGATTCCACTCGCCGAGCAACTGCTCCGTCTCCTCGGCAGGCAGCATGGCCTGCGCGGACAGAGGGTCCTTGGGGCGGGCCGTGACCGACTCCAGGAGCCGCAGGTAGTGCCCGGTCATCCGCTCGACCGTCGCGCGGTCGAACAGCGAGGTGGCGTACCCGAGTCGGGCCTGCATCGGCTGCCCCTCGGGGGCGTGCGTCACATTCAGCGTCAGGTCGAACTTGGCGATCCGGTCCTCCAGGACCGGCTCCACATCCAGGCCGGGCAGGTGGAAGGCTGTCGTCCGGTCCTCGTGCATGACGAAGTCGACCTGGAAGAGCGGGGTGCGGGCGAGATCGCGTTCCGGCTGGAGGTCGTCGACGAGACGAGCGAAGGGCACCGACTGGTGTTCGAAGGCGTCCAGGACGGTCGCGGCGGTGGCCGTGAGCAGCGCGCTGAAGCCCGGGTCACCGGACCAGCGGCCGCGGGCGACCAGAGTGTTGATGCCGTAGCCGATGACCTGCTGGAGTTCCGGGCGGTTGCGACCGGACACCGTGACGCCGACCGGGATGTCGGACGTACCGGTATAGCGGGACAGCAGCACCTGGTAGACGGCGAGGAGGAAGGCGAACGGCGTGGTGCCGTGTTCCAGGCTCAGTTCGCGCACCCGGTCCGCCAGGGCGGCCGGGACGGTGAACGGCACGGAGTCGCCCGCCCAGGCGCGGACCGCGGGCCGGGGCCGGTCGGTCGGCAGTTCGAGCGGACCGCTGCCCGCCAACTGGGCGCGCCAATAGGAGAGTTCACGCTCAAGCGTCTCGCCGGTCAGGTGCCGGCGCTGCCATGCGGCATAGTCGGCGTACTGGACGGGGAGCGGTTCGAGCGTGGCGGTGGCGCCGGTGACCGAAGCCCCGTACAGGGTGTTGAGTTCGTCGGCGAACACCCGCATCGACCAGGCGTCGCAGGCGATGTGGTGGAAGACGACGACGAGGACGTGCTCGTGTTCGGACAGCCCGACCAGCGTGGCCCGCACCGGCCAGTCCCGTTCCAGGTCGATGGGGAGCGCGATCTCGGCCTCCACCGCGGCCCGCATCCCGGCCTCGTCGGGCACGTCGAGCACCGGCAGGCCGACCGGCCGCGGCGCGTCGATCAGCTGTACCGGCTCGCCGTCCGCGCCGAGCGTGTAGCGGGTGCGCAGGACCTCGTGGCGCTCCAGGATCCGCTCCCAGGCGGCGGCCAGCGCCTCGACGTCCAGCGGACCGCGCAGCCGCAGCACGAGCGGCACCACGTACTCGACGGAGTCCGGGTCCATCCGGTTCAGGAACCACATCTGCTGTTGGCCGAAGGACAGCGGCAGCGGCGCGTCGCGGTCCGCACGGTCGATCAGGGGGCGGCGCGCGGTGCGGCCGCCCTCCCCGGCCAGTCGGCGGCGGAGCAGTTCGGCACGTACCGAGACCGCATCCTGCGGGTGGGCAACCATGTCGTCGGTGTTCATGCCGTGTACTCCTCGGTAAGGACGTTGGTACGAAGTCGTTCGACCGCCTCGGCCAGTCGGCCGACGGTGGGGTGGTCCAGGACGGTGCGGACGCCGACGCCGCACCCGAGTTCACGGTGCAGCCGCTCCGCCAGCCGGACGGCGAGTACGGAGGTGCCGCCGGACTGGAAGAAGTCGTCGTCGATGCCCGCCGGTGCGCTGCCGAGGACGTCCTTCCAGCAGTCCGCGAGCAGTTCCTGGAGCTCTCCTTCGGGTGGCCGGGAGACGGCGGCCGGACTGTCCGGCCAGGGCAGTGCCCGGCGGTCGGCCTTGCCGCTGATGGTGAGCGGGATCCGGTCGACCGGCACGAAGGTGCCGGGGATCATGTACGACGGCAGGGTGCTGCCCAGATAGCGGCGCAACCGGGCCGCGTCGATCCGGCCACCGCCCACCACATGGGCGGCCAGCATGCCGTTCTCCCGCAGGGTGACCACGGCCTCGCGGATACGGGGATGGCCGGTGAGCGCGGACTCGATCTCACCCAGTTCGATGCGGTAGCCGCGGATCTTGACCTGGGTGTCGATCCGGCCGAGGAATTCGAGGGTGCCGTCCGGCAGCCGGCGGGTGAGGTCCCCCGTGCGGTACAACCTGCTGCCGGGCGGGCCGTACGGATCGGGGACGAACTTCTCGGCGGTCAGGTCGGGGCGGCCCAGATAGCCGCGGGCCAGACCCAGGCCGCCGATGTGCAGTTCCCCGGGCACGCCGGGCACGGTGTGACGGCCGGCGCGGTCCAGCACGTGCAACTGGTAGTGGGCGAGCGGCGCGCCGAGCGGGACGCCGGGCAGAGGCGCGTCCGGCACCTCCCAGGCCGACGCCCAGATCGTCGCCTCGGTCGGGCCGTACACGTTGACCAGACGGCCGACCCGGGAGCGCAGCTCTCGCGCCAGCCGCACGGGCAACTCCTCACCGCCCGCCAGCGCCACCAACCCCGGCCGGTCGAAACCGGCGGCGAGCAGCACCCGCCAGCCGGAGGGAGTCGCCTGGACGTGGGTGATGCCATGCACCGCGACCAGCGCGGTCAGGGCGTCGGGACGGCCGGCCTGCGCACGCGAGGCGAGCACGATCCGGGCGCCCGTGGTGAGCGGCAGATGGATCTCCAGGTGGGAGATGTCGAACGACACCGAGGTGGACGCGAGCCAGGTGGCCCCGGGCCCGCCGGACAGCCGTCCGAAGGCCCCGACAAGGGTGGCGAGGGCGCTGTGCGGTACGGCCACGCCCTTGGGGCGGCCGGTGGAGCCGGAGGTGTAGATGGCGTACGCCAGGTTGCCGGGGGAGACGGGGACGTCCGGATCGCTGTCATCCGGGGGCTCGTCACCGCCGTCCGGGGGCACGAGAGTGCCGCGGTAGGTGGGAGGGACGGCCGCGGCGGCGGTGTCGTCGGCGATCAGCAGTGAGGCGTGTGCGTCCTGGAGGATCCAGCCGAGGCGCTCGGGGGGGTTGGCGGGGTCCAGGGGGAGGTAGGCGGCGCCGGATTTGAGGACGCCCAAAAGGGCGGGGATGAGGTGGGTGCCGCGTTCCAGGCAGACGCCGACCAGGGTGTCGGGGCGGGCCCCGAGGGCACGCAGGCGGTGGGCGATGCGGTTGGCCCGTTCGTTCAGTTCGCGGTAGGTGAGCTGCTCGTCCTCGAAGACCAGAGCGACCGCGTCCGGGGTGCGGGCGGCCTGCGCCTCGAAGGCCCGGTGCACACAGAGGGCGGGCGGAGCGCCGACGAGGGCATGCTGCCGGAGCGGCTCCGGCGCGGGTGCGATCCCCGTGTCGCCCTCCGTGTCGGCCGCCATCGATTCCAGGACGTGCCGGTACATCGCGGTCAGCAGGTCCGCGTGCTCGCGCCCGACGGCGTCTGTGCGGGTGGCCAGCTCAAGGCGGCCGCCGACACTGGTCACCTGAAGCGCGAACTCCGTGTCGGCGAGGTGGCGTTCGCCACCGAGGGAGGGCCTGTCGAGGTGGTCGAAGACGACCGTGACCAGCCGGTTCACCCCGGCCACCCGCTGGATCGCGGGCAGCGGGCAGCGGGGGTGGCGGTGCAGCGCACGCTCCTGGGCCTCGGTCTGCGCGACCAGCCGCAGCCAGTTGGCCGGGTCACCGCGGTGCGGGAACGGCAGGGTGTCCGGCGGCGGCCCCACGACCCGTTCGGTGCCCGGCGCACCGAGTGTGTCGCGGCTGACCACGCCCGTGTGAAAGGCCTCTTCGGCGGTGAGCGAGGCCATCACCTTCAGGTGCGCGGCGAGCAGCACCGTCCGCAGCGAGGTGCCGGCCCGGTCGGCGAGCGCGCGCAACCCGTCCGCCAGGTCCTCGAACGTCACGCCGAGCCGGTAGCGCTCGACGGGGCCGTTCCGGTCGGCCCAGGCCTCCGGCAGTACCAGGGGGGCGTGTGTGGCGGTGAGCCGCCGCCAGGGGGCGAGGGCGTCGGGGTCGCCCAGGACGACCAGTTCGGCCGCCACCCGCTCGGCCGGGTCCGGGCCGTGCGGTGGGAGCACGGGCGGCCGCCCGCTGTCGCGCAGGCCGCGGTACAGGGCGAGCAGACCCTCGCACAAGGCGTCGGCGTCGTCGATCAGCGCACCGCAGTAGGTGACGGTGAGTCGCCAGGCCCGCTCGGACTCCACGTGGACGTCGAACCGCAGCAGCGGCGCGGCGGCCGGGTCGAACGGGATGGCCCGCCGCGCGGCCGTGCAGGCCGCCAGTTCCCGCGCCTGCCGGTCCTGGTCGTGTTGTCGCAGGTCGTGCACGCTCACGGGGACCCGGCCCGCGGCGTGGACGAGGTGCAAGGGGCGGGAGTAGCCGGTCAGGTCCATCGAGGTACGCAGCAGCGCGAGGCGCTCGGTGAGCAGCGCCACCGCCCGGCCGAAGACCGTCTGATCGAACGGACATTCGTCCTGGACCCGCAGGGCGTGCAGGGCGTGGTAGACCGGTCCGTGGTCCGCGGCCCGCATTTCCACGAGCATCCCGGCCTGAACCATGGACAGTGGGTACGCGTCCGTCACGTCCTCGGGCAGCCGCCGCCGGTCCTCGTCCGTGATCAGTGCGAACGGCTTCATGTCGAGTACTCCTCCAACTCGGCCTCGGACAGCTGCTCCAGCTCTGCGCGGATCAGGTCCTCGACGGCCTGGGCGAGGCGGCGGACGGTGGCGCTCTCGAAGACGGCCCGGATCGGGATGTCGACGTCGAAGGCGTCCTGCACCATCGACACCATCCGGATCGCCAGGATCGAGTGACCACCCAGCTCGAAGAAGCCGTCCTCGACGCTCACCCGCTCCAGGCCGAGCACCTCGCACCAGATCTCCGCGATCCGCTCCTCGGCGGGCGAGGCGGGGGCGACCGCCGGCCGCTTGGCGTCGGCGACCTCGGGGGCGGGCAGTGCCCGCTGGTCGAGCTTGCCGTTCGCGGTGAGCGGCAGCGCGTCCAGAGCGACGAAACCGCTGGGGACCATGTACTCGGGCAGCGCGGCGGCCAATCGGTCACGGACCTGGTCCGTGTCCAGCGCCGCGCCGGCCGCCGGGACCAGGTAGGCGACCAGCGCCTTCTCCCCGGCCGGTGTCTCCCGCACCACCACGGCGGCCGCCCGGACCGCGGGGAGGCCCAGCAACCGGCTCTCGATCTCACCCGGTTCGATGCGGTAGCCGCGCAGCTTGACCTGGTCGTCGATCCGGCCGAGGAAGGCGATCGAGCCGTC
The DNA here is from genome assembly GCF_055581265.1 of Streptomyces sp. NPDC031466. Classification (NCBI taxonomy): domain Bacteria; kingdom Bacillati; phylum Actinomycetota; class Actinomycetes; order Kitasatosporales; family Streptomycetaceae; genus Streptomyces; species Streptomyces sp. NPDC031466. Next base: position 8,903 of record NZ_JBVIJT010000013.1, read on the forward strand.
GGCCAGCCGCCGGGCGAGATCACCGGTGCGGTACAGCCTGCTGCCGGCCGGCCCGTAGGGGTTGGGCACGAACGTTTCGGCGGTCAGGTCGGGGCGGCCCAGGTAGCCGCGGGCCAGTCCTTCCCCGCCGACCCACAGTTCGCCCGCGACCCCGGGCGGCACCGGCCGGGCCCCGGCGTCCAGCACATAGGCCGTGGTGTTCGGCAGGGGCAGGCCGAGCGGCACGGTGGTGTCGTGCGGGCGGGTGACCGGGTGCGTCGTGGAGCCGATGGAGTTCTCGGTCGGGCCGTACTCGTTGATCAGCCGGCCGTCACCGAGCGCCTCCCGCCAGCGGTTGGCGGTCCGGGCGCCGAGCGCCTCCCCGGCGACCACGATCCACCGCGCCAGAGCGGACATCTGCTCGTCGGTCAGCTGGTGGGCGAGCAGCTCCAGGTGTCCGGCGGCGAGTTTGATGAAGCTGTACGGTCCACCGGCGGCCAGGGTCCTGCCGAGCGCGCCGAGGTCCAGGTCGGCGGGGAGCAGGTGGACCGGCTGTCCGGCCATCAGCGGGGCGAAGAGGTTGGTGACCGGCAGGTCGAAGGCGGTCGACGAGAACAGCGGCGCTCCGCCCGGGGTCGTCACAAGGTCCCGCACGGCCCACTGGAGGTGGTTGGACAGGCCCGCGTGGGTCACCATCACGCCCTTGGGGCGACCGGTGGAACCGGAGGTGTAGATGACGTACGCCAGCTCCTGCGGGCTGATCGCGCGGGGCAGCGGCGTCGCGGGCCGGGCGTCCACGGCCGTCCGGTCGGCGTCCAGCAGCACCCGCGGCCCGCGGTGGCCGTCCGGGGCCAGGGCGGACTCGGTGATCAGCAGCGCGGCCCCGCTGTCCGCGAGGATGTGCTCGATGCGTTCGGCCGGGGCCGCCGGGTCCATCGGGACGTACGCGGCGCCCGCCTTCCACACGCCCAGCAGCGCGGGCAGCAGCTCGAGACCCCGGTGGAGCAGCACGCCGACCGTCGTACCCGGCCCGGCGCCCAGGTCCCGCAGGTGATGGGCGATCCGGTTGGCGCGCTCGTCCAGCAGGCGGTACGTCAGCTCCTCGTCGCCGTAGCGGACGGCGACCGCGTCGGCGGTGGCGACGGCCTGCTGCTCGACGAGGTCGAGGACCGGGACGCGCTCCCAGTCGGCGGACGTGTCGTTCCACCGGGTCAGCGCCTCTGCGCGGGCCTCGGACGACATGACCTCCACCGCGCCCAGCGCGCGGTCGGGAGCGGCCGTGACGGACTCGACCAGCCGCACGAGACCGGCACCCAGCCGCTCGACCGTCCGCCGCTCGAACAGGGCGGTGGCGTACTCCAGGGCGCCGCTCCAGCTGCCGTCCCGCTCGGTGCGGACGTACAGGGTGAGGTCGGTCTTGGCGACCCGCCGGTGGTACAGGTACCCGCTGTGCCCCTCGTCGGGCATGCCGCCGCCGGCCGGCCCGTCGGTGAAGTTGAACGCCACCTGGTAGAGCGGGGTGCGCGAGGGGTCGCGCTCCGGGCGCAGCTCCTCGACCAGACGCTCGAAGGGGACGTCCTGATGGGCGAAACCCTCCAGCGCGGTCTGCCGCACGGACTCCAGCGCCTCGGTGAAGCCGAGCGCCGCGTCCAGCCGGCAGCGCAGAACCAGGGAGTTGAGGAAGAAGCCGACCGTGCGTTCGAGGCCGGGCTGTTCCCGGCCCGCCGTCGGCACGCCGACCGGGACATCCCACTGCCCGGAGTGCCGGGCGAGCAGAGTGGCGAAGGCGGTCAGCAGGATCATGAACGGCGTGGCGCTGTGCTGCTGTCCGAGCGTGCGGACGGCTTCGGCGAGCGGCGCCGGGACGGTGAACGGCACCAGATCGCCGCTGGGATCGCGCTCCGCCGGGCGGGCGAAGTCGGTCGGCAGCTCCAGGGGAGGCAGGTCCCGCAAACGGTGGCGCCAGAAGTCGAGACGGTCCTTCACCCGCTCCTCGGACGAGTGCTCCCGCTCCCAGGCGGCGAAGTCCGGGTACTGCACGTCGACCGGCGGCAACTCGGCAGGGCCCGAGCACAGTCGGGCGAACTCCTGCTCCAGCACGGTCGCGGACCAGCCGTCGCAGGCGATGTGGTGCAGGGTGACCAGCAGCCAGCGCTCGCCGTCCGGCTCGCGCACCAGCAGCGCCCGCCACAACCGGCCCGAAGCCAGGTCGAAGGTGGCGGCGAACTGCTCACGGAAGACGGCCTCGCGGTCGGGCGCGTCCCCCGCGAGCTCCTGCCAGGCGACCGGCTCGGCGTCCCCGACCAGCTGCATCGGCTCGCCGTCCACCTCGACGTAACGGGTGCGCAGGGACTCGTGGCGCCGCGCCAGCAGGTCGAGCGCCCGTCGCGCGGCGGAGTCGGTGACCTCGGCGGGCAGGTGGAGGAAGAGCGGGATCACCCACTCCGGGCTGGGGCTGACGTGGTCCAACAGCCACAGCCGACGTTGCCCGGAGGACAGCGGCAGCGGACGGTCACGGGGGATTGCCCGGAGCCCGGACGCCGCGCCGTGACGGTCGCGGGAACCGTCGGCGTCACGTGCGACGGAACCGGCACTCTCGTCGGATCCGCCGCCGTCGGGTGAGACGAGCCGCGCCTGGTCGGCGACGGTCAGGGCGGCGTACAGATCGGCGAGCCGCAGCTGTCGCCCCGTGGTGGTCCGCAGGCGCTCGATCAACCGGGTCAGCAGCAGCGAATGGCCGCCCAGCTGGAAGAAGTTGTCGTCGACGCCGATGTCCTCCTGGCCGAGCAGCTCGGACCAGATCCCGACGACCAGCCGCTCCTCAGGGGTGCGCGGGGGGACGTAGGGCGGGCGTTCGGTCGCGGTGGAGACCGCCGAGGGCTCCACCGTGCCGAGGCTCTCCAGCCGGCCGTCGTGACGGAGCCGCACCAGCGCCCCGGTCCGCAGGAGACGGCCTCCCGCGAGGCCGTCGGGGTCCGGGACGAACCGCTCGGCCGTCAGCCCGGGCCGACCCGGAAAGCCGCAGCCGGACCCCAGTCCGCCCAGGTGCAGCTCACCGGGGACGCCCGGCGGCACCGGGTCGCCGTAGTCGTCGAGCACCCACACCTCGGGCTGCTCCGCCAAGAAGGCGCCACCGGCCCCGGCCGGGTCGAACCGCTCGGCGGCGAACTCCACCCCGCAGATCTCCGGGCCGTACGACCGCCACACCTCCGCGCCGGTGTGCTCCGCCCAGCGGGCCAGCAGCTCGTCCGGCACCCGCTCCGCCGCGACGACCACGCGGACCGCGTCGAGACCGGCGGGCCCCTCGTCCCCTGGATCGATCGGTATGACGGTCACGCCGGTGGTGACGCCCATCGCCACGGTGGCTCCGGCCGACAGCGCCGCGAACACCTCCCAGGGCAGTCGGCCCGGGGTCCCCGCGCAACGCACCCGGTCGCCGGCCCGCAACCCGTACCGCTCGGCCATGCCCAGCGCGTAGTGGGCGGCGCTCGCATGGTCGACGCTCAGCAGGGCGCCGTCGGCGGTGCGGCAGACGAATGCCACAGCCTCCTCGCGGACGGCGAACACCGGCGCCGCCCCCACATCTCCATCGGCCGCCTCGGCCGGCAGGTCGAGGCACACCGCCCGGGCGGAGCCACTGTGCGCGGCCAGGTCCGCGAAGGTCACGACGACCCGGATCCCGGCCTCGTCGATCAACGCGGCCGACGGCGCTCCCCGCGTCGGGTCGAGCAGCAGATGCGCGGCGCCCGTCTGCCAGACGGCGAGCAGCGCGACCGGCAGCTCGGCCACCGCGGGCAGGAGAACCCCGACCAGCTCGCCCGGGCCGACGCCGAGGGACCTCAGCCGGCCGGCCAGTCGGCCGCTTCGGACAGTGAGCTGCTCGTAGCTGAGCTCGCGGTCCCGGTCCAGCACGGCCGTCGCGGCAGGTGACCGGACTGCCTGCTGCGCGAAGGAACGGGGCAGAAGCAGGGGGCTGGTCAACGGGTGCTCCTCGCGGATGGGAAGGGCGCGGACGGTCGATCGGTGCGGAACGGGAAGCGAGGGAGGGCGCCTCACGCGGGCCTCGCGTGGGCGAACGCCACCGGCGGCCGTAGGCGGCCTGATGGCCGGTCAAAGGTTCGGACGGCGCGCTATAGGGCGTCTATATCGGGCCGCCGCGCACCGCACCGGGCTTGGACGGTGGGGTGCGCGGCGGCCGAGGCGGGTCAGGACAGCACGGCTCCGTTGCCGGGCCGGTCCGGCCGGCTGCGCCGGTTGTCCAGGTGGACGAAGGTGCGGTGCAGCCAGCGGTCGCGGCCGTCGTAGCGGGGTACGAAGGAGCTGCGGCCGTGCAGCGCGAGCCGGTTGTCGATGAAGGCCATGTCCCCGGAGTGCAGCACGACCACCTCGGACGCCGGCACAAGAGCGTCCCGCAGCTCCTCCAGGGCCTGCTTGCCCTCGTCGTCCAGGGCGACGGTGGCCGCGAAGTCCACCCGGATGTCCGGGTCGGCGGGGTCGCCGCCCAGCACCGGGTGCGGCACGGTCGTACCGCCCGCGTGGAAGGAGGGGGGTGGCTCGGTCACGAAACGGGGCTCGCCGAGCACCCGGCGGGCCCGGTCCGGTAGCAGCGGCAGCGCCCGGCGGATCGAGGCGACGAGGGTGCCGGCCGTCCCGGTGTGGTCGTTGCGCAGGCACAGCAGACCGACGTAGTCCGGACGGTTCGGATGAAAGGCGTTCTCGGTGTGCATCTCCAGATCCACCGACCCGGCGTTGCTCTGCGAACTCTCCAGCCCCGGCACCGGCACCACGTTCTGCACCAGGGCGCCGGACTTCTCGTCCCGGAACGCGATCACCTCGCCCAGCTGGAGCGACAGCAGGGCCGACACGGCGGCCGGCCCGGTGGCCCGCCGCTCCACGGACTCGCGCACGGCAGGGGTCTGCGGCAACGACTCCTCGTCCACCGGCAGGTTCCGGATCAGCAGAACGGCGTCCGGGCCGCAGTCGTACCGGTACCGGCGCACCGTCTCGCGCAGCCGCAGGGGTATCCGGCACGTCAGCTGCCGTGCCGCCGCCAGCCAGTCGGGGTCGTCCACGTGACCTGACCCCGGCACACTCAACTCCTCGGCGAGAAGCGCCATTTCTTGCTGCTCGTGCCCGGTCAGACGGATCGTGAGGGCGTCGGCGTCCGCTGCCGGGGCCGCCCGGGTAGCCATGGTCATGAAAATAGGTCCCTTCTCTTGCGGGCCGCCCGCGCGGCGGCCGGTCTCAGCCGGACATCGCGACGAGCACCCGACGGTGGCCGGTGAACGGTCTGCGGCCGTGAGCGACCAGGACGTTGTCGATGAGCAGCAGGTCACCTGGGCGCCAGTCGACGTCGACGGCCCCGGCCAGACCGCGGTCGCGCACCTGGAGCACGTACCTGTCCGGGATCGGGTGGCCGTCGGCGAAGCTGACCGACTGCGGCAGCTCGTCGGCCGGGAGCATGCGGGCCAGCGCGGCCCCCTCCTCGCCGAGCGCGGCCGGGTGCCACTGGTCGGACTGGTTGAACCAGACCTCCGCGCCGGTCACGGGGTGGCGGGTGGTGGCCGGCCGGACCTGACTGATCCGTAGGCCGCCGTCCCGGCGCCACTCCCACTCGGCCGCGGCTTCGGCGAGGAACTCCTCCACCCGGTCGCGGTCAGTGGTCTCGAACGTCGCCTGCCAGCTCCTGCCCAGGCCGAGGCCGCTGTGCAGGTTCTGGGTGTAGCGCACGCCGCCGGCGTAGGCGTCCCGCACCTCATCGTCCAGCGAGTTCAACCAGTGCGCGGCGTCCACCACCGGGGTGGCTCCGCCCGAGGCGGCCGCCTCGGCGCAGAAGAACAGCAGACGGGTGGGCCAACTGGTGCTGTACGACAGCTCGTTGTGCATCGAGATGGTGAACTCGGCCGGGTACTCGGTCGAGGTGTAGACGTTCTGGCCGACCTTGGTCCGCGGCGAGTTGCCGTGCACGTAGGAGAGCCGGTCGGGCAGCAGCAGGTCGAGGACCGGGTCCAGGCCCGCCTCGGTGACCCCGAAGCCCCGGAAGACCAGCGCCTTGTTCTCGACCAGCTGTGCGTCCAGGGCCGCCGGACCGGCGCTCAGGGAGGCGGCCAGGCCTGCCGCGGCGGCCGGTGCGGCGCCGTCGGCCGGACGGATCTCGTGTGGCGCCCAGGCCAGTTGGGGTGCCGTCATAGGTGCTCCTCACGCGCTCGTGGCGACGGGCTCGCCGCCGCACGAAGCGACCGTGCGGGAGACACCTATACGGCTTCGATATCGGACCCGGATATAGCAGGCGTATGGACGCCCCGGGCAGCCTGAACGGGCGATGCCCGCACTCCTGGACAGAAACCGGGAGGGCCTGAGGAAGGACCGGGACGAGGATGACCAGATGACGCATGGCGGGTGGTTCCACTCCTACGGCGCCCCGGCCGATCCGCGGCTGCGCCTGGTGTGCTTTCCGCACGCCGGTGGGTCGCCGACCTGCTACCGGACCTGGCAGCCCAGGCTGCCGGCCGACGTCGAACTGCTCTCGGTCTGCTATCCGGGCCGACAGACCCGGCTTGCCGAACCGCCGGTCACCGACATGGCCGAGCTGGCCGACCGGGTCACCGAGGCTCTCGAACCCTTCCTCGACCGGCCACTGGCCCTGTTCGGCCACAGCATGGGCAGCGCGGTGGCCTACGAGACCGCGCTGCGGCTGCACCGGCGCCGTGGCGTTCGACCGACCCGGTTGTTCGCCTCCGGACGGGGCGCCCCGCACACCGTGCCGCCGTCCCGGCTGCACCTCGCCGACGACCTGAGGCTGTGCGCCGAGATCGACCGGTTCGGCAGCACCTCGGGCCACCTGGTCTCCCACCCCGCCCTGCGCGAGGTCGTCCTGCCCGCCCTGCGCGCCGACTTCCGCCTGATCGAGACCTACCGCCCGGCCTCCCCCGAGCGGCTGCCCTGCCCGATCGTGGCGTACTCCGGCGACCAGGACCACGGCTGCACCCCCGAACGCCTCGCCGCCTGGTCCGAACTGACCGCGGCCCGCGCCGAGTACCGCACGTTCCCCGGTGGCCACTTCTACCTCGAACCCCGGGAGCCGGACCTCCTGCGCCACCTCGCCGGCCATCTCGCCGCCGACCTGCGGTTGTCGGGTGTGGCGCGGTAGCGGTGCCGCCGGGCCGATACCGGCGGGGCCACGCGGCTGACCTGCGCGGACGCCGGAGAAGCGGGAGCCGCGGGAGCGATGGCAGGAGGTTGCCCATGCAACCTCTTGACACCCGTCGGGCACGGTCCGGGCGGTCGCCCGGGCGCACAATTGCGAGCGCGGGTCCGACGGCCGTCAGGCCGCCAAGGACCCACTGTCCGAGCTGATCCACGGGGGAGAGCTCACCCCCTTCGCCGCTTCATCCACACGCCGCGAGATCCGCGCGGCGTGTGCGTGGCAGGAGGAATGATGGAATTCCAGTTGCTCGGTCCCGTCGAGGCGCGCCGGGCCGACAGGCCGGTCCCGCTCTCCGGGACGAAGATCCACACGGTGCTCGCGACCCTGCTGCTGAACCACGGCACCCTGGTCTCCGACGCCCGGCTGAGCACCGCGCTGTGGGGGTGCGACCCGCCGGCGACCAGGAGCGCCCAGATCTACACCTACGCGTCCCGGCTGCGCAAACACCTCGGCCCGGAAGCCGATCTCGTCCGCCTGGCCCAGGGGTACCTCATCCGCATCGGCTCAGCACGCCTGGACGTGGAGGACTTCGACCGTGCCGCCCGCCTCGGCCGCGAGGCCCTGGACCAACACCGCTACTACGACGCCTCGACGCACCTGCGGTCGGCACTCGCCCTCTGGCGGGGCTCCGCCCTGGCCAATGTCACCGAGCACCTCGCCGAGCGGGAGCGGCCGAGCATGGAGGAGGCGCGACTGGTCACGCTGGAGCACCGCATCGAGGCCGACCTGGCGCTCGGCCGGCACCTCGAACTCGTTCCCGAGCTGACCGGCCTGCTCGGCGAGCACCCGCTGCGCGAGCGGCTGCGGTCCCAGCTGATGACCGCGTTGTACCGTTGCGACCGGCAGGCCGACGCGCTCGGCGCCTACCACGCTGGCCGCCGGACACTGGCGGAGGAACTCGGCGTCGACCCCGGGCCGGTGCTCAACGACACGTACCAGGCGATCCTGCGCGGCACTCTCCTGTCAGAGGTGGAGACCGCCCCGGCCTGGTCCGCCACCCTGCCGCGGCCTCGTCCGGTGCCCGCCATGCTGCCCCCACAGCCCGCCGACTTCACCGGGCGCCGCAGCGAACTGAGCCGCATCCGGGCGGTGTTGACCGGGCAGCCCGGTCGGTCCGGCACGGTCCTGCTGACCGGCATGCCCGGCATCGGCAAGAGCACGCTCGCGGTCCGGGCCGCACACGCCTGCCGGCAGGACTTCCCCGACGGCCAGCTCTACGCCGACCTCAGACGCCCGGACGGTTCCCCGCGGAGCCCGTGGGAGGTGCTCTCGCGCTTCCTGCGGGCACTCGGCGCCGCCCCCGCGGACTCCGCCGACCTCGATGAACTGGTCGGCCTCTACCGCACCCATACCGTCGGCAAGCGGCTGCTGATGGTGCTCGACCGGGCCGCCGACGACCGGCAGATCGCCCCTCTGCTGCCCAGCGACCCCGGCATCGGCCTGATCGTCACCAGCCGGACGCATCCCGCCGCGTTGCCCGGCGGGGTGGCGCTGACCGTGCCGCTGCTCGGCGCCGCCGAAGCGCTGGAGTTCCTCGGCACGCTGGCGGGCCCCGAGCGGATCCAGGAGAACGCCGACGCCACCCGGGCGATCATCGAGGCCTGTGCCGGCCTGCCGCTCGCGCTGCGGGTCTGCGGGATGCGGCTCGCCGCCCACGCGCACTGGTCCACCGGCAGACTGGCCCGCCGCCTGTCCGTGCCGCGGGACCGCCTGGAGGAGATGAGCTTCGGCGAACTCGACGTGGAGCAAAGGCTGCTGAGTTCGCTCATGGGCCTCGACCAGCGGGCCAGAGGCGCCCTGCCGAGGCTGGCCGCCCTGCCCGTGGCGAGGTTCCCGGCCGAGGCCGCCGCCCTGGCCCTGGGCACCGCGGTGGGCCCGGCCGAGCAGGTGCTGGACGACCTGGTCGAGGCCCGGCTGCTGGAGGTGAGCACCGGCAGCCGCCCCCAGTACGGCTTCCACGAGCTGGTACGGCTGTTCGCCCGCACCCTCCCGGCGCCCGCGACGGCGGTCCGCTCGGTCGCCTGAGCGCACCCCGGTCGGCCCGCCGTCACCGGCACGCCGACCGGGAGCCGGCCGTCACGGCAGCAGCACGACCTGAGCCGCCCAGGAGAGCCCCGCACCGAACGCGGTGAGCAGCGCACGGCCGCCGGGGGCCACGGCTCCGGTCTCCCGGAGGCGGTCGAGGGCCAGGGGAACGGAGGCGGAGGAGGTGTTGCCGGCGTACTGGATGTCCCGCGCCACGGCGACCCGCGGCGGCAGGCCCAGCCGGGCGGCCAGCGCGTCGGTGATCCGCAGATTGGCCTGATGGGGGACGAACGCCGCCAGGTCGGCCGCGTGCACACCGGCGGCGGACAGGGCCTGTTCGGCGACCGCGGGGATCCGTTCGACCACCCAGCGGAACACCTCGGGGCCGGCCATCCGCATCGTCGGCCAGGGCAGGCCCGGGTCGTCGCGGTGCTCCACCCAGGTCGCCGAATGCGCGATGAGCTGTCGCTGCCCGCCGTCCGCGCCCCACACCGTCGGTCCGATGCCGCCTTCGGGGCCCGGTCCCACGACCACGGCGCCGGCACCGTCGGCGAAGAGGAACGCGGTGGAGGCGTCGCACGGGTCGACGATGTCGCTCATCTTGTCGGAGCCCACCAGGAGCACGTGCTCGGCCGTGCCGCTGCGCACGAGCCCGTCGGCCACGCCCAGCCCGTAACAGAACCCCGCGCAGGCCGCGTCGAGATCGAGCGCCGCCGACCCGGTGCCGAGCCGGTGGGCCACCTCCGGGGCACCGCCCGGGCTCTGCCGGACGTGGGACATGCTCGTCAGCAGCACCATGTCCACCCGGCCCGGAGGCAGACCGGACTCGGCCAGCGCCTTGCGGGCGGCCTCGACGGCCATGTCCATCACCGTCTCACCGGGATCCGCGTAACGGCGCTCGACGATGCCGGTACGGCGCCGGATCCAGGCGTCGGAGCGGCCCGTACGGGCCTCGAACTCGTCGTTCCCGACAATTCGCCGCGGCCGGTAGGTGCCGATCCCCAGAATGCGGGCGCCTCGTACGGGATCTTGTGTCGTCATGTCGCTCGAGTGTGGGAGCCGTCCCTATCCTGCGCCTATACGTCCGGGTCCCCCGCCCCGCCGCCCACGCGGAGGAAGGCGCGGCCGCGCAGCACCGGCACGCCCTGGCGCTGCTCGACGCCCTCGGAGTCCGTGACGGAGACGGTGGTGAAGCGCCCTCGCGCCGTGCTGAGCCAGAACCGGTCGTCGAACGAGAGGGTCTCCCCTTCCCGGTACAGCGCCCCGCGCAGCCGTCCGCGCCGGAACACCACCTCGGGCGGGGTCGCCCGGCCGCCTTCGCGTACGCCCCAGGCCAGGGTGAACCGGCGGCGGTCGCCTCCCGTGGCACAGCAGGCGCCCCGCAGCGTGCCGGGCATCAGGGAACTGGGCACCACCACGTCGACGAGGGCTCCGGCGACGTACACCTCCAGGGCGACGCGCCCCAGGGAGGCCGGGCCGAGCCGCACCAGCCAGGGCGCGTCCCCGAGCCCCGCCCACGTCTGGTGGAGGGGACGGGGAGATTCCTGGTTCCGCAAGATGTCCACCGCAGAAGTCCTCCGCTGCCGCCGTCGTCGCCCGTCGCACGGGTGCCGCCCCGAGTCTGGCCGGTGGGATGCGCCGGTTCGCCCCTACCAGCATCCGACTTCGTGGTGGTGCTGGTGCCACCGGAGAACGGGGCGCCGGCACGGGAGCGGACTTCGTCACCGGTGGTCCGAGCGGCGGAGCGAGCGACCGACCGAGGCCGCCACCCCCCACAGGAGAGGCCTCGGCCGGCGCACGGCACGGACCGGCGTGCGGTCCGTACTCTCTTCAGCGCCGTGCGTGCGTTTTGTGTCACACCGCGTTCCGTCACCCGCTGGTTGCAGGTTGTACAAACATGGACGTAGGCCCTGACAAGGCCGTACCGTGCTGCTTCGCGCCGCGGCCGGGCGCAGATCTCCGAGTGGGCGGGATTGAGAGAGTGCTGGGGGACGACGCGGAGCTGACCGCCGCGGTGCTTGCGGCGCAGGACGGGGACGAGACCGCGTTCCGGACTGTGTACCGCGCCGTGCACCCACGGCTGCTGGGATACGTACGCACGCTCGTCCCCGACGCGGACGCCGAGGACGTCGCCTCCGAGGCCTGGCTGCAGATAGCGCGCGACCTCGACCGGTTCAGCGGCGACGCCGACCGGTTCCGCGGCTGGGCGGCCCGCATCGCGCGCAACCGCGCCCTGGACCACATACGCATGCGGGGCCGCCGCCCCGCGATAGGCGGCGACGAGTCGGAGCTGACCGGCAAGCCCGGCGAGGCCGACACCGCCGGGGAAGCCATGGAGTCCCTCGCCACCGGTGAGGCGCTGGCCCTGATAGCGCAGCTCCCGCAGGACCAGGCCGAGGCCGTCGTGCTCAGGGTCGTCGTCGGCCTCGACGCCAAGACCGCCGCCCAGACCCTCGGCAAGCGCCCCGGAGCCGTCCGCACGGCGGCCCACCGGGGTCTGAAACGGCTCGCCGAACTGATCGGCGCGGACCCCGCCGACCCCGCGAGCGCCCTGGGCGCCGTACCCCCTCAGAGAGAGCCGCGCGTGCGCGCGGGGACGTCCGCCGGTGTGACGCAAACGCGTACGCGGACGCAGAAGGACATGTGATGGCCGACGAGCAGGACAAGTGGCTGGACCGCGAGGCCGCGGAGCGTTTGCTGCGCGGTGAGCCCCTCGAGGACGTCGACCCTCACGCACGCGTCCAGGCCGACCGGCTGGCCCGGGCGCTCGGCGCGCTGGCCGCCGGCGACCCGTCGGCGGCGCCCGGCGGGAGCGGTGCCGAGCCGCGCGAACTCCCGGGCGAGGCCGCCGCGCTGGCCGCGTTCCGCGCCGCCCGGAGCGGCCCCGCGAAGGACGCCCGAGCCTCGGCCGCGTACGCGACGTCCGCCCATGCGGCCGCCGCGGCCGAGACCGTACGCCGGAGCCGGGCCGCCGATCGCCCGGGGCCCAGCCGCTGGGGCAGACCGGTGCGTTTCGGGCTCGCAGCGACGCTCGCGGCCTGCATGGCCGGCGGTGTCGCCGTGGCGGCGGGGACGGGCGTGCTGTCGTCGCCGTTCAGCGGGCACGACGCGCCGGCCCCCGCCGCGTCCGTGTCGGCTGCCGCCACCCCCGAGGCGTCCCGGACCTCACCGTCGGCCGAGGCCGAGGAGCCGTCCGAGGAGCTGCTGCCGGACGGCACGGCGCCGCCCGGCGGGGAAGCCACGCGTGAGCCCCACACCCGTACGCCCCCCGAGGCGGAGGCCGGGGGCGAGCACCCCGGCGGTGCCACACCGCTCCCCGACGCCGAGGGGACGCCGCGCGTCGGCGACACCAAGAAGTGGCACCGCAAGGTGATATCCGCCTGCCGCGACTACCGCAGCGGCGTCCTCCAGGGCGACAAGCGGCGCCGCCTCGAAGAGGCCGCCAAGGGTTCCTCCCGGGTGGGGGACTTCTGCGGCCGGATCCTCGGCGGCACGGCCGCCGGCGGCCGACACGGCGGCGGTGGCCAGGGCGGCGGTGGCCGAAGCGGTGGAGACGGCGGGAGCACTGGCGCCCCGGACGGCGAGGCGGGCGGCGGGGCCGGCGGCAGCTCGGGCGGCGAGGCAGGTGGCAGCTCGGGCGGCGACACCATCCCGGCCCCCGGCCTCCCGCACCCCACCCCCACCACCTCCTACAGCGCCCTGCCCCACTTCCCCCACCCGCCGCGCTGACCCCCGCCCCGGGTGGACCACACCCCCCACCCCGGCCCACGGCGCCCGGCCCACCGCTCTGCCGCACCAGCCCCTGTCCGGCGGAACGCGTCCCGGCCCGCTGGGTCGGCACACCGGCCTGCCGCACGACCCATATCGGGCGGACCCCGTCACGCGCCGCGGGGCCCGGCACACCGCCCTGCCGGCTCCCCATGTGACCGGACCCGCCGGGCAGGCACGGACGCCCCCCACCCCCACGGAGTAGCTGCCCGCCCCGGAAAATCCGCCCACCCCCAGGTGTGACGTTTTTCGGAGGCGCGGCGCAGTAAGAAGTGAGCCGACTGGTCATCGGCCCGGGCACGAGCCGGGGGTTCCCCCCGTACCTTCGGCTCCGTGCCATCGGCGTGGGCGGGATCTGTTCCCCCGATCCCGCCCACGCCGCTTTTCCGGGGGATGCCTCCCGGGGGACGCCTCCCAAGGGAGGCCCGCTACTTGTAGATGACGACCCGGTCGCCCTCCCGTACCTGCGCGAAGAGCGCCGCGATCTTCTTCTCGTCCCGGACGTTCACACAGCCGTGCGAACCGCCCGCGTAGCCCCTGGCCGCGAAGTCCGCCGAGTAGTGCACCGCCTGGCCGCCGCTGAAGAACAGGGCGTACGGCATGGCCGTGTCGTAGAGCGTCGAGACGTGGTGCCGGGACTTCCAGTACACGCGGAAGGTGCCCTCGCGGGTCGGCGTGTACTGCGAGCCGAACCGCACGTCCATCGTCGACACGGCCCTGCCGTCGATCATCCAGGTCAGCGTCCGGCTGCCCTTGGCGAGGCACAGGACCCGGCCGGTCAGGCACCGCTTGTCCGGCGCGAGCGCGGGCGCCGCCGCCGGCCTGCCCCCGCCCGCGTGCAGCTCGGAGCGCGTCGGCTCGCGCGTCATGGCGAGGAGCCGTCGCCAGGTGACGGTGTCGGTCCTGCCGGTGGGAGGCAGGCCGCGCTTGCCCTGGAAGCCCCGGACCGCCTCGGCCGTGACCGGGCCGTACGTACCCGAGGGGCCCTGGCGGAACCACCCGATCTGCCGGAGCCGCGCCTGCAGCTCGCGCACCCGGGCACCCCGGTCGCCCTCGCGCAGCAGCGTCCGCGGGCTCGGACCACCGGGGGTTGTCGAATGACCCCGAGGCGGCGCCGCCGAGACCCGCGGCTTCCCGTCCGCGCCGACCGGGCCCGCCCCGCCCGGCCCCCCGCCCTCCGCGTCGACCGCGACCGCCTTGCACCCCGCGGTCAACGCCAGTACCGCCACGGCCCCCACCGATATCGCGACCCTGCCCATCACGCCTCCGGTGCCTCCGGACAACATTTCTGGGAGTGTTTCCCGGTTTGCCGCGCGTGACGCGTCCCGGCGGCAGGCGCAAGCTGAAGGCATGACACACGAGTCGGAGTCCGGACTGCCCATCGAACCCGTGTACGGCCCCGAGGCCCTCGCGGGCTGGGACCCGGAACACAAGCTCGGCGCCCCCGGCGCGTACCCCTTCACCCGCGGCGTCCATCCGACGATGTACACCGGCCGCCCCTGGACGATGCGCCAGTACGCGGGCTTCGGCACCGCCGCCGAGTCCAACGCCCGCTACCGGCGGCTGATCGAGCACGGCACGACCGGCCTGTCGGTCGCCTTCGACCTGCCGACCCAGATGGGCCACGACTCCGACGCGCCCCTCGCGCACGGCGAGGTCGGCAAGGTCGGGGTCGCCGTCGACTCGGTCGAGGACATGCGGGTGCTGTTCGACGGCATCCCGCTGGACCAGGTCTCGACCTCCATGACGATCAACGCGCCCGCCGCGCTGCTGCTCCTCATGTACCAACTGGTCGCCGAGGAGCAGGGCGTGGCCGCCTCCCGGCTCACCGGGACGATCCAGAACGACGTACTGAAGGAGTACATCGCGCGCGGCACGTACATCTTCCCGCCGCAGCCCTCCCTGCGGCTGACCGCGGACATCTTCCGGTACTGCGGGGCCGAGATGCCGAAGTGGAACACCATCTCCATCTCCGGCTACCACATGGCGGAGGCGGGTGCCTCGCCCGCGCAGGAGATCGCCTTCACCCTCGCCGACGGCATCGAGTACGTGCGCACGGCGATCAAGGCGGGCATGGCCGTCGACGACTTCGCGCCGCGCCTGTCCTTCTTCTTCGTGGCACGTACGACGATCCTGGAGGAGGTCGCCAAGTTCCGCGCGGCCAGGCGCATCTGGGCCCGCGTCATGCGGGAGGAGTTCGGCGCGCGGAACCCCAAGTCGCTGATGCTGCGCTTCCACACCCAGACGGCCGGCGTCCAGCTCACCGCCCAGCAGCCCGAGGTGAACCTCGTCCGGGTCGCCGTCCAGGGCCTCGGCGCGGTCCTCGGCGGCACCCAGTCGCTGCACACCAACTCCTTCGACGAGGCCATCGCGCTGCCCACCGACACCTCCGCCCGGCTGGCGCTGCGCACCCAGCAGGTCCTCGCGTACGAGACGGACGTGACGGCGACCGTCGACCCCTTCGCCGGGTCGTACGTCGTGGAGAGCATGACGGACGACATGGAGGCGGCGGCGGTGCGGCTGATGGAGCGCGTCGAGGAGCTGGGCGGCGCGGTGCACGCCATCGAACGGGGCTTCCAGAAGGGCGAGATCGAGCGCAACGCCTACCGCATCGCCCGGGAGACGGACAGCGGCGAACGCGTCGTCGTCGGCGTCAACCACTTCCGGCTCGACGAGGAGGAGCCCTACGAGCCGCTGCGCGTGGACCCCGCCATCGAGGCGCGGCAGACCGCCCGGCTGGCCCGGCTGCGCGCCGAACGCGACCAGGCGGCGGTGGACGCCGCCCTCGCCGCCCTGAAGGACGCGGCGAAGGGCGACGCCAATGTCCTCCCTCCGATGAAGGACGCCCTGCGCGCCCGCGCCACGGTGGGCGAGGTGTGCGACGCGCTGCGCGCGGTGTGGGGCGCGTACGTGCCGGTCGACGCGTTCTGAGGGAAGCCGGGCACGGGGTCCGCTCAGTGGTGCCAGGCCGAGCCGCCCACGTTGTGGATCATCCGCTGGAGGACCTTCAGGGTGTGGACGTAGTCCTCGTCCGTGACGCCCTCGCGGATCTCCGCGAGGATGTCCCGCTGGCGCGCGGCCACGCCGTCCCGCAGCTCGCGGCCCGCCTCGGTGAGGGCGATGCGGCCGGCGGCGTCCTCGGTGACCAGGCCGCGGTCGTGCAGCGCGCCGATGTTGTGCCGCAGGGCGCTCTCGCCGGTTTCCAGGTAACCGCGCAGGACCGCCACGACCTCGTCGCGGTCGCGGCCCTCCGGTGGCGCGTCCAGGAGCTGGTTGAGAATCCACCACTGGGGCTGGGTGAGGCCGAGTTCGGCGAGGGCGGTGCGGATGTGGTTGACCACGGCCGCGCCCGCCGCCGAACTCCAGTAGCCGATGGGCTGGTTGAGCAGGTCCGCGTCACTGTGCGAGTACGTGAAGGTCGTCATGCGCCCGAACGTAGGACCTCAAGTCGACTTGAGGTCAAGCCGCACCGGACCAGGTAGTCCACCAGCCCGTCCCGCGCCCGCTCGCCCGCCCACCCGACGTACCCGTCGGGCCGGACCAGGAACAGGCCCGTCCCGTACGGCGCGTACGCGGGCACGCGGTGGGCCCGCAATTCCGCGCCCTCCAGTGGCGGCAGCACGGTGTCCGTGCCCACCGCGAGCAGGGTGAAGTGCGGGCCCCGGAACGCGTCGAACAGGGTCCCCGTGCCGCACGGCCCGTCGGGCGCCCGGTCGCCCGCCCGCAGCGCCTGCGGCGGCAGACCCGTCCGGGTCTCCACCGCCAGCGACGCCTCGCGGTAGCCGATGCCGAGCTGCCGGGTGGCCGCGCCGCGCCGCTCCTCACCGCGGTGGATGCGGGTGGACAGGCCCAGCATCGCCGCGGCGTTGGGCCGCCGCTCCTCCTCGTAGGTGTCGAGCAGCGCCTCGGGCGCGCCGTGGCGCAGGACCGCGCCCAGCTTCCAGCCCAGGTTGTAGGCGTCCTGGACGCTGGTGTTCAGGCCCTGGCCGCCCGCGGGCGAGTGGACGTGCGCCGCGTCCCCGGCGAGGAGGACGCGGCCCTCCCGGAAGCGGTCCGCCAGTGCCGCGCGCGGCCGGAAGTCGGAGGACCAGCGGACCTCGGTCACGTCGTCGGCGCGCAGATGGGTGCGGGCGGCGACGAGATCACGTATGCCCGACAGGGAGAGGTCGGGTGTCGTGCCCGCGGGGAACTGCGCGGTCAGCTGGAAGTCGGCGGTGCCGGGCAGCGGGCAGATCGCCGTGTACAGGCCGCTGTCGTCGGCGGCCGGGAACAGGTGCCAGTTGTCGCGGTCCAGCGCGGGCACGCGGATGTCGGCCACCAGGATCGGGTTCGGGTCGACCGTCTCGCCCGTCATGGTGATGCCGAGGGCCCGGCGCAGGGTGGAGCGCCCGCCGTCCGCCGCCACCGCGTACGCCGCCCGCACCCGCGTACCCGTCGACAGCTCTGCGGTGACCCGCTCGGCGTCCTGCGTCAGGCCCGTCACGGCCGTGCCGAACGCGACGTCGCCGCCCAGCTCCCGCAGGCGCGCCAGGAGGATCTCCTGGGTGCGCCACTGGGGGAGCATGCGGGCCTCGGCGTACGGGGCGCTCTCCGTGGCCTCCGGTGCGTCGAACATGCGGTGCTCGCCGTGGCGTCGGCCGTCCCGCCACACCATCCCGACCGGCATCGGGCCGCCGGCCGCGAGGACCGCGCCGGTCACGCCGAGGTCGTCGAAGACCTCCATGGTGCGGGGCTGGAGGCCCTTGCCGCGCGAGCCGGGGAAGAGGGCGGGGGCCCGTTCGACGACCAGGGCGCGCACACCGCGCCGGGCCAGGTCGCAGGCGAGGGCGAGCCCGGTGGGGCCGGCGCCCACGACGAGCACCGGAGTTTCCTTAACGCTGTTAAGTTCCATGCCGCAGAGCCTGCGCTTAACGGTGTTAAATTGTCAAGGTGGCTACGACGAAGCTGGACCGCACCCGCGTGGCGCGCACCGCGCTCGACCTGCTGAACGAGACCGGCCTGGAAGGGCTGACCCTGCGCGCCATCGCCCGGCGCCTGGACGTGCAGGCGCCCGCCCTGTACTGGCACTTCAAGGACAAGCAGGCGCTGCTCGACGAGATGGCGACGGAGATGATGCGGCGCATGGCCGACGACTTCCTGGCCGCGCCCGCCGACGACTGGCGCGAGGCGCTCACCGGCGCGATGCGCGGACTCCGCGGCCATCTGCTGCGCCACCGCGACGGCGCCAAGGTGTTCAGCGGCACCCGCTACACGGACCTGTCGTACGCGGCCCCCCTGGAGGCCTTCCTGCGCACGCTCGTCGCGGCGGGCTTCACGCCGGGCGCGGCCGCCCGCGCCTGGTTCACCGTGTACAGCTACACCATCGGATACGTCATCGAGGAGCAGTCCACGGCCCCCGCCCCCGGCGGCGGCGAGGGCGGCTACGACCTCGCGGCGCGCGCCGAGCGCCTGGCCGCGTACCCGCTGGCCGCGGCGGCGGGCGAGGAGATGTTCGCCGACCACGACCGCGGCTTCGAGGCGGGGCTCGCCGCGGTCGTGGCGGGCGTCGCGGCGACGCTCGTCACCTCGGGGGCGTGAGGCTCCGGGAGAGGCCGGTGCGGATCAGCGGCGTCAGCCGCTCCTCCACGTACCGGTTCAGGAGCCACGCGAGGGCCAGCATCCCGGCGATCGTCAGCCCGAAGGTCGCGTGCGACGGCAGCCCGAGGCCCTGGTGCAGTGCCTCCACCGCCACCCAGCCCAGATGCTCGTGCACCAGGTAGAAGGGGTACGTCAGGGCGCCCGCGACCGTCAACCAGCGCCAGTTCACCCGGTCCAGGTGGCCGAGCGCGATGAGCAGCACCGCGGCGAAGCCGGCCGTGACGACCGCGATGATCACGGCTGAGGAGCGCTGGGAGAAGAAGGCCGGGTCCGGCGCGTGCCACAGCCCGGCGACCGCGAAGTGCTGGCCGATCAGCCAGCTCACGCCCACGATGCCCCACGCGGTGAGGTCGGCGCGGTCACGGTGGAGGAGGTACATGCCGATGCCGCCGACGAAGAAGGGCGCGTACTGCGGCATCAGGACCACGTCGAGGAGCGGCTGGCCGGCCCCGGCCGCGATCGCCGCCGCCAGGGTCCACACCGCGCAGAACAGCACCACCCGGGCGCGGGTCGCCCCCGGCAGCACGACGCAGAGCGCGAACAGGGCGTAGAAGCGCAGCTCGGCCCAGAGCGTCCAGCACACGCCGAGCACCCGGTCGGCGCCCAGCGGCTGCTGGAGCATGGTGAGGTTGACCAGCGTGTCACTGGGGGAGGCCGCGGCCCAGGCCACGGCCGGCAGCGCGAAGACCGCCGTCACCAGGACGATCGCCGCCCAGTAGGAGGGCAGCAGCCGGGACGCCCGGGAGGCGAAGAAGGAGCGCAGGGGCCTGCCCCAGCCGCTCATGCAGATGACGAAACCGCTGATCACGAAGAAGATCTGGACGCCGAGGCAGCCGTAGGCGAACCACTCGTGGGCGGTCGGGAACTGAAGCCTGGGCGAGCTGCCCCAGGCCTTGGTTATCTCTCCGTCCCGACCGCCGT
This sequence comes from Streptomyces sp. NPDC031466, assembly GCF_055581265.1. Taxonomy (NCBI): domain Bacteria; kingdom Bacillati; phylum Actinomycetota; class Actinomycetes; order Kitasatosporales; family Streptomycetaceae; genus Streptomyces; species Streptomyces sp. NPDC031466. Next base: position 28,440 of record NZ_JBVIJT010000013.1, read on the forward strand.
AGTGGTAGGCGGCGACCATGAGCGCGGCGATCAGGCGCAGCCCGTCCAGGGCGCGCAGCCGGGGTCTCGCGCGCGCGGGCACGATGGTGGCCGCGCGCGGGGCGGCGCCCGCCCCCGGGGAGAGCTCCGGGAGCGTGGGGGTGGGGGCCGTCATCCGAGCGCGGTCCGCTTGATGGAGCGCTGCACCGAACGGGCCCGGCGGGCCACGCGCCGCACCGCCGCGTTGCGCGGGATGAACGCGAGCTGGGAGGGCAGCGCTCCCGGCAGGGCGAGCGCGGTGAGGCGGCGCCGCTTGAAGTAGCGCCAGGTACCGGCGCCGAGGTGCTGGGTCAGATAGCGCTCGGCGGCGGGGCGCAGCGCCGGGTAGATCTGGGGCTGCATGGCGAAGCCGACCGCCTTGAGCAGGTCGGTCAGCTCGCCGGTGCCAAGGCCGGGACGCCGCTCCTCGACCGCCGCGCGGTCGCCCAGTTCGGGCAGCAGCGCGTCGACGATCGTGACGGGGACGCGGTTGCTGTTCTGGTAGGGCGCGAGGCGCTCCAGCAGCAGATCGGTGCCGGTGCGGGCGACGGGCAGGCCGTAGAGCGCGGACGCCGTGAGCAGGGCCGTGGAGAAGCAGCCGATCACCAGCGCGGGCCGCATCCGCTGGTAGAGGACCTCGGCGAGTACGGGGGAGTCGAGCACCGTCAGCTCGACGCCGATCGCCTCCGCCTCCTTCTCCAGGGCGCGCGACCAGCGGGCGGGCGCGGTGGGGTGCGGCTTGAACACCACACGGGTGTGGCCGAGTTCGGCGGCGCCGCGCACCATGCGGATGTGCAGCTCCTCCTCTTCCTCGGCGGTGAGGATGGACAGCGCCGACAGGTACTGGCCGAGGACGAGGGCGGGCGCCTCGGGACCGGACGGCGCCGCCCCCTCCAACTCGGCTCCGTCCTCGGCGAGTACCGCGAGCACCTTGACGAAGGCGTCCGTCGGCACGATCTCGGGCCGGACGCCGAACTCGGTGAGCAGCAGCGGGGTGAGCCCCGGCACCAGGTCCAGGTGGAGCAGCCGCCGCACGCGGGTGCCCACCAGGGGGTCGAGCTTGTTGCGGGTGGGGCCGTAGCTCATCAGGCCGTCGGCGTAGACGTCCACGGGGGCGCCGGTGAAGATCTGGGTCAGCGCGAGCGCGGGATGGACCTGGATCGACTCGACGGCCAGCTCCACCTGGTCGTCACCGAGGTCCCAGAGCAGCCGCACGTACCGCTCCCACAGCACGACGTCGTCGCCGCGCGGGGACCAGCCGCCGGGGTGGAAGGGGGCGATGGCCTCGTTCCAGGACCGTACGTCGTCGAAGCGGCCGCGCAGCCGCTCGAAGCCCGGCATCCCGTCGAGCGAGGTCGTGGTCTCCGGGGTCGCCGCGTTGTTGCTGACGAGCAGGACGCGGCGGTCGGCGGGGCCGAAGAGGTCGGCGTCCAGGGCCGCGGCGAGCGTCGCGACGCCGTACAGCGTGGAGGCCAGGAAGATCTGCGTGGTGCGCCGGCCGGTGGGTGAGGTCGTCATCACGCGGCCACCTCCGCGGAGACGGGGCGGCGGCGCAGCCTGCGCAGCCGGGTCGCCCGCTGGATGTCCATGGAGTCCAGCGCGTCGTCCAGCACGCCCTGCGGCATCCGCTTCAAGGCGGCCGCACTCATCGACTTCAATTTGCGCGCCACGGCCGGCTCGAACCTTTCGATGGATCCCAGATGATGGGAGATGATCGCGCAATAGGTGCGCACGGCCTTCGGCAGGAGTTTTTCGGCGTCCCGGTCCGCCGCGGTTTCCCGTACCACCTGGTCGAATGCCTTGATGAAATCGAGCTGGCGCACGTCACCGATCTGGGTGAGCGAGGAGGCGACCCCGCGCCGGTAGAACACCCCGAGCAGTCCGACCGCGGCGAAGGATTCGGCCTCGCGGTGCAGCCGCCAGATCCAGGGCCGGTCCTCGGCGGTGCGCAGCCCGTCGGTGAAGTGCAGCAGGCCCACGTCGGCGAGCCGGCGGTGGTAGATGCCCGCCCAGGCGTACGCGTAGTCGACGGACGTCGAGCGGTCGGCGGGCAGGATCACCTCCCGCGGGCTCATCACTTCGCCGCGCCTGCCGTGCGGGACCCGGTGCACCGTACGGGCCCGGGCGGTGCACTGCACATGGTCGGTGCGCACGAAGTCGCACCCCAACTCCTCGATGGACGCGAGGAGTTGCTCGTAGTACCCGGGGGCGAGCCAGTCGTCGCCGTCCAGGAACGTGAGGTACTCGCCGCGCGCCGCGTCGAGGCCGGTGTTGCGGGCGGTCGCGAGGCCGCCGTTCTTCTCGTGTCTGAGGTGGACGGCGCCGGGAAGCTCGCGCGCCGCACGCTCCAGGATGTCCGGTGTCTCGTCGCGCGAACAGTCGTCGACGAGAATGAATTCGAAGTCGTCACGCGCGTTCGCGCGCAGACTCCTCAAGGTGTCGGGCGCGTATTGCTGCACGTTGTAGAACGGCACGATGACGGAGAGCTTAACCACGAGGGTGACGTTAGGTGTCGGCCCGTCATTCGTCTCGACCCGCAGGGGGATGCGAGGTGAACGACGCGTGGCGGAATGGTTAACCGGGCCGCCGAAGAGACGTTTCCGGAGCCGCTTCGCCATTCGTCGGCACGCTGTTAACCGTTTGTTGCACCTGAGTTGGGCCGCGAATCGACATCGCTTCCTAGCGTCTGGGGCGTGCCAGCAAGTAACCAGAACCCGCCGCGGGTGGCCGTGCTCGCCGACTCCGACACACGATGGAAGTGGGGCGCCCTCACCGCGCACCGCATCGCGTCGGACAGTCGGTCCGGGTCCGACGGCCACCGCCTCAGCGGGTTCCTGCTCCGCGGCCGGGCCACCCCGACGCCCCGGCAGCTCGACGAGGTGGGGGTGCGCGCGGACAGCCTGCGCGAGGTCACCGCCGTCGAGTTCCTGCGCGAGATGGAGCGGGACACGCCCGATGTGATCGTGCTCGCCCTGGTGGGCGGGGCGGTCCAGGCGATGCTGCACGGACTCGCCCGCGTCACCGAGGACGCCCGCCTGACCGGGCGGCCCACCAAGCGCCCCGTCGTCGTCACCGGCTACGTCGGCGTCGTCTACGAGAAGCTCGCCGACGGCCTCCTGCTGCGGCACGGCGCCGACGTCGTCCTCGCCAACTCCCGCCAGGACGCGGAACGTTTCCGCGCCGTGTACGAAGGAGTGGGCGCCGACGCCTCGTCGGTCACGGAGGCCGCCCTGCCCTTCCTCGGCGGCGCGCCCTACACCGGGCACGACCCGTACACGGTCGTCTTCGCCGCCCAGCCCTCCGTCCCGGAGAGCGCCGCCCACCGCGTCTACCTGCTGCGCCGCCTCGCCGAGCACGCCCGCCTGCACCCCGACCGCGAGGTCCTGCTCAAACTGCGCAGCAGGCCCGGCGAACACACCACCCACATCGAGGAACTGCCCTACCAGAAGCTGGTCCAGCGGCTGGAGGGCGGCCTGCCCGCCAACTGCCGCCTCGTCTACGGACACATGGGCGAGGTCCTGGACCGCACCGACCTGCTGGTCACCGTCAGCTCCACGGCCGCCCTGGAGTCCCTGCACCGGCGCGTGCCCACCGCGGTCCTCACCGACCTCGGGGTGCGCGAGGCGCTCGGCAACCACCACTTCACCGGCTCCGGGTGCCTCGCCTCCTGGGACCAGCTGGACGCGGGCCACCTGCCCGTGCCCGACGAGCGCTGGCTGGCCCGGCAGGGCGTCGCCGCCGACGGCGCCTACGAACGGGCCTTCGACGAGGCGCGGCGGAAGGTCGCCGACCTCCTCGCCGACGCCGCCGCCGGCCGCATCGCACCCCTGAAGCCGTACTACAGCCTCACCACCGCCCGCGGCTATCTGCCCGGCATCCTCGCCCGCCACCACCTCGGCCCCGACGGCTCCCCGCTGCCGGGCGCCCCCGCCGCCGACAAGGACCCGGGCCCCGTACGGCAGATCGTGCGCCGCGCGGCCCGCGGCGCCTACCGCCACGGGGTGCAGCGCGTGGCCCCCGTCATCCGGCGGATGGGCGAGCTGTGAACTCCCACGACCTCCCACTCCCAGGAGTCCCCATGTCCCACCCCGGCCCAGCGGAGCCGCCGGTCCGCCGCGTCCTCGCCGTCATCCCCGCCCGCGGCGGCTCCAAGGGGGTGCCCGCCAAGAACCTCGCCCCGGTCGGCGGCGTGCCGCTGGTGGTGCGCGCCGTCCGCGAGTGCCTGGCCGCGCGGCACGTCACGGACGTGGTGGTCTCCACCGACGACCACGTGATCGGCGAGGCCGCCCGCGCCGCCGGCGCCGAGGTGGTGCTGCGCCCCGCCGCGATCGCCGGGGACACCGCGACCAGCGAGGCCGCCGTCCTGCACGCCATGGACGCCCACGAGGCCCTGCACGGCGCCCGGGTCGACGTCGTCCTGCTCGTGCAGTGCACCAGCCCCTTCCTCACCCGCGAGGACGTCGACGGGGTGGCCGGCGCCGTCCTGGACAAGGGCGCCGACACCGCCGTCACGGTCGCCCCCTTCCACGGCTTCATCTGGCGGGACGCGGCCGACGACGCGGACGGCCCCGCCGACGTCCCCGCGCAGCGCACCGACTCCGTGGGCGGCACGGCGACCCTCGCCAACTCCACCCGTACCCGCGGCGGTTACGGCGTCAACCACGACAAGTCCTTCCGGCCGCGCCGCCAGGACCGCCCCCAGGACCTCCTGGAGACCGGCGCCGCCTACGCGATGGACGCGGCGGGCTTCCGCACCCACAAGCACCGCTTCTTCGGGCACACCGAGCCGGTCCGCACCGACCCGGCCCGCGTCCTGGAGGTCGACGACCCGCACGACCTCGCCCGCGCCCGCGCCCTCGCCCCGCTCTTCGACGCGGAACGCCCGGAGGGCGCGCTCCCCACCGCCGCCGACATCGACGCGGTGGTCCTCGACTTCGACGGCACCCAGACCGACGACAGGGTGCTGGTCGACTCCGAGGGACGGGAATTCGTCTCCGTGCACCGCGGCGACGGCCTCGGCATCGCGGCGCTGCGCAAGAGCGGCCTGCACATGCTGATCCTGTCCACGGAACAGAACCCGGTCGTCGCCGCGCGCGCCAGGAAGCTCAGGCTCCCGGTCCTGCACGGCATCGACCGCAAAGACCTCGCACTGAAGCAGTGGTGCGAGGAACAGGGCATCGCGCCCGAGCGCGTGCTCTACGTCGGCAACGACGTCAACGACCTGCCGTGCTTCGCCCTCGTGGGCTGGCCCGTGGCGGTCGCGAGCGCCCATGACGTCGTACGCGGCGCGGCCCGCGCGGTCACCTCCCTGCCCGGCGGTGAAGGCGCGATCCGAGAGATCGCCAGCTGGATCCTCGGCCCCTCTCTCGACTCCCCCGACAAGTAAGGAACGCATCACCATGAGCTCCACCACCTCGATCGACGCCACCTCCCGTCTGCGTCGCTTCGGCTCCAAGACGGCCGGCCCCGGCCGCCCCGTCTACATCACCGGCGAGATCGGCATCAACCACAACGGTGACCTGGAGAACGCCCTCGCGCTCATCGACGTGGCCGCCGACGCCGGCTGCGACGCGGTGAAGTTCCAAAAGCGCACCCCGGAGATCTGCACCCCGCGCGACCAGTGGGACATCGAGCGCGACACGCCCTGGGGCCGCATGACGTACATCGACTACCGCCACCGCGTGGAGTTCGGCGAGTCCGAGTACCGGGCCATCAGCGAGCACTGCGCCAAGCGCGGCATCGACTGGTTCGCCTCCCCGTGGGACACCGAGGCCGTCGCCTTCCTGGAGAAGTTCGACCTGCCCGCCCACAAGGTCGCCTCCGCCTCGCTGACCGACGACGAGCTGCTGCGCGCCCTGCGCGCCACCGGCCGCACCGTCATCCTGTCCACCGGCATGTCGACGCCGAAGCAGATCCGCCACGCCGTCGAGGTCCTCGGCTCGGACAACATCCTGCTCTGCCACGCCACGTCCACCTACCCGGCGAAGGCCGAGGAGCTGAACCTGCGCGTCATCAACACCCTCCAGCAGGAGTACCCGAACGTCCCGATCGGCTACTCCGGCCACGAGACGGGCCTGCAGACCACCCTCGCGGCCGTCGCCCTCGGCGCCACCTTCGTCGAGCGCCACATCACCCTCGACCGCGCCATGTGGGGCTCCGACCAGGCCGCCTCCGTCGAGCCGCAGGGCCTGACGCGGCTGGTCCGCGACATCCGCACCATCGAGGCCTCCCTCGGCGACGGCGTCAAGAAGGTCTACGAGTCGGAGCTCGGCCCGATGAAGAAGCTGCGCCGCGTCACGGGCGTCGTCGCCGAGGCCGAGTCGGCGGACGCCGAGCCGGTCGCGGTCTGAGCGCCCACCGAGCACCGGGAGACGGACAGACGACGATGAGCCCCCGCGCCGGCCGCACGGCCGACACCACCGCCCCCTCCACGCTCGCCTTCGTGGAGAGCCCTGTTCAGCTGCTGAACGTCCTGGAGTGGGCGCACGCCGCGGCCGCGACCGGCCCGGCCGGGGGCCTCACCGTCGTCGTCCTGTCGCCCAACGACCCCATGACGCGGGGCCAGTTGCGCCGCATGGCGCAGCTCGCCCGCGACGAGGGCGTGGAAGTGCGCTGGGAGGAGGCGCGCGGCGGCGCGAGCGCCCCCTTCCAGACGATAGGCGGCCTCGCGGGCGTGCTGCGCAAGGCGGACCGGATCGTCATAGGCGATCCGTTCTCCCGCTACGTACAACTCCTCTTGACGATCACCCGCGCCCGCTCCCTGGTGGTGGTGGACGACGGCACGGCGACGATGGAGTTCGTCTCCCAGCTCGCCCGCGGCGAGCGCCTGGTGCGCTGGCACCGCAAGGGCGGCCGGCCCGGCCCCCGCGACCTCGTCTTCGCCCCCGTCTCCGCCTCGGCCCGGCGCCGCCTCACCCCCGGCGGGGCGCGCACGGTGGAGGTCTTCTCCGCCATGCCGATCGACCAGGCGCCGCCCGGCGTGGAGATCACCGTCAACGCCTTCGCCTGGACGAAGGAACGCTTCGGCCCGCCCCGCATCACCGGCGGCGCCGACCTGGTCGGCACCTCCCTCGTCGAGACGGGCGTGGTGGACCCCGACCGCTATGTGGAGGCGGTCCGCGCACTGGCCCTGGCCCACGGCGCCCGGCGCTATTTCGCCCACCGCCGGGAGAGCTCCGAGAAGCTCCACCGGCTCGCGGTGGAGACGGGCCTACAGGTGGTGCGCCCGGACCTGCCGCTGGAGCTGATCGCCCGCCGCGGCCCCATCGGCCCCACGATCCTCAGCTTCCCCTCCACGGTCGTCCACACCCTGCCGCTGGCCCTCGCGGGCACCGAGGTGAAGGTGGCGGTCTGCGACATCGATCCGGCCTGGCTCACGGAGAACGCCTCGCCGCGCGCCCAGGGCTTCCTGTCCGGCGTGACGGGCACGGCCCGGGACGTGCACCGCCTGACGTCGGTCATCACCTCGGCCGGCGGCCCGAGGGGTGTGAGGTCCCCGGCGGCCGGGTGAGCCGGGCAAGTGCTCAGCCGCCGAACCGCGCCACGTACCGCCGCTGCCAGGGCGTCTCCACCGCGTGCCGGTCGTAGTGGGCGCGTACGAAGGTGACGGCCTCCCGGGCGGGCACCCCGTCCAGCACGGCCACACAGGCGAGGGCCGTCCCGGTGCGCCCGCGCCCGCCCCCGCACGCCACCTCCACGCGCTCCCCGGCCGCCCGCTCCCACACCTCGCCCAGCAGCTCCCGCGCCCGGCCGCGGTCGCTCGGCAGCCGGAAGTCGGGCCAGCGCAACCACCGGGACTCCCAAGGGACTTCGGGTGGCCGCTTGCCGAGGAGGTAGACGCCGAAGTCGGGCGCGTCCCCCTCGGGCAGGGGGTGCCGGAGCCCCCGCCCCCGGACGAGCCGTCCGGAGGGCAGCCGCAGGACCCCGGCGCCGTCGGCCCGCCACGTACCCGTGTTCTCACTGCCGGTCATGCCCGCAGACTAGGCGCCGCCACCGGCCGGGGCAGCGCACTTCGCCTGCCGCGCAGCCCGAAGGCGCTGACCAGCGCGGCCAGCAGGGCGGCGGCCAGGGGCACCCACAGGGCCGCGCGGTAGCCGTCCAGCAGGTCGTCGGGCGCACCGGACGCCGTAGCGGCGACGTTCACGGCCGTGGCCGCCGAGAGGCCGAGCGCCGCGCCGAACTGGAAGGACGTGTAGAGCAGCGCCCCGGCGAGCCCCTGCTCCTCCTCGGCGACCCCCTCGGTGGCGGCGATGGTGAGCGGCCCGTAGGCCAGCGAGAACGCGAGGCCGACGACGATCAGGCTCGGGAGCATCATCGCGTACGTCCAGTCGGCGCCGACCGGCAGGAACAGGGCGTAGGCGAGCGCGGCCAGGAGCAGCCCGCCGAAGATCACCCGGGCGTTGCCGAAGCGGGCCACCAGCCTGGGCGTGAGCAGGGGGGAGAGGATCGCGTCGGTGCCCATGACGAGCATCGCGAGGCTGGTCTGCAGCGTCGACCAGCCCCGCAGCTCCTGGAGGTAGAGCACGACCAGGAACTGGAAGCCGAAGAAGCCCCCGGCGAAGAGCAGTCCGGAGAGGTTGGCGCGCACGAGGTCGCCGCCGCGCAGGATGCCGAGGCGCACCAGCGGGGCCGCCGCGCGGCGTTCGACCGCGACGAAAGCGGCGAGCAGGGCGAGACCGGCGCCGACCGTGGCCGCGGTCCAGCCGGCCGAGGCGTGCGGGGCACGCTCCACACCGAGGACGAGCAGCACGATGGCGCCGGTGACGGTGAGCCCGCCCACCAGGTCGAAGCCCCCGCCCGCCACCCGCTCCGGACGCGCCGTCCTCGGCACCAGGGCGAGGGCGGCCGGCAGGATCAGGGCGCAGAGCACGACCGGCGCGAAGAACACCCAGCGCCAGCCGACCGAGGCCAGCAGCCCGCCCGCGACGAGCCCGACCGAGAAGCCGCCGGCCGCGGTGCCGGAGTAGAAGAGCAGGGCCTTGTTGCGCTGCGGCCCCTGCGCGAACCCGGTGGTGATGATCGAGAGGCCGGCGGGCGTCATGAAGGCCGCCGCGATCCCGGTGACGAACCGGGCCGCGATCAGCGTCCACCCCTCGGTGGCGAGCCCGCCGAGCCCGGAGAAGGCGAGGAAGACGGTGAGCCAGAACACGAACATCCGGCGCCGCCCGAAGAGGTCGGCGGCGCGCCCACCGAGCAGCATGAAACCGCCGTAGCCGAGGACGTACGCGCTCATCACCCACTGGAGGGAGCCGGTGGACAGGCCGAGGTCGGCGCGGATGGCGGGCAGGGCGACGTTGAGCATGGCGATGTCGATGCCCTCCAGGAAGATCGCCCCGCACAGGACGAGGAGGACACCCCACTGACGAGGGGTCCAGGAGGGGGTCGGTCCTTCGGCGGGGCCGGGGGCATGGGCGCTCATGGCGGCTCAACTCTCCTGCTGGCGATCGCTGTTGTTGTCTCCTCAACCACCTTCGGTGGGCCGGCGGAGCGGAACAACGCCGAAGATCGCAACGTTCGTTCAAGCAGGCTGAACGATCCGACGACCTGGGGGCCCGATGCCGATCGAGCGCGACGAACTGGAGTGCTTCCTCCTCCTCGCCGAGGAGCTGCACTTCGGCCGCACCGCCGAGCGGATGCGGCTGTCCAGGGCGCGCGTGACCCAGCTCGTGCAGCGGCTCGAACGCCGGGTGGGCGCCGCGCTGTTCGTCCGCACCAGTCGCCGCGTCGCCCTCACCGGACTCGGCCGGCAGCTGCGCGCCGACCTCGCGCCGCACCACCGGGCCATCGAGGACGCCCTGGACCGGGCCGCCGCCACCGCGCGGGGCATCGAGGCGGTGCTGCACGTCGGCTTCTCCAACCCGCTGACCGGCGAGATCGTCATGAAGGCGACGGAAGCCCTGCGCGTCAGCCACCCCGGCCTCGCCGTGGAGGTCTGCGAGGTCCCCCTCGCCGATCCGTACGGACAGCTGCGCAGGGGCGAGTTCGACGTGCAGCTCACCGAGTTCCCCGTCCGGGAGGACGACCTCGACGGCGGCCCGCAGCTGCTCGCCGAGGACCGCGTCCTCGCCCTGCCCGCCGCCCATCCGCTGGCCGCGCGGGAGACGGTGACCCGGGAGGACCTCGCGGACGTCCCGCTCCTCACCCTCGCGGGCGAGGTCCCCGACTACTGGCTGGAGCACCACGTCCCCGCCCGCACCCCGAGCGGGCGCCCGATCGAGCGGGGGCCCGGCGTGATCAATCTGCAGGAGGGCCTGATCCTGGTCGCGGCCGGCCGGGGCGCGCTCCTCGCCCCGGCCCACACGGCCGTCTACTACGCCCGCCCGGGTGTCGTCTACGTCCCCTTCGCGGACGCGGAACCGACCGGTTACGGCCTGGTGTGGCGCCTCGGCCACGACACGGGGGCGGTGGCGGCATTCGCCAGAACGGCCCGTGAGGTGACGACCTGAGGCCCGCTCCCGGCGGAGCCCGCCAGGCCGGCGCTCCTTGCCTCGCCCGGCGAGCCCGCCAGGCCGGCGCTCCTTGCCCCCGCCCGGCGAGCCCGCCGGGGCAGCACTCCCTCCCCCGCCCGGGGGAGTCCACCAGGGCCGAATGCGCCCGCGCGACGACGCGTCGGCCGCCCCCGCCCGGCCAGCATCGCCCCATGCCGAGAATCTCCGCACTGCCCGATGTCCCCCGCTGGGCCGTCCTCGCCGCCCATGCCGTGCCCTGGCTGACGCTGCCCTCCGGGCTGTGGCGGGTGGCCCTGGTGGCCGAGCTGCCCGTCGCCGCGCGGGAGCAGAGCGGCGCCGGCGAGGCCGCGTACATCCTGATGCTCAGCCTAGTGTCCGAGGGGCTCGCGTTGCTCACGCTCGGTCTGGTGCGTGAGTGGGGTGAGATCGTCCCGGGCTGGGTACCCGTGCTGGGCGGGCGGCCGGTGCGTCCGCTCGGCGCCGTCGTCCCGGCCCTGCTGGGCGCGGCGGGGCTCTTCTGCCTGCTGGGCTGGGCCTGCTACGTACAGATAGCCGGATTGGGGAGCGAAACGGGTGTGACGGACAGTACAGCGCAAACCGCCCTGCTTGTGTTCTGCTATATACCGCTGATCGCCTGGCCGCCCTTGCTGATAGCGGTCGCCCTCGCCTACTACCGGCGAAGGACGGCTTACGCATCCCCCGTGGCGGCGTGAATATGTACCCATCCCGATCAGCGGCCATGCGCCACGAGGCCAAAGTTTCTTCCCCTATCGGGCTGAACTTTTGTTGATCGTGGGTCAGTTGGCCGTTGCATCGCCCTACCCTTCAAAGGGTGAACCAACTGATGTCCTGTGCGACCGAAGAGGTGTCCGACGGCTTGTCCGCAATGGAGTGCGAACTCACGGAAACGCTCCCCGGCGAGCTGCCCGAAGCGCTGCGTGCCGAGCTGGTCGCCTTCCGTCGCGACCTGCACATGCACCCGGAGCTCGGCAACCAGGAGTTCCGCACCACCGCGGCGATCAAGGCCCGCCTTGAGGAGGCGGGCCTCGCGCCCCGGGTACTGGGCGGCGGCACGGGCCTCGTCTGCGACGTGGGGAGCGGCGCGCACAGCGGCGCGCGCCCCATGCTCGCCCTGCGGGCCGACATCGACGCCCTGCCGATCCCCGACACCAAGCTCGGCGTGCCCTACCGCTCCACGGTGCCCGACCGCGCCCACGCCTGCGGCCACGACGTGCACACCACCGTCGTGCTCGGCACCGGCCTGGTCCTCGCCGCCATGGCACGCGAGGGGACGCTGCCCTTCGCGGTGCGGCTGATCTTCCAGCCCGCGGAGGAGGTCCTGCCGGGCGGCGCCGCGCAAGCCATCAAGGAAGGCGTCCTCGACGGCGTCGGCAAGATCATCGCCCTGCACTGCGACCCCCGCGTCGACGCGGGCCGCATCGGCCTGCGGCACGGCCCGATCACCTCCGCCTGCGACCGCCTGGAGGTCTCGCTCGACGGGGCCGGCGGACACACCGCGCGCCCGCACCTGACCACGGACCTGGTCACGGCCGTCGCCAAGGTCGCCACCGAGGTCCCCGCCGTGGTCGCCCGCCGTACCGACGCCCGCTCGGGCCTCTCGCTGACCTGGGGCCGCATCGAGTCCGGCCACGCGGCGAACGTCATCCCGCAGCACGCCGAGCTGTCCGGGACCGTGCGCTGCCTCGACCTCAAGACCTGGCGGGAGGCGCCCGACCTGGTGCACGACGCCGTCCAGGAGATCGCCGGCCTCTACCGCGCCAAGTCCGACGTCACCTACGTCCGCGGCGTCCCGCCCGTCGTCAACGACGGCGGCGTCGCCGACCTGCTGCGTGACGCCATGGTCGAGCGGTGCGGCATCGCCTCGGTCGAGGACACCGAACAGAGCCTCGGCGGCGAGGACTTCTCCTGGTACCTGGAGCACGTGCCCGGCGCCATGGCCCGGCTCGGCGTGCGCAGGCCCGGGGAGCGCACCGTCCGCGACCTCCACCAGGGGGATTTCGACGTGGACGAGTCGGCCATCGCGGTCGGCGTCGAACTCTTCACCGCCGCCGCCCTGTTGGACCACGCGCGCGCCGGGGAGTGAGGACGCGCGGGAGCACGCCGGGGACTCAGGACGCGGGGGAGCGGGCCGGGGCGTAAGACGAGCGAGGCCGGCATTCGCGGGCTTCGGCACGAATGGGTAACGGCCCCGCGAAAACCCGTTCCCCTCCCTTTCTACGCGCGTTAATGTGCGCCGAAATCCGCGCCGTCAACGGCGTGTTGGGAAATGTGAGGGGTGCGTCCTGTGCGTCGTGTATCAAGACTTTCCCAAGTGGCCGTGGCGGTGGCGTCGCTCGCCCTCGCCGCTTCGGCGTGCGGCAAGACCAGCAGTGAGGCCTCGCGGGAGGACGGCGGCAAGGAGGAGGGCTCCGGCACGTCGTCCTCGTACCAGGGCAAGGGGATCGGCCTCGCGTACGACATCGGCGGGCAGGGCGACCAGTCCTTCAACGACGCCGCCTACGCGGGCTACAGCAAGGCCCGCGAGGAGTTCGAGATCGGCGGCGTGGACATGGAGCCGGGCGACGGCGAGTCCAGCGCCGACAAGGTCCAGCGGCTCGAACAGCTCGCCAAGCAGGGGTACGACCCGGTGATCGGCGTCGGTTTCGTCTACGCGCCCGCCGTGGAGGCGGCCGCGAAGAAGTTCCCGAAGACCACCTTCGGGATCATCGACGACAACACCGTGCAGGCGGACAACGTCGCCGATCTGGTCTTCCACGAGGAACAGGGCTCCTATCTGGCGGGCGTCGCCGCCGCGAAGGCCAGCAAGGCCAAGCACGTCGGATTCGTCGGCGGCGTGGACATTCCGCTGATCCACAAATTCGAGGCCGGATTCGTGCAGGGCGTGAAGTCCGTCGACCCCGAGATCGAAATCGAGAAGCGCTATCTGACGGAGAAGCCCGAAGAGGGCGGTTTCTCCAGCCCCGACAAGGGCCAGAACGCGGCGAGCGGCCAGCTGGAGGCCGGCGCGGACGTGATCTACCACGCGGCCGGGCTCTCCGGTCAGGGCGTCATCCAGGAGGTCGGCTCGCAGAAGAAGTGGGCGATCGGCGTCGACTCCGACCAGTACAAGCAGAAGGCGCTCGCCAAGTACAAGGACCACATCCTCGGCTCGGCCTTCAAGGATGTCGGCGGCGCGGTGTACGACCTGACGAAGTCGGTCGTCGAGGGCAAGCCGATGAAGGGCGAGCAGCGCTACGACCTGGAGTCCGGCCGCGTCGGCTTCGCCGACTCCAACCCGAGGTACACGGCGATGAAGGACGTCGTCGCCGCCGTGGAGAAGGCCAGGAAGGACATCATCAGCGGCAAGGTGAAGGTCCGGACGGCTCCGTAGGCCACCGGCCCGCCCGGGACCCCGCGAAGGTTGTACGTAGCACCTTCCCCGCGTGCCTCCCGCCGTTGTACGTAGTACGTCCTGCGGCGCCTGGGCGCCTCCCATCTGGGGGGCGCCCACCGCGCGTTCAGGCCACGGACGCCTGGTGGCCACAGCTCGATAACGGACCGGACAGAAGGGTTCTTATGTGAGGTCTACGCGCGTTACGCTGCGGCGAAATCAGCGCCGGGTAGGCGCTCGTACCTGCTTGTGCTTGCTTCCCTCAAGGAGTTCGTTCCTATGCGCCGGGTGTCTCGAATAGCTGTCGCGGGCGCCGCGACCGCAGCCCTCGCCGTCTCCGTCTCCGCCTGCGGCGGCACGTCCAGCGACGCCGCCAAGGACGACAAGAACAAGGGCGTCGCCCTCGCCTACGACGTCGGCGGCGCCGGCGACCAGTCCTTCAACGACGCCGCGACCGAGGGCATGAAGAAGGCCGCCAAGGAGTTCAAGACCGGCGAGAAGGCCGTCGAGCCGGTCGACGGCGAGTCGGACGCCGACAAGGCGCAGCGCCTGACGCAGCTCGCCAAGCAGGGCTACAACCCGGTCATCGGTGTCGGCTACGCCTACGCCCCGGCCATCAAGGAGGTCTCGGCGAAGTTCCCGAAGACCTCCTTCGGCATCGTCGATGACGAGACCGTCAAGGCCGACAACGTCTCCGACCTGGTCTTCAGCGAGCAGGAGGCGTCCTACCTCGCGGGCGTCACCGCCGCCAAGGCGACCAAGTCCAAGACCGTCGGATTCGTCGGCGGCGTGGACGTCCCCCTCATCCACAAGTTCGAGGCGGGCTTCGCGCAGGGTGTCAAGGACACGGACCCCAAGGTCAAGGTCGTCAAGCAGTACCTGACCGAGAAGGCCGAGGACGGCGGCTTCACCAGCCCCGACAAGGGCAAGACCGCCGCCCAGGGCCAGATCGAGAAGGGCGCCGACGTGGTCTACCACGCCGCGGGCCTCTCCGGTCAGGGCGTCATCGAGGCCGCCGCCGCCAAGAAGATCTGGGCGATCGGCGTCGACTCCGACCAGTACAAGCAGAACGCGCTGGCCAAGTACAAGAAGTACATCCTCACCTCGGCGACCAAGGACGTCGCGGCCTCGGTGTACAACCTGGCCAAGGCCGTCGAGGACGGCAAGGCCAAGGGCGGTGTCGTCCGCGCCGACCTCAAGTCGGGCGGTGTCGCGCTCGCCGACTCCAACCCGGAGTTCCAGAAGATGAAGGACGTCCGGGCCGCGGTCGCGAAGGCCGAGGCGGGCATCAAGAGCGGCAAGATCAAGGTCGACTCCACGCCGTGACCGCCTGAGCGGCGGGCCGACCGCCGTGACGGCAGCGTGATTCTCGTGTGACGGGGTGTGGGGGACGATGGTCCACCCGCGCCCCGTTCGCGCGGGCCACGCCGTGACGTCCGCCGTACGGGGTGATCCCGTACGGGGGACGACCAGCACCACCCAGCAGCACCAGTAGCAGGGGCACTGCGCGCGTAGGCGGCCCCTTTCCTTCAGGCACCCCCGAGGAGAGTGCGCCATCGACGCGTCCACCAACCCTCCGCCCGTCGCCGTCGAACTCGCCGGCATCACCAAGCGGTTCCCCGGAGTCGTGGCCAACCACGACATCCACCTCACCGTCCGCAAGGGCACCGTGCACGCCCTGGTCGGCGAGAACGGCGCCGGCAAGTCGACGCTGATGAAGATCCTCTACGGCATGCAGAAGCCGGACGAGGGCACCATCGCCGTCGACGGCGAGCAGGTCGCCTTCGCGGGCCCCGCCGACGCCATCGCCCGCGGCATCGGCATGGTGCACCAGCACTTCATGCTCGCCGACCAGCTGACGGTCCTGGAGAACATCGTTCTCGGCAGCGAGAAGCTGCACGGCATCGGCGGCGCGGCCCGCCGCGCGATCCTCGACCTCTCCGACCGCTACGGCCTCGGGGTGCGCCCCGACGCGTACGTGGAGGACCTCGGCGTCGCCGACCGTCAGCGCGTGGAGATCCTCAAGGTCCTCTACCGCGGCGCCACCACGCTGATCCTCGACGAGCCGACGGCCGTGCTCGTGCCGCAGGAGGTCGACGCGCTCTTCGACAACCTCCGCGAGCTCAAGTCCGAGGGCCTGTCCGTCATCTTCATCTCGCACAAGCTGGGCGAGGTCCTGTCCGTCGCCGACGACATCACCGTCATCCGGCGCGGCACGACCGTCGGTACGGCGATCCCCGCCGAGACGACGCCGCGCCAGCTCGCCGAGCTGATGGTGGGCAGCGAACTGCCCACCCCCGAGACGGCGGAGTCCACGGTCACCGACCGCCCGATGATCCAGGTGGAGGGCCTCAGGCTGCTCGCCGAGGGCGACTCGGGCCGCGCCCTGCTGGACGACATCTCCTTCACGATCCACGAGGGCGAGGTCCTCGGCATCGCGGGCGTCGAGGGCAACGGCCAGACCGAGCTGATCGACGCGCTCATCGGCCTCAAGCACGCCGACTCCGGCGTGATCCGCATGGCGGGCGAGGACATCACCGCCGTGCCGACCCGCAAGCGGCGCGAGGACGGCATCGGGTACATCCCCGAGGACCGCCACCGCCACGGCCTCCTCCTGGAGTCCCCGCTGTGGGAGAACCGCATCCTCGGCCACGTCACGGAGCGGCCGAACGCGCGCGGCTTCTGGCTCGACCCCAAGGCCGCCCAGGCCGACACCCGCCGCATCGTGCAGGAGTACGACGTCCGTACGCCCGGCATCGACGTGACGGCCGCCTCGCTGTCCGGCGGCAACCAGCAGAAGCTGATCGTCGGCCGCGAGATGAGCCACAAGCCGCGCTTCCTGATCGCCGCCCACCCCACCCGCGGTGTGGACGTCGGCGCGCAGGCGCAGATCTGGGACCAGATCCGCGAGGCCCGCCGCGAGGGCCTGGCCGTCCTGCTGATCTCCGCGGACCTGGACGAGCTGATCGGCCTCTCCGACACCCTCCGCGTGATCTACCGCGGCCGGCTCGTCGCGGACGCCGACCCGGCCACCGTCACCCCGGAGGAGCTGGGGTCGGCGATGACGGGCGCGGCCTCCGGCCACCTGGAACACACCGAGCCCGGTGACGGCTCACAGGAGGACGAGACCCGATGAAGAAGTTCGACAAGGAGCGCGTGCTCCTCGCGGTGGCCGCCCCGGTCATCGCGCTGGTCGTGGCCGTGGCGCTGACCTCGGTCGTGCTGCTCGCCTCGGGCAAGAGCCCGATCGAGCCGTACACCCTGATGCTGAAGCAGATCTCCTACTCCGACGTCCAGGTCCTGACCATCAACCAGGCCGGCATGTACTACCTGGCGGCGCTCGCGGTGGCCATCGGCTTCCGCATGAACCTGTTCAACATCGGCGTGGACGGGCAGTACCGCCTCGCCGCGGTGGTGACCGCCGTCGTCGGCGCGCACGTCGCGCTGCCCGCCGCCCTCCAGATCCCGCTGCTCATCGTGGTCGCCATGCTCACCGGCGCCTCCTGGGCCGGCATCGCGGGCCTGCTCAAGACCACGCGCGGGGTCAGCGAGGTGGTCGCCACGATCATGCTCAACGCCATCGCGACGAGCGTCATCGGCTACCTCACCCTCACCGACAACTTCGGCGTCCCGGTCGGCAACAACCAGACCACCGGCGTGATGAAGGAGTCCGGCTGGTTCCCCGGCATCAAGCTGGCGGGCGGTGAGGTCTACGGCTTCGTCTTCGTCGCCGTCCTCGCCGGCGTCCTGTACTGGCTGGTCCTCAACCGCACCCGCTTCGGCTTCGACCTGCGCGCCACCGGCGCCTCCGAGTCCGCCGCCGCGGCCTCCGGGGTGAACGCCAAGCGCATGGTGCTCACGGCCATGCTGATCTCCGGCGGCGTCGCGGGCCTCTCGGGCCTGCCGATCCTGCTCGGCGACACCCACACCTACAGCCTCAGCTTCCCCGCGGGCCTCGGCTTCACCGCCATCGGCATCGCGCTGCTCGGCCGCAACAACCCGGTCGGCATCGCGTTCGCCGCGCTGCTGTGGGCCTTCCTCGACAAGGCCTCACCCGCCCTGGACTACGCCACCCCGGTCGCGTACGACAAGGAGATCGCGGTGATCATGCAGGGCCTCATCGTGATCGCGGTCGTCGTCTCCTCCGAGGCCGTCCGCCGCTGGGGCCTGCGCCGCCAGCAGCGGCGCGTCGGTGAGGAACTGGCCGCCGCCGCCCGGGCGAACGCCAACAACGGCAACAACGACTCCGTGAAGGAGGTGGCTGCCCGATGAGCACGGCATCCGTCGCCAAACCCCCGGTCAAGCAGCCCGCAGCGGGCCGCCGCCGCATCTCGCTCCCCGTCCTCCTGCTCTGCGTCGCGGGCGTCCTGGTGCTGACCTCGCTGGTGCGCGTGATCACCGGCGCCGACGGCATCACCTCCACCGGACAGATGTCGACGGCCCTCAAGCTGGCCGTGCCGATCGGTCTCGCGGGCCTCGGCGGCCTGTGGGCCGAGCGCGCGGGCGTCGTCAACATCGGCCTTGAAGGCATGCTGATCCTCGGCACCTGGTTCGGTGCCTGGGCCGGCTTCCAGTGGGGCCCGTGGGCGGGCGTCCTGTTCGGCATCCTCGGCGGCGCGCTCGGCGGCCTGCTGCACGCGATCGTGACGGTCACCTTCAACGTCAACCACATCGTCTCCGGTGTGGCCCTGAACATCCTCGCCCTCGGCGTCACCCGCTACCTCGCCACCTTCGTCTTCGAGGGCGAGGAGGGCGGTACGTCGAAGCAGTCCCCGCCCGTCGAATCCCTCGGCGACTTCTCCGTGCCGGGCCTGTCCGACTGGCTCATGGACCTCAACGGCAAGCACTGGTTCCTGGTCTCCGACCTCGCGGGCCTGTTCGGCGGGCTGTTCACCAACCTCTCGCCGCTCACCGTGGTCGCCGTCGCGCTGGTCCCGCTGAGCTGGTGGGTGCTGTGGCGCACCTCGTTCGGCCTGCGGCTGCGCTCCTGCGGCGAGAACCCCATCGCGGCCGAGTCGCTCGGCGTGAACGTCTACAAGTACAAGTACCTGGCCGTGATCATCTCCGGCGGCTTCGCCGGCCTCGGCGGCGCCTTCCTCTCGCTGGTCGCCTCCAACATCTACCTGGAGGGCCAGACCGGCGGCCGCGGCTACATCGGCCTCGCCGCGATGATCTTCGGCAACTGGATGCCGGGCGGCCTCGCGCTCGGCGCCGGCCTGTTCGGTTACACCGACAGCCTGAAGCTGCGGGGTGGCGGCACCAACGTCCACGCGCTGCTGCTGCTCCTCGCGATCCTGCTGGTCATCGGCGCGATCTACCTCGCCTGGCGCAAGCGGTACGTGCCCGCGGTGATCACCGCGGCCATCTCCGCGCTGATGTTCCTGTGGTACGGCTTGACCGACGAGGTGCCCAACCAGGTCGTCACCGCCACGCCGTACGTGGTGACCCTGCTGGTGCTCTCGCTCTCCGCCCAGCGCCTTCGGATGCCGAAGGCGGACGGCATGCCGTACCGGAAGGGACAGGGCAAGTGACGACCACCGCCGACACCGACTGGGACGCCCTGCGGGAGGCCGCGCGCGAGGCCATGTCCCGCGCGTACGCCCCCTATTCGGGCTTCCCCGTCGGCGCCGCGGCGCTGGTGGACGACGGCAGGACGGTCGTCGGCTGCAACGTGGAGAACGCCTCCTACGGCCTCGGCCTGTGCGCCGAGTGCGGCCTGGTCTCCCAGCTACAGTTGACCGGCGGTGGCCGCCTCACCCACTTCACGTGCGTGGACGGCAAGGGCGAGATCCTGATGCCGTGCGGCCGCTGCCGCCAGCTCCTGTACGAGTTCGGCGGCCCCGAACTGCTCCTGGAGACGGCCTCGGGCGTGCGCACGCTCGCGGACATGCTCCCCGACGCGTTCGGCCCGCAGCACCTCAACTGACGCCTGGCCCCGCATCCTTGGAGATCTTGGCTGCGGGGCCACCTTCAGCTCACGGCTCTATGCGCGTAGAGTCGGCCCATATCTCCGTACGCCGCTGTACTGCTGGAAGGACCGCCATGGACGTCATCTCCGTCATCCGCACCAAGCGCGACCGGGGCGAGCTGAGCGACGAACAGATCGACTGGGTCATCGACGCGTACACCCGCGGCGCGGTCGCCGACGAGCAGATGTCGGCCCTGGCGATGGCGATCCTCCTCAACGGCATGAACCGCAAGGAGATCGCCCGCTGGACCGCCGCGATGATCGCGTCCGGCGAGCGCATGGACTTCTCCTCGCTCTCCCGCCCGACCGCCGACAAGCACTCCACGGGCGGTGTCGGCGACAAGATCACGCTGCCGCTCGCCCCGCTGGTCGCCGCGTGCGGCGCGGCCGTCCCGCAGTTGTCGGGCCGGGGCCTCGGCCACACCGGCGGCACCCTGGACAAGCTGGAGGCCATCCCCGGCTGGCGCGCGTTGCTCTCCAACGAGGAGATGCTGAACGTCCTCGACTCCGTCGGCTCGGTCATCTGCGCGGCGGGCGACGGCCTCGCCCCCGCCGACAAGAAGCTCTACGCCCTGCGCGACGTCACCGGCACGGTGGAGGCCATCCCGCTGATCGCCTCGTCCATCATGTCGAAGAAGATCGCCGAGGGCACGGGCTCGCTGGTCCTGGACGTGAAGGTCGGCACCGGCGCCTTCATGAAGAACATCGAGGACGCGCGGGAACTGGCGTCCACGATGGTCGAGCTGGGCACCGACAGCGGCGTGCGCACCGTCGCCCTGCTCACCGACATGTCGACCCCGCTCGGCCTGACGGCGGGCAACGCCCTTGAGGTCCGCGAGTCCGTGGAGGTCCTGGCGGGCGGCGGCCCGGCGGACGTCGTCGAGCTGACCCTGGCCCTCGCCCGCGAGATGCTGGACGCGGCCGGCCTGAAGGACGCCGACCCGGCGAAGGCGCTGGCCGACGGCTCGGCGATGGACGTGTGGCGCCGGATGATCGCGGCCCAGGGCGGCGACCCCGACGCGAAGCTGCCGGTGGCCCGCGAGACGCACGTGGTCAAGGCCCCGACGTCCGGCGTCCTGACCCGGCTCGACGCGTACGGCGTCGGCGTCGCCGCCTGGCGCCTGGGCGCCGGCCGCGCCCGCAAGGAGGACGTCGTCCAGGCCGGCGCGGGCGTCGAGCTGCACGCCAAGCCGGGCGACACGGTCGAGGCGGGCGCGCCGCTGATGACCCTGCACACGGACACCCCGGAGCGGTTCGAGTACGCGCTTCGGTCGGTGGAGGGCGCGTACGACATCGCCGCCCCGGGGACGGACTTCTCGGCGCCGCCGATCGTGCTGGACCGGATCGGCTGACAGCTGGGCCCGCGCTGCTCTGACCAGGGCTTACTCGTACGGGTGAACGGGATCGGTGGACCGCCGCCGGTCCCGTTCGGCATGCTGGGATCGGTGACGCACCGATAGAGGAGACCGCCATGAGCGCACTCACCGTAGGCCACGGATCCGGCCAGGACTGGGACGACCTCGTCCGGCTCTGGGAGGAGATGGAGTGGCCCGAGGGCAGCAAGGTGGAGATCATCGAAGGGGTCATCACCGTGTCGCCCAGTCCTGCCAATTACCACAATCTCATCGCGGAGAAAGTGCACCGCCTGCTGTACTCCGTGCTTCCGGATGACTGGGGCGTCTACCAGACGCTGTCCCTCGCGGTGCCGTCGAAAGCCGGCATGTTCGTCCCCGACCTGGTCGTGGTCCCGCTGGCCGACATCGACGGGCCGGAGACGTACGTTCCGGCCGGCGCCGCCGAACTTGTGGTCGAGGTGACGTCCCCCTCCAACGCCCGCCACGACCGCGTCAGCAAGCCCGCCGCCTACGCCGCCGCCGGCATCCCCCTCTACCTCCTCATCGACCGCTGGGCCCCCGGCGGCCCCACCGTCACCCTCTACGGCGAGCCCCGAGGCGGCGTCTACCGCCTCCTGAGCGCCTGCAAGTTCGGCGAGACCATCAAGCTGCCCGCCCCCTTCGACCTGCCGATCGACACCAGCGCGTTCCCCGGGGACTGACGCGGGCATGCCCATCGCGGGGGCGAGGACCGATGAGTTCCGTCCGCCGCGCCGGTCCACCCTGCGTGGCCGATTCCGAAGCGAACCTCATCCATGTCACGGGGCCCCTGCGCCCGGCCGACGTCCCGTCCCTGTGCGAGCGGGTCGCCGCCGCCCGGCACGGGCCCGGCGACGGCGCGAGCAGGGACGTCGTCTGCGATGTCTCCGGCGTCACCACCGCCGACCTCGCCACCGTCGACGCCCTCGCCCGGCTGCACCTCGCCGCCCGCAGGGCCGGGGCCCGGATCCGCCTGCGGAACCCCGCCCCCGCGCTGCTGTCCCTCCTCGGGCTCGTCGGCCTGGTCGAACTGCTCGGGCTAGCCGTCGAGGTGCAGGGGCACCCCGAACAGCGGGAACCACCGCTCGGTGTCCAGGAAGCAGTGGAAGCCGGCGATACGGCCCTGTGAGATCTCGATGACCTGGATCGACCACGGCATGAAGCCGCCGTTGTCCGGGTCGGGCTTGTACTGGGCGAAACCCGGCGAGCCGTTCACGTCCACCGGGATCAGACGGCCGTCGGCGCAGGCGGCGCCCATCGTGGCCATGAAGCCGGTGATGTCCGCCGTGCCCCGCAGCCACAGGTCGAACGGCGGCATCGTCATGACGGCGTCCTCGGCGAGCAGCGCGGTCAGCGCCACCATGTCGTACCCCTCGAAGGCGGCGACATAGCGCTCCAGGAGCTTCTGCTGCTCCTCGTCCAGCGGATCGGAGACGGCCGTGTCGTCCTGCGGCCGCTCCGCGAGCGTGGCGCGGGCCCGCTGGAGCGCGCTGTTCACCGAGGCGACCGAGGTGTCGATCAGCTCGGCGACCTCACTGGCCTTCCAGGCGAGGACCTCCCGCAGGATCAGCACCGCGCGCTGCTTGGGCGGCAGGCTCTGCAGGGCGGCGACGAACGCCAGGCGCACCGACTCCTTGGCGACGGCGGCCTCGGCGGGGTCACTGGGCGTGGGCAGCACACGGGCGTCCGGCATCGGCTCCAGCCAGGTGTTGTCCGGGCGGGGGGTGAGCGCCGCCTGGGCCAGCGGGGCGGCGGCCGTCAGGTCCATGGGGCGGGCGCGGCGGTTGCCGGCGTTCAGCATGTCCAGGCAGACGTTCGTCGCGATGCGGTACAGCCAGGAGCGGACGCTGGAGCGGCCCTCGAACTTCTCGAAGCTGCGCCAGGCGCGGACCATCGTGTCCTGCACGGCGTCCTCGGCCTCGAACGCGGAACCGAGCATCCGATAGCAGTACCCGGTCAGTTCGACCCGGTACTTCTCCAGCGTGACGTCCAGATCGGTCGTCGTCCCTGCGATGTCGCCCATCCCCACCCACCCCTGCGGCTACCGGCGCCGGACCACCTTGAGGCCCGACACAACGGAAGCTACCGCAGCCCACCGACAACGGCCCACGGAGTGGGATAACCCGCAGGTGAAATCAGCAGGAGCGGGCGATGAGGCCGCGCCGGCGCTCCGCCCGCGCCGCGTGCGAGCCCCATACGGTCACCGACACGACGCCGAGCACCGCGAACAGCCCGAGCGCGACGGTCCCCGCCCAGCCGCCCGAGTGGAAGGCGACGGCGCCGAGCGTGCCGCCCGCGCTGGAGCCCAGGTAGTACGCCGACTGGTAGAGCGCGGAGGCCTGCGCGCGGCCCGTGGTGGCCGTACGGCTCACCGACGAGGACGCCACCGCGTGCCCCGCGAAGAATCCGGCGGTGATCAGCACGAGTCCCAGCAGCACCAGGACCAGCGACGAGGACAGGGACATCAGCAGCCCGCCCGCCGTGGTGCCCACCGCCAGGTACAGCGCCCCGCGCCGCCCCAGCCGGGCCACCAGCTTCCCGGCGGCCGCCGAGGAGACCGTGCCGACGAGGTAGACCAGGAAGATCGAGCCGATGACACCCTGGGGGAGCGAGAACGGCGCCTCGGTGAGCCGGTATCCGATCACGGTGTAGACCGCGCCGAACACGGTCATGAACAGCGCCCCGATCGCGTACAGCCTGCACAGCAGCGGGTCCGACAGATGTGTGCGGACCGTCCGCGCCAGCGACCTGGGGGTCGGCGAGCCCGGCGTGAAGTGCCTCGGCGCGGGCAGCAGCGCGCGGAAGGCCACCGCGCAGAGCACCGCCACGACGCCCACCACGGCCAGCGCCGCACGCCAGCCCCAGGCCTGCGCGACCCAGCCCGTGACGATGCGGCCGCTCATCCCGCCGATGGAGTTGCCCGCCACGAACATGCCGATCGCGCCGACCAGCGCCTTGGGCCGCACCTCCTCGGCGAGGAACGCCATCGCGGACGCCGGGAGCCCCGCGAGGGCCGCGCCCTGCACGGCCCGCAGCGCGATGAGCACCTCGACCGACGGGGCCAGGGGCACCAGGAGGGCGACCACCACCGCGACGCCCAGCGACGCGGTCATCATCGCGCGCCGCCCGAAGCGCTCGCTGAGCGCGCTCAGCGGCAGGACGAGGAGAGCCAGTGCGCCCGTGGCCGCCGAGACCGTCCAGCTCGCCGTGCTCGCGCTCGCGCCGAAGTCGGCGGAGAGCAGGGGGAGCAGGGCCTGCGTGGAGTAGAGGAGGGCGAAGGTGGCGACGCCCGCGAGGAAGAGCGCGAAGCTCATCCGGCGGTAGCCGGGACCGCCCGGGAACAGTCGGGAATCGGCGGCGGGGGACGACGGGGTGAGGGCGTCCGCGTGGAGGGCGGACGCCCCGCTACTGGCGGGAGGCATGCCATGAACGTACGATCCGCATTTTGATGCGTCCAATGCATGGAATCGCCATAATCGTTCCCATGCCGCATCAGCAGAGGTCACAGCAGCGCCTGTCACGCGACAGTGACGTGGAGGACATCGTGACGCTGCTCGCGCCGCGCCTCGCGTACTTCGCGGGCGTCGCCCGCACCGAGCACGTCACCCGCGCCGCGCAGGAGATGCAGATCCCCCAGTCGACGCTCTCCCGCGCCCTCGTACGGCTCGAACGCGACCTGGGCGTCGACCTGTTCGCCCGCCGGGGCCGCACCGTCTCGCTCACCCCCTCGGGCCGCGCCTTCCTGGCCTCGGTCGAGCGGGCGCTCGGCGAGGTGGAGCGCGCCGCCGAGTCGGTGCGCGCCGACGCCGACCCGGCCTCGGGCAAGGTCGCCTTCGGGTTCTTGCACACCATGGGCTCGGAGACCGTGCCCGGCCTCATCCGCGCCTTCCGCGCCGACCATCCGAGGGTGCGCTTCAGCCTCGTGCAGAACTACGGCGAGGCGATGCTGGAGCGCCTGCGGGCGGGGGAGCTGGACCTCTGCCTCACCTCACCCGTGCCCGACGCCCCCGACCTGGTCGCCCGCCGCCTCGACGAGCAGCGGCTGCGCCTGGTCGTGCCGGACGACCACCGCCTCGCGTCCCGCAAGCGCGTGCGCCTGGCCGAGGCCGCCGACGAGGCCTTCGTGACCCTGGAGCCCGGCTACGGCCTGCGCCGCATCACGGACGACCTCTGCCAGGAAGCGGGCTTCAAGCCCCGCGTGGCCTTCGAGGGCGAGGAGGCGGAGACCCTGCGCGGCCTCGTCGCGGCCGGCCTCGGCGTCGCCCTGCTGCCGCCGCCCGCCGTGCCCCGCCCCGGAGTGGTGGAACTGACGGTGACCGGCCAGCGAGCGGTCCGGGAGATCGGCGTGGCCTGGCTGGACGGCCACCCGGACACACCACCGGTGGCGGCGTTCAAGCAGTTCCTGCTGAGCAGAAAGGGAAAACTGCTGCCGGAAGCGGGCAACAGCCCGTCCGGCGCTTGAGGACGAACTCGGCGAAGCCGGTGATGACCGCGCCTCACACCCGGGGGCTCACCGCCGAAGCGACCGCCCGAACCCCGAGGCGAGCGGCATCCGCAACCCCAGGGGCGGCGGCGCCGCGAGGGCGTCCCGCAAGGGCCGCGCGAAGTCCTCCCCGAAGAGCGTGCCCCGTACGAAGTCGGAGGCGAGCGCCAGGACTTCCGCGTGGTGCTGATGCAGCCGGTGCCCGTCGGAGTGCACCTCGAACCGGCACACGTCACGGTTGGCCTTCTTCGCCCGCGCCGCGAGCCGGAACGACAGCTCGGGGTCGGTCCGCTCGTCGTTCGTGCCGTGCACGATCAGGACCCGCCGCCCCGCGAGCTGCCGCACCGGCTCCGGCGGCGCCGCCACATCGTCCTCGGGCAGCCAAGGGGCCAGCGCCAGCACGGAGTCGACCGCCGGATGCCCCGCCGCGCGCAGCGCGGCCCGGCCGCCCATGTCCACCCCGGCGAGACAGACGGGGACGTCGCCGTACAGCCGTACGATCTCGTCCGCGGCCCAGGCGGCGTCCTCGGCCGGCTGGGCCCGCACGCCGTTCCAGCCCCGGCAGCGGTAGCGCACGACATGCGTGGCGAGGCCCGCCGCGCGCCCGTCCCGCGCGAGGCGGCGTCCGAGCGCGCGCACGGCGCCCGCCGCGAGCGGCGATGGTCTGCGGGTGGAGGTCTCGCAGCCGCCGGGCAGCAGCAGGACCGCGCCGCCCACCGCGGAAGGTGCCGTGCCGATCACGCGCCCGAGCCGCGGCGCGTCCGTGGACCGCGCCGTCCCTTGGTGTGCCATGACAGAACAGTGTCAGAAGGCCCGGTGTACGCCACCCGTCCGCAGGGTCACTGTTACGTATCGACCAGTGAGTTCTACGCGCGTAGGCGTTAGAGTGCCGAAATGACGAGCCAGACCATCAAGGGCGGTCACACGGACCGCGAAACGCCCAGCGCCGAACAGATCCGCCGCGCCCCCAAGGTGCTCCTCCACGACCACCTCGACGGCGGCCTGCGCCCCGGCACGATCGTCGACCTCGCCCGCGCGTGCGGGTACGAGGGACTGCCCGAGACCGACCCCGACAAGCTCGGGATCTGGTTCCGCGAGGCGGCCGACTCCGGCTCCCTGGAGCGCTACCTGGAGACCTTCGCCCACACCTGCGCGGTGATGCAGACCAAGGACGCCCTGCGGCGCGTGGCCGCCGAGTGCGCCGAGGACCTCGCCGAGGACGGCGTGGTCTACGCCGAGATCCGCTACGCCCCCGAGCAGCACCTGGAGGCCGGCCTCACCCTCGAAGAGGTCGTCGAGGCGGTCAACGAGGGCTTCCGCGAGGGCGAGCGCCGGGCGAAGGACAACGGCCACCGCATCCGCGTCGGCGCCCTGCTCACCGCCATGCGGCACGCCGCCCGCGCGCTGGAGATCGCCGAGCTGGCCAACCGCTACCGCGACCTCGGGGTCGTCGGCTTCGACATCGCGGGCGCGGAGGCGGGCTTCCCTCCCACCCGCCACCTGGACGCCTTCGAGTTCCTCAAGCGCGAGAACAACCACTTCACGATCCACGCGGGCGAGGCCTTCGGCCTGCCCTCGATCTGGCAGGCCCTCCAGTGGTGCGGCGCCGACCGCCTGGGCCACGGCGTGCGGATCATCGACGACATCGAGATCGCCGACGACGGCACCGTCAAGCTCGGCCGCCTCGCCTCCTACGTACGGGACAAGCGCATCCCGCTGGAGCTGTGCCCGACGTCCAACCTCCAGACGGCCGCCGCCAGCTCCTACGCCGAGCACCCCATCGGGCTGCTGCGGAAGCTGCATTTCCGGGCCACGGTGAACACCGACAACCGGCTGATGTCGGGCACCAGCATGAGCCGCGAATTCGAGCACCTGGTCGACACCTTCGGCTACACGCTCGACGACATGCAGTGGTTCACAGTCAATGCGATGAAATCAGCGTTCATTCCTTTCGATGAACGCCTCGCCATGATCAGCGAGGTGATCAAGCCCGGCTACGCCGAGCTGAAGTCCGAATGGCTGTTCCGCCAGACCGTCCCGACCAGCGCGTCTGTGGCGGATTAGCCGGCCTTTTCGCGTCTGTCGCGACGATATGGCGGCCGGGTGCGTGTCACCCGGCCGCTTTTCGCGGTCCCCTGCCCGTGATCCGGGATGCGCGCGGTCGTTGAACCCCGCAGATCCCCGTCATCGAATTCGCAAGGACGCATTCAAGATGAAGCAGTCTGCCGCCAAGACCCTCGGTGTCGCCGCGCTCGGTGCCGTCTTCGCCGCCGCCGGTGCGGGCGGCGCGAGCGCCGCCGCCGGTCTCCCGGATGCCACCTCGGCCCTGGGTCCGGTCAGCTCGGTCCTTCCGCTGGAGCAGGCCGCCAAGACGCTCCCCGCCGGCGCCCCCCAGTCCCTCGCCGCCGCCCAGAACGCCGTCGCCGGCGGCCTGACCGCCACGCAGCCCGCCCTCGACAAGGCCGCCCCCGAGAGCCTGGCGCCCCACGGCAAGGGCCCCGGCGGCCCCGCCGCCCCGCTCTCCGGCCTGCTCGGCGGCGTGCCCCTCGGCGGCACCGGCCTCAACGGCCTGCCGCTCGGCTGAGCCCCGCCCGCGCGACGCACGCGAAGGGCGCCCCTCCCGGCAGGAGGGGCGCCCTTCGCGTGGCGTCACCAGGCCTGGCGGACCTTGTCCTCGGAGGGCAGCAGGATCCACAGGGCGATGTAGAGCAGGAACTGCGGGCCCGGCAGCAGGCAGGAGACCACGAAGATCACCCGCATCTTGGCCGCGGACATGCCGAATCGCCGGGCCAGGGAGGCGCACACGCCGCCGATCATCCGGCCGTGGGTGGGGCGGGCAAGGGCACTCATGTCGGGCTCCTTCACAAACCGTCGGGACCGAGGCTCTCTGTGTACCCCGATACCTCAAAGCTACGGTTGCCAAGTACCCCAAAACATCGCTCTACGGTGCGATCCCGACCCTGGGAATCGTCGGGGTCGACCCCTGAGAGGCCTCCTCCCGCAGGAGGGCCGTGACATGCGCGGGATCCGTCCGGCGACGCAGCCACGTCCGGGCGCAGGGCACCACGGCGACATGCGCGACGGCGACCCCGAAGGTGTTCAGGAGCAGCGAATCGATGTCGACGACCTGCCCCGGCACGCCGGTCTGCAACAGCTCGATGCCGAGCGAGAGCAGCGCCCCGGCGGCGACCGTGCGCACCAGCGAACCCCACGGCGAGACGACGAGCCGCCCGCCGGCCAGGGGCAGCAGCACCCCGAGCGGGGCGAGCAGCAGCACCGCCTCACCGATCCGGCGGGCCGCCTGGAGGCCGCCGAGCGCCAGATCCGCCTTGATCCCGGCCAGCGGCCGCAGATTCGCGGCGCTCACCCAGGGCACGTCCAGCGGACGCAGCGTGATCCATCCGACGAGCAGAAGATGTGCGACGAGGAGGAATCCCCCTGCCGCACGGAAGCGGATGGCGGCAGTACGGCCGCCCGAGCCTTGACGCACGCCCCCCAAGACGCCTCAGGCGGCAGGATCGGTTCCGCGTACCGGCGCGCCGGTTACTCCAAGGTCTTGGTGGGCGGTGCCACCGTGCCGGGCCGGGAGCGGACCTCCGGGGTGCACGTGTAGCGCCGCAGCGGGCCGTGCCCGGGGCCGCCCATCACCACCGAGGGCCCGTCCGCCGCCGCGGCGCTGTCGGCCAGCGTGCACACGATCTGGGCGAGCGCGAAGGCGGACAGGTTCTCCGGCGGCGTACTGAAGCGCAGCGCCTCCTCGGGGTCGCCCTCGGCGGGGCCGAGGACCCGCGTCCCGCCCCGCACGTCCGTGGCGAGGCCCGCCTGCTTCTCGGCCTCCGCGGGGGACACGGCCAGCTCGTCCAGGAGGGCCTGCGCGATGCGCACCCGGTCGGTGCTCGCCGTGTCGGCCTTGTCCTGCGGCACCCGCACCGTCCGGTCGACGGACACCAGCTGCGCCGCGCACACCAGGAAGACCTGAACGGGCACCCCGCCGCTCGACTGCGAGGCGATGCTGGAGCCCGACATCACGCACGGCACCCGCGACGGCGCGGGCCCGAAGTCGGTGGGCACCTGCGTCGACCTGATCCCGCACCCCGCGAGCGCCGCGCCGAGCGCGACGGCGGCCACCGCGGCCCGCGTCCTGCGACCGGTCATGCCTGGCCTCCCTCGGCTGCGGCGCCGGCGCCCCCGCAGCCGGTCTCGCTCTCGCTCTCGCACGGCAGCCACAGGGTGAAGACGGCGCCGCCGTCGGAGCAGTTGGCCGCGGAGATGTCACCGCCGTGGATGTGCGCGTTCTCCAGGGCGATGGACAGGCCGAGGCCGCTGCCCTCGGACCGCGGCCGGGACGCGCTCGCCTTGTAGAAGCGGTCGAAGACGTGCGGCAGCACGTCCTGCGGGATGCCGGGCCCGTGGTCGCGTACGGAGATGACGAGCTTCTGGTCCTCCAGGCGCACCGACACCTCCACCGGGGAGCCGCCGTGCTTGAGGGCGTTGCCGATCAGATTGGCCAGGATGACGTCCAGGCGGCGCGGGTCGAGCCGGGCCGTGATGCCGCGCTCGGCGTCCAGCTCCACCGCGTCCAGCCAGGCGCGGGCGTCGATGCACGCGGTGATCTGGTCGGCGATGTCGACGTCGTCCAGGACGAGGCGCGCGGTGCCCGCGTCGAAGCGGGTGACCTCCATGAGGTTCTCCACGAGGTCGTTCAGGCGCCGCGTCTCGCTCACCACGAGCCGCACGGCGGGCTCGATCATCGGGTCGACGGAACCGGTCTGCGCGTCCAGCTCCTCCTCCAGGACCTCGGTCACCGCGGTGATCGCCGTCAACGGCGTCCGCAGCTCGTGCGACATGTCGGCGACGAAGCGCCGGGACGCCTCGTCGCGGGCGCTCATGTCGGCGACCTTCTTCTCCAGGTTCTCGGCGGTCCGGTTGAACGTCCGGGACAGATCGGCCAGTTCATCGGTGCCGGACACCCGCAGCCGGGTGTCGAGCTTGCCCTCGCCGAGCCTGCGCGCGGCGACACCGAGGCGGTGCACGGGTTTGAGTACGGTCGTGGCGGCGGCCTGCGCGAGCAGCGCCGAGCCGATCAGCGCGAGGGCCGTGGCGATGGCCAGGGACCAGCCGAGCGAGCTGAGGTCCTTGGCCTCGGGCTCCAGGGACTTGAGCATGTAACCGGTCGGGCCGCCGCCGATCACCGTGGCGCCACCCACCAGGTACGGCGTGCCGTGGTCGACGGTCCGCTGCCAGTACAGGTGGTAGGGGCTGTCGTTGCCGGAGTTCAGCTCCTGCTTCTTGGCCACGGCCTGCCGCAGCGGGTGCGGCACCTTGGCGAGGGTGAACGCGTCCAGGTCGGAGTAGCCGACGATCCGGCCGCCGCCCTTCTTCTCGGCCACCAGGAGCACGCTGTAGCGCTGGCCGCTGTTGGCCATCTGCCCGGCCGCCGACTGCAGTTCCTCCTGCGTGGCGTCGGCCCGCAGCGCGCCCGCGCGGGTCTGCATCTGCTGCCGGAAGTCCTTGAGCGCCGCGTCCTGCGCGCGCGTCAGCACGGCCTCGCGGTTGAGCCAGTACGCGATGCCGGACGCGGTGACGGCGGCGGTGAGCGCGACGAGGCCGAACACCACCACGAGCCGCAGTCGCAGACTCGTGAAGCGCAACCCCGCCAGCAGGGCCTTGCGCGCCGCGGGCAGCCCGCGGAGCTCGTCGTGCGGTGTGGTCACTGAGGCGAGTCCAGCCGGTATCCGACCCCGCGCACCGTGCGGATCAGCGTCGGCGAGGACGGGACGTCCTCGACCTTGGCGCGCAGCCGCTGCACACACGCGTCGACCAGCCGCGAGTCACCGAGGTAGTCGTGCTCCCACACCAGGCGCAGCAACTGCTGCCGCGACAGGGCCTGCCCGGGCCTGCGGCTCAGCTCCAGGAGCAGCCGCAGCTCGGTCGGCGTGAGCTGGAGGTCCTCGCCGTTCTTCGTCACGGTCATCGCGGCCCGGTCGATGACGAGCGAACCGAACGTCGCCGCGTCGTTGGCCTCCCGCTCGCCGCGCCGCAGCACGGCCCGGATCCGGGCGTCCAGGACGCGCCCCTGCACGGGCTTGACCACGTAGTCGTCGGCGCCG
Source organism: Streptomyces sp. NPDC031466 (assembly GCF_055581265.1). NCBI lineage: Bacteria > Bacillati > Actinomycetota > Actinomycetes > Kitasatosporales > Streptomycetaceae > Streptomyces > Streptomyces sp. NPDC031466. The sequence continues at coordinate 60,231 of NZ_JBVIJT010000013.1, forward strand.
GACTCCAGGCCCACGACCACGTCGATGTCATCGCTGCGCGCGGTCAGCAGGATGATCGGCAGCTGGTCGGTGCGCCGGATGCGGCGGCACACCTCGAACCCGTCGATGCCCGGCAGCATCACGTCCAGCACGATCAGGTCCGGCCGCTGCTCACCGAGCAGTTTCAGGCCGTCCTCGCCGGTGGCAGCAGTGGCCACCCGGTGCCCCTGGCGCGTCAGCGAGAGCTCCAGGGCCGTCCGGATGGCGTCATCGTCCTCGATCAGCAACAGGGAAGGCACGGAGGTCATTCTGTCCCATGCTCGGCCCCAGTTCGACTGTTGGCGTGCTCCCTCACCGCACCCTCACGCGCGGAAGGAGGGACCCCGCGCCCTGTGACAGGCCTGTGACAGTCGGCGGACACCGTCATGAAGTGGGTCCGGCAGAGTTCTGGTCACACGCAAGAAGTACGGAAGCCAGACGGAACAAGCCGGACTCCACCGACGGGGGGCGCGAGATGAACACGCTGCACAGCACCAGCTCAAGCGCAGTTGTCACGCGTCTCCACGACGTCGGGCGGGGCTCTGAGAAGTCCGGTGCCGTGAGCGGGCGGGGGTGCGCTCGCGGCGCCGGGCGTCAGCACACCACGTACATGACGGTGGTTGACGCGCCGCGCGGGACAAGCGTGTGCGGGGAGGGCTCGGGGGAGCGGAAGACCTTGTCGGAGGCGGAGTTCACCGCCTACGTCCAGGAGCGCCGCGCCTCCCTGTACGCGACGGCCTACCACCTGACCGGGGACCGCTTCGAGGCCGAGGACCTGCTGCAGAGCGCCCTCTTCTCGACGTACCGGGCCTGGGACAGGATCAGCGACAAGGCGGCGGTCGGGGGCTACCTCCGCCGCACCATGACCAACCTGCACATCAGCGCGTGGCGCCGCCGCAAGCTGAACGAGTACCCGACCGAGGAGCTGCCGGAGACGGTGGGCGACACGGACGCGATGCGCGGCACCGAGCTGCGCGCGGTCCTGTGGCAGGCCCTGGCCCGGCTGCCCGAACTCCAGCGCACGATGCTGGTCCTTCGCTACTACGAGGGCCGCACCGACCCGGAGATCGCGGACATCCTCGACATCAGCGTGGGCACGGTCAAGTCCAGCATCTGGCGCTCGCTGCGCCGGCTGCGTGAGGACGAGGTCCTCAGCTTTGGCCGTGACCAGGAGGAGTCCTTCGGCGAGTTGGTCGCCTGAGGATTCGGGGGGAACGGGGGCCGCCGCTCCGGGGGGACGCGGCGGAAAGCACGGGGGACACGGGGGACACGGGGGACACGGGGGAAACAAGCAGCGGGACCGGAAGGCCGGGGGGGCCTTTCCGGTCCTTCTGTTTGTCCGGCACGGACTCAGCACGGACTCAGCACGGGCCAAACGGGCTGCTTGTCCGGTACGGGTTCGAAGCGGGGCAAACGGGCGGCAAACGGGCTGTCTGTTCGGTACGAGGTCAACGCGGGGCAAACGGGCGGCAAACGGGCTGTCTGTTCGGTACGAGGTCAACGCGGGGCAAACGGGCGGGTGGGTGGGAGAGGATCCGCCGCGAAGCGGCGGTGGAGAGCACCCGGCACAGCAACAGCGGCCGCGGCAACCCGCCCCAACGCCTCCTCGCCCCCGCAGGGATCCGCCCCGAGCGCGGCCTGCCGCGCCACGATCGCCCGCTCCGCCCGCATGAGCCGCCACCCCCTCCGGAGGAGGAACGGCACGGACTTGCGCCCCTCCCGCAGATCCCGGACAAGCCGCCGCCGGAACGTGGTGGCGGGCCGCCCCCGCAGACAGATCGCGTCGGCGAGCACGCCGATCTCCCGGCACCGCTCCACGATGTCCGCCGCGAAGATCCCCTCCGCGATGAACACCGGCGTGCGCTCGATGTCCAGGTCCTCCTGGCCCACGCGCGCGCTGGTCGAGATGTCGTACACCGGGACACGGGTGCGGCCCGTGCGGCACAGCTCCTCGATGGCGGCGACCGCCACGTCCGCGTCCCAGGACGCGGGGGAGTCCCAGTCGATGTCCGAACTGCCGGGGACCTGCGGCAACGTAGGGTCGTCGCCTTCTTTGTAGAAGTCGTCCAGACACAGGACGGGCAGTCCCGAGCGGGCGGCGAAGGACGACTTGCCCGAGCCCGAGGGGCCGCAGAGCAGCACGACGCGGGTGGGTATCGGCGGATGGGAAGTCACGAGAGAACAGTGTGCGGCATCGCGCCCCCCGGCCGCCCCCGCGGGTCGGCATTGGCGGCCACGTCACATGTCAACTACGCTACGTGCTCGCGCGATTACTGACGACGCACGGATATGGGCGGTACTCATGACACGACACGCGGCATCCAGGTCTCTGCGCGCCGGCTCCCGGGCGCTGTTGCGCGCGGGGCTGGTCATCGGCGCGGCGGGCGCGGCGCTGGGCGCCGGGGGCGCGGGCGCGAGTGCGGCGGAGCCGGTCCAGGCGGCGCGCGCGGCCGGGGTCCCCACGCCGCTCGGCGACCTCGACGGCGCCTCGGCGGTGGGGGCCCTCACCGGGGCGGTGCGCGACGCGACGGCGGGCGGCCTCGCACCGGCCAAGAACCTCCAGCTCGACCCGCTGGCGGGCACCGGCGTCGACCCGCTCGACAACTCCCTCGGCACCCAGATCGGGGACTTCAAGCCGGTCACCACGGCGGTCGCCACCGGCCCGCTCGCCCAGGGCGCGTCGGCGGCCGACCTCCCGCTGGTGGGCCACGCGACGGGCCTGCTGCCGGGCTAGGCCGCGACCCGGGGTGGTGGCACGACGAGGCCCCGGCCTCCTGGACGGAGGAAACCGGGGCCTCATCGCGTGCGGGGCGGCTAGTAGGCCGAGCCGGAGGCGCCCAGGGAGCCCGTGGGGTGCCAGACCGTCTTGGTCTCCAGGAAGGCCGTCAGGCGGCGCGTGCCGGGGTCGGCGGTCCAGTCCGTGTCCACAGGCTGTGGACGCAGGACGCGCTTGAGGTTGTCCGCCGCCGCGATCTGCAGCTCGCGGGCCAGGTCGGCGTCCGCGCCCGTGAGGTCGATCGCGTTGACGTCCTGGTGGGCGGCGAGCGGCGCCGCGATCTCGGCGGTCCTGCCGGTGAGGATGTTGACCACGCCGCCGGGCACGTCGGAGGTCGCGAGGACCTCGCCCAGCGAGAGCGCCGGGAGCGGGGCCTTCTCGGCGGCGATCACGACGGCGGTGTTGCCCGTCGCGATCACCGGGGCGAGGACCGAGACGAGGCCGAGGAAGGACGAGTCCTGCGGCGCGAGGACGGCGACCACGCCGGTCGGCTCGGGCGTCGAGAGGTTGAGGTAGGGGCCCGCGACCGGGTTCGCCCCGCCCACGACCTGGCCGATCTTGTCGGTCCAGCCCGCGTACCAGACCCAGCGGTCGACCGCGGCGTCCACGACGGCGGCGGCCTTGGACTTCGACAGACCCTCGGCGTCCGCGACCTCACGGACGAACTGCTCGCGGCGGCCCTCAAGCATCTCGGCGATGCGGTAGAGGACCTGGCCGCGGTTGTACGCGGTCGCGCCCGACCAGCCGCCGAACGCCTTGCGCGCTGCCACGACCGCGTCGCGGGCGTCCTTGCGGGAGGAGAGGGGCGCGTTCGCCAGCCACTTGCCCTTTGCGTCGGTCACTTCGTACACCCGGCCGCTCTCGCTGCGGGGGAACTTGCCCCCCACGTACAGCTTGTAGGTCTTGAAGACGTCAAGTCGCGCGTCAGACATCGAGGTACGCCTCCAGACCGTGGCGGCCGCCTTCGCGGCCGAAGCCCGACTCCTTGTAGCCGCCGAACGGCGAGGTCGGGTCGAACTTGTTGAATGTGTTGGCCCACACGACGCCCGCCCGGAGCTTGTTCGCGACCGCGAGGATGCGCGAGCCCTTCTCCGTCCAGATGCCGGCGGAGAGTCCGTACTGGGTGTTGTTGGCCTTGGCGACGGCCTCGTCCGGCGTGCGGAAGCTCAGCACCGAGAGGACCGGGCCGAAGATCTCGTCGCGGGCGATGGTGTGCGCCTGCGTGACGTTCGTGAAGAGCGTCGGGGCGAACCAGTAGCCGGACGTGGGCAGCTCGCACGCGGGCGACCAGCGCTCGGCGCCCTCCGCCTCACCGGTGTCGGCGAGCGCGGTGATGCGGGCCAGCTGCTCGGCGGAGTTGATCGCGCCGATGTCGGTGTTCTTGTCGAGCGGGTCGCCCAGGCGCAGGGTGGACAGGCGCCGCTTGAGCGAGTCCAGCAGCTCCTCCTGGATCGACTCCTGTACGAGGAGGCGCGACCCGGCGCAGCAGACCTGGCCCTGGTTGAAGAAGATGCCCGTGACGATGCCCTCGACGGCCTGGTCGATGGGGGCGTCGTCGAAGACGATGTTCGCGCCCTTGCCGCCCAGTTCGAGCGTGACCTTCTTGTCCGTGCCCGCGACCTGGCGGGCGATGGCCTTGCCGACGGCCGTGGAGCCCGTGAACGCGACCTTGTCCACGTCCGGGTGCGAGGTCAGGGCGGCGCCCGCGTCGCCGTACCCGGGAAGGATGTTGACGACGCCCCTGGGCAGGCCCGCCTGGCGGCAGATGTCCGCGAAGAACAGCGCGCTCAGGGGGGTGGTCTCGGCGGGCTTCAGGACGACGGTGTTGCCGGTCGCGAGCGCCGGGGCGATCTTCCAGGCCAGCATCAGGAGCGGGAAGTTCCAGGGGATGACCTGGCCCGCGACGCCCAGCGGCGCCGGGTTCGGGCCGTAGCCCGCGTGGTCGAGCTTGTCGGCCCAGCCCGCGTAGTAGAAGAAGTGCGCGGCGACCAGGGGGAGGTCCGCGTCGCGGGTCTCCTTGATCGGCTTGCCGTTGTCAAGGGTCTCCAGGACGGCCAGCTCGCGGCTGCGCTCCTGGATGATCCGGGCGATGCGGAAGAGGTACTTGGCGCGCTCGGCGCCCGGCAGCGCGGACCACTTCTCGAAGGCCTTGCGGGCCGCCTTCACGGCGCGGTCGACGTCCTCGGAGCCGGCCTGCGCGACCTCGGAGAGGACCTCTTCGGTGGCGGGGGAGACCGTCTTGAAGACCTTGCCGTCGGCGGCCTCCACGAACTCGCCGTCGATGAACAGGCCGTAACTCGGCGCGATGTCGACGACCGAGCGGGACTCGGGCGCGGGTGCGTACTCGAAGGGAGTGGAAGTCATGGGTCAGTCCACCGTCACGTAGTCGGGGCCGGAGTAGCGGCCGGTGGCCAGCTTCTGGCGCTGCATCAGCAGGTCGTTGAGGAGCGACGAGGCGCCGAAGCGGAACCAGTGGTTGTCCAGCCAGTCCGGGCCCGCCGTCTCGTTCACCAGGACGAGGAACTTCACCGCGTCCTTGGTCGAGCGGATGCCGCCCGCGGGCTTCACCCCGATCTGCACCCCGGTCTGCGCGCGGAAGTCGCGCACGGCCTCCAGCATCAGGAGGGTGTTGGCCGGGGTGGCGTTGACGCCGACCTTGCCGGTCGAGGTCTTGATGAAGTCGGCGCCCGCGATCATGCCGATCCAGCTGGCGCGCTTGATGTTGTCGTACGTCGACAGCTCGCCCGTCTCGAAGATGACCTTCAGGCGGGCGGTGCCGCAGGCCTCCTTCACGGCGCGGATCTGCTCGAACACCGTCATGTAGTCCCCGGAGAGGAAGGCTCCGCGGTCGATGACCATGTCGATCTCGTCGGCGCCCGCGGCCACGGCCTCGCGCACGTCGCCCAGCTTCACCTCGATCGCGGCGCGGCCCGCCGGGAAGGCGGTCGCGACGGAGGCGACCTTGACGCCGCTGCCCGCGACGGCCTCCTTGGCGGTGGCGACCATGTCCGGATAGACGCAGACGGCCGCCGTGCGCGGCGCCCCCCGGTCCGTCGGGTCCGGATGGACGGCCTTCGCACCGAGCGCACGGACCTTGCCCGGCGTGTCGGCGCCCTCCAGCGTCGTCAGGTCGATCATCGAGATGGCCAGGTCGATGGCGTACGCCTTCGCCGTGGTCTTGATCGAACGGGTTCCGAGCGAGGCGGCGCGCGCCTCCAGGCCGACCGCGTCGACGCCGGGCAGCCCGTGGAGGAAGCGGCGGAGCGTGCTGTCGGACGCGGTCACGTCAGCGAATGCAGTGGGCATGGTCACGAGGGGAGCATATCTACGCGCGTAGCTGCTGTACAGGGGTGGGCCTGCGGGCCCTGCGCCGCGCGTCAGGCAGAATCAGGGTATGAGCGACCCCCAGAACCCCGTGGCGGAGCCCGCGTACAAGGACCGCGCCTTCCGGTCCCCCGCCGGCATCGCCGGCGGCGTCCTGCTGCTCGCCCTGGGCCTGTGGCTCGGCCTCGACGCCGTCATCCGCGGCGAGGGCCGCACCCCCTGGATCGCGCTCGCCGGGCTGCTCCTGGCGGTGCCGCTGGTCGTCGCGTACACCGTGCGGCCCGTCGTCTTCGCCAACGACGACAGGCTGCGCGTGCGCAACCCCTTCCGGACCATCACGCTGCCGTGGGCGTCCGTCGCGGCGCTGCGCTCCGGCTACTCCAACGAGGTCCTCACCCGCTCGGGCGCCAAGTACCAGCTGTGGGCCATCCCCGTCTCGCTGCGCGGCCGCAAGAAGGCCGCCCGCAGCCGGTCCCAGGCCGCCGCGGCCGGTGACCCGACGGGCGGCCGCCCCTTCCTCGACCCGTCCGCCCCGCCCACGCGCTCCGGCGGCGACCTGGCCATGGACGACCTGCGCGAGCTGGCCGAGCGCCAGGCCGACGCCGAGTCCGCGCGGGGTGAGGCCGAGGTGCGCTGGGCCTACGAGATCCTCGCGCCGGCCGTGGCGGGAGCGGTGCTGCTCGTGGTGCTGCTCGCGGTGACCTGACTCGACCAGATCTGACCCGACCTGACCTGATCCGGCACGGCATGCCTCACGGCGGGCCGTGCCACCCCAGGAGCATGTGGCCGCCGCACACGGCCGACGCGAACGCCGCCGCCGTCAGCAGCGTCACCGCGACCGGTGTCCTCGCCCGTGCCAGGGCCGCGGCGAGCGGCAGCAGCAGCGGGAAGCCGGGCAGCAGGAAGCGGGCCCGGGGGAAGTAGACGCCGCTGCTGCCGGCCACGATCAGCAGGAGCAGGCCGGTGAAGACCAGCAGGGGGAGCGGCTGCCGGTCGGCGACGCTGAGCGCGTACAGCACGACCGCGCCGAGCAGCACCGCCGTCACCATCGCGTAGAACAGCGCGGGCCGTTCGGTCATGAACAGCGCCTGCATGCGCCGGACCGTCTCGACGCCGCCGTCCCACTTGTTGTGCCACAGCTTCTGTACGGCGAAATAGCCGTCCCAGCGGCCGAGCCGCAGGCCCACCCAGGCTACGTACGAGAGCCAGCCGAGGGGCGCCAGGAGGGCGCCGAGGAGTGGCCGTACCGAGAGACCGCGCCGCAGTGCGAGCAGCGCCGTCACGCAGACCGCCGCCGCCAGCGCCACACCTGTGGGCCGGGTCAGGCCGGCCAGCGCGGCCAGGGAGCCCGCCCACAGCCAGCGCCCGGTCAGCAGCGCGTACAGCGACCACGCGGTGAGGGCCGTGAACAGGGACTCGGTGTAGCCCATCCACTGCACGAGGGCCACCGGGAGGCTCCCCCACAGGAGTGCGAGGACGACCCCCGTGCGACGGCCGTACAGCCGGTCGCCCACCGCGAAGATCCCCCACGCCGCGAGGAACGAGCAGAACAGCGACACGCCGAGGCCGGCCGCGCCGCGCGGCAGGCCCGGGACCAGGGCGTCGCCCGCCCGGATGAGCAGGGGGTAGAGCGGGAAGAACGCGAGGTTGTTCGCGTCGTACGCGCTGCCCAGCGTCTGCGTGTACCCCTGCGAGGCGATCCGCAGGTACCAGTCGCAGTCCCAGGACGCCATGAGCAGATGCCGCACGCCTCGGCGTTCGCTGTGCGCCCAGGGCACGAAGACCAGCAGGCCGAGCCCGCGTACGGCCGCGTACGCCACAAGTGCCGGAAAGGCGTGGCGCAGGGCGCGAACCGCGCGCCGGCGCAGGCCCGGGAGCGGCCGCGCGGCACCCGGGGGACGTCGCGACGCCGGGACCCGGGAGGGAGCGGCGGTCGAGGGAATCGGTCCGTACGGCACTGCGGCGGCTCCCGGAGGTGGACGTGCGCTACCGGTCGTCCCTTCCTGGGGGACCGGCGGCGCAGCGTTCCGCTGCGGCAGCTGCGGGAGTGGAATCACTCGGACGGGTGGCTCCCGGGGCGGAGCCACCCGTCCCGGGTCAGATGCCCGCGGCCGCCGACAGGTCCCGCTTGATCGCGGCGAGCAGCTCCGTCGCCCGCGCGCGGGCCGCCGGCAGCTCGGACTTGGCCGACACCGGGACCACCACTTCGAGGTAGCACTTGAGCTTCGGCTCCGTGCCGCTCGGCCGCACGATGACGCGGGCGCCGTCCAGCGTGTAGCGCAGGCCGTCCGTGGGCGGCAGCGTCTCCGTGCCCCGCGTCAGGTCCTCGGCCTTCGTCACGGGCAGGCCCGCGAGCGCGGTCGGCGGCTGCTCGCGCAGGCGACGCATGGCGTCCGCGATCAGGGAGAGGTCCTCCACCCGGACCGACAGCTGGTCGGTGGCGTGCAGGCCGTGCTGGAGGGCGAGGTCGTCCAGGAGGTCGAGGAAGGTGCGGCCCGCCTCCTTGAGCTCGGACGCCAGCTCCGTGAGGAGGAGCGCGGCGGTGATGCCGTCCTTGTCGCGTACGCCCTCGGGGTCCACGCAGTAGCCGAGCGCCTCCTCGTAGCCGTAGCGCAGGCCCTCGACGCGGGCGATCCACTTGAAGCCGGTCAGCGTCTCCTCGTACGGCAGGCCCGCCTTCTCGGCGATGCGGCCGAGGAGGGAGGAGGAGACGATCGACTCGGCGAAGGTGCCGCGGGCACCGCGCTCGACGAGGTGCGCGGCGAGCAGGGCGCCGACCTCGTCGCCCCGCAGCATCCGCCACTCGCCGCCGTCCACGACGGCCGCGGCGCAGCGGTCGGCGTCCGGGTCGTTGGCGATGATCAGGTCCGGGGCGGGGGTGGTGCGGGCCGCCGTCGCGAAGGCCAGGTCCATCGCGCCCGGCTCCTCCGGGTTCGGGAACGCGACCGTCGGGAAGTCCGGGTCCGGCTCGGCCTGCTCGGCGACGAGCGTGGGGGCGGGGAAGCCCGCCCGGTCGAAGGCGGCGAGGAGGGTCTCCTTGCCGACGCCGTGCATCGCCGTGTAGACGGTGCGGGCGGTGCGGGGGGACTCCGGGGACAGGACGGCGTCCGTACGGGCCAGGTAGGCCTCCAGGACGTCCTCGGCGAGGGTCTGCCAGCCGGACTCCGGGCGGGGCACGTCGTGCAGGCTCGCGACCGCGTCGATGTGCGCGGCGATCTCCGCGTCGGCGGGCGGCACGATCTGCGAGCCGTCGCCGAGGTAGACCTTGTAGCCGTTGTCGCGGGGCGGGTTGTGGCTGGCGGTGACCTCCACGCCCGCGACCGCGCCGAGGTGCCGTATGGCGAAGGCCAGGACGGGGGTGGGCAGCGGGCGGGGGAGGACGGCCGCCCGCAGTCCGGCGCCGGTCATCACGGCGGCGGTGTCGCGGGCGAAGTCCGCGGACTTGTGGCGGGCGTCGTACCCGACGACGACGAGGCCGTCCGTGTGCCCCTCGGCCTTCAGGTACGCGGCGAGGCCCGCGGCGGCGCGGATGACCACGGAGCGGTTCATCCGCAGGGGGCCCGCGCCCAGCTCGCCGCGCAGGCCCGCCGTGCCGAACTGGAGGGTGCCGGCGAAACGCGCCGTCAGCTCGGCGATGTCCTGCGCGTCGATGAGCTCGGCCAGCTCGTCGCGGGTCTCGGGATCCGGGTCCTCGGCCAGCCAGGCCCGGGCTCGCGCGATGAGTTCGGAGTTGTCCTGCACGGGGTGGTCCTGCACGGGGTCGTCAGCCTCTCGTTGCGGCGGTCGCTGTAGCGGTCGGCGGTGTGTCCTGGGGGGGGCGGGGTGGGGCGGTCGGGGTATGCCTACCCCGGTTGTTTCTAAGGGCGGCGGGCGGGGGTGCCGCCCCGGTTGGTCGGGGGGTGGCGGGTCGTGCTGGTGCCGTGTCCCCGGGTGGTCTGGGGGTGGGTGGTTTTGCCGTGTGCGGGTGTCGCGGGGTTGCCCCGGTTGGTTTTGGGGCGGGGCCGCGCCGGTATGTCCGTCCTCGCCATCTAGGCCCGGGCGCCCTTTCGCTTCGGTGGCCCCGGGGGGCGGGCACCGTGCTCCGGGCGGACATACCGGCACGTCCCCTCGCGTCTCGATCCGGCCCGCGGGCCGGTGGCACGGGCCCGCCGGGGCCAGGGCTCCGTCCGTGCCGTCCGGGCCGGTCCGGTCCGGTGGCGTTCTTCGTCCATCTGTTCCGTCCGGGCCGGTCCGGTGGTGTTCTTCGTCCGGCTGTTCCGTCCGGCCGGCCGGGCGGCGGGAGGGCGCCGGCTGTGGTGCATGGGCCGCCCGACCCGTCCGGACCCCGGGCCGCCCGCCCCGGGCTCCTGCCCCGCCGGTTGGTGCGGAGCAAACGGCCCCACCCACCCGCGCGAGGCCAAGCCCCTGCCCCGCTGGTTGGTTCGGGGCAAACGGTCCCACCCACCGCGCGGGGCCACGCCCCTACCCCGCCGGTTGGTACGGGGTAACGGTCCCCCCACCCACCCGCGGGGGGGGGGGCATGCCCCTACCTCGCTGGTTGGTGCGGAGCAAACGGTCCCACCCACCCGCGGGTGGCCACACCCCTACCTCGCCGGTTCGTGCGGGGTAAACGGTCCCGCCCACCCACCCACCCGCGCGGGGGCGAACGCCCCTACCTCGCCGGTGTGTGCGGGGTAAACGGGTGGGTGGGTGGGAGACCCGGCGCGGAGCGCCGGAGAGCGAGCCGGGACCCGGGGCAACGGCAAGGACCCCGGTCAAGACGCCCCCGTCAGATCCGGTTGAGGACCTTGCCGAGCAGCTCACCCATGCGCGTGGCGCTGTCCCGCCCCGCCTGGAGGACCTCTTCGTGGTTCAGCGGCTCCCCCGTCATGCCCGCGGCAAGGTTCGTGACCAGGGAGATGCCCAGCACCTCCGCCCCGGCCTCACGCGCGGCGATGGCCTCCAGGACGGTGGACATGCCCACCAGGTCCGCGCCGATCGCGCGGGCCATGCGGATCTCCGCCGGCGTCTCGTAGTGCGGGCCGGGGAACTGCGCGTAGACACCCTCCTCCAGGGAGGGGTCGATCTCCTTGCACAGGGCGCGCAGCCGAGGCGAGTACAGGTCCGTCAGGTCGACGAAGTTCGCGCCGACGATCGGGGAGGTCGCCGTGAGGTTGAGGTGGTCGCTGATCAGCACCGGCTGCCCGGGACGCATGCCCTCGCGCAGACCGCCGCAGCCGTTGGTCAGCACGATCGTCTTGCAGCCGGCGGCCACCGCGGTGCGCACGCCGTGCGAGACGGCGGCCACGCCGCGGCCCTCGTAGTAGTGGGTGCGGCCCAGGAAGACCAGGGCGCGCTTGTCGCCGATCTGGAAGGAGCGGATGCGCCCGCCGTGCCCCTCGACCGCCGGCGGCGGGAAGCCGGGCAGCTCGGTGACGGCGAAGTCGGCCTCGGGCTCGCCCAGCGCGTCGACGGCCGGCGCCCAGCCGGAGCCCATCACGAGGGCGACGTCGTGGGTCTCGGCGCCCGTCAGCTCGCGCAGCCGCGCGGCGGCGGCGTCGGCGGCGGCGTAGGGGTCGCCCTGGATGTCGTCCGGAATAACTGAAGCGTTCACGCCGACGAGAGTAGCCGGTTAAGTCCTACGCGCGTAGATGACGATGCTCACGGGATTCCGATCGTTGTCTTGTCGTTTCCGACGAGACGACGTCGAGGCCGCTAGCAGGGCCTCTTGCGCAGCTCCATCACGTAGTCGTGGGGCGCCCCGGCCGTCTCCGCCGCGTCGGCCAGCTCACCGAGGTAGCGCGCCGACGGAAGGCCGCCCTCGTAGCCGTTGAGGACGTACACCCAGGCGGGCTCCTTGCCCTCCAGGGTGTCCACGCGGACCCGCATGCGCCGGTAGATGTCCAGGCCCACGCCCTCCCACCGGTCCATGGAATCCTCGTCCATGGGCGCGATGTCGTAGAGGGTGACGAAGACCTGCGAGCGAGGTGCCTCGACGATCGTCGCGAGGGCGCCCTCCCACCCCATGTGCTCCCCGCCGAAGGTGAGCCGCCAGCCGGTCAGCCAGCCGGTCGCGCGCAGCGGTGAGTGCGGGGCGCGGCGTGACATGAGCCGCGGATCCAGATTGCCGGCGTACGCGGCGTAGAGCGACATGTGGTCGAGGGTACGGCAGCAATCAAGAACGCAGGTCCCGCGGCGGGAGTACCGCCCGCGCGGAAGGGGCTCGCCCGGACGGTGGCCCCGGCGCGTCCCCGTCCGCGAGCGTGCGGGACAATGGAGTACGTGACTCGGATCGTGATCATTGGCGGCGGACCCGGCGGATACGAGGCGGCCCTGGTGGCCGCCCAGCTCGGCGCGGAGGTGACCGTCGTCGACTGCGACGGTCTGGGCGGGGCGTCGGTGCTCACCGACTGCGTGCCGTCGAAGACCCTGATCGCGACGGCCGAGGTGATGACCACCTTCGACTCCTCGTACGAGGAGCTGGGGATCATCGTCGCGGACGACACCCCGCACATCGACACGCCCGCGCGCGTGGTCGGCGTGGACCTGGGCAAGGTCAACCGGCGGGTGAAGCGCCTCGCGCTCGCGCAGTCCCACGACATCACCGCGTCCGTCACGCGGGCGGGCGCACGCGTGCTGCGCGGCCGCGGCCGTCTGGAGGGCCAGCAGGAGTCCGACGGCTCCCGCAAGGTCGTCGTGCGGGCCGCCGACGGCAGCGAGGAGACCCTCGTCGCCGACGCCGTGCTCATCGCGACCGGCGGCCACCCGCGCGAGGTCCCGGACGCCCTGCCCGACGGCGAGCGGATCCTGAACTGGACCCAGGTCTACGACCTCGACGAGCTGCCCGAGGAGCTCATCGTGGTCGGTTCGGGCGTCACGGGCGCCGAGTTCGCCGGCGCCTACCAGGCGCTCGGCTCGAACGTCACCCTGGTGTCCAGCCGCGACCGCGTGCTGCCCGGCGAGGACCCCGACGCCGCCGCCGTCCTGGAGGACGTCTTCCGGCGGCGCGGCATGAACGTCATGTCCCGCTCCCGCGCCGCCTCCGCCAAGCGCGTGGGCGACCGCGTGGAGGTCACACTGGCCGACGGGCGCGTCATCTCCGGCACGCACTGCCTGATGGCCGTCGGCGCCATCCCCAACAGCAGCGGCATGGGTCTGGAGGAGGCCGGGGTCAAGCTCAAGGACTCCGGGCACATCTGGACCGACAAGGTCTCCAGGACGTCTGCCCCGGGGGTCTACGCGGCCGGTGACGTCACCGGGGTCTTCGCGCTCGCCTCCGTCGCCGCCATGCAGGGGCGCATCGCGATGTACCACTTCCTGGGCGACGCGGTGACGCCGCTGAACCTGAAGACCGTCTCGGCGAACGTCTTCACCGACCCGGAGATCGCCACCGTCGGCTACAGCCAGGCCGACGTCGACGCGGGCAAGATCGACGCGCGCGTCGTCAAGCTCCCGCTGCTGCGCAACCCGCGCGCGAAGATGCAGGGCATCCGCGACGGCTTCGTCAAGATCTTCTGCCGGCCGGGTACGGGCATCGTGGTCGGCGGTGTGGTCGTCGCACCGCGCGCCTCGGAACTGATCCACCCCATCTCGATCGCGGTCGACAACAATCTGACGGTCGAGCAGATCGCGAACGCGTTCACCGTGTACCCCTCGCTTTCGGGGTCGATCGCGGAGGTGGCGCGCCAGCTCCACACGCGGAAGACGGCGGGCGAGGGCTGACCGGGGCGGCGCTCCTTGGCGCAACGCGCCGCAGGTCACGCGCTGTTGTCACCCATTCGCGCGGCATAGGCCGGGGAGATGGGCAGCTATACCACTTCCTGTGCTGCCGTGCGAACAACTTCTGTTATTCGGCGCATACTGCTGAAAGCAGACGGTCGTTGGGGTTACTGTCAGTTTCGTGTTCGCTGCAGAACGTCGCCAATTGATCCTCGAAATGGTGCGGGCCAACGGAGCGGTATCGCTCCGCGAGCTCGCCCGCGTCGTCCAGACCTCCGAAGTGACCGTACGGCGGGACGTGCGCGCGCTGGAGGCAGAAGGACTCCTCGACCGCCGACATGGCGGTGCGGTATTGCCGGGCGGATTCACGCGGGAGTCCGGCTTTCCGCAGAAATCACATCTCGCGACCGCCGAGAAGACGGCCATCGCCGACCTCGCGGCGGGACTCGTCGAAGAAGGCGAGGCCATCGTCGTCGGGGCGGGGACGACCACGCAGGAGCTGGCCCGACGGCTCGCGCGGGTCCCCGGCCTGACCGTCGTCACCAACTCGCTGCTGGTCGCCCAGGCGTTGGCCCACGCCAACCGGGTGGAGGTCGTCATGACCGGCGGCACCCTGCGCGGCTCCAACTACGCCCTCGTGGGCAGCGGGGCGGAGCAGTCCCTGCAAGGGCTGCGGGTGTCGCGCGCGTTCCTGTCGGGCAGTGGTCTGACCGCCGAGCGCGGTCTGTCCACGTCCAACATGCTCTCCGCGAGCGTGGACCGGGCGCTGGTGCAGGCGGCCTCCGAGGTCGTGGTCCTCGCCGACCACACCAAGCTCGGCACCGACACGATGTTCCAGACGGTGCCGACGGACGTCATCACCCGCCTGGTCACCGACGAGCCCCCGGCGCACGACGACCGGGCGGGCACGGAACTACAGGCCCTGGCCGACCAGGGCGTCCAGATCGCGGTGACGGGCGGCTCCGCGGGCCCCGGCGCCGGGCCCGGCGCTGATTCCGCTCAGGGGGGCCGCCCGCCGCGCCGGGACGTGCCCCTGCCGGGCCAGCGGCGCAACCACGGGGCGGGCCCGGGTCAACAGCTGCGCAACGCCCTCCTCGCGGAACAGCCGCCGGGGGAGCGGACCGCGCGCGTCGCGGATCTGCGCCGCCGCTGACCGGGGGTGGGGCCGAGGCGGCCGGGGACGGGCGGCGCGGTGCTCACGCCGCCGCGCGGCCGTCGGCCTTCAGGCCCCGCAGGGTCAGCGTGAGCAGCCGGTCGGCCAGCTCCGGATCGTCCGGGGTCTGCTCCGCCGCCAGGGAGATCGCGTTGGTCAGCTGCAACAGGTCGGAGATGGAGACGTCGGGCCGCACGGCCCCCGCCTCCTGCGCGCGGGCGAGCAGCGCCGCGCCCGCCTGCCGCATGGGCGCGCTGCACCGGGCCAGCGCCGAACTGTCGTCCTGCGACGCCGACATGAGGGCGCTGGACAGACCGCGGTACTCACCCGCGTGGGTGACGATGGCGCGCAGCCACGTCACCAGCGCTGAACAGGGCTGCGGATCGTCGAGCAGCGCCCGCGAGCGGGCGAGGAGATCGCTGACCGCGTCCTCCCAGACCGCGCTCATCAGCGCGTGCCGGTTGGGGAAGTGCCGGTAGAGCGTGCCGATGCCGACGCCCGCGCGGCGCGCCACGTCCTCCAGCGAGGTGCCCGTGCCGTGCTCGGCGAAGGCCGCCCGGGCCTGTGCGAGCAGCCGGTCGTAGTTCCGGCGCGCGTCGGCCCGCATGGCCCGCGTGGACTGCTGCGCCGCACCCGCCTGCTGGTCCATGCCGGTCGTCATCCCCGCACCCTTCGTGAACGTACGCGTCCTTCAAGGATGCCACTGCCGCCCCGGGCGAGATCGGCGGAGGTCACGTCCCGCGCGGCCCCGCTCATGCCTCCCCGGGGCCGAAGAAGGCCTCCAGCTCCGCCCGCGCCCTGCGTTCGCGCCGGTGCGGCGGCAGACCGCCCCCACGGAGGTTCCGGACCAGCCACAGCACCAGGGGGTACGTCACACAGGTGCCGACGGCGAGCCCGCTCAGCACCCCGGCCACCAGCTCTTCCATGATCATCAACTCACCCTCGCGCGGAGCGCCTTGACCCGGTCCCCGCGAGGGCCGCGACCGCGCGGCGGCGCGTGGCAGCTGTCCTTGGCGGCGGCGATCATCGCGGCGCCGCTGTCCGGGACGAGCGCGCCGTAACCGAGCAGCCGCCAGCGCGGGTCGACGGCGTCACTGTCGTGGTAGGGCACGGGCCCGGCCGCCGACGGCACGAGCAGCGGCGCCGGCCGCCGGGCGCAGCCGTGGCAGACGGCGGCCTCCTCGGCGTCCCCGATCGCCAGGCGGGCGTGGCCGCGCTCGTGCAGCGGATTGAAGTAGCAGGGCGGATCGGCGCGCAGCGGCCGCTCGGTCACCAGGGCCTCCACGGCCCGCAGCCCGAGCCGGCTGAACTCCACGGCGGCCACCAGCTCCCCCAGGGCGTACGCGGCGTCGTACGCGGGATCGGGGCTGCTCGGCCCGTCGCCCGCGGGATACAGCACGCAGTTGCTCGCCTGGATGGAGGCCGTGGTGGCGAAGGCGGCCAGCTCGTCCCGCAGCCGGGGCGCCAGCGCGCAGCTGTACCGCAGCGAGCCGCCGAGCGCGGACGCGTCGCTCAGGAGCCGCGCGCGCCGCTCGGCGTACGGGCGCAGGGCGTCGGGGTCGCCGGCCGGGTCCGGCAGTGGGGCGCGCCAGTCGGGCGCGGGGAGCGGCAGGGCGTAGGTGTAGGGGCGGCGCCGGCCCGGCGGCAGCGCGGTGAAGCGCCGCAGGAGCGCCACGGCGAGCCCTGCGGCGAGGCCGAGGACGAGCCCCGCCTCGTAGCGCTGCCCGGCCTCGGCGGTCGCCGCGAGCCACCCGGTGCCGGCGAGGGCACCCGCGGCGGTCAGCAGCGCCAGTAATTCCCCTGTGCGTGTCACTGAAGCCCCCCGTGGCCCTCGGTTCTGCGTGGGGGAGGACGCGGGGCGGGGGCGGGCCGGTTGCGGGGGTGCCCCGCAGCGCGACCCGTCGATCACGGGCTCCGCCGAGTCGGTCCTCGAACACCGGACGGGCTTGATATACCCGGAAATTCAGCCCGTCCGGCGTCCGAGGACCAGGATCAGTCCTTGATCTCGCAGATCACCGCGCCGGAGGTCAGGCTGGCGCCCACCTCCGCGGTGAGGCCCTTGATCGTGCCCGAGCGGTGCGCGTTCAGGGGCTGTTCCATCTTCATCGCCTCCAGGACGACGATGAGGTCGCCTTCGTTGACCTCTTGCCCCTCCTCCACCGCGATCTTGACGATGGTGCCCTGCATGGGCGAGGCCAGGGTGTCGCCGGAGGCGGCCGGGCCGGACTTCTTGGCCGCGCGGCGCTTGGGGCGGGCCCCGCCCGCGGCCGCGGTGCGCGCGATGGTCATGCCCAGCGAGGAGGGCAGGGAGACCTCCAGACGCTTGCCGCCGACCTCGACGACGACCGTCTCGCGGCCCGGCTCCTCGTCGGCCTCGGCGTCCGTGGCGGGCGCGGTGAAGGCCGGGATCTCGTTGACGAACTCGGTCTCGATCCACCGGGTGTGGACCGTGAACGGGTCGCTGGAGCCGGTCAGTTCGGGGGCGAACGCCGGGTCCTTGACGACGGCGCGGTGGAAGGGGATGGCGGTGGCCATGCCCTCCACGGTGAACTCATCCAGCGCGCGGGCCGCGCGCTGGAGGGCCTGCTCACGGGTGGCGCCGGTGACGACCAGCTTGGCCAGGAGCGAGTCCCAGGCCGGGCCGATGACCGAGCCGGACTCCACGCCCGCGTCCAGGCGGACACCGGGACCGGAGGGGGCCTCGAACTTCGTCACCGTGCCGGGCGCGGGCAGGAAGTTGCGGCCCGGGTCCTCGCCGTTGATGCGGAACTCGAAGGAGTGGCCGCGCAGTTCGGGGTCGCCGTAGCCGAGTTCCTCGCCGTCGGCGATGCGGAACATCTCCCGGACCAGGTCGATGCCGGCGACCTCCTCGGTGACCGGGTGCTCCACCTGGAGACGGGTGTTGACCTCGAGGAAGGAGATCGTGCCGTCCACACCGACGAGGAACTCGACGGTGCCCGCGCCGACGTAGCCGGCCTCCTTGAGGATCGCCTTGGACGAGGCGTACAACTCGGCGACCTGCGCCTCGGAGAGGAAGGGCGCCGGGGCCTCCTCCACCAGCTTCTGGTGGCGGCGCTGCAGCGAGCAGTCACGGGTGGAGACGACGACCACGTTGCCGTGCTTGTCGGCCAGGCACTGGGTCTCCACGTGCCGCGGCTTGTCGAGGTAGCGCTCCACGAAGCACTCGCCGCGGCCGAAGGCGGCCACCGCCTCGCGCACCGCGGAGTCGTAGAGCTCCGGGACCTCTTCGAGGGTGCGGGCGACCTTCAGGCCGCGCCCGCCACCGCCGAACGCCGCCTTGATGGCGATGGGCAGGCCGTGCTCCTCGGCGAAGGCGACGACCTCCTCGGCACCGGAGACCGGGTCCGGCGTACCCGCCACCAGCGGAGCGCCGGCGCGCTGCGCGATGTGCCGGGCGGCGACCTTGTCGCCCAGGTCGCGGATGGCCTGCGGGGGCGGGCCGATCCAGTTCAGGCCCGCGTCGATGACGGCCTGCGCGAAGTCGGCGTTCTCCGAAAGGAAGCCGTAACCGGGGTGGATCGCGTCCGCCCCCGAATCCTTGGCCGCGGCCAGCACCTTGGAGAAGTCCAGGTAGCTGGTGGCCGGAGTGTCACCGCCCAGCGCGAACGCCTCATCGGCCGCCCGGACATGCAGGGCGTCCCGGTCAGGATCTGCGTAGACGGCTACGCTCGCGATCCCAGCGTCCCGGCATGCCCGAGCAACGCGGACAGCGATTTCGCCACGGTTGGCGATGAGCACCTTGCGCACGATGGCTCCCTCCTTGAAACAAGCCGAGTTTAGGGACTGCCGACACGGCTGTACGACCCGTCCCCAAGGGTGAGCTTGCCCACACGGAGTGTGATGCGAGGCCCGCTCGAACCGCGAAAACCCTTGTCCCACCACGGTACGCGGGGTTCCTGCCCGGCAGCCTAGCCCTCCGGTGTGGTCAAGGTCTCTGTGAAGCCACACCGCGGCACGGACTCATTCTTTGTGGAGTCCCTACGAATGGCCCAATGATTCTTTGCCCGCGGCCCGACGCGGGGCCGTGTAGCGTGCGCGATGTTCGACCGTACTGGCGGTAACAGCGGGGCGGAAAGAGGGTGGGTGCCGTGGCGCGCAGACCGGTGGCCTGGGTGGGCGCGATCGTTCTCCTCGTGGAGGCGGTCGGGATCGTGCTCCTCAACTGGTTCCTCGGCCTTGTCGTCGACAACCAGAAGATGTCCCTGGCCGGCCTCGACCCGCACGCGATGACCGTCGCGGCCTGGATCGGCGGCGCCCTCCTCGGCGGCTATCTGGCGCTGTGCGGCGTCCTGCTGGCGCTCGTCGGCCTCCGCGACCGCGCGCCGGGCCGCTTCGGGAGCCTGCTGCT
Organism: Streptomyces sp. NPDC031466; assembly: GCF_055581265.1. NCBI lineage: Bacteria > Bacillati > Actinomycetota > Actinomycetes > Kitasatosporales > Streptomycetaceae > Streptomyces > Streptomyces sp. NPDC031466. The sequence continues at coordinate 79,569 of NZ_JBVIJT010000013.1, forward strand.
GATCGGCTGCGCGGTCGTGCACGGCGTGCTCGGCGCCTTCTGCGTCGGCCCGGTGGGCTGGTCCGCCTTCGTGTTCATGATGGCCGTGCTCGGCCTGATCGTCCTGCCGCTCGTGGCCTACGACAGGGCGGCCCGCCCTACGCCCACAACCGCGTGATGCCCACGCCCAGTTGACCGAGCAGGCGGCGCAGCAGCGGCAGCGAGAGGCCGATGACGTTGCCGTGGTCGCCCTCGATGCCGTCGATGAACGGCGCCGAGCGGCCGTCCAGCGTGAAGGCGCCCGCCACGTGCAGCGGTTCACCGCTCGCGACATACGCGGCGATCTCCTCGTCGGTGGGCTCGCCGAAGCGCACGACGGTCGACGCCGTCGCCGAGGCGTACTTCCCCGTGAGGGTGTCGTGGACGCAGTGGCCCGTCTGCAGGACGCCCGCGCGGCCGCGCATGGCCTGCCAGCGGGCGGTCGCCTCCGCGGCGTCGGCGGGCTTGCCGAGGGCCTGGCCGTCCAGCTCCAGGACGGAGTCGCAGCCGATCACCAGAGCGCCCTTGGCCTCGGGCCGCGCGGCGACGACGGAGGCCTTCGCCTCGGCGAGCGCGAGGGCCAGTTCGGCGGGGGTGGGCGCGGTGACCTTGTCCTCGTCGACCCCGCTGACGATCACCTCGGGCGCGAGGCCCGCCTGCCGGAGCAGGGCGAGACGGGCGGGGGACTGCGAGGCGAGGACGAGACGGCGCGGCTGATCGTTCATGCCGGTCAGCGTAGCGAGCGCACGGACGCGGCGGAGTCGCGCTCAGTGGATGCCGAGGACGATCATCGCGATCACCATGGCCAGGGCGAGGACGAATCCCGCGCGGCGCATCTTCGCCTGCATGTCCCGCATGTCCTCGGGCGGGTTGTTCTCCGGATCCGACCACAGCATGACTCCGATACTGCGCCCGCGCGGGCCGGGGACGCCTGAGTACGCGTACTCAGGTTCCCCCGGCCCACTCTGCCTAGGCGGGCCAGTACGTGCGGCCCCATGCCGTGGGGCCGGGGGCCGGCAGGCGGTCGCGGGCCACCCGGGCCGGGTCGGCCCACGCGTCGGGCGGCGCGGGCGCGCCGGACGGCTGGTTCGCCACCGCCGCGGCGCGCGCCTGGACCACCGCGAGCGCGGCGGCCAGCTCCTCCGGGGTCGGGTTGCCCCGTACGACCTTGATCATGACCGCTCCCTGGGGGACTAGGGGGACTAGGGGGACTAGGGGGACTAGGGGGACTAGAGGGGGATGTTGCCGTGCTTCTTCGGGGGCAGGGACTCCCGCTTCGTACGCAGTTGCCGCAGGCCCCGCACGAGGTGCGAGCGGGTCTCCGACGGCATGATCACCGCGTCGATGTAGCCGCGCTCGGCGGCCGTGTACGGGTTGAGCAGCGCGTCCTCGTACTCCTGGATCAGCTTCGCGCGCGCCGCCTCCTGGGCCTCCTCGTCGCCGGCCGCGGCGATGGTGCGCCGGTGCAGGACGTTCACCGCGCCCTGCGCGCCCATCACCGCGATCTGCGCGGTGGGCCAGGCGAGGTTCAGGTCGGCGCCCAGGTGCTTGGAGCCCATGACGTCGTACGCGCCGCCGAAGGCCTTGCGGGTGATGATCGTGATGAGCGGGACGGTGGCCTCGGCGTAGGCGTAGATCAGCTTCGCGCCGCGGCGGATGATGCCCGTGTGCTCCTGCTCGACGCCCGGCAGGAAGCCGGGGACGTCCACGAAGGTCAGGACCGGCACGTTGAACGCGTCGCAGGTGCGCACGAACCGCGCGGCCTTCTCGGAGGCGTCGATGTCCAGGCAGCCGGCGAACTGCATCGGCTGGTTGGCGACGATGCCCACCGGGTGGCCCTCCACGCGGCCGAAGCCGGTGAGGATGTTCGGCGCGAACAGCGGCTGCGTCTCGAAGAACTCGCCGTCGTCCAGGGCGTGTTCGATCACGCCGTGCATGTCGTAGGGCTGGTTCGCGCTGTCCGGGATCAGCGTGTCCAGCTCGCGGTCCTCGTCGGTGAGCGCCAGGTCCGCCTCCTCGGGGAAGGCCGGGGGCTGGCTGAGGTTGTTCGAGGGCAGGTACGACAGGAGCGACTTGACGTACTCGATGGCGTCCTTCTCGTCGCCCGCCATGTGGTGCGCCACGCCCGAGGTGGCGTTGTGGGTGCGGGCGCCGCCCAGCTCCTCGAAGCCGACGTCCTCCCCGGTGACGGTCTTGATGACGTCGGGCCCGGTGATGAACATGTGCGAGGTCTGGTCGACCATGACCGTGAAGTCGGTGATGGCGGGGGAGTAGACCGCGCCGCCCGCGCACGGCCCGACGACCAGGGAGATCTGCGGGATCACGCCGGAGGCGTGGGTGTTGCGGCGGAAGATCTCGCCGTACATGCCCAGGGCCATGACGCCCTCCTGGATGCGGGCGCCGCCGGAGTCGTTGATGCCGATGACCGGGCAGCCGGTCTTCAGCGCGAAGTCCATGACCTTGACGATCTTCTGGCCGAAGACCTCGCCGAGCGCACCGCCGAAGACGGTGAAGTCCTGCGAGAACACCGCCACGGGGCGGCCGTCGACGGTGCCGTAACCGGTCACCACGCCGTCGCCGTACGGCCTGTTCTTCTCCAGGCCGAACTGCGTCGAGCGGTGCTGGGCGAACTCGTCGAACTCGACGAAGGAGCCCTCGTCGAGCAGCAGCCCGACCCGTTCGCGCGCCGTCAACTTCCCCTTGGCGTGCTGCTTCTCGACCGCGCGGGCCGATCCCGCGTGCGTCGCCTCCTCGATGCGGCGCTGGAGGTCCGCGAGCTTTCCGGCGGTCGTGTGGATGTCGATCTCGGACATAGGGATGCGGCTCCCTGCCTGCTCAAAGGTGCGTATGGCGGCTTGCGGCTGGCTACTGACCCGTAGCGTATCGGCGCGGATACCGTTCGGCAGTGCGGCGTTTGCCACACCTAGGGTGGCTTGCATGACGCCGCCAGATGCTGAAGACAACCGCTGGTCCGACCTCGCGCGACCGCCCCTGAACGCCGCCTCCCTGCGGCGGGCCCTGCTGCGGGAGGGCGGGCTGTGGACCTCCCTGGACGTGGTGCCCACCACCGGGTCCACCAACACCGACCTGGCGGCCCGGGCCGGGGACCTGGCCGAGGGGGCCGTGCTGGTCGCCGAGGAGCAGAGCGCGGCGCGCGGCCGCCTGGACCGCCGGTGGTCGGCGCCCGCCCGTTCCGGGCTCTTCTTCTCCGTGCTGCTCAAGCCCGCCGAGGTGCCCGTCGAGCGGTGGGGGTGGCTGCCGCTGCTCACCGGCGTCGCCGTCGCCTCGGGCCTGTCCCGGGTGGCCGGCGTGGACACGGCACTCAAGTGGCCCAACGACCTCCTGGTCACGGTCGGTGAGCAGGAGCGGAAGGCGGGAGGCATCCTCGTGGAGCGCGCCGGGGGTCCCGTCGGGTCCGGCGGCGGAGTCGTCATCGGCATCGGGCTCAACGTCACGCTGCGTGAGGACGAGCTGCCGGTGCCCACGGCCGGGTCGCTCGCGCTCGCCGGGGCCACCACCACGGACCGGGACACACTGCTGCGGGCCGTGCTGCGGTCCCTGGAGCACTGGTACGGGGTGTGGCGGGACGCGGACGGCGACCCGGGCGCGTCCAGGCTCCAGGAGGCGTACGCGGCGGGCTGCGCGACGCTCGGGCGCCGGGTGCGCGCGGAACTCCCCGGGGAGCGGGCCGTCGTGGGGGAGGCGGTGGCGGTGGACGGCGACGGCCGTCTGGTCCTGGCCACGCAGGACGGCGTGCAGGAGCCGGTCGGGGCGGGGGACATCGTGCATCTGCGGCCGGCAGGCTGACGAGCGCCGGAGTGCCGGAGGCGCGGGAACGGCAGGGAAACGGCGGGGGAACGGCACGGACACCGAAGGCCTCCTGCAGGGGCCCGCGCGCGAGGTCACGGGGAGTCGGGAGTGAGCTGCGGCACACCTGCCGTAAAGTTGGCGCGGGTCGATACCTGACCGCGGCAGATCGGAAGGGCAGCAGGCGTGAGCGTCGACGACACGGGCTCGGGCGCGGGCGCACAGCGCGGTCCCGACGCCGGGGCCGGCGCCTCCGGGATTCCCGAAGTGGACGAGAAGGACGACAAGGCGGACGGCGGGCCCGCGAAGAACCCCCTCGCCCTCCAGCTGGAACAGCTCATCCTCGGCGCGGACCGCCGCTACACCCCGTTCCAGGCGGCGCGCAGCGCGGGCGTCTCGATGGAGCTGGCGTCCCGCTTCTGGCGGGCCATGGGCTTCCCCGACATCGGCCAGGCCAAGGCGCTGACGGAGGCCGATGTGCTGGCCCTGCGGCGGCTGGCCGGTCTGGTCGAGGCGGGTCTGCTGAGCGAGGCCATGGCGGTGCAGGTGGCCCGCTCCACGGGCCAGACCACGGCGCGGCTCGCCGAGTGGCAGATCGACTCCTTCCTGGAGGGGCTGACCGAACCGCCCGAGCCGGGCATGACCCGCACCGAGGTCACGTACCCGCTCGTCGAACTGCTCCTTCCCGAGCTGGAGGAGTTCCTCGTCTACGTGTGGCGCCGCCAGCTGGCCGCCGCCACGGGCCGGGTCGTGCAGGCGGCGGACGACGAGGAGATGGTCGACCGGCGCCTGGCCGTCGGCTTCGCCGACCTGGTCGGCTTCACGCGGCTGACCCGCCGCATGGAGGAGGAGGAGCTGGGCGAGCTGGTCGAGGCCTTCGAGACCACCGCCGCGGACCTCGTGGCCGCGCACGGCGGCCGGCTCATCAAGACGCTGGGCGACGAGGTCCTGTACGCGGCCGACGACGCGGGCGTCGCCGCGGAGATCTCGCTGCGGCTCATCGAGACCATGGCCAACGACGAGACGATGCCCGAGCTGCGCGTCGGCATCGCCTTCGGGACCGTGACGACCCGCATGGGCGACGTCTTCGGCACGACCGTGAACCTGGCGAGCCGGCTCACCTCGATAGCGCCCCGGGACGCGGTCCTCGTGGACGGGGCGTTCGCGGAGGAGCTGACGCGCACCGGTGACGCGCCGGCCTCCGAGGCGCAGGCCGCCGAGGCGGCCGCCGCGGCGGAGAAGGAGGGCGAGGAGCCGCCCTCGTACCGCTTCGCACTCCAGCCGATGTGGCAGCGGCCCGTGCGCGGCCTCGGTGTCGTCGAGCCGTGGCTGCTGGCCCGCCGTACGTGAGGTGCCCCTCTTCCGGGCCCCGGGGCTCTTTCCGGTGCGGCGCCCGGCTGACATGATCCTGGGGTAACGGTCGTTAACCACAGGAGGCGTCGGTCATGGGCGACGAGCAGCGGTACGGGCAGTACGTGGCGGTCAGGCGGCACGGCCACGTCGTGGAGCTGGTCCTGGACCGCCCGAAGGCCATGAACGCCGTCTCCCTGGAGATGGCCCGCTCCATCGCCGCCGCCTGCGCCGCCCTGTCCGACGACCCGGCCGCCCGGGTCGTCGTCGTGACGTCCACCCACGAGCGGGCCTTCTGCGTCGGCGCCGACCTGAAGGAGCGCAACTCCCTCAGCGACGCCGAGCTGCTGCGCCAGCGGCCCACCTCCCGGGCCTGCTACACCGGTGTGCTGGAGCTGCCCATGCCCACCATCGCCGCCGTCCGCGGATTCGCCCTCGGCGGCGGCTTCGAGCTGGCGCTCTCCTGCGACGTCATCGTCGCCGACCCGACCGCCGTCGTCGGGCTCCCCGAGGTGTCCGTCGGCGTCATCCCGGGCGGTGGCGGCACCCAGCTCCTGCCGCGCCGTGTCGGCGCCGCCCGCGCCGCCGAGCTGATCTTCTCGGCGCGGCGCGTGGAGGCGCCCGAGGCCCGGGAGTTGGGGCTCGTCGACGTACTGGTGCGGGACGGCGAGGCCCGTGCCGAAGCGCTCGCGCTGGGCGCCCGGATGGCCGCCAACTCGCCGGTCGGCCTGCGCGCCGCCAAGCGTGCCCTGCGCCTGGGGCACGGCCTCGACCTGCGGGCAGGCCTTGAGGTGGAGGACGCCGCGTGGCGCACGGTGGCGTTCTCCGGCGACCGGGCGGAGGGCGTCGCGGCGTTCAACGAGAAGCGCGCGCCCCAGTGGCCCGGGGAGTGAACGCCTTCCCGGCCGGGTGCGCGCCGCCCCGGGATATAAGCGGCTTTATGTCCCGAAGTTCCACATTGCCGCAAACGTCATAACCTGGAGTGATGGGTGAGGATGTCCGGCTGCGGGCCGTGGTGGAGCTGGCGCAGGGGATGGCCGCCGCGCAGACTCCGCGTGAGTCCTGGCGGGCGGCCGCCCTCGGTGCCTGCCGCGCGCTGAGCGGCAGCTTCGCGGCGCTGTCCGTGTGGGAGCGCGACCTCGGGCGGCTGCGCGTGCTCGTGAACGCGGGCGAACGCGCCGAGGGCGAGGAGGAGTTCCCGGAGCGGGAGGCCTACCCCGTCCACCAGTTCCCGGAGATCACCGAGTTCCTGCACGAGCGCTGGGTGGGTGGCGGCGAGCCGAACGCGTGGGTGGAGACCGCCGAGGGCCCCCGGGGTGGCAGCTCGGCGGGCTACTGCCACCAGCGCGTCACGGCGCTGCGCCGGCGCGGCCGCGGCTGCTGCGTGGTCGCGCCGATCGTGCTGCACGGACGGGCCTGGGGCGAGCTGTATGTGGCCCGGCCTGCGGGGGCGCCCGTCTTCGGCCGCTCCGACGCCGACTTCGCCACCGTCCTCGCGGCGGTCGCCGCCGCCGGGATCGCCCAGACCGAGCGTCTGGAGGAGGTGCGCAGGCTGGCCTTCACGGACGCGCTGACCGGCCTCGCCAACCGGCGGGCGGTGGACCTCGGGCTCGACGAGGCGGTGGAGCGGCACCGCGCCGAGGGCGCCGTGGTGAGCCTCGTCGTCTGCGACCTGAACGGGCTGAAGCGGGTCAACGACACCCGGGGCCACGCGGTCGGCGACCGCCTCCTGGAACGCTTCGGCTCGATCCTTTCGCTCTGCGGCGCGATGCTCCCGGGGACGCTGGCCGCGCGGCTCGGCGGGGACGAGTTCTGCCTGCTGTCCCTCGGACCGAGTGCCGACGAGGTGGTGCGGGTCGCCGACGAACTGTGCGTACGGGCGGCGGAGTTGGAGCTGGGGGACGGGGTCGCCTGCGGGGTCGCGTCCACCGGGGACCCGATCGGTCCGGTGCGCTCGGCCCGGCGCCTGTTCCGCCTCGCCGACGCGGCCCAGTACCGCGCCAAGGCGGCGCGCTCGGCGAAGCCGGTGGTCGCGGGCCGCGAGGGCGGCGCGAGCGGCCCCGACGCGGTGGTCCGCCTCGCCGACTCGCCCCCGCGCGCGGGGGCGCCGCGAGAGCGCCGGCGCTTCCGGGGTCGGGAGCCCCGGCCCCCGGACGGGTGAGGCGGCGCGCCCCGGAGCGGTGGCAGCGGCCCAGGGGAAGCGGGGGCAGCGGCCCTGGGGGATGCGGAGTCGGCAGCCCGGGGGATGCGGGGGCGGCGGCCCGCACGAAGCGGGCGAGCGGCCCGGTCGAGGCGGGGTAAGCGGCCAGGGCGGCAGCCACCCGTGACACCTGGCGATTCAATACGTACGCTGCTGAATATGGATATGCACAGCGTGGGCACCGTGGCCCTTGGGACGTCCGGGACGACCGCGGCGGACGTCATCGCCGTCGCGCGCAGGAACACGCGGATAGAGCTGACCGACGAGGCGCGGGCCGCCCTCGCCGCCTCGCGGGAGATCGTCGACGCGCTCGCGGCCAAGCCCGAACCCGTCTACGGCGTCTCGACCGGCTTCGGAGCCCTGGCCAGCCGCCACATCGGCCCCGACCTGCGCGCCCAGCTCCAGCGCAACATCGTCCGCTCACACGCGGCCGGCATGGGCCCGCGCGTGGAGCGCGAAGTGGTCCGCGCCCTGATGTTCCTGCGCCTGAAGACGGTCTGCTCCGGCCACACGGGCGTACGCCCCGAGGTCGCGCAGACCATGGCGGACGTCCTCAACGCGGGCATCACGCCGGTCGTCCACGAGTACGGCTCCCTCGGCTGCTCCGGTGACCTCGCCCCCCTCAGCCACTGCGCGCTGACCCTGATGGGCGAGGGCGACGCCGAGGGCCCCGACGGCGAGCTGAAGCCCGCCGGCGAACTGCTCGCCGCGCACGGCATCACCCCGGTCGAGCTGCGCGAGAAGGAGGGCCTGGCCCTCCTCAACGGCACCGACGGCATGCTCGGCATGCTGATCATGGCCCTCGCCGACCTGGACAAGCTCTACAAGTCCGCCGACGTCACGGCGGCCCTCACCCTGGAGGCCCTGCTCGGCACGGACAAGGTCCTCGCCCCCGAGCTGCACGCCATCCGCCCGCACCCGGGCCAGGCCGCCTCCGCCGCCAACATGCTGGCCGTCCTCGCCGGTTCGCAGCTCACCGGCCACCACCAGGACGACGCGCCGCGCGTGCAGGACGCGTACTCGGTGCGCTGCGCCCCGCAGGTCGCGGGCGCCGGGCGCGACACCATGGCGCACGCCCGCACGGTCGCCGAACGCGAGCTGGCCGCCGCCGTCGACAACCCCGTCGTCCTGCCCGACGGGCGCGTGGAGTCCAACGGCAACTTCCACGGCGCCCCGGTCGCCTACGTCCTGGACTTCCTCGCGATCGCCGCCGCCGACCTCGCCTCGATCGCCGAGCGCCGCACCGACCGGCTGCTCGACAAGAACCGCTCGCACGGCCTGCCGCCCTTCCTCGCGGACGACGCGGGTGTCGACTCCGGCCTGATGATCGCGCAGTACACGCAGGCGGCCCTGGTCAGCGAGCTGAAGCGGCTCGCCGTCCCCGCCTCGGCGGACTCCATCCCCTCCTCCGCCATGCAGGAGGACCACGTCTCCATGGGCTGGTCGGCGGCGCGCAAACTGCGTACGGCCGTCGACAACCTCACCCGCGTCGTGGCCATCGAGCTGTACGCCGCCACCCGCGCCGTCGAGCTGCGCGAGGGCCTCACCCCGGCCCCCGCGACGCGGGCGGTCGTCGAGGCCATCCGCGAGGCGGGCGTCGAGGGCCCGGGCCCGGACCGCTTCCTCGCCCCCGATCTGGCGGCGGCCGACGCGTTCGTACGCTCGGGCGCGCTGCTCGCGGCGGTGGAGCCGGTCACCGGACCGCTCGCCTAGGCGAGTCCTCACCGATGCCGGGGGCGCCGCCGGTCAGTAGGCCGCGCCCCGGGCGCCGCCCGTGCGTTCCCGGCGTACGGAGTAGGCGACGAAGCCCGCCCCGAGGCCGAGGAAGGCCGTCCCCCCGATCACGTACGGGGTGGTGTCGAAGCCGCCGGTGTCGGCGAGGGTGCCGGTCGCGGTGGTCGTCGCCGTGGTGGTCACCGTGGTCGTGGTCGCCTCGTGGGGGCGGGCCGGCGAGGCCGCGGGCCGCTCGCCCTGGGCGCTCTCGTGCGCGGGAGTGGGAGTCGCGTTCGCGGAGGGGACGAACCACAGGGCGCCGAGGAGGGCTCCGGCGGCGGTGGCGGTCAGCATGGATCGACGTGCGGACACGGAATCGGATCCCCCTTGTGGTGCTGGCGAATTGGCCGTGTGGGCCGATGGTAGTGAAAGGCGCGGGTCGCGGGAAAGTCGCGGGGGGCCCGGGCCGTACGCTCCGTCATATGACTGAAGACGAGACATCACGGTTTGTGCGACTGCGGGTTGAAATGGTGGTGGAGGTCGATGACGCCGGGAAACTGACGGGTGCCGCGCTGGACCGCGTCGCACAGGACGAGCGGATGCCCGCCGAGGAGCGCGCGCACGCGCAGGCCGCCGTCAAGGAGGACGTGGCGGAGGCCCTCGCCTATCTGGTGGACCCGTTCGACCTGGTCGACGAGGTCCCCGGGATCGAGCTGACGCAGGCCTCGTGGAGCAGCGAGCTGATCGACTACGACCCCGATTCGCCGGACTGGGAGGCGGACGAGGATGATGACGACGCTGACGATGAGGACGACGAGCTGGTGTAGTCGCCGGCGTGGTCGGACGAGTGACTGAAGTGCTCGGCGGCGATTCGCGGATTGGAAGATCCGGAATCGGGGACCCCGGACAGCGACCGCCGTCCGGGGTCCCGTCGTCCCGCCCCCGCACGGTGATCGTTTTCGTGTGAGCCGTCCCATGCCGCACAGTGGAGGCACGGGGCGGTTCCAGTACCGCGGACGTGGTGTTCCCCACAGTCCGCCCGGTAGTGGAACGGGACGAACCGGGCAGGACGTTATGCGGGGTTACGAGGGACTCCCGGGGGCGGGCCGGGATGTCGGCGGCATTCGGGGATTCGGCAACTATGGAGATGCGTGTGATGACGGACAGTAGGCGTCGCGGACGAGTACGTGGACGCAGGGGCCTGGCGGCCGTGTCCGCTCTCGTGGGCGGCGTGCTGGTGCTCTCGGCGTGCAACGGCGACGACGGCGACAAGGCCTCCGGCGGCAAGGAGTCGCAGAACCAGGTCGACGAGGCGGCGGCCAAGAAGACCTCCGCCGCCCAGATCAAGATCGCGCCGAAGGACGGCTCCGACAACGCCAGCATCAACAGCGCGGCGAAGGTCACGGTCAGCGAGGGCACGCTCAGCTCGGTGACCATGAAGAACGCCGACGGGCATGCCGTGGCCGGTCAGATATCGGCCGACAAGACGAGCTGGAAGCCCACCGCCCAGCTCGAACGCGCCACGAAGTACCGGATCTCGGCGACCGCCGAGGACTCCGAGGGCCGCAAGGCGCACGAGAACTCGACGTTCACGACCGTCTCGCCGGCCAACAGCTTCATCGGCAACTTCACGCCGGAGAACGGCTCGACGGTCGGCGTCGGCATGCCCGTGTCGATCAGCTTCGACAAGGGCATCACGCACAAGAAGGAAGTCCAGTCCGCGATCGAGGTGTCGTCCACCAGCGGCCAGGAAGTCGTCGGCCACTGGTTCGGCAACAACCGCCTGGACTTCCGTCCCGAGCAGTACTGGAAGGGCAACTCCACGGTCACGCTGAAGCTGAAGCTTGACGGCGTCGAAGGCGCCGACGGGGTCTACGGCGTGCAGCAGAAGACCATCCAGTTCAAGATCGGGCGCAACCAGGTCTCCATCGTCGACGCGAAGACCAAGACGATGAAGGTGACGCGGGACGGCAAGGTCGTCAAGACCATCCCGATCTCCGCCGGCTCGCCCGAGAACAAGACGTACAACGGCAAGATGGTGATCTCCGAGAAGTTCAAGGAGACCCGCATGGACGGCGCGACCGTCGGCTTCAAGGACGGCGACGGCAAGGGCGAGTACGACATCAAGGACGTGCCGCACGCCATGCGCCTGTCCTCCTCCGGCACGTTCATCCACGGCAACTACTGGGGTTCGCCGTCGATCTTCGGCCAGGCCAATACCAGCCACGGCTGCATCGGCCTCGAGGACGCCAAGGGCGCGGGCGACAAGAGCAAGCCCGGCGCCTGGTTCTTCGACAACACCATCACCGGTGACGTGGTCGACGTGCGCAACACCGGCGACAAGGTCATCGCCCCGGACAACGGCCTCAACGGCTGGAACATGGACTGGGCGCAGTGGAAGGCCGGCTCCGCCGTCTGATCCCACTCACGGTGCCGTCCCATCGGCACGGCACGGCACGGTCGCGGCCCGCACTCCGACGAGGGGTGCGGGCCGCGCCCGTGTCCACACCCGTATCCCGCGCCCGTGTCGGCACCCGTACCGCGGGCACCAACTCTCCCCTTTCGCCCCACTGTTGAGCAGATGTTCGACCATCGGCATACTTCTCTCTCCGAGGGGCGACAGCTCCTTAACCTCCAGGGGGAGACTTGCACAGACAAGTGAAGAGAGCGGGCGGGGCCACCGTCGCCGCGGCAGCGGCCGTGGCACTGGCGGCGGGCATGACCAGCCCGGCCACCGCGGCGCCGACGCCGGGCGGGCCCGCCTACCAGGTTCGGGGCGCGAGCGCCGGGGCCGGCACCCATCTCACGCTGATCACCGGCGACCGGGCCGTCCTGGACGCCGAGGGCCGCGTGGTCGGACTCGACCGGGCCAAGGGGCGCGAGCACATCCCCGTACAGGTCCGGCGCAGCGGCGGACACACGCTGCTGATACCCGCCGACGCGCGCCGCCTGATAGCCGACGGCCGGATCGACCAGCGGCTGTTCGACGTCACCGAACTGAACAAGAAGCGCAACCGCGCGGCCCAGAAGAAGGGCCTGAAGGTCATCGTCGGCTACCAGGGAGCCGCGACCGGCGCCCGCGCCGAGGTGCGCTCCGCCGGTGACACCACGGTCCGCAGGACCCTGAAGTCGCTGAACGCCGACGCGCTCACCACGCCCCGGCAGGACGCCGCCGACCTGTGGGCCGCTCTCACCAGCGGCAAGGGCGACACCCGTACCGCCGCCGCCGGCGTCCGCCACGTGTGGCTGGACGGCGTCCGCAAGGCGAGCCTGGACAAGAGCGTCAAGCAGATCGGCGCCGACAAGGCCTGGGCCGCCGGGTTCGACGGCAAGGGCGTGAAGATCGCCGTCCTGGACACGGGCGTCGACGCCACCCACCCGGACCTCGCCGGCCAGGTGGTCGCCGAGAAGAACTTCACGCCCTCGCCGGACGCCAAGGACCGCTACGGCCACGGCACGCACGTCGCGTCCACCGCGGCCGGCACGGGCGCCAAGTCGGGCGGCAGGTTCAAGGGCGTGGCGCCCGGCGCCAAGCTCCTGAACGGCAAGGTCCTCGGCGACGACGGCTACGGCGAGGACTCCGGCGTCATCGCCGCCATGGACTGGGCGGCGGCCGAGGGCGCCGACATCGTCAACCTCAGCCTCGGTGGCGGCGACACCCCCGGTGTCGACCCGCTCGAAGCGCAGGTCGACAAGCTCTCCGCGGACAAGGGCATCCTGTTCGCGATCGCCGCCGGCAACGACGGCGCTCCCGGCTCCGTCGGCTCGCCCGGCAGCGCGGACTCCGCGCTCACCGTCGGCGCGGTCGACGGCGACGACAAGCTGGCGGACTTCTCCAGCCAGGGCCCGCGTCTCGGCGACGGCGCCATCAAGCCGGACGTGACGGCTCCGGGCGTGGACATCACCGCGGCCGCCGCGCCGGGCAGCGTCATCGAGAAGGAGGTCGGCCAGCAGCCCGAGGGCTATCTGACGATCTCCGGTACGTCGATGGCGACCCCGCACGTCGCGGGCGCCGCCGCCCTGCTGAAGCAGCAGCACCCCGACTGGAAGTACGCCGAGCTGAAGGGCGCCCTGACGGCGTCCACGAAGGGCGGCAAGTACACGCCGTTCCAGCAGGGTTCGGGCCGTATCGCCGTCGACAGGGCCATCAAGCAGAGCGTGTTCGCCGAGCCGGTGTCGGTCGGCTTCGGTACGCAGCGGTGGCCGCACACCGACGACAAGTCGGTCACCAAGAAGGTGACGTACAAGAACGTCGGCAAGAAGGACATCACCCTCGACGTCACGGTCTCCGGCACCGACCCCAAGGGCCGCCCGGCCCCGTCCGGTTTCTTCGCCCTCGGCGCGAAGAAGGTGACCGTCCCCGCGGGCGGCGCGGCCGCGGTCGACCTGACCGCCGACCCCAAGCGGGGCGCCGCCCTGGACGGCACGTACTCCGCGTACGTCGTCGCGACCGGCGACGGGCAGTCCGTGCGGACGGCCGCCGTGGTCGACAACGAGGTCGAGTCCTACGACCTGACGCTGAAGCTGACCGGCCGGGACGGTGCTCCGGCCAAGGCCTACGACGTCGACCTCGAAGGCGTCAGCGGGCTCGCGAAGGACAAGTCGTACGACCCGTTCGACGCGTCGGGCACCGTCAAGGTGCGCGTGCCCAAGGGCGGTTACATCCTGAACTCCGGGATCACCGTGGACCCGGCGGACTTCACCAAGGGCACCGACTGGATCGCCCAGCCCAAGCTGAGCATCACCAGGAACACCACGGTGACGCTGGACGCGCGGACGACGAAGCCGGTGGACATCACGGTGCCGGCGGCGGGCGCGAAGATGGAGTTCGCCGCGCCGGACTTCAATATCGAGACCGCGGAGGCGGGCTACGGCTTCGGCTGGTTCCTCGACTCGTACGCGAACTTCCGCACCGCCCATCTCGGCCCGCAGATCACCGACGGTTCGCTGTTCCAGCAGTGGGACGGGCACTGGACCCAGGGTGAGGACACCGAGTACGACGTCGTCACCGGCGGCAAGGTCAAGCAGCTCGCGACCGGCTACACCCGGCACTTCAAGGCGAACGAGCTGGCCAAGGTGACGGCGCGCCTCGGCGCGTCGTCCAGCGGCAAGAAGGGCGCGCTCAATGCCATGGGTGCCATCCCGGGCAGCTCGAGCGGCTCGTCGATCGGCATTCCCCGGCCGCTGCCCACCACGCGGACGCTCTACCTGTCCACCGCGGACAAGGTGAAGTGGGGCATGACCATGGAGCAGCACGCCGGGCTCGACCCCGAGGGCTGGCCCATCGTCGACGCGGGTTACACGCTCGGCGCCGCGCAGACCTTCAAGGCCGGCCAGAGCTACGAGAAGACGTTCAACACGGCCGTGTTCGGGCCGCGTATCGGTGGCGACCTCGGTGTCTTCCGCGAGGGCAACGAGATCTTCGGCTCCCTGCCGCTGTTCGCGGACGGGGCCAACCACGTGGGCTCCTCGCTCTACACGTCCGCGAAGACGACGCTGTACCGCAACGGCACCAAGGTCGGCGAGAACGAGGACCCGCTGGTCGGCGCGCAGCCGTTCAAGGTGCCCGCGGGCGATGCCGCGTACGAGCTGAAGACGTCCGTGAAGCGCTCCGTGAAGGTGGCGGCCGCCACCACGCGGGTCGACGCGAGCTTCAAGTTCCGCTCCAAGAAGGTGGAGGGCGCGAGCCTGCCCGTCTCCACGGCACGGTTCAGCCCGGCGGTCGACCTGCGCAGCAGGGCGGAGGCCGGCAGGACCCAGTCCGTGCCGGTCACGCTCCAGGGCGCGGCGGCGGGCTCGAACCTCAAGTCCCTCTACGTCTACGTGTCCTACGACTACGGCCAGACGTGGAAGGAAGTGAAGGTCAGGTCCGGAAAGGTCAGCGTGAAGAACCCCGCGAAGGGCGAGGGGATCTCCTTCCACGCCAAGATCACGGACAAGAAGGGGAACAAGTCGACGGTGTCGATCCTCAACGCGTACTACGGCAAGTGACCTTGCCCCGTTGACGCGTCGGCCCCGGTCGGCGCGGTTCCCGCGGCGCGGCGTCGAAGGGACCGGCGATCACGTATCGCCGGTATCCGTCGGCGCCGCGTCGTGCCACCGCCCCCGTACGTCGGGTGGCCGTGAGCGCCCCGGCTCAGCTCCCGCTGCCGTAGGGCTTCGTGATGATCTCCAGGCGGTGGCCGTTCGGGTCGTCCCAGTAGACGCCCCGGCCGCCGTCCTTCGTGTTGATCTCGCCCGTGCGGTGGCCCTGCGGATCGGCCGAATAGGTCAGGCTCCGCTCCTTGACGCGCCCGAAGATCGTGTCGAACTCGTCCTCGGACACCAGAAAGGCGTAGTGGTGCGGGGTGATCGGGCCGCCGTCGCTCTCGTAGAAGTCGAGGGTGACACCGCCGGGGATCTCCACCGGCAGGAACGGCCCGAACTGTGGGCCCACCTCGAGCCCCAGGATGTCGGCGAGGAACCGCGCCGACGCCTTCTTGTCCACGGCCGGGACGATCGTGTGGTTCAACTCGATGGACATCGTGCGACCTCCTCGTGTGCCGAAAACCCGCGTGCTCCCGCACGGAACAAGACCCCGCGCGGACAGGGCCCACGCTAGGCCGGGGCACCCGGCGCCCGTATCGGTCACGGGTCCCGGTTCCGCCGCGTCCAGCGGACCAGGTCCCGCGACCGAGGCGTCTTCAGGCCACGCGGTCGTCGGGCCACGCGGTCGTCGGGCCACGAGGGTCGTCAGGCCACGGGGGCCGTCAGATCGTCGCCGCGTCGATCACGAAGCGGTAGCGGACATCGCTGGCCAGGACCCGCTCGTACGCCTCGTTGATCTGGTCGGCGCGGATCAGCTCGATCTCCGAGCCGAGCCCGTGCTCGGCGCAGAAGTCCAGCATCTCCTGGGTCTCCCGGATGCCGCCGATCATGGAGCCGGCAAGGGTCTTGCCGCCGCCGATCACGGAGAACAGGTTGAGGGAGACCGGCTCCTCCGGGGCGCCGACGTTCACGAAGGCACCCTCCGGGCGCAGCAGCCCCAGGTACTTGTCCAGCGGCAGCGGCGCGGAGACGGTGGACAGGATCATGTCGAAGGATCCGGCGAGCTGCTCGAAGGTGGCGTCGTCGCTGGTCGCGTAGTAGTGGTCGGCGCCCAGTCGCTCGCCGTCGGCCTTCTTGCGCAGCGACTGCGAGAGGACGGTCACCTCGGCGCCCATCGCGTGTGCGATCTTGACGGCCATGTGGCCGAGCCCGCCGAGGCCCACCACGGCGATCTTCTTGCCGGGACCCGCCTCCCAGCGCCTGAGCGGGGAGTACGTGGTGATGCCGGCGCACAGCAGCGGCGCGGCGACGTCCAGGGAGAGGCCGTCGGGGATGCGCAGGGTGAACGCCTCGGCCACGACGATGTGCGTGGAGTAGCCGCCGTAGGTCGGCTCGCCGTTCTTGTCCAGCGCGTTGTACGTCTGGACGTTGCCCTTGGCGCAGTACTGCTCAAGGCCCGCCCGGCAGTTCTCGCACTCGCGGCAGGAGTCGACCATGCAGCCGACACCGACGCGGTCGCCGACGGCGAACTTGGTGACACCGGGGCCGACCTCGGCGACGACGCCGGCGATCTCGTGGCCGGGCACCATCGGGAAGATGCCCTCGCCCCAGCCGTCCCGGGCCTGGTGGATGTCCGAGTGGCAGATACCGGCGTACTTGATGTCGATCAGGACGTCGAACTCGCCGACGGCGCGGCGCGGCACGGTGGTGCGCTCCAGGGGTGCGTCGGGGGCGGGAGCGGCGTAGGCGGAAACGGTGGTGATCTGCTCAGTCATACCTATGACACTGCCCTTGACCTGCGACATCACCCAGCCACCCGTTCTGCCTACGTCCAGCGGTCCTACTACTGGTGGGGTCAGGCTCCTGGGCCTACGACCCGCGACACGGGCCCACGGCCTGGGACAATGGAACGCATGGACGACAACCCCGAGGCCACCGCCGGGCACCCCAGGGGCGGCGAGGCCGTGTCCCTGGACGGCCGCGCGGAGCTGAGCGAGTTCCTGCGCACCCGCAGGGCGCGGCTCCAGCCGCAGGACGTCGGGCTGCCCAGCTTCGGGCGGCACCGCAGGGTGCCGGGGCTGCGCCGCGAGGAGCTGGCGCAGCTCGCGGGGGTCTCCGTCGCGTACTACACGCGCCTGGAGCAGGGCAACGGCCGCAACGTCTCGGGCGAGGTGCTCGACGCCATCGCGCGCGCCCTGCGGCTCAGCGACGCCGAGCACGCGCACCTCACGCGGCTCGCGAAGCCGAAGGCGGCGAAGAAGAAGCGGGCCACCCGCCAGCAGTATCTGCGGCCCGCGCTGAGCCGGCTCCTGGACTCCCTGGACGGCGTGCCCGCGTACGTCGTGGGGCGCAGGACGGACATCCTCGGCTGGAACAGGCTGGCCGCGGCGCTCTTCGGCGACTGGGGCGAGCTGGCGCCGAAGGACCGCAACTGGGCGCGGATCTGTTTCCTGGACGTACGTTCACGGGAGCTGTTCGTGGACTGGGAGCACAAGGCGTCCGACATCGTGAGCTTCCTGCGCATGGACGCGGGCTGCTATCCCGACGACCCGCAGCTGTCCGCCCTGGTGGGTGAACTCTCCGTGAAGAGCGAGGAGTTCAGGAACCTGTGGGCCACGCACGACGTGCGGGAGAAGGGCCACGGCGTCAAGCGGATGCGGCACGCGCTGGTGGGCGAGCTGACGCTCGCGTACGAGACGCTGCGGCTGCCGGACGACTGCGACCAGTCCCTGGTGATGTACCACGCGGAGCCGGACTCGGCGTCGGCGCAGGGCCTGCGGCTGCTGGCCAGTTGGGGCCGGGACGCGACGTCGGTGGGCTCGGCGGCGAAGTAGCGCGGTGCCCGACGCGGCGCGGTCGGCGGGATTTCGCGGGTGGCGGAACACCCTGCGCCACCCGCCGGGCGATTGGCTCCTAGGCTGGGAGGATGAGCAGCCAGGAGCGGCGGAAGCCGAACGAAGCCCGTGTGATCCCCCTGCGACCGGTCGAGGAGCGCCCCAAGGAACCTCTCTGGCGGGACGTCGTGGGTGACGTCCTGCGCCGTGAGCGCCTGGCGCAGGAGCGCACGCTCAAGGACGTGGCCGACGCCGCGCAGATCTCCATGCCCTACCTGTCCGAGCTGGAGCGCGGCCGCAAGGAAGGCTCCTCCGAGGTCCTCGCAGCCGCGGCCCACGCCCTGGGCCTCGGCCTCTCCGACCTCCTCTCCCTGGCCCAACGCCAACTGACCGCCCTCCCCAGCACGAGGCCGGCCAGGACGTCTTCCTGGGGCGAGGTACGACTGGCCGCGTGAGGGCGGGAGTCGTCTGTCCAACATCGCGCTGTACGCCCGCTGTTGCCCCTCGCCACTCCCAGCGTCGGAAATCCCGGCCCGAGACGGATTCGCCGGCGGCGGAGGGGCGGGGGAGGGCCGTTAGAGTCGCGTTCCCATGGAGTGGATTTCGCCGGTGAGTACGCTGCTGGGCGCGGGGATCGGTGTCGGCGCGACACTCCTGGCCGACCGGATCCGGTGGCGGCGGGAGAGCGAGGACCGCGCGACGGCGACGCGACGCCAGCTGTACGCGGAATACACGGCGGCGCTCTCCCGCATCCGTACGGCACTCCACGAATCCGCGCGGACCACGGGCGGGGCTGCCCGCGGAAGCGAGGGGTACGCACGCGAGGTCCGCGACGGTTTCCTCGCGCCCGGCGCCTACGAGATCCGCCATCAGCTGGCCATCATCGCCCCGTCGGACGTCGTAGAGGCGGCGAGGTCGGCCTTCATCGCCTTGCGCACGACGCGGGACCGCATCCTCGAAGGAGCGACGGCCGACAGCGAGGCCTATGCCGAGGCGGAGGCCGCGAACGACGCGGCCATCGCCGAACTGCGCCACGTGATGCGGCGGGACCTCGGAGTCGACTGACAGCGCCTGAGCCCCAGCCCTCGTCAGGAATGGGCGGGCGGTGGCTCCGGGAGCTGTAGGCCGTGGTGGACGACGGCGTGGGCCAGGTCGGCCAGGTCGGTCTGGCGGGAGTGGGCGTGGGCGCGGAGCAGGGCCAGGGCCTGGCCGGCGGTGACGGCGTGGCGGTAGCTGATCATGCCGGTCGCCTGGTGGACGACCGCCTCGGTCGGCAGGAGCCAGGCGTCCGTGGCGTCGTCCTCGCCGGGGACCGGAACGCTCAGGAGGAGAAGCTCGGCCGCGTGGACATGGGTGCGGGCGGTGGCCAGATCCGCGTCGGACAGCGCACCGCGCCGGTCGCGGTAGACGGACAGGACGAGGCCGGGCCGGGGATCGGCTCCCACGGGGTGGGCGACCGGGAACGCGAAGGCCGCGCGGATGCCGTGCGCGCGGGCCTGCTGGGCGTACACCGGCCAGTCGCCGGTGTGTTCCGGGTCGTCCAGGTCGGGGGCGAGCACCGCCCGCCCACGGCGGAGGGCCTCGACGCACGGCCCCTCGCCCAGATTGATCTGCAGGGCTTCGCCCCGGACGGCGAGAGGGCCGGCGGCGGCCAGGGAGACCCGCTGGGCCAGCGCCGCGTCCGCTGCCAGCGTCAGCCCGACCGAACTGGCGTGACTCAGTTCGGTCCGGCACGCGCGTACGAGACTGCTCGACGGGTCGGGGCGGTTCGCGTGCAGGGCGGCCAGCTCGGTGGCTGCCGCCCGGAACGCGGTCACGGGAGACAGACGAAGGGGGCGGCAGCCGCGTGCGCGCCCAGGCGTGTGTACATGATCGTGCTTCCGATCTTTGGCACAAACCGCCGATGCTGCCCATGATCGGAAGCCAATGTCAGGATTGCCGTACGCGGCCGAAACCACCGCGTACGCGGCGAATCATCTGCTCGGGTGCGGGCAGCCTGTCTCCCCACCGTACGCCCCCTGGCGCCCCGCGTCCGCGCCCCGCCCGTTTCCGGGCCGCCGGGTGGCCTGGTCCACCCCGGCCGGGCCCCGGCCGGGCATAGACTGACAGGGCCGATTTCCAAGTGGGTTCGGTCGGGCAAGGGGGTGCGGGCAGTGGCCGGGAGCGACCTTGCCGCCGTACTGGAGAGCCTGCGTCCGGCCCCCGGCAGCGCCGGGCTGGTCGGGGCGGATCCCGAGTTGTGCGCCCGCGCGCTGGGCGTCGACGGAGTCGCCGTCTCGGTGACGCTCGGCGGCGGGCTCGGCGAACTGCTCTGGGCCACCCGCGGCCCCAGCACCCGCCTGGAGGACCTCCAGTTCACGCTGGGCCAGGGACCGGGCCCGCAGGTGGCCGCGTCGGGCACGGCGGTCTCGGTGCCCGACCTGTCGCTCGAACCGGCGGACCGGTGGCCCGCGCTGCTGCCCGAGGCCCTGGCGCTGGGCATCCGGGCGGTGTTCTGTCTGCCGCTCGATCTCGGCGGGGCCTGCCTGGGCGTCATGACCTTGCAGCGCGCCGCGGCGGGCCCGCCGGCGGAGACACCCCTGGCCGACGCGTGGATCGTGACGAACGCGCTGACCGCCGCACTCGTCCAGGACCCCGAACCGTGGGCGGCGTTCGCCGCCGCGGCGGACACCTCGCACTTCTACCGGGCCGCCGTGCACCAGGCCGCCGGGATGATCAGCGTCCAGGCGGGCGTGGGACTGGCCGAGGCGCTGATCCGTCTGCGCGCGTACGCCTTCCGGCACGGCCGGCCGTTGAACGAGGTCGCCGAGGACGTGGTGGCCCGGCGGGTGCGTTTTGACCATGATGACGGAGATGAGCCGGGCGTTCGTGGCCGGCGGAGGGACTGAGGGCCATGACTCGAGAAGAACGCCTGCTGGCGGCCGTCATCGACGCGGTCGACACACTCGTCGACGACTTCGACCTGATCGACTTCCTGCACACGCTGTGCGCCCGCTGCACCGAGCTGCTCGACGTGTCGGCGGCGGGAGTCCTCCTGGAGGATCCCGGCGGCAGGCTCCAGCTCATCGCCGCCTCCGACGAGCACACCCGCCTGCTGGAACTCTTCGCCCTCCAGCACGAGCAGGGCCCGTGCGTGGAGTGCCACCGGACCGGCACGGCCCGGTTGAACATCGACCTCCTCTCGGCCGCGCAGACCGCTCCCTTCCCGGTCTTCGCGGCCCGGGCCCGCGAAGGCGGCTTCCTCGTCACACACGCGCTGCCCATGCGGCTGCGCGAGCAGGTCATCGGCGGGCTGAGCCTCTTCGACGCCCGCGCGCAGAACCTCTCGGCCGTCGACGCGCGGGTCGCGCAGTCGCTCGCGGACGTGGCGACCATCGCCATCCTGCAGCACCGCACCGTCGCCCACGCCAACCAGCAACGCGCGCAGATGCACGCGGCCCTGACCAGCCGCATCGTCATCGAACAGGCCAAGGGCATCCTCGCCGAACGCTGGAACACCGGCGTGGACGAGGCCTTCGACGCCCTGCGCCGCTACGCCCGGTCCCAGCAGCTCGGGCTGTCCCAGGTGTGCCGTCGGCTCATCGAGGGCCGGCTCGACACCGACGCCGTACCGCGTCCCTGACCCCTCCACCATTGGGCACACCATGGATGACCACGCCGCCGCCTGGCGCCGGATCGCCGCCGACGAGGACGGCGTCTGCCTCGCCGCGGCCGCCCGGGCCTGCGTGGCGGATCTGGAGGTCGACTGCCTCGGGCTGAGCCTGGTCGTCGCCGGGGAGCTGCGCTTCATGGCCCACGCCACCGACGAACGGGCCCGGCGGCTGGAGGACGCCCAGCTCACCACGGGCGAGGGCCCCTGCACCGACGCGTACGTGCGGCGCGCCCTGATCGAAGAGGCGGACCTGTACGAGGCCTTCGCCCGGTGGCCGGCGTACACCCAGGCCGCCGCCGCGCAGCAGGTCCGCTCAGTCACCGCGCTTCCGCTGGTCACCGGCCATCTGTGCATCGGCGCGGTGGACTTGTGCCGCGCCGCGCCCGGCCTGCTCACCGCCGGGCAGAAATCCCGGGCCGGCTCCTACGCGCGCATCCTCGCCCTGCTCGCCCTGGACGAGCACCCCCACCTGCTGACCGCCGAGCACCGCCCCACCCGGCCCGGCCCGCAGGGCTACCCGCCCAGCGTCCACATGGCGGCCGGCGTGCTCGCCGAGATGTTCCGGCTCCCCCCGGAGGACGCCCTGGCCCGGATGCGGGCGCACGCCTTCCGCCACGACCAGCCCCTGCACCAGACCGCCGACCACGTGCTCACTCATCACACCCTGGACTGATGTGCCGGCGATCCGGGCCGTGCGCCGGCAGGGCGTCCTGGACGGTGGCGAAGGGTTCGAAGAGCTTGGTGAGCCCCACGGTGTCGAGGATCCGCAGGTGCCAGGGATTCGCGCAGACCAGTGCCATACGTCCGTCACGCCCCAGGACCCTGTGCCGGGTACGGCAGAGGAGGTTGAGGGTGGCGCAGTCGAGGAAGGTCACCGGCCGCAGGTCCACGATCAGCCGGGCGCCTCGCGGTGCGGAGGCGGCATCGGTGTGCACCTGGATCTCGGCGGCGGTGCTCACGTCGACGTCACCGTGGATCTCGATCACGGTGACGCCGTGGGTGAGATGACTGCGTACGTGCCGGCTCGCGCGCGGCGGCCTTCCCGGGGCCGGGCGTTCGGGGCCCTGGCCCGTCGCTGCGTACGGATCCTGGATGTCCATGGGTTTCCTAGCGGAAGGACCCCCGCGAGGCGGGAGTTCACGATCGTGGGACCGTCACCAGGGACCGGGGCAACGCAAACATCTTAAGGAAAGCCGGGGGTGGAGAAACGTCCATGCTGACGACGGGGTCCCCCTTTGAGTGGTGACCCGCCGGGAAACGGGTTCCGAGTGAGGGCTCCTGTGGTAGCCACCGGTGCCGGAGTGCCCGCTGCGGCGGATCTACTGGTCCGCAGCCTCGGGCGCGGGAGCGACGCCGGTGGGGCAGGACGCTCCCCAGTTGGTCTCGAACGGGTCCTCCAGGCGGACGCCCGTGCCGCCGATGCCGCAGTAACCGTCGGGGTTCTTGTCCAGGTACTGCTGGTGGTACGGCTCGGCGGGCCAGAAAGGCCTGTGGTCGGCGGGGAGCACCGTCGTCGTGATCGTGCCGTGGCCCGCGGCGGTGAGGACCTGCTGGTAGGCCTCCAGGGACGCCTTGGCGCCCGTCTCCTGCCCGGCGGAGTGGGTGTAGATCGCCGAGCGGTACTGCGTGCCGACGTCGTTGCCCTGGCGGAAGCCCTGCGTGGGGTTGTGCGACTCCCAGAACAGCTTCAGGAGCGTCGCGTACGACACGCGCGTGGGGTCGAACACGACGCGGACCGCCTCCGTGTGGCCCGTCAGACCGGAGCAGACCTCTTCGTAGGAGGGGTTCTCGGTGTAACCGCCCTGGTAGCCGACGTACGTCGTCCAGACGCCCTGGGTCTGCCAGAACTTGCGCTCCGCGCCCCAGAAGCAGCCGAGCGCGAAGTCCGCGACCTCCAGGCCCTCGGGGTAGGGGCCGAGCAGCGGGTTGCCGAGGACCGTGTGGCGGGAGGGGACCTCGAATTCCGGGGTCGCCCGGCCCTTCAGGGCCTGCTCGGGGGTGGGGAGCTCGGGCGTGCGGCCGAAGATCATGTGGGTCTCTCCTCGTACGGGACCTGACAGGGGTGCGGGGACGCATCAGGGGAACGTGCGGGCGGCCCCCGGCATTCCTGGGGCTCAGTGCGGCAGCGTCGCCGGGCTGCCGCCGTTCGCCTCGTAGCCCGCCACCGCCAGCGCGCGGTACACCGCGTAGCTCTCGGCCGGGTCGGCGGAGAGCGTCCAGGGCAGGGCGCCGACGTGGCCGTCCACGTGCACCAGCTGGTTCATCGCCTCCGACCAGCGCTCGCAGCGGACCAGGAAGAACACCAGGAGATGGCGGACGTGCGCCAGCATCGGGTCGTCCGGGCGCGCGGCGTGCACCGCGAAGAGGGCGCCCTCGACGGCCTTGGTGACGACCTCGCTCTCGTAGAAGCCGCGGACCAGATTGACCTCGGGCATGTGCTCGTAGACGGCGAAGAGCGGGAGCGCCGCGAGCAGGGAGGCCCGGGGAGCACGCGCGGCGGCCGCCTCCGCGAAGGCGTACGCCAGCTCGCGCGAGCCGTGCCACTTCTCGCACCAGTAGTGCAGCGCCGACAGATGCGCCCCCATGTGCGCGGGCGCGCGGTCCAGGATCTTCAGCCACAGCTGCTCGAACTCCGCGCGCGGATAGGCGAGGCCACGCGCGATGGACAGCTCGATGATGTACGGGATGGGGTCGCCCGGGGCGAGCAGCGCCGCCTGCGCGCACGCCTCCTTGGCCTCCTCCAGGATGATCCGGAACTCGTCGGTGCCCCGCACCGCGGTCCGCCACGCCTGCTGCACCAGGAACTCCGCGTGCACCGCGGCGCCTCCCGTGTCCTTGGGCGCCTCGGCCCGCCACACCCGCAGCCACTGGCCGCCGGGGGTGTCGCTCACACCACCGGGCCGGTGCTGGAGCTCCAGCGAGGCCGCCCCCGCGAAGGCCTGCACACGCTGCCAGCGCAGCTCGCCGTGCGTCTCCGTGCCCGCGAGCAGCTGCGAGGCGGCCTTCCACTCCTGCGTGCGCTGCACGAGGTCGAGGACCTGGACGAGGTCGGCGTCCGGGCCGGGCATGCGGATGTCCAGCTCCTCCTGACGCGCGAAGCCGTAGTCCGCCGGGTCGGCGGCGTCCGGGGAGCCCGGCTCCACCTGCCTGATTCCGCCGCGCCTGCGCAGCAGCACGGGCCCGAGGACCGCACCGATCATGATCACCGCGAACAGGAACCAGAGAATCTCCATGGCACAAGCGAACCAGACGGGTCCGACACTTGGCCAACCTGCCGGGACGTACCCGCACCGAGCGGACGCCCCCACCGGATGTCCGACGGACGCCCCCACCGGAGGACGGCCCCCGCGCCCGGGCCGCCAAAGGTCCCTCCCGCGCATTACGCTCAGGCCGCATGAGTGACTTGCACAGCACGCCCACCGCCCCGAGTTTCGAGACCGTGGCGATCCACGCGGGGAACACGGCCGACCCCCTCACCGGCGCCGTCGTCCCGCCCATCTACCAGGTGTCGACCTACAAGCAGGACGGCGTCGGCGGCCTGCGCGGCGGCTACGAGTACAGCCGCAGCGCCAACCCGACGAGGACCGCCCTGGAGGAGAACCTGGCCGCACTGGAGGGCGGCCGCCGAGGACTCGCCTTCGCCTCCGGCCTGGCCGCCGAGGACTGCCTCCTGCGCGCGCTGCTCGCCCCCGGGGACCATGTCGTCATCCCGAACGACGCCTACGGCGGCACGTTCCGCCTCTTCGCCAAGGTCGTCTCGCGCTGGGGCGTCGAGTGGTCCGTGGCCGACACCTCCGACCCGGAGGCCGTGCGGGCCGCGCTGACCGACCGTACGAAGGTCATCTGGGTGGAGACCCCCTCCAACCCGCTGCTCGGCATCACCGACATCGCCGCGGTCGCGCAGATCGCCCGGGACGCCGGCGCGCGCCTCGTCGTCGACAACACCTTCGCCAGCCCCTACCTCCAGCAGCCGCTCGCGCTCGGCGCGGACGTGATCGTGCACTCCATGACGAAGTACATGGGCGGTCACTCGGACGTCGTCGGCGGCGCCCTCGTGGTCAACGACGACGCGCTGGGCGAGGAGCTGGCGTACCACCAGAACGCGATGGGCGCCGTCGCCGGGCCCTTCGACGCCTGGCTGGTGCTGCGCGGCATCAAGACCCTCGCGGTGCGCATGGACCGGCACAGCGAGAACGCCACCAAGGTCACCGAGATGCTGACCCGGCACCCGCGCGTGACGCAGGTCCTCTACCCGGGCCTTCCGGAGCACCCCGGTCACGAGATCGCCGCCAAGCAGATGAAGGCGTTCGGCGGCATGGTGTCGTTCCGCGTCGAGGGCGGCGAGGAGGCGGCCGTCGAGGTCTGCAACCGCGCCAAGCTCTTCACGCTCGGGGAGTCCCTCGGCGGCGTCGAGTCCCTGATCGAGCACCCGGGCCGCATGACGCACGCCTCGGTCGCCGGCTCGGCCCTGGAGGTCCCGGCGGACCTGGTGCGCCTGTCGGTGGGCATCGAGTCGGCCGACGACCTGCTGGCCGACCTCCAGCAGGCCCTCGGCACCGGCCGGTAGCCACCGGTCACCAGCGGGTGAGCGGCGGGGTCGTGTCGGCCGGCGGCGGCGCCCACGGCTGGGCCACGGACGCCCACACGGCGAACGCGACGGCGCCGGCCAGCAGGACGAGCCACAGCAGGCGCCGCGCGACCCTGCGCCGCCGCAGCATCCGCCCGCCCCGCCGCACCGCCTCCGCGCACAGTTCGGGCGGGACCGGCGGCTGCGCGCCCTCCAGGAGGCGCCGCACGGCGCTCTCCTTGCGCTCGTAACGGCTCATGAGGGCGCGGCCCCGCTCAGCTCCGGGGCGGGCCCGCGGGGCGGGTGCAGGGTCCTCGCGATCGCGCGGGCGCAGGTGACCCGGACCCGCTCGGTGGTCAGCCCGAGCAGCGCCGCCGTCTGCTCCTCGGCCACCCCCTCGTACATCCGCAGCACGAGAATCAGCCGTTCCTGGGGGCCGAGCCGCTCCAGTACGCCGCCGTGGCCGCGGTGGTGGCGCCAGGCACCGCGCACGAAGCGCAGGGCGACCTGCCGGCGCGCGCGGTCGTAGGGGTCCTCGCCGCGCGGGCGGTCCCAGGTGGCGTACGTGTGCGCGAGGGCGCCGGTCAGCAGGGCACGCGCGCGTGGGTTGTCGTCGGGGCGTTCGGCGGTGAGCAGCGTCGCGGCATGCAGGAGTCTGCCTGCCGCGCCCGCGACGAACGCCTCGAACTCCCGGGCACGGCGGGCGTCCTGGAGCGCCTGCCGTCCTCGCACCGCGCCTCCCGGTCACAGGGAAGAGGGCAACTCCCGGCGAGGGAGTGTCCCGGTCTCATATGAGGCCAGGCGCGGGGCCGGGGTCAAGACTCCGGAGTGGCCGAAACCTCCGCGCCGGGCGCCGCGTGGGACGTCTGGCGCGCCGAGAGGGCGCAATTGAAGCGGGTGAGGAGCGCGCAGAAGCTCTCCCGCTCGTCCGGGGCCCAGTCCTGCGTCAGCTCGGCCATCAGCTCGCGCCGCGAGGAACGCACCTCGTCCAGCCTGGCCTGGCCGCGCGGCGACAGCTGGAGCACGACGGCACGGCCGTCCTCCGGGTGCGAGGTGCGCTTGACGAGCCCCGTGTCGACCAGCGGGGCGACCTGCCGGGTGACCGTCGAGGAGTCGATCCCCATGCTCGCGGCCAGCGCCTTGACGCCCATCGGGCCTTCCTTGTCGAGGCGGTTGAGCAGCAGATACGCGGCGCGGTCCATGGAGTTGCGGACCTGGCCTACGCCGCCGAGGCGGGTCTGCTCGGCACGGCGGGCGAAGACCGCCACCTGGTGCTGCAGGCTGTCGAGAAGACCGGGGTCACTGGCGGTCGTCATGTCCGGAGTGGTGGGCATGGCCGGGGGCTCACTTCATGCGAGGGCGGTGGGTTGGGGGACAGGGTACGCGGACACGGCGCGGACCGTACCTGCGCTGCGCAAACCTACGCCCGGAACAGTCTCGTCCCTTGGTCACCGCGGGAGGCCCCGGGCGGCGGCTGCGAGACTTGCCGGCATGAGTCACCGCTTGCCCCAGTCGCTGCCGACGGTCACCCTCGATGACGTGCACGGCGCGCGGAAGATGCTCGCCGGAGTCGCCCGGATGACGGCGATGGAGGGCAGCCGGCACTTGACGCGGCTGGTGGGCGCCCCGGTGCACCTCAAGTGCGAGAACCTCCAGCGGACCGGTTCGTTCAAGCTGCGCGGGGCCTACGTGCGCATCGCCGGCCTGCTCCCCGAGGAGCGCGCGGCCGGTGTCGTCGCCGCCAGCGCGGGCAACCACGCCCAGGGCGTGGCCCTCGCGTCCTCGCTGCTCGGGGTGCGCTCCACGGTGTTCATGCCGGTCGGCGCGCCGCTGCCCAAGACCGCGGCGACCAGGGACTACGGCGCCGAGGTGCGCCTGCACGGCCAGGTCGTCGACGAGACGCTGGCCGCCGCGCAGGAGTACGCGCGCGCGACGGGCGCGGTGTTCATCCACCCCTTCGACCACCCCGACATCGTCGCGGGGCAGGGCACGGTGGGCCTGGAGATCCTGGAGCAGTGCCCTGAGGTGCGCACCGTCGTCGTCGGCGTCGGAGGCGGCGGTCTCGCGGCGGGTCTCGCGGTGGCCGTCAAGGCGTTGCGCCCGGACGTGCGGGTGGTCGGCGTGCAGGCGGCGGGCGCCGCGTCCTACCCGCCCTCGCTCGCCGCCGGGCACCCGGTGTCGATGTCCCACCCCGCGACCATGGCCGACGGCATCAAGGTCGGACGCCCCGGCGATGTGCCGTTCCGGCTCATCGCGGACCTGGTCGACGACATCGTGACGGTCTCCGAGGACGAACTGTCCAGCGCCTTGCTGCTCTGCCTGGAGCGCGCCAAGATGGTCGTGGAGCCGGCCGGTGCCAGTCCGGTCGCGGCCCTGCTGAGCCGGCCGGAGGCGTTCGAGGGCCCGGTGGTCGCGCTGCTCTCGGGCGGCAACGTGGACCCGCTCCTGATGCAGCGCATCCTGCGCCAGGGCATGGCGGCGGCGGGCCGCTACCTCTCGCTGCGGCTGCGCCTGACCGACCGGCCCGGCGCTCTGGCCACGCTCCTCGGCGTGCTGACCGTGATGGATGCCAACGTCCTGGACGTGAGCCACGTACGCACCGATCCGCGCCTCGGTCTGACGGAGGCGGAGGTGGAGCTGCACCTGGAGACGAAGGGCCCCGAGCACTGCGCGGAGGTGACTTCGGCGCTCCGGGAGGCCGGGTACACGATCATCGGCTGAGCCCCGGGCCGGGCCCCCGGCCGTCACAGCCCGGCGGGGGAGAAGGCGGGGGTGGACTTTCGGGAAAACAGCTGCGGACTCGCGATGTATCGCGTTATGGTGTGTCTCACGTCACTGATCGCCGGGCGCGAGGTGTCCGGCAAATCTAAGCTTTTCCCCAGGAAGTCACCCACACCACTGGGAGAACCCACATGCCAGGCGCCATCTATGCCGAAGGTCTGGTGAAGACGTTCGGCGACGTAAGGGCACTGGACGGCGTCGATCTGGATGTCCCGGAAGGCACCGTGCTCGGACTCCTCGGGCCGAACGGCGCGGGGAAGACCACCGCGGTCCGCTGCCTGACGACGCTCCTGACACCCGACAGCGGCAAGGCCGTCGTCGCGGGGATCGACGTCCTCAAGCATCCGAACGAGGTGCGCAGGTCCATCGGCCTGTCCGGCCAATTCGCCGCGGTGGACGAGTACCTGACAGGCCGTGAGAACCTCCAGATGGTGGGCCGGCTCTATCAGATGAAGGCCAAGGAGGCCAAGGCGCGGGCAGCCGAGCTGCTCGACCGGTTCCACCTCGCCGACGCCGCCGACCGCCCCTCGAAGACGTACTCCGGCGGCATGCGCCGCCGCCTGGACCTGGCCGCCGCGCTCGTCGTCTCGCCGCCCGTGATGTTCATGGACGAGCCCACCACCGGCCTCGACCCGCGCAACCGCCAGCAGCTCTGGGAGGTCATCCAGGAACTCGTCGCGGGCGGTACGACGCTGCTGCTGACCACCCAGTACCTCGAAGAGGCCGACCACCTCGCGCACGACATCTGCGTCGTCGACCACGGCCGCGTCATCGCCCGCGGCACCTCCGACGAGCTCAAGGCCAGGACCGGCGGCGAGCGCGTCGAGGTCGTGGTGCACGAGCGCGAGCGCATGGCGGCCGCCTCCGAGGTCCTGCGCGGCTTCGGCAAGGGCGAGGTGACCGTCGCCGAGCACACGCGCAAGCTGACCGTGCCCGTCACGGGTGGCGCCAAGCTGCTCGCCGAGGTCATCCGCGAGCTGGACGTCCGGGGTGTCGAGATCGACGACATCGGCCTGCGCCGCCCCACCCTGGACGACGTCTTCATCTCCCTCACCGGCCATGTCGCGGAGAACGCCGAGAATCCCGAGAACGCCGAGAACACGGAGGGCGGCTCATGAGTACCGTCACCGACGCCGTGCGCACGCCGGGCCCCAGGCCCGCGGGGGGCATCGGCCAGTCCGTCAGGGACTCCCTGGTCGTGGCCCAGCGGAACTTGATTCGCATGTCACGCATTCCCGAAATGATCCTTTTCGGGCTCATTCAGCCGGTCATGTTCGTGGTGCTGTTCAGCTACGTCTTCGGCGGCTCCATGAAGATCGGCACCAGCACCGACCCGTCCGTCTACCGCAACTTCCTGATGGCGGGCATCTTCGCGCAGACCGTCACCTTCGCCACCGCGGGCGCCGGCGCGGGCATCGCCGACGACATGCACAAGGGCCTCATCGACCGCTTCCGGTCGCTGCCCATGGCGCGCGGCGCGGTCCTCACCGGCCGCACCATCGCCGACCTCGTGCAGACCGCTCTGACGCTGCTGGTCCTCGCGGTCGTGGCGCTGCTCGTCGGCTGGCGCGCCCACGAGGGGATCGCGAAGGCGCTCGGCGCGTTCGGGCTGCTGCTCCTGCTCGGCTATGCCTTCACCTGGGTCGGCGCGCTCATCGGCCTGACGGTGCGCACCCCGGAGGCGGCCACCTCGGGCGGCCTGATCTGGCTCTTCCCGGTCACGTTCATCTCGAACGCGTTCGTGGACTCCCGCCAGATGACGCCGTGGCTGCGCCATGTCGCCGACTGGAACCCCTTCAGCGCGACCGTCCAGGCCTGCCGCGAGCTGTTCGGCAACCCGGGCGTCTCGACGTCCACGGCCTGGCCCATGCAGCACCCGGTCTGGGCCTCGGCGCTCTACTCGGTCCTGATCATCCTGATCTTCCGCACGCTGGCGGTCCGCAAATACCGCTCGGCGACGGCCTGATCGGGCGGAGCCGGACGACGAGAGCCCCCGTCACGGATATGGACGGGGGCTCTTGCTTTTGGGCGTACAGGGTCAGCGCGTGGTGCCGCGCACAGAGCCCACGAAGACGTTCCACGCGGTGTCTGAGATCGCCAGAGCGGGGCCTTCGGGATTCTTGCTGTCCCGGACCGGGACGACGCCGCGCGAGGCGACCAGATTGACGGCGACCTCAACGCACTGGCCGCCGTTGTCGCTGTACGAAGACGTGAACCACTGCGGGTTGTCGGTCACGAGGTGCCCCTTCGAAGTTCTTCGATCATGGCCACGGAAGCCCTCTGCGAGAGCGCTTCGGTCTGCAACTGATGGTAGGCCGTAAGCCTCGGCAGTACGAACGTGCTTTCCCGCTCCAGGTGGCTGTGCTGGGCGGACTCGGCGTAGGACAGGAGGGAGCGGTCGGCCAGCGTGAGTACGGTGATGGGGAGATTGAACGGACGCCGTGCCCCCATGGTGAACAGGGCGACTTGCAGCGCGGTGTGCGGCAGCTCGGCGAACTCCAGCAGCCGGGCCAACTGCTCATCCATGAGCGCCGAGTTCCCGATGGGACGGCGAAGGCAGCTCTCGTCGAGGACGACCAGGACCAGAGGTGGCGGCGTCCTGATGAGCGAGGCTTGGCGCTCCGTGATGAGCGAGACCCGTTCGTGCGCCTGGTCGTCGGTGATCGCACCCCTTTTGACCGCGCTGGCGGCCAGCGCCTCGGCGTAGTCCGGTGTCTGCAGGAGACCAGGGATGACGCCCACTTCGTACAGCCGGATCTCCGCGGCTTGCCGCTCGTAGCCGAGGTACTCGGGGAAACCCTCCAGCAGTGCCGTGTCCCGCGCGGCCCGGCCCTGCCGTTCGAACTTGTCCCCCGTACCGAACACCTTGTCGGCTCTTGCCGAGAAGCGGGGAGTTGGGGGGCGCCGACCAGTTTCCACAGCGGAGATGTGCGTCCCGGAGTAACCCATGCGGGCGCCGAGGTCATCCTGCGTCCAGCCCCGCTCGTCCCGCGACCTGCGCAGGCGTTCACCGAACGCCGCGATGGGCGATTCCTCGGGGTTCAGATCTTTTCGGTTCACTGCTTTCCGCCCAACTACCCGTGCGAAGCCTGCAAGTTGAGGACATGGCAAGGGTAGGTCACGCTGGGCCATCTGAGTAGCGGAACCGCTACGGAGAGGAGTGGCGATGGATTCCCCTCGGGAGACGCGTCCCACGCGGTTCACCATCAGTGAGGACGCGAACGTGGCCCAGGCAACCCTGGAATCGCTGAGAAAGGTGCTCCTCGACGGCGGTACCCCCATGCCCGAACTCCGCGTGGACTGGCTGAGTGAAGAGCCGCGCATCGTGCTGGGGTCGGTCGGCCTGGCTGAGGCGCACGCCCTGTGCCGACGTCTGAGCGAGGGGTTTGTGCCGCCGCAGGTGCGGAAGTTCGCGCCAGGCGAGGAGATCTGGGACTCAGGGCGCGGGGTGTTCGCCAGGGTGGTCAGCTGCCATGGCGACACACTCCGCATCGAGGACAGGGATGGGCGCAGCCGTTACGTACGGGCGGGCCGGTGCGCACCGGCACATGCCGCTGCGGTGCACGCCGCGCCCAGCGGCACCGTCCCCACGACGGTGGACGGGGACAGCGTCCAGGAGGGCGACTACATCTGGGTGGCCGGGGCGTACCGCCGGGTCGAGGGCAAACGACCGGGCACCTCCCTGGGCGGGAGGGTGCTCACCCTCAGAGACCACGGACTGTGGGTCATCACGGGCCCCAGGACAGCGCACCGCCCGGTGGTACCGGCCTCATGAGTCACCCGAGGCCGTTCCAGACGCGAGACCCCCGCCAGATCCTCGGGGACAGGTATTACGCCTACCTGGAAACCTTCGTGGAGAACGCCCAAAGAGTGCAGGATTTCCCCCGGGGGAGCGATCAGCTGGCGGCCCTGGCCCATCAGGTGCACGACGATCTGATCCACCTGCTCAGGATGGACATCGGTCAGTACGAGACGCCCATCATCGCCGCGAAGCGCGCCGAGGCCGAGGTCGTGGTGTCGAGGTACCCCGCACACGCTGACGACGACGAGACGCTCCACCAACACGCGTGCAGAACCGCTGAGTACGTGCGCTTGCTGGTACTTCTCGCCCGAACCCCGAGGCCCCTGTGAATGGCCGCCGGGTGGCCGTGGCGGGCACCGCCCTGATCCTGGCCGCCATCGGGTTCTTCATCGCGGCTGTCTCCATGCGATGAGGCAGGCAGCCACGGGACCGCTCACGCGTCTGCGTCCGGCTCACCGCGCCGGCGGCCCCGCGCTGCTCGAACGGCCAGGCAATCGGCTTCACACTCACCATTTGGACCGCACCGTGGAAGGCGCATGCATGGAGTACGACAGTCCTCCTGGACGAGCTGGTCGGGTACCGCGCGGGACCGGGCAACCCCTGAGTCACCCGCTTTCGCCGAGGGCGTTTGGAAGGACTTCCCCACGGTGCATCAAGGCGGACCCAGGCGCCTCTACGACGATCTGGAGCGCATTCGGCTCCGACTCAACATGGAGGGAGCCCTTCCGCTGACGCACGCCCGGGTGGAGATCAGTCCACAGGGCGTCTGCACGATCAGTCGAGGAGCTTGGAGAGCAGAGATCGAGTGATCGCCCTGAGGCCTCCATGGATGACATAGGCGTCCTTCGGCGAGGACCGGGTCCGGCTGCTCCGGCGACGACCGGACACGGCAAGACCCCCGCACCTGACCGAGGTGCGGGGGTCTTGCCGTGTCTGCTGTGGCTCAGCCCTGAGGTGCGGCTCAGCCCTGGTACGGCTTGGCTTCCAGGATCTTGACGGCGGCGCGCTTGCCGTTCGGCAGTTCGTACTGCGCGTTCTCGCCGATCTTCTTGCCGTTCACGCCACTGCCCAGGGGGGACTGCGGCGAGTACGTCTCGATCTCGTCGCTCGCGTACTCCCGGGAGGCGAGCAGGAACGTCAGGGTGTCGTCCTCGTCGCCGTCGAAGGCGATGGTCACGACCATGCCGGGCGCCACCACGCCGTCGGCGGCCGGGGCCTCACCGACCTTGGCGGTCTCCAGGAGCTGGGTCAGCTGGCGGACGCGGAGCTCCTGCTTGCCCTGCTCCTCCTTCGCCGCGTGGTACCCGCCGTTCTCGCGCAGGTCCCCCTCCTCGCGTGCTGCCGCGATCTTGGCCGCGATCTCGGTGCGCGCGGGACCAGACAGGTACTCCAGCTCGGCCTTGAGCTGGTTGTACGCCTCCTGGGTCAGCCAGGTGACGTTTTCGCTGGTCTGGGTCACAGGTGCTCCTCGTAGGTACTGGGAATACAAAGCATCGCCCTACCCGGAAGCATGTTCCTTCACGGGTGGGCGAAACCACGAGCCTAACAATTCAGGCGCTCCAGGGGGAGGACATAACCCCCCAGAAATACGTCGGCGCAGGTGAGCGACCCAAACCCCGGTCTTTCAGTCGGAGTGGCAGCCCAGCAGCTCGACGCTGGTCGCCTTCTGGGTCGTACGCAGTGTGACGACCTTGTCGATACGGCCCCGGCGCTGGTCGAAGCGGAAGTCGGCGCGGCCGACCTCGGTACCGGACTCGGCCTGCGAGCGCAGGGTGCAGTAGCCCTTGGCGTCGGCGTCCTTGCGCACCTCCAGGTGCGCCTCGACGGTCGTGGCCGAGACGACGTCGAACTTGATGACCTCGGCGCTGAGCTTCGTACCGTTGATGTAGTCGTAGCCGAACCAGCCGATGACGCCGAGCAGCACGACGCCGAGCACGGAGCCGACGATCTTCAGCTTGCGGTCGGCGGCCTCGTCGGCCGTGCGCGAGCGGCCGTACCGCCCTTGGGGAAGCCCCTCGGCCGGACCGTCGGCCGGACCCTCGGAAGGGCCCTCGGAAGGCTTCGAACCCACCGCCGCCATGATCGTCCTCCAGGAACAGGGGATGCCGGAATTTTCCGCCCCCCGGTTCCGTCACTATAGAAGCCGGTCGTTGCGCCGGATCACCGAGGGCGCCCAAAAACTTGAGGATCGAGTCTTGACTGAGCAGCTTCGATTGATGGCCGTGCACGCCCACCCCGACGACGAGTCGAGCAAGGGCGCGGCCACCATGGCCAAGTACGTGTCCGAGGGGGTGGACGTGCTCGTCGTGACCTGTACGGGCGGGGAGCGCGGCGACATCCTCAACCCCAAGCTCCAGGGTGACACCTACATCCAGGAGCACATCCACGAGGTGCGCAAGAAGGAGATGGACGAGGCGCGCGAGATCCTCGGCGTCAAGCAGGAGTGGCTCGGCTTCGTCGACTCGGGGCTGCCCGAGGGCGACCCGCTGCCGCCGCTGCCCGAGGGCTGCTTCGCGCTGGAGGACGTCGACAAGGCCGCCGGCGAGCTGGTGCGCCAGATCCGTTCCTTCCGTCCGCAGGTCATCACCACGTACGACGAGAACGGCGGGTATCCGCACCCCGACCACATCATGACCCACAAGATCACGATGGTGGCGTTCGACGGCGCGGCGGACCCGGAGAAGTACCCGGAGAGCGAGTACGGCCCGGCCTTCCAGCCGCAGAAGCTCTACTACAACCAGGGCTTCAACCGCCCGCGCACCGAGGCGCTGCACCAGGCGATGCTCGACCGCGGCCTGGAGTCGCCGTACGGGGACTGGCTCAAGCGGTGGGACGAGTTCGAGCGCGTCGAGCGCACGCTGACCACGCACGTGCCGTGCGCCGAGTTCTACGAGATCCGCGACAAGGCGCTGATCGCGCACGCCACGCAGATCGACCCGGACGGCGGCTGGTTCCGCGTCCCGATGGAACTGCAGAAGGAGGTCTGGCCCACGGAGGAGTACGAGCTGGCGAAGTCGCTCGTCGATACGTCCCTCCCCGAGGACGACCTCTTTGCGGGCATCCGCGACAATGCCTAGCGTGAACGCACATCTGGCAATGACGCATCTCGTCCCTCTTGCCAAGGAGGTCGACGACGACAAGGTGACCCCCGGCGTCCTCGGCTTCATCGTCTTCGCGGTGATGGCCCTGGCGGTGTGGGGCCTGATGAAGTCGATGAACCGGCACATGCGGAAGGTCGACTTCAAGGAGCCGGAGCTGGAACCGCGGGCGGAACCGGGCAAGCAGCCGGTCGGCGCGGTGGCCGGCGAGGACGCCACACCCGAGAAGAAGCTCCCCGGCGAGGGGAAGTAGACGCGGTCCGGACGCCCGGCGCGTCCGCTCGCCTCGCGGCGTGAAAGGGCCCGGCCGCTCAGAGAAGGGGCCGGGCTGGTGCGGGCTCACAGGGGCGCACGCCGCCTCATGCTCGCGGTACGGGAGAAACCCGTGCGCGCGGGCTAGCCGCACGGTGTTCGTGGGTACCTTTCGCGCATGAGCGATGTCGTGGACTCCGACGAACTGTTGCGCAGGATTCGCAGGGCCCGGGACTGGGCCCGGCAGGAGGAGGGGCGCTGGCGGGCGCGGGCCGGTGACGGGGGGAGTCAGGGGCCGGGCGGGGCGGCGGAGGCGGAGGCCCGCGCCTTCGCGTATGAGGCCGTCAGGAAGGTGCTGGACGAGGTCGTCGATCCGGGGACGAACGACTTCGACTAGCGGGGCCTTCGCCGAGCGGCGCCTTCACCGGGTCGGGACGCGGC
This sequence comes from Streptomyces sp. NPDC031466, assembly GCF_055581265.1. Classification (NCBI taxonomy): domain Bacteria; kingdom Bacillati; phylum Actinomycetota; class Actinomycetes; order Kitasatosporales; family Streptomycetaceae; genus Streptomyces; species Streptomyces sp. NPDC031466. Next base: position 116,111 of record NZ_JBVIJT010000013.1, read on the forward strand.
CTGGTGCGGTTCGGCGCGGTGCGGGCCGGTGCGGTGCAGCCCGGGTGCGGTGTAGCCCGGGTGCGGTCCGGTGCGGTCCAGTGCCGGGATTCAGCGGCCCGGCGTGGTGCGGTGTGCGCCCGTCGCGACGCGATGTCCGGTTCGTGGCCGGAAGTGTGTCACATGAGTTTTCGCCAGGTTTGCGCAAGGGGTCGCGCCCCCGAGCCGAATTGCCAGGATGGCTGCTGTCCCCGTCGGGTGCCGGCCGCGTGTGCCGGGGCGGGCACCCGCGCGCAGTGTCGTCCACGGAAGGAAATCCGATGGCGAACGAGCTCAAGTACGGCGACCAGATCCACCTGCAGAACGGCTACAACGGCTGGCAGGGCGGTTACCTCGACACCAACGGGCACAGCACCGCCTCGGGAGCCAAGTACCAGGTGTCCACCACGGAGACGCCCACCCGCGCCAAGGGCACCGGCACCTGGGAGATCCTCTCCGCCTCCGGCAAGGCGGCCGGTCAGCCCGTGGTCAGCGGTGACGCCGTGTATCTGCGCAACCTGTACGGCGGCGACGGCGGCTACCTCGACACCAACGGCCACGCGAGCGACCCGCAGAAGAGCGCGGGCGCCAAGTACGACGTGTCCACCTCCCAGACCCGCGACCGCGCGGCGGGCACCGGCCGCTGGCGGATCTTCGCCCGGACGTCCAGCCCGGCCGACCAGCACGTCCGGGTGGGCGACATCGTCCACCTGTGGAACCTCTACGGCGACAACGGCGGGTTCCTGGAGACCAACAACGTGAGCACGGCCGGCGGCGGCAAGTACGACCTGTGCACCAACGCGTACGTCAATCGCAGCTCCGACGTCGGCCTCTGGAAGATCCACCGGGCGCAGGCCTGACCCCCGTGCCGGGGGCCGGGCCCGCCGGGCCCCCGGCAGCGGTCCTCAGCGGCACAGGGCCGTGTCCACCGCCTTCTCGACCCGGCTCATCGTCGTCGGGTCGGTCGGCTGGGTGGTCACCGCTATGTTCGCGGCGCGGCCCTTCTCGGTGACGCCGCCCCGCGTCTCGTAACCCGTCATGCTGCCGCCGTGCCCCCAGTAGACGCCCCCGCACGACAGCGGGGTGCTCACGAGGCCGAGGCCGTAGCGGGCGCCGGCGGCGAAGGGGCGGCCGGCCGGGACGGTGGTGCGCATCTGGGCGAGCTGGGCGTCCGGCAGGAGGCGGCCGTCCAGGAGCGCGGTGAAGAAGCGGTTCAGGTCGGAGTTGGTGGACACCAGCTGGCCGGCGGCCCAAGCCCAGGAAGGGTCCCATTCGGTGGCGTCGAGCAGCGGCGTACCCGGGGCGTTCTGGTGGTAGCCCTTGGGGTGGCGTTCGTGGAGGGTCACGTCACCGGGCGCGGGGAAGTAGGTGTGGCGCAGCCCCAGCTTCCTGATGACGCGCCGGTCGATCTCCTCGGCGAGGGAGTGCCGAGTGACCTTCTCGACGATCAGGCCGGCCAGTACGTAGTTGGTGTTGCTGTAGCGCCACTTCTTCCCGGGTTCGGACTCGCCCTTGTGCGCCAGGGCCCGGTCGAGCAGTTCGCGGGGCTCGTAGGGCCGGATCTCGTCGTCGAGGTGGGGGACGTAGTCGGGGAGGCCGCTGGTGTGCTGCAGGAGGTGGCGGACGGTGATGCGGCTCCCGTCGATGTCCTCGCCGCGGACCAGGCCCGGCAGGTAGGTGTCGACCGGGTCGTCCAGGCGGATCCGGCCCTCGCCGACCAGTTGCAGCACGACCACCGCGGTGAACGCCTTGGTGTTGCTGCCGATCCGCACCTGACCGTCCCTCGGCACCTTCGCACCGGTGGCCAGGTCCCCGACGCCCGCGGTGTAGGTACGGGTGCGGCCCTCGCGCTCCTTGACGCTCGCCAGCGCGGCGGGCACGGCGCCGTCGCCCACCAGCGCGTCCAGGCTCCGCTGGACGGGGTCCTGCCGGGTGGCGGCGGATTCCGCGGACGCGGCGGACGCCGCGGGCTGGGCCAGGGCGCCCAGCGTCAGCACGCCGAGGGCCAGCGCCGCCGTCGCGGTCACGTGCCGGCCGTTGCGTCCGCTGTTCGACCGGCCGGGGGTACGGAACCTCTGCCACGCCTGCTCACGCATCGCGCCACTCCTGGGAATCGAGGGGAGACCGGCGGCGCCCGCCGGCCATGACCAGCATGTCCGGACGCGATGGCCCCCGGCGATCCTGCTGGCGCCCGCTTCCCGGTAGGGCTAACCCCCGGATGCGGATGGCCGACCCCTTGCCTGAGACGGGGGCCTGCGGACGACGTAGATCTTCTACGTCCCGCGCGCGGTGTCCCGTAACCGGGGTAACGGGAGGCGATGGACCTCTCGAAGCGGACGAAGAACGCGTTGGGTGTCGCGGCGCTGTATGTGTTCGCCGTGCTGGTGGTGCGGTTCTCCGACGGCGGTACGAGTTGGTGGGCGGCGCTGCTGTTCGGTCTCGTGGTGACGCCCCTGGCCCTGTGGATGGGGTGGCTGCGCCGCCGGATGATCGAGCGGGGGGCGGAGTACGGCCGCAGGCGGCTGCGGCCCTGGCCGGAGGAACGGCGCCGCGGCTGAGCGTGCAGGAGCGGCGTCGACGGCGAGCGTGCAGGGGCGGTGTCGCCGGCGAGCATGGGGGAGCGGTGTCGCCGGTTAGCGTGGAGGGGCGGTGTCGCAGGTGGGCGCGGAGGGGCGGCCTCGCCGACGGGCGTGGAGGAGCGGCGTCGGCGGCGAGCGTGCAGGGGCGGTGTCGCCGGTGGGCATGGGGGAGCGGTGTCGCCGGTCAGCGTGGGGGAGCGGTGTCGCCGGTGGGCGCGGAGGGGCGGCGTCGATGGCGAGCGTGAAGGAGTGGCGTCGCTGGTCAGCGTGGAGGAGCGGTGTCGCCGGTGAGCGCGGGGGAGCGGTGTCGCCGGTCAGCGTGGAGAGGCGGAGTCGTCGGTGAGCGACCGTGCGCCCCCGGCGCCGGCGCACGCCCACCCGCGCCCCTCACCCCGCCGCCCCTCACCCCGCGCCTCTCACCCCGCCGTCCCTCACCCCGCGCCTCTCACCCCGCCGTCCCTCACTTCGCGCCTCTCACCCCGCCGTCCCTCACCGCGCCGTCCCTGGCACCTCCGCCCCCGGCACCTCCACCCCCATGACCTCCCGGGCGTGGCGGTTCGGGACCATGCCGAGGCGCCAGGCCTGCCAGCCCGTCTCCAGGTCCGCGCCGCGCTCCAGGAGCAGGGCGTAGGCCTGGAAGTAGTCGGCCAGCTTGCCGTCGCGTGTGGGGTGGTCGGCGCGGGCGAGGCGGATCAGCTCCTCCTGGGCCACCGCCGTGCCGATCTCCCAGCCGCCCGGCGAGGCGTACGGCAGCAGGGTGCAGCGCAGGAAGCCGGCCCAGTCGCCGCCGCGCCGGTCGCCGTACGAGGCGAACAGCTCCGCCGCCTCGTCGCAGAGGGCGAGCGCCTGCTGCGTACGGTTGTTGCCCGCGTCCACGACCGCCAGCTCCAGGCACGTCCACGCCTCGCCGTGCGCGACGCCGATCCGCTGGAAGTCGGCGCGGGCGTCCACCAGGAGCTGGCGCGCGAAACCGGAGTTGCGCAGCGAGCCGGTCTGGGCGGCCCGCTGGTCGCGGGTGACGCGCGCGGAGTGGTGGCGGGCGCACGCCAGCCCGTACACGTCCCGCATCCGCGAGAACATCGTGCGGGCCCGCTCCAGGTCCCGTACCGCCTGATCGAGGCTGCCGGTCTCCTCCAGGGCCTGGCCGAGGTAGTACAGGGTCCACGCCTCCCCGCGCGCGTCCTCGTTCTCGCGGTGCCGGGAGACCGCCTGGCGCAGGCCGTCCACGGCGGGTGAGGGGTCGCCGTCCACCAGCCGGGCCCGCGCGAGCTGCGTCATGGCCCACGCCTCGCCCCGCTGGTCGCGGGTGCGCCCGTACAGTTCGAGGGCGGCGCGCAGCTCGCTCTCCGCGCTCGGTACGTCGCCCATGCGCAGCCGCAGCTGGCCGAGCTGGAAGTGCGTCCACGCCTCGCCGTGCACGGAGCCGCCGGCGCGGTGCAGCGTGAGCGCCCGTTCCAGCATGTCGAGCGCGTGGGCGAGGTGGGCGCGGTCGCGCTCGACCGCCGCGAGCGCGTGCAGGGTCCAGGCGCGGTCGCCCGCCAGTTCGTCGGCGGCCTGGAGGTCCAGCGCCTCGGTGAGCCGGGCCGCGGCCTCCGTGAGGTTGCCCTGGTGGTGCAGCGTGATGCCGAGGGAGCCGAGCGCGCGGGCGGCGGCCGCGTCCTGGTGGGCCTCGAAGTAGAGGTCGACGACGGAGTTCAACGTGGTGCGCGACTGGTCCAGTTCACCGAGCTGGCGGGCCGCGATGCCCGTGCGCCACTGCACGCTGCGGCCGAGCGGGCCCTGGTCGATGGACTGGGTGAGTTCGTTGATCTCGCCGAGGCGGTAGAGGTCGCCGCGCAGCAGGCAGTAGTCGCACAGGGCGCCCAGGAGATTGAGCACGGCCCGCTGGTCGACGCCCTCGGCGTGCCGCAGCGCGGCCGTGATGAACGTCGACTCGTCGTCCAGCCAGCGCAGCGCCGCGTCCAGGGAGGCGAAACCGTGCTGCCCGAAGTGGTCCGCCCGGGTGGACGTCTTGCCGTCGACCAGGCGGATCACCGTGTCGGCCAACTCGCCGTAGCTGACGATGAGCCGCTCCTGCGCGGCCGTGCGCTCGGCGGGCTCCTCCTCGTCCAGGAGACGGGCCAGGGCGAAGGAACGCACGAGATCGTGCAGACGGTAACGGCCGCCCTGCAGCCGGTCGACCAGACCCGCGTCGGAGAGCGAGGTCAGCCGGCGGCCCGCCTCCTGCTCGTCGGTGGCGAGCAGCGCCGCCGCGGCGGCCGGTCCCAGCGAGGCGCGCCCGGCGAGCGCGAGCCGCCGCAGCAGCCGCCGGGTTTGCTCGGGCTGGTCGGTGTAGCGCAGCCACAGGACGCGCTCGACGGGACCGACCTTCCCGACGGGCCCGTACGCGGCCAGATCGGCGGCCAGTCGGCGCGGGGAGCGCGGTCCGAGCGAGGAGCCCGCGGCGCGCAGCGCGAGCGGCAGGCCACCGCACAACTCCCGTACCGCCTCGGCCGATTCCGCGTCGTAGGGCCCGGAAAGCTCCTCGGCGGACTCGCGCAGCAACTCCTCGGCGCCCGCCTCGTCCAGCGCCTCGACGGGGAGCCGGTGCACCCAGGCGGGCAGGTCCGCGGGCAGCTCCAGCGGCTCGCGGGCGGTGATCAGGACCAGGCTGTCGGAGCGCTCGGGTATCAGGGTGCGGACCTGTTCGGCGTCGGCGGCGTCGTCCAGGACGACCGTCACCGCGAGGCCGGTCAGATACTGGTGGTACAGCTCGCTCAGCCGTTTGACCTGCTGCTCCTGGGAGGAGCCGCCCGCCGCTGTCGCCTGCGCCCGGGCAGGGGGGACACCGATCCGGAAGAGCAGCTGATCGCGCGGGGCCCCCAACCGGTTCAGCAGGTGCAGCAGCGCGTCACGCGTGGACAGCGGGCTCTCCCCGGGGGCGTCGCCGCGCAGGTCCACCACGCACGCGCCCCGGAACTGGTCCCGCAGATCGTGCGCCGCCCGCACCGCCAGCGAGGACCTGCCCGAGCCCGGCGCGCCGTGCAGCACGACGACCGTGGGCCGGGTGTCCGTGCTGGCCCGCGCCGCGTGCACCCAGCGGGCGATCTGCGCCAGCTCGGCCCTGCGCCCGGCGAAGGGGCCTGCGGCCTGCGGGAGTTGGGCGAAGGACTGCTCCAGCACGGAGCGCCTGCGCGCCGCCGCGCTCTTGTCCGTGCCGCGCAGCTGGGGCGTCGCCTTCTTCGTCGTACGGGTGCCCGTCGCGGCGGCGAGGAGCCGCTGCTGGTCGAGGAAGGGCCGGATGCCCCGCACCTCCAGCGCGGTCAGCCACTGGAGCCGCAGCTGCTCGGCGCCGCCGGGCCGGCTGAGCGCCCCGGCGCGGCGGCCTGCCGCCGGCACGTGGGAGGCCGTCACCTTCAGGACGGTGGCCGCCGCGCCCGCCACGGCGACGACCGCGCCGGTGCCCAGGGCCGTGCCGGCGCCCGTGCCGAACGACAGGTCGCAGACCCCGGCGGCGACGGCGGCGACCACCGCCACCAGCAGCGGCGTTCCGGCGCCTTCGCGGGCGTAGCGCTGCCCGAAGGTGAGCTGCCCGGCGTCGGCCTCGTCGAGCGCCCGGGTGTACGTCTCGTACTCCTCGGCGGCCGTCTGCGCCATGGCGTCGAGCGACCCGCGCGTCCGCGCGAGCAGAACGCCCCCGTCGACGCGCCCGCCCGAACGCCGCACCTCTTCCTCCACGGCCCGAGCCAACAGCCGCTCGGCCTCGGCCCGATGGCTGTCCCGCATATGGGTCCCCCTCCGAGAGCAACAGTCACCAGCGGTCACAAGTGTCGTGCGTACGCGCCCCCGGCGCGAGGGAGTCGGCGGATCAGGACCCGGCGTACGCGGACGGGGCGTCCGGAGTGCGTGCCTGGCGAGGCCCGGTGCTACCCCTCCGTACGGCGCAGGAACCGCCAGCCCAGTACGGCCAGGGCCAGCGTCTGCCCGAGAGAAGCGAGCACGAGCAGCGGCTGAACGACGGCAGAGCACCAGAACGCGGTCGTGCAGACCATGGGCAGGACCAGGTACGTGAACAGGTCCACCGCGGTCTGCAGCCGCTTGCGCACGGCGCGGCCCGCGACGTTGCGGTGGTAGACCTCCCACTCGAACAAAGCACCCTGGGCCGAGGTGAGTTCCCCCAGGCGGGGACCCAGCCGGTCACGGACGTAGTGGCCGATCACCGAGATCTTCTCGTCGTTGACCAGGTAGGTCCAGCCCAGGATCAGACAGATCGCGGGGACGGAGAGCAGCAGCCGGGACCGTCCGCTCTGGGCGGTGATGGCCACGACCGCCGTGGAGGCGGCGAGCGTGAAGTAGAGCAAGTTGTCGCGGAACCCTATGCGGGTCTTCTGTTCCTCCTTGAGCCGGTCGTACTCGGCCAGCAGGATTTTGCTCTCGGTGACGTCATCCGTGGAGGTCACAGGCGCTCCTCTGCTGGGTCCAGGATCAGCCGGCCATCTGGAAGGGCGCCAGGCTGTCGGGGCCGTGCCGTTCGATCCAGCTCTTCCCGTCCGCCGCTATCCCCTCCAGGAGACGGAAGGTGTGGGTGGAGCCGGCCGCGCTGAGGTTGATCTCGGAGATCTCCCGGGCATTCTCGGTCGGTGCCAGTTGATGGGCGTCGGCGTCCTTGACACGGATCTTCCTGGCCGGTCCGTTGGCGAGGAGGAGCTCCAGGTCGTAGCCGATGTCGGCGTTCTCCGTCACCTGCACGGAGGTCAGCGCGTCGAACCGGTAGTTGCTCCGCTGCTCGTTCCTGCGCGTCGCGTCGGAGAAGTTGAACTCGGAGCTGATCTCGCGGATGCCGTCCTGGGTGAACAGGAACAGGCGGAAGACGTAGTGCGAGTACCGCCAGGGGCCGCCTCGCACCCGGCCCCGTTTGTAGGAGGGGGCGGGGGCCACCAAGATGGTGTGGGTGATCAGGTCGCGCCAGGTGAGCCGGTGGTACCGGAGGGCCTCGTCGACGAACGACGTCTTGTCGCAGGTGAGCCAGGTCTCCATCTCCAGTTCGCTGGGGCGCGTGTCATCCAGGAACGACTTCCAGCGCTGGTAGGCGATCTGTCGATCGGTCAGGTGTTCCTGGTACTCCCGGGTCTCCCGGACCAGCCGGTGCTCTTCACGCCGGACCTCCAGCCATCGGGAGGCGGTCGCGTGCCCGGACCAGACCGCACCGAGCACGGCCAGGAACGCCCACAGCACCCGCTGTTGCCCGGCACCGGAGACCGCCGTGCCGAACGCGGACAGAGCCGCCGCGGCGAGAGTGGCGAGGGCCGCCACGGTCAGGGCCTTCGTCCTGGCCGGAGTCTGGTCCTGGCGGTACCGATCGAACAAGGTGCCGTTGTTGTAGCGGTTCCGGGCGTCCTCGGCGAGGTACCGGATCAGCCAGTCGACCCGATCCACGCGGATCCGGGTCTCCCGGTAGAGGTCCGCGATCTCGGCGGCGAGACTGCCGCGGATCTGATCCGTGTGGGCGAGCCAGGCGTCCGAGGTGAACCCGTGGGGCCGGCGAACGCTGAAGTAGTGATCGAACGAGTGGCGGACGCCCTTGGTGAAACTGCTCTCGGTGCCGGTGCCGGTGGTGGTTGTGGCACCGGCGGAGTCGGGGTCGTGCGGGTGCGGCGCGGGGGCCCCGGCCGCGAGAGTCGGCCTGGACCGGCCCCACCACCGGACGCCGAAGCGGGCCGCTGTCAGGCCCGCGCCGAGCGCCACCGGCAACTCGACGATCGCCCGCGCCGGATCCGCGACCAGGGCCAGGCCCCAGAGAAACGCACTGCTGACGACGAACAGGGCCGCCCGGACAGGGAGGGCCGCCTTGGCGGCGTCAGCGGTGCTCGGCCGGGGCGCAGCGGCCCGCGCCCCGATGGGAATCGGTGCGAAGTAGGCCCAGACCCGGCGGCTCCGGTCGTTGCCGAAGCGCTCTGCCCTGGCCCGTCCGAGGGTGTCCGCCCACAGCTCGTCCTTCAGCCCTCCGGTGAGCATGAGGTCGAGGTGGCGGAGGATCGCGTCGTGTTGGTGGCGCGGCAGGTCCTGCAGTTGCTTGAGCACGGGGCCGGTCTCGCTGCCGGTAGTGCTGAGTACCGCCAACAGGTCGAAAGTGACGCGCAGGGCTTCCTTCCACCCGTCCTCGGGGAAGGTCCGTACGAGCCTGGAGGTGTAGCGCAGCCGCTGGACCTCTTCGGTGGTCAGGTCGTGGTGGGTGCGTGCGCTGAGCATGGCGAGCACCCAGTGGAAACGAACCTCCGCGCCGTCGTACCCGTGGGCGATCGCATCAGTGATCATTTCGCGGGCCCGGCTGGGGACGCCGTCCTCCAGGAGCTGCACGCCGACCCGGTACTTCTCCTGCGGCGAGGCGTCCGGGTGGACGAAGTTGACGGTGGAGTCGTGTACGACCTGGGCCTGGATCCCGATGGTGGAGTTGTACGCGGCCGAGCTGTATGCGGCATCTTCGTCGGGGCTCATGCCAGGTCACCGGCCGCGGCGACAAGGGGAGCCAGCGCGGCCACCAGCGCGGGGCACTCCGCGACCAGGCCGCGCAGCCTCCTGAGCGTCATGACCGTCCGCTTCGACGCTTCAGGGGTGCGTCCCCCGGCCGACCGGAGGGCGGAGTCCAGGTCGGTCAGGGCCTCCCGGTAGCTGTCCTCGTCGAGGGCGCCCTCGGTGCGGTGCCGCCCCAGCTGATCGCGGAAACCGTTCAGTCCCGTGATCAGGTCGGTCGGGCCGGATGCCTTCGAGGCCGCGTTCATGTGGACGCTGCTGCCCGTGACCGAGTCGGCCATGATGCCGACGGTGCTGTTGTGGACCGTGTTGCTGACGCGCCGGGCGAACCGGTCGGCCGAACGGGCCGCGTCGTCCTCGGGCATTGCGGCCTCCTCCTGCTCGCCCACCAGTTCCACTGCCAACCGGATGGCGAACGCCGACGCGTTCGCCGCGGCCCGCGGCTGCCAGTTGCGGTCCTCCGAACTGTTCTTCGTGCCGTCCGCCCGGTCGCTGATCCCCCGGACGATGGCCACCGGCGCCCCACTGAGATGGCCGGCCTGGGCCACACCGGCCGCTTCCATCTCGATGGCGAGCGCGTCGTTGTAGTGCTGCCGGATCCACTTCGCCTCGGCCGAGATCCTCGAGTTCTGGACGATCTCACCGGCGGCGATCGCCCCGAAACGCACCTGCGGTCCGTCCTCGTGCGCGGGTGTGGGGTCCGCCCAGTCGTCCGAACGGGCCAGGTGCGAGGCGAGCTGGCTGATGCCGTGCGGCGCTTCCCACGCCCGGGGACGGGCTTTGAGCCCGTCGTCCTCGCTGGTCCCGCCGTGGTAGGCGTACACATGGGACGCCACCACGACGTCACCCAGCCTGGTGGCGTCCCACAAGGCGCCGGCGACTCCGACGAACAGCACGGCCACCGGCGAGAACTCCTGGATCGCGCGTTCTGCGATCACCGCGGCGGAGTTGTTCCCCTTATTCGTCAGTCCGAGCGCGACACGGCACGAGGTGCCCCGGACGGTGCCCGTTTCGAACCGGGTGCCGCGCTCATGGCGGTGCACCTGAAGATCCGCCAGCCGTCGGCGCACGGACTGATATTCCAGATTGAGGGCGGTGAGGATCACCACCGGGCCTTTCGGCATCTACTCCTCTTCCCCTTTCGTGTTCTCTTCCTTGGCAGCCGGCGTGGGTCGGATCAGCGGTGGAAACAGCACGGTGTTCGGACCGGCCCGGTACAGCCGTGCGGGCCGCCCTCCCGTGGTCCTGCGGTCCGTGCCGGCGGGGACGATGAAGCCCTTCGCGGCCTGGACCTTCCGATAGAAATTGCGGGTGTCGAGCGGGGTGCCCCAGACGGCCTCGTACACCTGCTGCAGCTCCGCGATGGTGAAGCTCTCCCCGCAGAACGCGGTGGCCAGCGCCGAGAACTCAATCTTGGTGCGCGCCCGTTCGATCCCGTCCGCGGCGATGCGCCGGTGGTCGAAGGCGAGGGCGGCCTCGCCGGACAGGACGGCTTCCGCGGAGACCCACGCGGCATCGGCGGCATCCGTCCCCGCGACAGGGTCGGGCAGCCCCGGTGCGATCGCCAGGTGAGCCACGGAGACGACGCGGCCCCGCGGGTCGCGGCCCGAGCTTCCGTACACGGCCAGCTGCTCCAGGTGCACGCAGCCGGAGGTCAGGGCCGTTTCCTCACTGAGTTCGCGGTGGGCGGCGTCCAGGATCTCCTCGCCCTCGTGGTTCAGGAATCCGCCGGGCAGCGCGAGCATGCCCTGGAAGGGATCTTCGCCCCGCTCCACCAGGAGGACGTGCAGACGATTCTCCCGCAACGTCAGGATCACGAGATCGACCGTCAGCAGGACAGAAGGTGGTGACCATGCGTCATCTGGCATGGCCAGCACGCTACTTCAGTTACTGTCACTTACACAAGAAGGGGGGAAGAAGGAGACGTCGCACAGTTCGGAGGTGAGTGGAGCCGCCCACCGCGTGATGGCGCACAAGCACAATTCGGCCGAGCGGGGCGGGCTATTCCTCCTCGTGGGCCGTCGCGATCTCGCCGAGCCCGCCCATGGCGAGCTGTTCTGCGGTTGCCTGCGGGTTGCCCTGCCGGGCGATCGGCCGGCAGGACCTGGATGGCCGCCTCGCCTCAACCGCCGTGCTCGCGCAGAAGTTCGATCATGTTGCGGAGCATCGGTATCGCCGAATCACCGACCTTGTCCTTGTCGTTGAAATGCATCAGCTCGTTGCGGATTTCGCGGAGCTCGTCGAGGCGGGCAATGAAGGACTTGCGGTCCAACGGCCAGCCCAGCTTGTCCCACTGCAGCTGATTGCCCAAGACCTGGTGGTAATCCCCATAGGACAGCTGATCGAAGGCGGCGAGCTTCCGGCGTCCGTCCGGATCGCAGAGCGCGACCACCTCTGCGAGGTCCAGACCTTCCGAGATGACACGGCGCAGGTGCCGGTCGAGGTCGCCGATGAGCAGGAACGGCCGGGCGGTGGCCCCGTATTCTGCGGCCACGTCGGCGATGGTGATGATGCCGGCGATCTGATTCGTCTGGTCCTTGACCAGGAGGAAGCCGAACCGCTCCAGATCGGGCAGGACGTCGATCAGGTGGTCGGCATAGCTGACCGCGTGAGCGGCGACGATGGCGTCGGAGAAGGGAGCCTCGGAGTTCGCGTAGCGCGCTCGGGCGATGGATTCCCAGGTGACGGCGCCCCGCAGGTTCCGAGGTCCGCTCAGTACCGGCAGTTGCGAGTACCCGTTGAGCCGCATTCTGGTGAACACCTCCTCGAAGCTCGCCGAGGAGGACACCGACACGACGCCCTTGAGCGCTGAGGGCAGGTTGCCGACCGTCTGACCTTGGATCGGTTCCCCCTTGTCCTCCTCGTTGCTGGAGGGGGCGGCGAGCCTCGGGATGTCGGATTCCCCTGGCTCCTCCTGCCCCGCCACCGGTCCCTGCTCGGTCGTCTCCTCCTCGTCCTCGGTGTCCCCAGAGGTGACGGTCAGGGTGACCCGGTCGTCGATCCCCACGGCTGCGAAGTCCGGCACTGTGGACAGGCCGTGGTTGGCCAGCTCGGCGGCTACCCGCTCGGTGACCACGTAGCCGCGCCGGGATGCCCCCCACCAGCCGAGCAGATCGCGGACGGTGAGTGTGACCGGGGCCTTGGCGTCCGCCTGCCTCCGGGCCTCTTTCAGCCGCGTGTGCCGGACGGCGGAGTCCTTCGCCGTGATGTCGCCGGAAGGCGGCAGCTCCGCCGCCGTGTCCAGGAGACTCTGCCTCACCTGGTCCAGCAGGGTGCCGTCGTCCAGTGCCCAGGCGGTCCACCCGTCGTACGGGCCTCGCCCGGTGGCGGCGGCTGCGGCCGCCGAGGGGGATCTGAACCGCCGGCCGTCACCCAACTCGATTCTGCCGTCCGCGGATACCTGTGCTCGGTGCTCCTGCCCGGCCCGCCGCTGCCGGAAAGTGAGGCGCGTCCCCGGGCTCAGCAGACCGGCGCGGACGAGGTCGGAAACCAGTACCCGCCGCCCTTCGATCAGGTAGGAGGCTCGCCCCAGAGGCTCGTCCGCACTGCCGTCTGCCGCGTCATCAGTCACTGGTTTCCCCCGGTCGGCCCGCCTCGGAATGCTGGGATCATCGCAGAGTCGTGTCCGTCATCGGTGCGGATTCAGACGACTGCTTCGCCGGGTGCGGCCTGTCCCCTTGGCGGCCCTATCCGGAGCGGCGGCGGTCGGCCCGGCAGCTGGACGACTTTTCCGTTCTCTACATGTCCCCAAGATCGACCGCGATGGAGAAAGGCGCCGTGGCCTTCACCGTGCCGGTGAACATCTCGCCGTCCCGGTAGGCCCTGGTGGCGGGATCGAGAACGTAGGTGTAGACGATCGGGACACCGGTGGCAGCCTGCTCGACCCGACAGTAGAAGGGGATGCCGGCCTTGGCGTACTGGTCGACCTTCACGATCCGGTCAGTGGTTTCCGATCCGGGTGACACGACCTCGACGACCAGAAGTACGTGCTCGGGGCGGGCGGGTGTGAGGTCGATGGTCTCCGCCCGGTAGACGATGACGTCCGGACGGCGGTTGGTGAGCGGAACGTCCTGGAGACGGACATCGAAGTCCGTGTCCGCGTTCCAGTCGGGGCCCGCGGCGGCGTCCAGGGCATTGTCCAGGACCCGCGCCAGTCGGTTGTGCCGCTTCGAGGCGCTCGGGCTGACGACGACCATCCCGTCCACGATCTCGACGCCGGCGCACTGCTCCTCGGACCAGGAGTCGTACTGCTCCGCGCTGATCTGCGAATGCATCCACGCGGGCGCCACCATCTCGGCGGTCATCGTGTACCTCCTTCGAGGAACCCCGGCAGGTCTGGCCCCGCTGCGCCCAGCCTACTGTTCCGAGGTATGCGGCCGCCCGGCCAGGAGCGGATGGGGTCGCCCACCGGGTGAAGGCCCCCAAGCGCAGTTCAGCCGAGCCAAGCGATCCCGTGAAGGCTTCGCCGGCCGTGCCAGGCGCTGTGAGAGGCTGGGTTTCATGAACCGGTTGGCTGGTATGACCTCGCCGTATCTGCTTCAGCACGCCGACAATCCGGTCGACTGGTGGCCGTGGGGACCCGAGGCGTTCGCGGAAGCGAAACGGCGTGATGTGCCCGTGCTGTTGTCGGTCGGGTACTCGGCGTGCCACTGGTGCCACGTCATGGCGCACGAGTCCTTCGAGGACGAGGCGACGGCCGCGCTCATGAACGAGAAGTTCGTGAACATCAAGGTGGACCGCGAGGAGCGGCCCGATGTCGACGCCGTCTACATGGAGGCCGTGCAGGCCGCGACGGGCCAGGGCGGCTGGCCCATGACCGTCTTCCTCACCGCCGACGCCGAGCCCTTCTACTTCGGCACGTACTTCCCGCCCGAGCCGCGGCACGGCATGCCGTCCTTCACGCAGGTCCTGGACGGCGTGCACCGGGCGTGGGCGGACCGGCGCGGCGAGGTCGCCGAGGTCGCCGGCAAGATCGTGCGCGAGCTGGGGGAGCGGCAGCTCACCCACGGCTCCGGCGAGAAGCCCGGCGAGGACGAGCTGGCGCAGGCGCTGCTCGGCCTGACCCGCGACTACGACGCCTCGCACGGCGGCTTCGGCGGCGCGCCCAAGTTCCCGCCGTCCATGGTGATCGAGTTCCTGCTGCGGCACTACGCCCGCACCGGCTCCGAGGGCGCCCTCCAGATGGCCGCCGAGACCTGCGAGCGGATGGCGCGCGGCGGCATCTACGACCAGCTCGGCGGCGGCTTCGCCCGCTACTCCGTCGACAGCGAGTGGGTCGTGCCGCACTTCGAGAAGATGCTGTACGACAACGCCCTGCTCTGCCGGGCGTACGCTCATCTGTGGCGCGCCACCGGCTCGGACCTCGCCCGCCGCGTCGCCCTGGAGACCGCCGACTTCATGGTCCGCGAACTGCGCACCAACGAGGGCGGGTTCGCCTCCGCGCTCGACGCCGACAGCGAGGACCCGGCCACCGGCAAGCACGTCGAGGGCGCGTACTACGTGTGGACGCCCGAACAGCTCCGGGAGGTCCTCGGGGACGCCGACGCCGAACTGGCCATGTCCTGCTACGGCGTCACCCAGGAGGGCACCTTCGAAGAAGGCGCCTCCGTCCTCCAACTGCCCCTGCGGGAAGGGCCCGTGGCGGACGCCGCGCGGCTCGCCTCGATCCGGGAGCGGCTGCTGGCCGCCCGCGTCCGGCGCCCCGCGCCCGGCCGGGACGACAAGGTGGTCGCCGCCTGGAACGGCCTCGCCGTCGCCGCGCTCGCCGAGGTCGGCGCGTACTTCGACCGGCCCGACCTCGTCGCGGCGGCCGTCGGCGCGGGCGATCTCCTCGTACGTCTGCACATGGACCCCCGCGCGCGGCTCACCCGCACCTCGAAGGACGGCAGGGCCGGCGCCAACGCGGGCGTCCTGGAGGACTACGCCGATGTCGCCGAGGGCTTCCTCGCGCTGGCGTCCGTGACGGGGGAGGGGGTGTGGCTGGAGTTCGCCGGGTTCCTGCTCGACCACGTCCTCACCCGGTTCGTGGACCCGGAGAACGGCGCGCTGTACGACACGGCGCTGGACGCCGAGCGGCTCATCCGGCGCCCGCAGGACCCCACCGACAACGCCGCGCCCTCCGGGTGGACGGCCGCGGCCGGCGCGCTCCTGTCGTACGCGGCGCACACCGGCGCCGCGCCGCACCGCACGGCGGCGGAGCGGGCCCTCGGCGTCGTCAAGGCGCTCGGGCCGCGCGTGCCGCGGTTCATCGGACACGGCCTCGCGGTCGCCGAGGCGGCGCTCTCGGGGCCCCTCGAAGTGGCCGTGGTGGGCGAGGTCCTCGGGGACCTGCACCGGACGGCGCTGCTCGGGGGCGCGCCCGGCGCGGTCGTCGCGGCGGGGCCGGAGGGCTCCGAGGAGCTGCCGCTGCTCGCGGGGCGGGGCCTGATCGGCGGGCTGCCGGCCGCGTACGTCTGCCGGGGCTTCGTCTGTGACGCCCCGACGACGGACGCGGCCGCGCTGGCCGGCCTGCTCTCCTGAGGCCCACCCGAGCCGTCTCCTGAGGCGGACCGGCCGGGGTCCGCCGGAATGCGTGCGGCTCCCCCGGGTCACACTTTCCCCGCGCGCTCCGTCAGGGCAGTGAAAGCACCACAGCAACCCGAGGGAGACGACGATGGAAACGCGTTCGATCACGGCGGAGATCCCGATGGCGCCGAGGATGTCCGACGACCCGGCGGCTCTCGTGCCCGAGCTGGCGGAGGTGTCGGCGGCGCTGTTCAAGGTCGTCGGCAACGGCTCGCTGCCGCGCCCGACGATCAGCCTGGTGCAGCTGCGTGCCGGGCAGATCCTCGGCAGCACCTACCTGACCGTGCTGCACACGGGCTTCCTGCAGAAGATGGGGGAGACGCAGGAGCGGATCACGTCGGTGGCCTCCTGGCAGGACTCGCCGTACTTCACCGGCCCCGAGCGGGCCGCGCTGGCGCTGGTGGAGGCGGTGCACCAGCCGTCCACGCACGGCGAGCGGGTCTCCGACGAGCTGTACGCGCGGGCGGCCGAGCACTACGAGCCCAAGGCGCTCGCCACGCTGATGTTCGCCATCGGCCAGGTCAACTTCTTCGCCGCCGTGGCGCTCATCGCCAAGCCGGTGCCGGGCCGGTCGTTCACCGACCCGTGGAAGTGAGCCCGGCATGAAGTGAGCCCGGCATGAAGTGAGGCCGGCGTGAAGTGAGCCCGGCATGAAGTGAGCCCGGCATGAGGTGAGGGCCCCGCCGGCCTCAGGTGAGGGCTCCGCCGAACTCCGCCATGGCCCCCGCCACGATCGCCTCCAGACGGTCGTGGTGGGCGCCCCGCCAGTACACGCGGGAGCACTCACCGCACTGGGCGAAGACGTCGTACGTCCCCCGGGTGCCGCCTTCGAGGACGTCCGCGACCTCCTCCTTGGTGGCCGCCCGGAGCGTGCCGTTGCAGGCCGTGCACCGCGTCCAGGGCCGCAGCCGAGGCGCGAACCGGCCGAGCACGTCCCGGAGCTGGTCCTCCGGGCGGTCGCTGTAGACGTACGCTCCGGCCCACAGCTCGCGGCGCCGCAGCAGGCCCCGGTCGCGGCTCAGCAGGACGCGCCGCTCGGCCGCCGAGCGCGCGGCGAGGGCCGGGTCGCCGATGTCCGTGCTCTCGTACGCCGCGTCGACGCCGAGGAGCCGCAACCGCCGCGCCAGCGTGCCGAGATGCACGTCGAGGAGGAACCGCAGGGGGGCGCCCGGCACCGGTTGGGGGCGGCTCACCGCGCGTACGCGGACGCTCTCGCCGGCCGCCGGGATGTGTCCGGTGGCGACCTCGCGCCCGTCCACGACGAGCGCGCCGACCTCGGTGAGGGGGACACCGAGGGACTCGACCACGTGCCCGAGCGTGGACGCACCGTCCGTAACGGCCTTCGTGGGGCCGCCCCTTCGCTCCTGCGGAACGAAAACGCCCAGCTCAGGGGCGAAACCTACGAGGATCTCCGGACCGTTCATAGGGCCAGGATGGCACGGCGGCCCGGCCCGCCACCGGGGATTTCCACGCGCCGTCCGGCTGCGACCGGCCGCGACTGCTCCGGCATCCGGGAGCGCGCGGCCGGCACGAAAAAGTGGCCCCGGACAAAGAGCCGGGGCCACTGCGGCGCGTGCGGTGGGGAGGGGTCAGCCGTGTCGGTAGGCCACCAGGGAGATGCCGATGTAGTGGACGGCGAAGGCGGCCAGCGTCAGCGAGTGGAAGACCTCGTGGAAGCCGAAGTAGTGGGGGGAGGGGTTGGGGCGCTTGATGCCGTAGATCACGCCGCCCGCGCTGTAGAGCAGTCCGCCGACGACCACCAGGACGAGCACGGCGACGCCGCCCGCGTGCATGAAGTCGGGCAGGAAGAAGACGGCGGCCCAGCCCATCGCGATGTAGCACGGCGTGTACAGCCAGCGCGGGGCGCCGACCCAGAACACGCGGAAGGCGATGCCCGCGACGGCCGCGCCCCAGATGCCCCACAGGAGCCACCGCCCCTTCGCGTCGGGGAGCAGCAGCATCGTCAGCGGGGTGTAGGTGCCCGCGATGATCAGGAAGATGTTGGAGTGGTCCAGCCTGCGCAGGACGCCGTCCGCCCGGGGGCTCCAGTTCCCCCGGTGGTACAGCGCGCTCACGCCGAAGAGCAGACAGGCGGTCAGGGCGAAGACACCGCAGGCGATCCGGCCGCGGGTGGTGTCCGCGAGGGCGGTCAGCACCAGGCCGGCGACGACCACCGCGGGGAACATGCCGGCGTGCAACCAGCCGCGCATCTTCGGCTTCACGGGCAGCGGCATGTCCTGCGGGGACGGGACGAGGGAGGGGGCGCCCTCGGGTTCCGGGATCGGTTCGGAGGCGGAGGCGGTCATGGTCCGCATCGTACCTACGGGCCCGTAAGTCGGTCATCAGCGGTGGTGGACCCCACGCCGCCACCGCCCCGCCCGCCACGGGCGCCCCGCACCAAAACGGACGGAACCCCGCCCTCGTACCCGAAGCCGTACAAGTGGCGAGCCTCACGCCGCTCAGGTGTGAGGCCCTCTGGACAGATGGGCGGGCGCGTCGGATGATCAAATGAGTGCGGTCGGCACCGGATGAGCGCCAAAGGAAATGCACGTGAAGCGTCCGGGTCGCAGCCCCCACGGGGCATACATCCCAAAAACCCCTCGATTAGGAGCAATCGTGGCGCGCGACATCGCGGCTCCCAGCACCGTCCCGACCAACACCGTCCCGACCCGTCACAAGGAGCTCGCCTCCTGGGTCGACGAGATCGCCGAACTGACGCAGCCGGACAGGGTGGTCTGGTGTGACGGCTCCGAGGCCGAGTACGAGCGCCTGTGCGAGGAGCTCGTCGCCAAGGGGACCTTCAAGAAGCTCGACCCGACTTTGCGCCCGAACTCGTACTACGCGGCCTCCGACCCGACCGACGTCGCGCGCGTCGAGGACCGCACCTTCATCTGCTCCGAGAAGGAGGAGGACGCGGGCCCGACCAACCACTGGAAGGCCCCCGCCGAGATGCGGGAGATCTTCCGCGGCACCGACGGCAAGGGCGGTGTCTTCCGCGGCTCCATGAAGGGCCGCACGATGTACGTCGTGCCCTTCTGCATGGGCCCGGTCGGCTCGCCGCTGTCCGCGATCGGCGTCGAGATCACCGACTCCGCGTACGTCGCCGTCTCCATGCGCACCATGACCCGGATGGGCCAGGCCGTCCTGGACGAGCTGGGCGAGGACGGCTTCTTCGTCAAGGCCGTCCACACTCTCGGCGCCCCGCTGGCCGAGGGCGAGGCCGACGTGCCCTGGCCCTGCAACTCCACCAAGTACATCTCGCACTTCCCCGAGGACCGCGAGATCTGGTCCTACGGCTCGGGCTACGGCGGCAACGCCCTGCTCGGCAAGAAGTGCTACGCCCTGCGCATCGCCTCCGTCATGGCGCGCGACGAGGGCTGGCTGGCCGAGCACATGCTGATCCTGAAGCTGACGCCCCCGCAGGGCGAGAGCAAGTACGTCGCCGCCGCCTTCCCGTCCGCCTGCGGCAAGACGAACCTCGCCATGCTGGAGCCGACGATCTCCGGCTGGACCGTCGAGACGATCGGCGACGACATCGCCTGGATGCGCTTCGGCGAGGACGGCCGCCTGTACGCGATCAACCCGGAGGCCGGCTTCTTCGGCGTCGCGCCCGGCACCGGCGAGCACACCAACGCCAACGCCATGAAGACGCTGTGGGGCAACTCCGTCTTCACGAACGTCGCGCTCACCGACGACGGCGACGTCTGGTGGGAGGGCATGACGGAGGAGACCCCCGCCCACCTCACCGACTGGAAGGGCAACGACTGGACCCCGGACTCCGGCGTCCCGGCCGCCCACCCCAACGCCCGCTTCACCACCCCCGCCTCCCAGTGCCCGATCATCGCGCCCGAGTGGGAGGACCCCAAGGGCGTGCCGATCTCGGCGATCCTCTTCGGTGGCCGCCGCGCGAGCGCGGTCCCGCTGGTCACCGAGTCCTTCGACTGGCAGCACGGCGTCTTCCTCGGCGCGAACGTCGCCTCCGAGAAGACCGCCGCCGCCGAGGGCAAGGTCGGCGAGCTGCGCCGCGACCCCTTCGCCATGCTGCCCTTCTGCGGCTACAACATGGGTGACTACATGGCCCACTGGGTCGACGTGGCCAAGGACAAGGACCAGTCGAAGCTCCCCAAGATCTACTACGTGAACTGGTTCCGCAAGGACGACAAGGGCCGCTTCGTGTGGCCGGGCTTCGGTGAGAACTCCCGCGTCCTGAAGTGGATCGTGGAGCGCCTCGACGGCCGGGCCGAGGGCGTCGAGACCCCCATCGGCATCCTCCCGACGGTCGACTCGCTCGACACCGACGGCCTGGACCTGCCCGCGTCCGACCTGGAGTTCCTGCTCACGGTGGACAAGGAGGTCTGGCGCGAGGAGGCCGCGCTGGTCCCCGAGCACCTCAACACCTTCGGCGAGCACACGCCGCAGGAACTGTGGGACGAGTACCGCTCGCTCGTACAGCGCCTCGGCTGACGCTCCAGCGCCACGGAAAGGGCCCCGCACAACGGCGTGCGGGGCCCTCCCGCGTTCGTGCGCACGCGTCCTTCACGCCTTCGGCACGCGGCCCTCACATGAGCGGTCCACGCATGCTTCAATGACGAGGCTCATCGGCGGGGTCAAGGGCACCCCCAGTGCCGTCGCCACCGCTGGTGGCACCCGGTCCGCGGCCTCACCGGCCGCGGACCGGGGCCGTTTCAGGAGGCGCCGACCAGGCGCGCGGCGTCCGCGTGGGCGTCCATGCGCTCGGCGGCCAGGATCGCCGCCGCGGTGTCGGCGCGGGAAGCCGCCACGACCAGGGCGCGGCCCGCGAGGGCGTGGGCGCGCTGGTGCAGGGCGGCGAGCGGGGGCAGGGGGTGGCTCCCGCGCGTCGAGCCGTGGGACCGGCCGACGGCGACGGAGGCCCGCGCCGGCTGCGCGCCGCGGCGCAGCCGCGCCACCTCGCGCGCCAGCCGCTCGGCGGCGGCGTCCAGCTCGGCGGCCGGGGCCAGTGCGCGCAGCTCGTCGGTGACGGCGAGGAGTGCCGCGAGGTGCCCGGCGAGCTGGATGTCCAGCTCCTCCTCGCGGGAACGGTGGGGGAAGGTCGCGTCGTCGGCCATCGAATGGACCGACTTGGTGCGGATCGGCTCGTACACGGGATGGCCTCCAAGCGGGTTGCTTGACACCATCCTAGCTTGGATTCTGTCTAAAGTTGTGCCCGTCCCAGGTGGTGTACACCTCAGGGCTGGCTGTAGCCGTCCAGGAAGTTCCCGATCCGCCGGACGGCCTCGGCGAGGTCCGTCGCCGTCGGCAGGGTGACCACGCGGAAGTGATCCGGTTCCGGCCAGTTGAAGCCCGTACCGTGGACGACCATGATCTTCTCGGCCCGCAGCAGGTCCAGGACGAGCTGCCGGTCGTCCTTGATCTTGAACACCTTCGGGTCGAGCCGCGGGAAGAGGTACAGCGACCCCTTGGGCTTCACGCAGCTCACCCCGGGAATCTGCGTGAGCAGGTCGTACGCCGTGTCCCGCTGCTCCAGGAGCCGCCCGCCCGGCAGTACCAGGTCGTTGATCGTCTGGCGTCCGGCGAGCGCCGCCACGACGCCGTGCTGACCCGGCATGTTCGCGCACAGGCGCATGTTGGCGAGGATCGTCAGGCCCTCGATGTACGAGGAGGCGTGCGCCTTCGGCCCCGAGACCGCCATCCAGCCGACGCGGTAGCCCGCCACCCGGTACGCCTTCGACATGCCGTTGAAGGTGAGGGTCAGCAGGTCCGGCGCGACGGCGGCGGTCGGCGTGTGCGTCGCCCCGTCGTAGAGGATCTTGTCGTAGATCTCGTCCGAGCAGATCAGCAGATTGTGCCGGCGCGCGATGTCGGTCAGGCCGCGCAGCATCTCGTCGCTGTAGACGGCGCCGGTCGGGTTGTTCGGGTTGATGATGACGAGCGCCTTGGTGCGGTCGGTCACCTTGCGCTCGATGTCGGCGAGGTCCGGCATCCAGTCGGCCTGCTCGTCGCAGCGGTAGTGCACGGCGGTACCGCCGGACAGCGAGACGGCCGCGGTCCACAGGGGGTAGTCGGGCGCCGGTACGAGGACCTCGTCGCCGTCGTCGAGCAGGCCCTGCATGGCCATCACGATCAGCTCGGAGACGCCGTTGCCGATGAAGACGTGCTCGACGTCGGTCTCGATGCCGAGCGTCTGGTTGTGCATGACGACCGCGCGGCGGGCCGCCAGGAGCCCCTTCGCGTCGCCGTAGCCGTGCGCGGTGCCGACGTTGCGGAGGATGTCCTCCAAGATCTCGGGCGGACACTCGAAGCCGAAGGCGGCGGGGTTGCCGGTGTTCAGCTTGAGGATGCGGTGGCCCGCCGCTTCCAGCCGCATGGCCTCCTCGAGCACGGGGCCCCGGATCTCGTAACAGACATTGGCGAGCTTCGTCGACTGGATGACCTGCATGGCGGCGAGCTTACGGGGTGTTCCGGCGGGCGGCGGAGCGGATTCCGCCTCCCGCCCGGCGGGCGCGGGCCCCGGAGGCGGTCTTGTCCCGCGAGTTCCCCTGGCCCAACAATGCGCATGACAACTCTGCCATCGGAGGGGACCCCCACATGAAGAAGCCTCTCGTCGGTGCCTGCTCCGCCGTGCTGCTCCTGGGAGCGACGGCGGCGCCCGCGGCGGCCGTCAGCGAGGAACGCCCCGTCCAGCCGGCGGTCAAGGCTGTCGGCTTCGCCGGGACCGTGGCGCTCAGCAACTGTTCCGGCTCCGTCGTCCGCGCACCCGACTCGCGGCCCGACGACCCCGCGCTCGTCATGTCCAACGGCCACTGCCTGGAGACCGGCTTCCCCGGGGCCGGCGAGGTCGTCGTCGACCAGCCCTCCTCGCGCACCTTCACGCTCTTGAGCGCCGCGGGCGGCAACCTCGGCAAGGTCAGGGCGAGCAAGATCGCGTACGGCACGATGACCGACACGGACGTCTCGCTCTACCGGCTGACCAGCACCTACCGCGACATCGAGAGCAGGTACGGGATCAAGGCGCTGGAGCTGAGCGCGGCGCGCCCCGAGCGGGGCCGGGCGGTCACCATCGCCTCCGGCTACTGGAAGAAGACCTACAGCTGCGCCATCGACGGCTTCGCGTACCGCCTCAAGGAGGGGGAGTGGACCTGGAAGGACTCCCTGCGCTACACCTCCGCCTGCCGGACGATCGGCGGGACCTCGGGCTCCCCGGTGATCGATGACGCGACCGGCAAGGTCGCCGCCGTCCACAACACCGGCAACGACGACGGCGGCCGGTGCACGGACAACAACCCCTGCGAGGTCGACGAGAGCGGCCGGGTCACCGTGCGCCAGGGCGTCAACTACGGGCAGCAGACCTACACGATCGTGCCGTGTGTCGGCGCCGGCAACAAGATCGACCTGAACCGTCCCGGCTGCACCCTGCCCAAGTAGCGAGGCCCCCGGGCGGCCGGGCAGGGAAGCGAACACGAGGGCGGGTGCCGCCCGGGCCCCTTGTCCGGGGCCCGGGCGGCACCCGCCCCTCAGGTCCTCAGGCCGCCGCCATGAGCTCGGCCCGGCCGAACAGCAGGGCGTAGCCCGGCGGCAGCAGGCTCAGCAGGCGGTCGACGAGCGAGGCGTCGACCGCCCGCGCCAGGGCGGTGAGGACGGAGCTGACGTCCCATCGGGCGGTGGCCGGCGTGGCGCCCTCCAGGCGCCGCGCCACGCTCTCGACGAACTCCGCGGCCGTGAGCTGTCGGGTCACGGGAACCTGGTCCGCGATCACCTTCGCCGCCTCTGCCGGCAACTGGCCCGCCAGTTCGACGCGTTCGTCCCCGACGACGTGGCCGCCGAGGGCGCCCAGGACGGTGCGCGTCACGCGCTCCGCCTGCGCGGCGGTGGTGTACTGGCCGGATTCCCTGACCGCCTCGATGAGGTCGCTCCATCTCATCGTGCCGTTCTCCTCCGTTTCATCTGGTCGATCGGCCGCGCTCCCCGCGTGGCCGCGGCTGCTCGCGCGAGGGCGTCAGCCGCTGATCTGCCTGCGACCGCTGTCGCCACCACTGATCTGGATCTTGCGCGGCTTCGCCTGCTCGGCCACCGGGATGCGCAGGGTCAGCACGCCCGCGTCGTACGAGGCGTCGATGCGCTCGGTGTCCAGGGTGTCGCCGAGGAACAGCTGGCGGGAGAAGCTGCCGGTGGGGCGCTCGGCCGCGATCATCTCCACGCCCTCACGGGCGGGGGAGCGGCGCTCGGCGCGCACGTTCAGCACGTGGCGTTCCACGTCCAGGTCGATCGACTCCGGGTCGACGCCCGGCAGATCGAAGTGGACCACGAACTCGTCGCCCTCGCGGTAGGCGTCCATCTGCATTCCGGCCGGACGCGCGTTGTTGAAGACCTGCTGGGTGAGGCGGTCCAACTCGCGGAACGGGTCGGTGCGCATGAGCATCACGGGTCACTCCCTTCCTCAGGTACTGGGTGCGATGCCCTACGTTTTTCTATATAGCCCAAGGGAGGAAAATTGACAAGGTGGGACTCAGGTCCGGGACGGGAGCTCTCGCGTGGAGCCGGCCCCGGACCTGGGTCCGGGCGGTCAGTGGTCCGAGTAGCTGAGGTCTCCCACCGTCCAGGCGCTCACGTCCTGGAGGGCGATGCGGTACATCCCGCCGGTCTCCGGGAGGCCGAGGGTGCCCTGGAGGATCCGGGCCAGATGGAAGTGCAGATGGGTGGGCGGCGCGGTGTCCCGCGCCGGGGCGGCGGGCGCCTCGTCGGCCTCGCTCTCGAACGCGGCGGCGAACGGGCGCAGCTGCTCGGAGTCCTTGAGGACTTCGGCGACGCGCCGCCGCCACAGGGCTTCGGGGGCCAGCCGTCCGGTGATGACGGCGCCGGCCGCGACCACGGTGAGGGACATCTGATTGCTGCGCTCGGACTCGACCAGGGAGGCGATGTCGACGAGCAGTTCGTCAGGCTTCGACATGACTGGTGAGCCTACCGAGGCGAAGGGGCGCGTGGGTGCCCGGATACCTCCCCCTCCGCTTCCGAAAATCTGTCGTGGCTGCGGTAGACATGCGCAACCGACGTGGCTAGAGTTCTTTGTGTAGTCACCGACGTTCGACACAGGACGTTTCAGCAGAACCGAGTTCCAGCAGTACGAGAGGAGTGCGACGCCATCAGGATCGCCTGGGCGGAGTCCGATCTCGCCCGGGTACCGCAGGCCCCGGATTGGAAGGTGGTCCCCGGTCAAGCAACCGCGATCCCCGCATCCCCGCCCCGTCGGGCGGCCGTGCGGATACAGAGAGCCGGCACACACGGCCGGTAGATGGTGTTGAAACCCCTCGGGGCCTGGTGTCGTACGGCACCAGGCCCCTCGACGCGTTCCAGAAAAGGTGCAGATGCCCCCAGAGACTCATCCGCAAGGTCCCGACCGGTTCGACGACGACGACTACCCGGCCTACACCATGGGCCGGGCCGCCGAGATGATCGGCGCCACGCCGGGCTTCCTCCGGGCGGTCGGTGACGCTCGCCTGATCACCCCGCTGCGCTCCGAGGGCGGCCACCGCCGCTACTCCCGCTACCAGCTGCGCGTCGCCGCGCGCGCCCGGGAGCTCGTCGACCAGGGCACGCCGATCGAGGCGGCCTGCCGCATCGTCATCCTGGAGGACCAGCTGGAGGAGGCCCTGCGCCTCAACGAGCAGCTGCGCCACTCCGAGTCCGAGGGGGCCAAGTCGTCCTGACGGAGCCCGTCGTGGGCACGGGTCTCGCGCCGACGCCGACGGATATCTACGGCGGCAAATGCAGAATTTCGCGTGATGCGCGATGAGGGTTTATCCGCCGTCCGGCTGAGCGCTATAGAAACCTCTGCACGAGCGGCGAGAGCGTGCTACTGTCGTTATCAGTTGCAGTTGTGGTTCCCAAGAGACTTCAAGTGCTCAGTCGGCGTTATGTGTCGGCGGGGCACTTTGTATTGCCGGTTATTTCCGGACGGGGAAATCATTGCGGCGACGCGGAGTTCGCACAGTGTGGATTCCACGGGCACTGCCCCGAAGGAGATATGACATGGCTACTGGCACCGTGAAGTGGTTCAACGCGGAAAAGGGCTTCGGCTTCATCGAGCAGGACGGCGGCGGCGCCGACGTCTTCGCTCACTACTCGAACATCGCCACCCAGGGCTTCCGTGAGCTCCAGGAGGGCCAGAAGGTGAACTTCGACGTCACGCAGGGCCAGAAGGGCCCGCAGGCCGAGAACATCGTTCCCGCCTGACGCTGACGCGCACTTCGTAGCTGGGGCCCGCACCTTGGGTGCGGGCCCCAGCTCGTTCTGTTTCCGGGGAGACGACTCCCCGATGACCTGATGCGACACCCCGGTGGTTCTGCCCGGAGCGTGTCCCTCTTTCTTGACCGGCCGCTCCCGGAATAAATCCGGCGGCCGGAATTATGTTTAATCCCCCCGGCCGTTCCTGCAATTCTCGACGCTGTCCTGCGTCGTGAGAATTCCTCGATACGCGCCGCATCGAGGAAGGTTCTTCATGAACCGCTCAAGTCGCACGAACAGCCGGTACGCGGGCGGCGCCCGCCCCGCATCCCCGGGCCGGTCCTACTCCAGGGGCGGCTCCTCCCGGCGGCCCGCCGCGCTCCAGGGAGAGTTCGCCCTCCCGGTCACCGTCACCCCCGCTCTGCCCCCCGTCGAGGACTTCGGCGCGCTCGGGCTGCCGGACACGGTGGTGCAGACCCTCACCCGGCTGGGCGTCACCGCGCCGTTCCCGATCCAGGCGGCCACGCTGCCCAACTCGCTCGCGGGCCGTGACGTCCTCGGCCGCGGGCGCACCGGATCCGGCAAGACCCTCGCGTTCGGCCTCGCCGTGCTCGCCCGCACCGCGGGTCAGCGCGCCGAGCCGCGCCGCCCCCTCGCCCTGATCCTCGTGCCCACCCGGGAACTGGCCCAGCAGGTGACCGACGCGCTCACCCCGTACGCCAAGGCGGTGCGGCTGCGGCTGGCCACCGTCGTCGGCGGCATGTCGATCGGCAGGCAGGCCGGTGCCCTGCGCGCCGGTGCCGAGGTCGTCGTCGCGACCCCCGGCCGGCTCAAGGACCTCATCGAGCGCCGTGACTGCCAGCTCGACCAGGTCGCCGTCACCGTCCTGGACGAGGCCGACCAGATGGCCGACATGGGCTTTCTGCCGCAGGTCACCGAGCTGCTCGACCAGGTGCGCCCCGGCGGCCAGCGGATGCTGTTCTCCGCCACCCTGGACCGCAACGTCGACCTCCTGGTCCGCCGCTACCTGAGCGACCCGGTCGTCCACTCGGTCGACCCGTCGGCGGGCGCCGTCACCACGATGGAGCACCACGTGCTGCACATCCACGGTGGCGACAAGTACGCCGCGACGACCGAGATCGCCGCGCGCGACGGGCGGGTCATCCTGTTCCTGGACACCAAGCACGCCGTCGACCGGCTCACCACCCACCTGCTCAACAGCGGGGTGCGGGCCGCGGCGCTGCACGGCGGCAAGTCCCAGCCGCAGCGCACCCGCACGCTCGCCCAGTTCAAGTCCGGCCAGGTCACCGCCCTCGTCGCCACGAACGTCGCGGCGCGCGGCATCCACGTCGACGACCTCGACCTCGTGGTCAACGTCGACCCGCCGGCCGACCACAAGGACTACCTGCACCGCGGCGGCCGCACCGCCCGCGCCGGTGGTTCCGGCAGCGTCGTCACCCTGGTCACCTCGGCGCAGCGGCGCGACATGAGCCGGCTCATGGCCGCGGCGGGCATCACCCCGCAGACCGCGCAGGTGCGCTCCGGCGAGGCCGAGCTGACCCGCATCACCGGCGCCCGGACCCCCTCGGGCATCCCCGTGACCATCGCCGCCCCGCCGAGGGAGAGCTCCGGGCGTCCGGGCTCCCCCTCCCGTGGCCGGCGCCCGCGCGACGGGCGTGCCCGCCGTGCCTACGCCGCCCGTTCGGGTGGCGCCGCGCAGGGCCCCTCGCAGAGCAAGGCCGCCTGACACCGGCGGTCACCGCCCCGTCCGGCTCTCCCTCCCCACCCTCTCCCTCTGTGAGGCACCCATGCGCTGTGTCATCGCCCGTTTCCCCTTCGACCTCTTCAAGAGCGAGGTCGAGCAGACCATGAAGGGCGTCAAGCCCGAGCCCGTCACCGGTGAGTCCGTGATCATCGGGCGCCGTCACTACCCCGTCAAGCAGGTGGGGGAGGCGATCACCCGGCAGGACCGGCGCGACTTCTCCGCGCAGGAGGTCACCCGGGCGCTGAGCGGCCTCGGCTTCACCTGCCGCCCCGCGCCCGCGCCCGTCGCGCCCGAGCCTGTCGTGTCGGAGGCCTGGCCCACGTCGGTGGTCTAGGCCGCCCGCGGTCAGGGTGTGCGGCGTACGGCGCGCCCCGCGAGGGTGGCCGTGCGCCGGCCGTCCCGCATGACGAACCTGCCGTCGATCAACACGTGCGGGATCCCGGTCGGGAGCGTGCGCGGTGCCTCGAAGGTGGAGCCCGCCGCGACCGTCTCCGGGTCGAAGAGCACCAGGTCGGCCCGGTATCCCTCGCGGACCAGGCCCCGGTCGGGCAGGCGGAGGCGGGCGGCGGGCCGCGAGGTGAGGTGGGCGACCGTCTCTTCGAGCGACATGACGCCCAACTCCCGCGCGTAGCGCCCGAGATATCGCGGGAACGTGCCGTACGCGCGCGGGTGCGGCTTGACGCCCCGCAGGATGCCGTCGCTGCCCCCCGTGTGCACGCGGTGCCGCATGATCGCTCGTACGTTCTCCTCGTGGCCCACGTGCTGGAGGATGGTCGAGCCCAGCCTGTCGTCGATCAGCAGCCGTCGCGCGGTCACCCAAGGGGCCTCGCCCCGCGTGTCGGCGAACTGACGGACCGTCGTGCCGACACAGGACGCGAGTTTCGGGTCGTTGACCCCGGATATCTCGATCGTGTCCCACTCGACGGGCACGCCGTGGCAGCCGTCGGCGCCGACGACCTCCATGTGGTGGCGGATCTTCTCGGCGGTCGCGTCGTCCCGCAGCCGGGCGAGGATCGCGTCGGGCCCGCCCTCACCCGCCCAGCTGGGCAACAGCGCGACGAGCGTGGTGCAGCCAGGGGTGTAGGGATACGTGTCCAGGGTGATGTCGGCCCCTTGCGCGAGGGCCTCGTCCAGGAGGGCGAGCAGGTCGGGCGCCTTGCCCTTGTTCACGCCGAAGTTCATGGTGGCGTGCGCGAGGTGGAGCGGGCAGCGCGCGGTGCGGGTGAGGTTCACCATCTCCGCGTACGCCTGGAGGGCGCCCGCGCCGTAACTGCGGTGATGGGGGCAGTAGTAGCCCTTGTGGGCGGCGACCACCCGGCACAGCTCGGTCAGTTCGGAGTCGTCGGCGTACATGCCGGGCGTGTAGGTGAGCCCCGACGACATGCCCACGGCGCCCTGGCGCATCCCCTCGGCGACGAGCTGCCGCATCCGGTCCAGCTCTGCGGGGGTCGCGGGGCGGTCGTCCCAGCCCAGCGCGTACATCCGGACGGTGCCCTGCGGGACGAGGTACGCGGCGTTCACCGCGATGCCGTCCCCGCCGTGCGCGGTGTCGAGCGCGTCGAGGTAGCCGCCGACGGTGCGCCACGTGAAGTCGATGTCGCCGCCGTCGCCGTTCCAGCCGGTGATGGCGCGGCGGACCTCGGCGAGCGTGCGGTCGTCGACGGGGGCGTAGCTCAGACCGTCCTGGCCGATGACCTCCAGCGTGACGCCCTGGGCGGCCTTCGCGGTGTGCGCGGGGTCCTGGAGCAGGGCGAGATCGCTGTGGGCGTGCATGTCGATGAAGCCGGGCGCCAGCGCGAGGCCCTGGGCGTCCAGAGTCCGGCGCGCCGTCGGGCGGGGGCCGGGGCCGTCCCGCTCCCCGCGGATCTCGGCGATCCTGCCCTCGTGTACGCCGATGTCGGCGCGGTACGAGGCACCGCCGGTGCCGTCGATGACGCGTACGTCCCGGATCACCAGGTCCATGGGGGTGTCTCTCTCTCGTCCGCGCGGCGTCCGCGAGGTGCCTGTGAGGTGTCCGGGGGCCCCGGCGTCGGCTCAGAAGAACGTGCGGACGTAGTCCACGACCGTCCCCCCGTCCGCCACCACCGGAATCAGCTGCCACTTGTCGAAGGCCGTGCACGGATGCGAGAGCCCGAGGCCCACCCAGTCGCCCACGGCGAGGTCCGCCTCCGGGGAGGTCCGCAGCCAGCCGTGCTGGTCGGACAGGCCCGTGACCGTGATGCCGGTGGCGGGCCGCTCCACGCCGTCCCGGCGCACGACCTGCGCCGAGGGCAGATCGAGGTCGTACGCCGCGTCCCGCTTGCCCGCGTTGATGAACGCCTGCTCGACCGACGGCCGCGACACCACCTGCGCCCAGAGCCGGAACGCCGGCTCCAGCGCACCCTCCTCGGGGACGCGGTTGAACGGCGTCAGCTGCTGGTAGTGGCCGTCGTCGTGGGAGACGTACGCGCCCGAGCGCAGCAACTTCAGGACCGGCGCGGACAGTTCCGGGATCTCGGCGAACACCGAGGCCACCGCGTCGAACCAGGCGCTGCCGCCGGCGCTGACCACGACCTCCGGCAGATCGGTGAACCGCCCCGCCGCGTCCAGCTCGACGAGCAGGCCGACGAGCCGCCGCAGCCAGGCCGTGACCCGCTCCGTGGAGGCCTGCGGCACCTCGCCCTCGTAGCCGGCGACGCCGACGAGACGCAGCGTGTCCGCGCCCGCGACGGCGTTCGCGATCTCCAGGCACTCGGCCTCGGTCCGCACGCCGGTGCGCGCCTCGTCGCCCGCCGCCAGTTCGAGCACGACGTCCACGGGCCGGGTCGCGCCCGCCTCGCTCAGGGCGGCGTGCATCAGTTCCACACCGCGTACGGAGTCGACGTAGCAGATGAAGCGGAAGGAGGGGTCGGCGTCCAGCTCGCCCGCGAGCCGGCGCAGTGCCGCCGCGTCGACCAGTTCGTTCGCGAGGAAGATCCGCGAGGTGCCGAACGCCCGTGCCACGTGCACCTGGTGGGGCACGGCGAGGGTGATGCCCCACGCCCCGTGCTCGATCTGCCGGGCGAACAGCTGCGGGGCCATCGACGTCTTGCCGTGCGGCGCGAAGGCGAGGCCGTGCCGCTTCGCGTACGTCTCCATGAGCGCGAGGTTGTGCTCCAGGCGCTCGGCGGACAGGGCGAGGACGGGGGTGGTGAAGCCGCCGGTGAACAGGTTCCGGCGCTCGGCCGCCAGCTCGCCGACGGTGCGGCCCGCCGCGTCCGGGGGAAGCCCCTTGAAGCGGTGGTCGACCCGCTCGTCCGCGAGCGCGGCCAGGGGATCGACGGGACGTTCGACGGCGTGGTCGGCGGCCATGGGCGCCTCCTCCAGAGGTGCGTTGCATGATGTGCAACGTTCATTGCGTATGTCGCTTACTGCTGTCTAACATCCGAGCCAACGCCGGGTCAACGGATCCGGGGAGCCGGTTGAGGGGCTGGAGAACGTGACCGCACAGGCAGCCGCGAAGGCGTCCGCACCGCCGGCCGTGGACGTCGTGGCGCTCGGCGAGTCCATGGTCACCTTCCTGCCCGCGCGCCCCGGCCGCCTCGCCGACGTGCCCTCCTTCGACCGCGGGATCGGCGGCGCCGAGTCCAACGTCCTGTGCGCCCTCGCCGCGGCCGGGCACACCACCCGCTGGGTCAGCCGCGTCGGCACCGACGGCTTCGGCGACCACCTCGTGGCGGCCGTCGCCCGCTACGGCGTCGACACCTCCGCCGTCGGCCGCGACCCGCACCGCCCCACCGGTGTCTACTTCCGCACCGCCGACGACCGCGACAGCGACGCGCACGAGGTCGTCTACTACCGCGCGGGCTCGGCCGCCTCCGCCATGGCCCGGGGCTCCGTCGACGAGGCCGCGCTCGCCTCGGGCCGCGTGCTGCACCTGACGGGCATCACGCCCGCCCTCTCCGCCGACTGCCTCGACCTGGTGCGCCACCTGTGCGCCCGGCGCGCGGACCGGGCCCCGCTCGTCTCCTTCGACGTCAACCACCGTCCCGGGCTGTGGCGGAACTGTTCCGGCGCCGGAGCGGACGTCCTCCTCGGCCTCGCCCGGGGCGCGGATCTCGTCTTCGTCGGCGAGGACGAGGCCGCGGCGGCCTGGGGCATCGCCGGCGGCCCCGAGGCCCTGCGCGCCGCCCTGCCCGAACCCGCCACCCTGGTCGTCAAACAGGGCGGCCGCGGAGCCACCGTCTTCCGGCACGGCGAGGACCCCGTCTTCCAGGCCGCCCCGCGCGTGGACGTCGTCGCGTCCGTCGGCGCCGGTGACGCCTTCGCCGCCGGCTTCCTCTCCGCCACCCTGCGCGGCCTGAGCGCCGCCCGTCGGCTGCGGCACGGCCACCTGATGGCCGCCGCCGCCCTCACCGTCCCCGGCGACCTCGCCCGGCCCTGCGCCCGCGCACACGCCGACCGCCTCGCCGCCCTCGACGACACCGCCTGGGAGACACTGCGTCTCGGACCCGGCTGGACGGCGAACGCGCCGGAGCAGACCGGTGCCGCCGCTCCGGAAGAGCCCGGGGCCGAGGAGGAGGTACGTACCCCATGAGCCAGACCGTCGACCGCGCGCTGTCGATCCTGCCGCTGCTCGCCGAGGGCCCCGCCGACCTCGGCCAGGTCGCCGACCGGCTCGGCGTCCACAAGTCCACGGCGCTGCGGCTGCTGCGCACCCTCCACGAACACGGCCTGGTCTTCCGCCAGTCCGACCAGCGCTACCGCCTCGGCGCGCGCCTGTTCGCCCTCGCGCAGGAGGCCGTCGAGAACCTCGACGTACGCGAGATCGCCCACCCCCACCTCCTCGCCCTCAACGAGAAGTGCGGCCACACGGTCCACCTCGCCGTCCACGAGGACGGCGAGGTCCTCTACATCGACAAGGTCGAGAGCCGCTACCCGGTGCGCATGTACTCCCGTATCGGCAAACCGGTGGCCATCACGGTCGCCGCCGTCGCCAAGCTCCTGCTCGCCGACTTCCCCGAGGCCGAGCGCCGCGCCCTCGCGGAGAAGCTCGACTACCCCACCTACACGTCCCGTTCGACACCCAACGCCGGCGCGTTCCTGCGCGAGCTGGACAAGGTGCGCGAACAGGGTTGGGCCACCGACCTCGGTGGCCACGAGGAGTCCATCAACTGCGTCGGGGCCCCCATCCGCGGCGCGGACGGCCGCGTCGTCGCCGCCATGTCGGTCTCCGCGCCGAACGTCGTCGTCACCGCCGAGGAACTCCTCGCCCTGCTCCCGCTGGTGCGCCGCACGGCGGACGCCATCAGCCGGGAGTACTCCGGCAAGTCACCCCTGAAGGAAGCCTGAACGTCCATGAGCGAGCACACCGTGAAGACAGCCCTCACCCCGGCCACCCACACCACCCCGCCCGCGAAGTTCTCCCACGGCGTCAAGAAGGGCAACATCCTTCAGGTCGCCGGCCAGGTCGGCTTCCTGCCGGCCGAGGAGGGCAAGGCCCCCACCCCGGCGGGCCCCACCCTGCGCGAGCAGACCCTCCAGACCTTCGCCAACGTCAAGGCGATCCTCGAAGAGGGCGGCGCCACCTGGGACGACGTGATGATGATGCGCGTCTACCTCACGGACGTGGACCACTTCGCGGAGATGAACGCGATCTACAACGAGTACTTCGAGCAGCAGGGACTCACGGCCCCCGCCGCGGCCCGCACCACCGTCTACGTGGGTCTGCCCAAGGGCCTGCTCATCGAGATCGACGCGCTCGCCGTCCTCGGCTGACCCGCATCCCCCTTCAGCAAGCCGTACGTCGTCACGGCACGGTGCCCCGTCCGCACGGGGCGCCGTGCCGCGATCCCCCCTGCCCCGAAAGCCTTATGCCCTTACGAGGTCCACGATGTCCCCGTCCCACACCGCCGTGCTCGCGGCCGCCCCCGCCGCGCAGACACCACCGCACACCGGTGGCCTCCTCGCCCTGATCGACGGCACGGCGGGCCTGCTGACCGTCGCCGCGCTCGGCATCGCCCTGCTGCTCTTCCTGATCATCAAGGTCCGGCTCCAGCCCTTCGTGGCGCTGCTCGCGGTCTCCGTGGCCGTCGGCCTCGCGGCCGGCCTCTCCGTCACCGAACTCTTCGGCACGGTCCAGAAGTCCGACGCCGTCTCGGTCGTCGAGTCGGGCATGGGCGGCATCCTCGGGCATGTGGCGATCATCATCGGTCTCGGCACGATGCTCGGCGCGATCCTCGAGGTGTCGGGCGGCGCGGAGGTGCTGGCGTCGCGCCTGCTGGGCCTGTTCGGCGAGAAGCGCGCGCCGCTGGCCATGGGCCTGACCGGCCTGATCTTCGGCGTCCCGGTCTTCTTCGACGTGGGCATCTTCGTCCTGGCCCCCCTCGTGTACGCCGCCGCCAAGCGCAGCGGCAAATCGATCCTGCTCTACTGCCTGCCGCTCCTCGCGGGCCTCTCCATGACCCACGCCTTCCTGCCCCCGCACCCGGGCCCGGTGGCCGCCGCCGGACTGCTGAAGGTGGACCTCGGCTGGGTCATCCTCATGGGCGTCGTCTGCGGCCTCCCGGCGGTGCTCGTCGCCTGGGCGTACGCCGCGTGGGTCGGCAGGCGCATCTTCGTGCCCGTCCCGCAGGACATGGTCGAGGCCGCCGAGGAGGCGAAGGCGGCGGTGGCCGCCGAGCAGCGCGCGGCCGGGGTGAGCCCGCAGGAGAGGCCGGTGCCGCTGGGCACCGTCTTCGCGATCATCGGCACGCCGCTCGTCCTGATCCTCCTGGCGACCTTCTCCTCCATAGCCTTCGACCCCTCGACGCCCCGCTCGGTCATCGAGTTCTTCGGCAGCCCGTTCGTGGCCCTGACCATCGCCCTGTTCATGGCCTACTACTTGCTGGGCATCCGGCGCGGCTGGTCCCGCAAGTCCCTCGAACGGGTGTCGACCTCGTCCCTGAAGCCGGTCGGCAACATCCTGCTGGTGGTCGGCGCGGGCGGTGTCTTCGGCGCGGTCCTGAAGGCCGGCGGCGTCGCGAAGGCCCTCTCGGACACCTTCCAGGACGTGGGCCTGCCGGTGATCGTCCTCGCCTACCTGCTCTCCCTCGTCCTGCGCGTCGCCCAGGGCTCGGCGACGGTGGCGATCGTCACGACGGCGGGCATCGTGGCCCCGCTGCTCGCCGAGGGCGACTACTCCCAGGCGTTCGTCGCGCTGGTCATCATGGCGATCTCGGCCGGCTCCATCTTCGCCTCGCACGTGAACGACGGCGGCTTCTGGATGGTCGCGAAGTACTTCGGCATCTCGGAACGGGACACCCTCAAGACGTGGACGGTCCTGGAGTCGGTCCTGTCACTGGCGGGCTTCGCGGTGGCGGCGGTCGTCAGCCTGTTCGTGTAGGCCCGAGCGGCGACCGCGACCGGTCATGGATGGTGACGTCAGCGTCGAGGCGGGGTGTCCCGTCGAGCCGGCCGGCCGAGTAAAACCGGGTGCGGTCGGTCGCCGCGATGCTGTGGGATGCGGGACATGACGATCGTTCTGAACGAGCCCGGCGTCGAGGGGCTGACCGGGGTGGTGGACGCCCTCCGCGGGTGGCAGGACGACCGCACGCCGCTGCAACTCCATCCGGGAGACCTCGGCTGGGCCTGGGCGCTGGGCGCGGAGAGGCTGGCCGCGGCCGTCCGCACCTGGAGCGTGGACGGACGGATCATCGCCGTCGGCTACCTGGACGGCCCTGATGTGCTGCGCCTGACGACCGCGCCGGATCTGCGACAGGACGGTGAGCTGGCGCGCCGGCTGCTGGCGGACCTCGATGATCCGCGGCGCGGGGTCCTGCCCGCCGGGAAGGTCGGCCTGGAGATCCCCGACGGTGCCCTGCTCCGCGAGGTCCTCCTGGCGGCGGGCTGGCTTCCGGACGAGCCGTGGACGCCGCTGCGCCGCGACCTCGCCGAGCCGGTGCGGGACTCCGGCCTGCGGATCGAGGTGGCCGGTCCGCGGACGGCGGGGGTGCGGACCGCGGTGCATCGTTCGGCGTTCGGCAGCCCGGCGTTCACCGAGGAGATCTGGCACGTCCTCGCGGCCGGGCCGGTCTATGCCGACGCGCGCTGCCTGATCGGCTACGACGACCAGGACAACGCGGTGGCCGCGGCGACGGTCTGGTCGGCCGGGCCCGGCAGGCCCGGCCTGCTGGAGCCGGTGGGCGTGCACGCCGACCACCGCGGTCGCGGCCACGGGACGGCGATCGGCGTCGCCGCGGCGGCGGCGCTGCGTGAACTGGGTGCGTCGAGCGCACTCGTCAGCACCCCGACCTCGAACACCGCCGCTGTCGCCGCCTACAGGGCCGCTGGATACGAGCCGTCGCCCCAACGGCTGGACATCGGCCGAGCCGCCTGACATCGATCGGGCGGCGGTATCGGACAGGCCGCGCCGCTGACCCCGACCGAGCCCGAACGCCCGTTGAGGAAGCCTCACCGAAGCGTTCGGGCAGGACCGTCCACGGCGTCAACCGGTGCAGTACTGCTGCTCCTTGCCGATGGACCGGTACATGCAGTCCGCGTTCTCCAGGAGTTGCAGGACCGCGTCGCGGTTGCGCGAGGTCTCCCGCTCGATCACCTCGTCGGGCGGGTAGAAGCCGCCGCCGCCCGACGACGGGTACATCTCGAAGGTGTAGCTGAAGATCTTCTGGCTGCCCCACAGCCAGTCGTCGATCGAACCGTCCGTGATGTACAGGTCGCTGGACTGCTCGGGCGTGTAGCCGTTGCTCGCGGCCATCTTCCTGCCGACGGCCGCGTGCGCGTCCCGGTCGTCCTGGGTCAGGCCCGCGGCGGTGTCGGCGTACGTGTAGCCGTAGGGCCACAGCACCAGCTCGCTGTAGGTGTGGAAGTCGATGCCGGCCCTGATTTGCTGCTTGCCGCCGACGACGCGGCCGCGCACGAAGTCCGCGACGACCTTCACCTCGGGCGCCGACTCGGCGGCACGGCCGCGGTAGGTGTCCGAGCCGGTGGAACCGGAGGAGCCGCCGCAGCAGCCCCACTTGTAGCCCCAGTTGCGGTTCAGGTCCGTGCCCACGCTGGACGAGCCGGTGTTGGGCTGGCGGTTCTTGCGCCAGCTGCGGTACGAGCCGGTGGCGATGTCGTACTCGCCGCCGTCCGGGTTCACGTCCGGCACGATCCAGATCTCGCGCGAGTCGACCATCTTCTTGATACGGGCGTCCGTGGCGTAGTCGTCGCCCAGCTCGCGCATCAGGTAGAGCGCCATCTCGACCGTGAGGTGCTCACGGGCGTGCTGGTGGTGGGTGAAGAGGACCTCGGGCTCGGCCTCGTCGGTGGTGACGTTGTCGCTGATCTTGATGGCGACGATGTCGCGGCCCGCGTAGGACCTGCCGATGACCCGCTTGCTGATCAGGTCGGGGTGGGCCGCGATGTACTGGTCGATCGCCGCGTTCATCTCGGCGTAGTTGTGGTAGTTCGCGTCGGCGGGCGGGAAGTCCATGGGCTCCACCGCCTTGCCGTCCGTGCGCTTCGGGGGGCCGGCCAGGGCCTTGAGCGCGTAGCCGGACTCCCTGAGCCGGGCCGCCTCGCGGCCGTCGGCGGAGACGACCACCGAGCGGGCGTGGACCTCGTCGACGGCGACACCGGTACGGGCCAGCGCGGTCCGCGCGGCACGGCCGTCGGTCAGGGGGATCTCGTACTGGCGTATCGCCTCGTCGTCCGCCGCCGTGCTCTTCGCGCCGGGGTCGGCGGGGTCGGCGGGCGCGGCGGTGGCGGTGAGGGGGGCCACGGCGAGGGCGAGAAGGGCCGCGAGGGTCGCGGATCTTCTGCCGCGTATGCGGAGCCGCATGAAGTCTCCTCAGGGGTGGGGGGTGATTCAGTGCGACGTGTGCGGTGGGGGAGTGCGGGATGCGGGGTGCGGTGGCGCGGGCGAGAGCGTGCGCCGGGTGCGGTGGCGCGGGCCGGAGCGTGCGCCGGGTGCGATGCGGGGTGCGCCGCCCCATCGTCAATGCATGGCATGCCCCCGTCAACACTGTCTTCGGCCAACCCACTTGTGCCGCGCGCCGCGATGCGCTTTCTTGATCGGCATGGCTGAAACCACAGGCAGTGGAACCACCGCCGACGCGACGGCACCCCAGCCGCGCAAGTCGAGCTGGAAGTACATCGGCCCCGGCATCGTCGTCGCCGCGACCGGAGTGGGCGCGGGCGACCTCGTCGCCACCCTCATCGCGGGCAGCAACTTCGGCTACACCCTGTTGTGGGCCGCGGTGATCGGCTGCGTCGTGAAGATCTCCCTCGCCGAGGCCGCCGGCCGCTGGCACCTGGCCACCGGACGCACCCTCTTCGACGGCTGGGCGAGCCTCGGCCGCTGGACGACGTGGTTCTTCGTCGCCTACGTCGTGATCTGGGGGTACGTCTACGGAGCGGCCGCCATGTCCTCCTCTGGGCTGCCCCTCCAGGCGCTCTTCCCCGACGTCATGGCCTTGAAGTGGTGGGCGATCCTGACCGGCATCGTCGGGCTCGTCTTCGTCTGGTTCAACAAGTACGCCGTCTTCGAGAAGGTCATGACGGTCCTCGTCGGCATCATGTTCGTCGTCACCGTCTACCTCGCCGTCCGCGTCACCCCGCACCTGGGCGACGCCTTCGCCGGCCTGCTGCCCGTCCTGCCCGACGAGAAGGACTCGATCCTCAACACGCTCGGCCTGATCGGCGGCGTCGGCGGCACCATCACCCTCGCGGCGTACGGCTACTGGGTCAACGCCAAGGGGTGGACCGACACCCGATGGATGAAGGTGATGCGGCTCGACAACCGCGTCGCCTACATCACCACCGGCATCTTCGTCGTCGCCATGCTCTTCGTCGGCGCCGAGATGCTGCACTCCGCGAACATCGCCATCGCCAGCGGCGACAAGGGGCTCGTGCAGCTCTCCGACATCCTGGAGAAGGAGTACGGCCAGGGCACCGCCAAGCTGTTCCTCGTCGGCTTCTTCGCCACGTCGTTCACTTCGCTGATCGGGGTGTGGCACGGCGTGAGCCTGATGTTCGCGGACTTCGTCGAGCGCTACCGCAAGCAGCGGGCGGGCGCCGACTCCACCGCGCTCAGCGGCCAGGAGGTGGCGTCGGGCGCCCGCGAGAAGTCGGTGCCGTTCCGCGCCTACCTGCTCTGGCTGACCTTCCCGCCGATGATCCTGCTCTTCCAGGGGCAGCCGTTCCGGCTCATCATCCTCTACGGCGTCCTCGGCGCGGCCTTCATGCCGTTCCTGTCGCTCACGCTGGTCTGGCTGCTCAACTCCAGCCGTACACCGCGGGAATGGCGCAACGGCCGGCTCAGCAACGGCATGCTGGCCATCGCAGGGCTGCTGTTCCTCGTGCTGTGCGTCAAGCAGATCGCCGACCAGGACTGGAGCAGCTTCTTCTAGCCCCGCACGCCCCTGCGCATCCCCCGCGCGCCTCTCGTACATCCCGCTCGAACACCTCACTCCGGACACCCCACTTCCCGGTACGCGATCGTCATCTCCGCGTGAACACCGGGAAGTTGGGTGTCGGGGCGGGCCCCGCCTGGATATGGTGCTGAGGCCGAGGAGAAGTGCAGGGGGAGCCTCAGGGGGGCGCGCATGCCGACCGCCGTAGCCGTCACCGGCCCCGACCTCGTGCTGCCCTCGCCCGACCGGCACACCCCCTCGGCCGCCGTCCTGCAGTCCGCCGTGCAGTCCCCGCGGACGTACTCGCTGGACCAGGCGCTCACCGAGATGCACACGCTCATCGAGCACCACGGCTATGTGATCGCCCTGTGCCCCGCCTCCGCGCCCGCGTCCGTCACCCGGCGCCTGTACGCGGTCCGCTCCATCCTGGAGAGCGACCGGATCGCCGTCCTGCGCCCGGAGCTGCCGCCGCTGGGGCTCGCCGTGCTCGCCCTCCAGCTGCGCCAGCTGTCGGTCTGCGACTTCAGCCCCGGCGTCCTCGCCTCCGCCGCCCGCCTGCTGTCCCACTACATCTACGCGGGCGCCCTGCTCGGCTCCGTCGCCCGCCTCGACCGCGTCCCCGTCTCCCTCCGGTCGCACGCCAAGTCCTGGTTGCCCGGCGCCCAGTTCGCGGTCCTCGCCACGCCCCGGCCCGAGCTGGTGAAGGTCTCGGGCGGCGGCCCACGGACGAGCCTGCCCGGCCCCGGATTCGGTACGACGATGCTGTACGCCCCGGGGCAACTGGTACCCGGCTGGGTCACCGGCACCCTGGCCCCCGCCTGGCACTCCCAGGGCGTCGAGGAAGTCCGCCTGCCGGCCGAGTCCGCGCGCTGGTGGGCCACCGGCAGGCTCGTCGAGTTCGCCGCCGCCATCCCCGACATCTCCGTCCTCTACCAACTGGTGTCCTCCGTGCGGCGCGAGGACTGCCACTGGTGCGGACTCGAACTCATCGGCGACCGCTGCGCGTTCTGCGCCGCCCCGCTGCCGCCGCCCGAGGAACGCCCCGACCGGCCCGCCCGCGCCCTCCTGCCCCGTGGCGCCACCTAGCCGCACCCCGCCGCGCCACCGCCCCGCCCCAGCCGCAGCCCGCCCGCCCCGTCCGCGACCTACGACCGTTCACGCGCCACCCCGCTCACTGTCCGTAGCCACTCGCACTCGATCGAGGTAGTCCGGCCCATGAACTCACGCCAGCGCCGCGGCGTCATCCTGCTGGTCCTGTCGGTCCTGTGCGCGTTCGGCGCGTTCGCGGGCGTCCTGTCGGTGATCCGTGACGTGAACTCGAAGGTGGGCCCCGAGGTCGCCGCGTACAAGCTCAAGGGGGACATCGCGCCCTACAAGGAGCTGAGCGCCGAGCAGTTCGAGAAGGTCGAGATGCCGAAGCGCTGGCTCTCCGACAACGCCGTCACCGACCTGCGCCAGATCCGCGGCAAGATCGCCGTGACCCAGCTGCGCGAGGGCTCGCTGCTCCAGTCCGACATGATCGTCGAGCGGCCCGAACTCGGCCCGGGCCAGCAGGAGATCGCCATCATGATCGACGCGGCCACCGGCGTCGCGGGCAAGATCACGCCCGGCTCGACGGTCAACATCTACGCCACCTTCAAGGGCGAGAGCGACAAGGCGAAGGACCAGTCCAAAGTCATCGTGGAGGGCGCCAAGGTGCTCGACGTCGGCAAGCTGACCCCGCTCGAACCCGACCAGGACGACCGCACGCGCCGCCGGGCGTCCGAGGCCGTCCCGATCACCTTCGCCCTCGGCACGGCGGACGCGCAGCGCGTCGCGTACGCCGAGTCGTTCGCCACGCACGTCCGCCTCGCCCTCATCGGCGCGGGCGGCGACCCCACCGTGCCGCCACGCGATCGCACGTACACCCTCGACGAGGACAAGTAGGAGGTCTCATGGCCACTCGGATCCTGCCGGCCGTCGGGGACATCGAGGCCGCCCGCGCTCTGTCGACGCTCACCGGGCAGCTGCCCGACGCCGAACCCGCCCTGCCCGTCGGGGACTCGACCGCGCTGCTCGACACCCTCGCCCGTCTCGCCGCCGAGTCGGTCGACGAGCTGCCGGAGGTCGTCCTCGTCCACGAGCGGATCGGGCCGGTCCCGGCACTCGACCTCATCCGTGACCTCGTGCTGCGCTTCCCCGCCGTCGGCGTCGTCCTGCTCGCCGCCGACACCAGCCCGGGCACCCTCACGGCCGCCATGGACTCCGGGGCGCGCGGCATCATCGGCTTCCCGCTGGCCTACGACGCCCTCGCCGAACGGGTCCAGGCCGCCGCCGCCTGGTCCGCCGGCATGCGCCGCCACCTCGGCAGCGGCGGCGGGCTCGAACTGTACGGCGGCACGGCCGGCCCCGGGGCGCCCGGCGCGGGCACCGTCGTCGCCGTCAGCGGGGCGAAGGGCGGCGTCGGCACCACCGTGACCGCCGTACAACTCGCCCTCGCGGCCCAGGCGTCGGGCCGCACCACCGCGCTCCTCGACCTCGACCTCCAGTCCGGGGACGTCGCCTCCTACCTGGACGTGCAGTTCCGCCGCTCGGTCACCGACCTCGCCGCCATCAGCGACATCACGCCCCGCATCCTCCAGGACGCCGTCTACACCCACGAGAGCGGCGTCGGCCTGCTCCTCGCGCCCGCCGAGGGCGAGCGCGGCGAGGAGGTCACCGACCGCGTCGCCCGGCAGATCCTCGCCGCCCTGCGCGCCCGCTACGACGTCGTCGTCATCGACTGCGGGGCCTACGTCACCGCCGCGAGCGCCGTCGCCGTCGAGCTCGCCGACCACGCCCTGCTGCTCCTCACCCCGGACGTCGTCGCCGTACGCGCCGCCAAACGCATGGTGCGGCTGTGGGACCGCCTGCAGATCCGCAAGGCCGAGGAGACCCTCACCGTCGTCAACCGGCACGGCAAGGGCACGGAGATCCAGCCCTCCCTGGTGGAGCGCGTCACCGGCACCCGGGTCGCCCGCACCACCGTGCCGGCCGCCTTCAAGGAACTGCGGGCCGCGGTCGACGCGGGCCGCATGCAGGACCTGGAGAGCCGCTCCACGGTCAAACAGGCGCTGTGGGGGCTCGCGGGCGAACTGGGGATCGTCGAAGAAACACCCGCGGGCGGCGGGAAGCGGAGCGGGATCGCCCTGCGCAGGAAGGCGGCGGGCGGCGACCGGGGCGCCGTCACGCTGGAGTTCGCCGGGATGTTCCCCCTGCTGCTCGTCGTCATGACGATCCTGTGGCAGTGCGCGCTGTACGGCTACACGTACTCCCTCGCCGGCAACGCGGCGGACGAGGCGGCGCGGGCCGCCACCGCGGCGCACGCGGCGGGGGAGGGCGAGGCCGCCGCCTGCTCCGCCGCGGGCCAGGAACATCTGCCCGGCGCCTGGCAGGACGCGGCGATCACCTGCACGGACGAGGGCACGGTCTGGAAGGCCCGCGTCTCGGTGGACGTACCGGTCTTCTTCCCCGGCTTCGACGCGGGATGGCGCGTGGACGGGGAAGCGGGCGCGGCGAAGGAGGGGGACGCGGAATGAGGGCGCCGAGGCGTCTACGGGGGCTGGGGCGTTTGCTCAGGCGGGTGCGTTTCCGGGGGCCGGGCTGGCTCCGGGGCGGAGGCTCGGACGGGGGGCTGCGGCGTCGGCGGTGTGACCCGCGCCGGGGCCGGGGTGGTGGCTCTGGCGTGGGGCTGCCGCGTCGCCGGTGTGACGAACGCCGGGGCCGGGGCGGGGGCTCCGGCTGGGGCCTGCGGCGTCGGCGGTGTGACCCGCGCCGGGGCCGGGGTGGTGGCTCTGGCGTGGGGCTGCCGTGTCGCCCGTGGGACGAACGCGGGGGCGGGGGCGGGGGCTCCGGCTGGGGCCTGCGGCGTCGGCGGTGTGACCCGCGCCGGGGCCCGGGCGATGGCTCCGGCGGGGGCCCGCCGCGTCGCCGGTACGACGACCGCGGGGTCTCCATCCTGGAGTTCGCCGGGTTCCTGCCGGTCCTGCTGCTCGTCGGCCTCGCCGCCATCCAGCTCGGCCTGGTGGGCTACGCCGCCAACCAGGCCGGCTCCGGCGCCCGCGCGGCGGCTCGTGCGGCATCCCAGGGCGACTCGGGGCAGGCGGCGGGCGCGGCGGCCATGGACGGCCGTCTCAGCTCCTCCGTCGCGGTCGGCTCGGGCGGCGACACGACGACCGCCACGGTCGAGGTCCAGGTACCGACACTGCTGCCCTTCGTGGACGCGGGCTGGAGCGTCACCAAGGAGGCCACGATGCCCAACGACGACGACGCCGAGTACTGAGACCCGCCGACCACCGGGACCTGGTGCGACGCACCGGGACCCGTACCCCTGAGGGAGGTTGAAGGACGCCATGAGCCTGCGCGACCGCGTGGCCCCCACCCAGCAGAGCGAACCGAGCCGCGACGACAACCTCGTCGCCGTCTACCGCTCCAAGCTCCTGGAGGAGATCGACCTCGCCGAGATGTCCTCGCTCGCCGCCGCGGACCGCCGCGTCCGACTGGAGCGGGTCCTCGGCCACATCATCAGCCGCGAGGGCCCCGTCCTCTCCACCTCCGAACGCGCCCAGCTGATCCGGCGCGTCGTGGACGAGGCGCTCGGCCTCGGCGTCCTCGAACCACTGCTCGCCGACGCCTCCATCACGGAGATCATGGTCAACGGCCCCGACTCGGTCTTCGTGGAACGGGCCGGCCGCGTGGAACAGCTCCCGCTGCGCTTCGCCTCCAACGACCAGCTGATGCAGACCATCGAGCGCATCGTCTCCACGGTCAACAGGCGTGTGGACGAGTCGAACCCCATGGTCGACGCCCGGCTGCCCACCGGCGAGCGCGTCAACGTCATCATCCCGCCGCTCGCCCTGACCGGCGCCACCCTCACCATCCGCCGCTTCCCCCGCGCGTACACGCTGCCCGAACTCATCGGCCTCGGCTCCCTCGACGAACACATGCTGATGCTGCTCGCGGCGTTCGTGCGGGCCCGCTTCAACCTCATCGTCAGCGGCGGCACGGGCAGCGGCAAGACGACTCTCCTCAACGCGCTCTCCGGCCTGATCCCGGCCCACGAGCGCATCATCACCATCGAGGACTCGGCGGAGCTGCAACTCCAGCAGGACCACGTGATCCGGCTCGAATCGCGCCCGGCCAACGTCGAGGGCAAGGGCCAGATCACCATCCGCGACCTCGTGCGCAACAGCCTGCGCATGCGCCCCGACCGCATCATCGTCGGCGAGGTCCGCGGCGGCGAGACCCTCGACATGCTCCAGGCCATGTCCACCGGCCACGACGGCTCGCTCGCCACCGTGCACGCGAACACCGCCGAGGACGCCCTGATGCGCCTGCAGACCCTCGGCTCCATGTCGGAGGTCCAGATCCCCTTCGAGGCCCTGAAGGACCAGATCAACTCGGCCGTCGA
Source organism: Streptomyces sp. NPDC031466 (assembly GCF_055581265.1). Classification (NCBI taxonomy): domain Bacteria; kingdom Bacillati; phylum Actinomycetota; class Actinomycetes; order Kitasatosporales; family Streptomycetaceae; genus Streptomyces; species Streptomyces sp. NPDC031466. The sequence continues at coordinate 160,529 of NZ_JBVIJT010000013.1, forward strand.
CGTGGTCGTCCAGCTCGCCCGGCACAGCGACGGCTCCCGCAAGGTCTCCGAGATCGTCCTGCTCGTCTCGCACGGCCGCCAGCAGTTCCGCATCGCGCCGGTCACCCGCTTCGTGGCGCAGCCGATCGGCGCCGACCGCGTCGTGCGCGGCTGGTTCGAGCACCTGCCGCTGCCCCGCGAGATCGCCGACAAGCTGTACGGCGCGGGCGAACCGGTGCCCCCGGCGTACGGCGTGGCGGAGGCGATCGACGTACTGGACACGAGGGAAGCGATCGGATGACCGTCCCGATGACCAGGTATGGAAGCCGGCCGATGACCAGACGGGGAGCCGACCGATGACCGATCCCGCGCCGCTCGCCCTCGGCGCCACGATCCTGACCGGCACACTGGCCGTCGCGGGCATCCACGCGTACGCGTCCGGGCGCGCGCAGCGCCAGGACCTCATCGACCGGCTGGCGCTCGGCCCCGGCAGCGGGGACGGCGGTCCGCCGGGCCGGGCGCGCCGCTTCGCCGCCGTCGACCGCAGGCTGCGCCGCACGCGCCTCGGCCGGGACATCCACCTGCGCCTCTCCTCGACCGGCCTGGACGTGACCGCCGGCGAGTTCTTCACCTACGTCGTGGCCGTCGTCGTCGCGCTCTGGCTGATGGCGGCGGCGACCCTCGCGCCCTTCTTCGGCCCGATCGCGGGGGTGGTGGCGGTATGGGGCGCGCTCGCCTTCCTCAACTGGCAGCGCCAGAAACGCATCGAGGCGTTCATCAACCAGCTCCCCGACGTGGCCCGCATCCTGGCCAACGCGACGGCGGCGGGACTCGCCCTGCGTACGTCGCTGGCCATGGCGGCGGAGGAGCTGGAGGCCCCGGCCGGCCAGGAACTCTCCCACGTCGCACACCAGTTGGCGCTGGGCCGCTCCATCGACGACACCCTCGGCGAACTGGCCGAACGCCTGCCGTCCCGCGAGCTGATCGTCCTCGTGACGACGCTCGTCCTGTCCAACAAGGCGGGCGGCACGGTGGTCAACTCCCTGCGCAACCTCACCCAGACCCTGGAGGACCGCAAGGAGACGCGGCGCGAGGTCCGCACGATGCTGTCGGAGGTCAACGCGACGGCGTTCACGGTCCCGCTGCTGGGCCTCGGCTCGTTGCTGCTGATCAACTCCTCCAACGAGGGCGCGCTGGCCCGGGTGACCGGCTCCCCGGTGGGCCAGACGCTGATCCTGATCTCCCTCGGGCTGTACGGGATCGGCTTCTTCGTGATCAGACGCCTGGGCAAGATCGAGGTCTGAGATGCCGTACCCGACAAGGGGGTTGCCGTGCTGGGCCTGCTGCTAGCCGTGGTGATGGGCCTCGCGGTGGCCGGCGCCTGCCAGGGTGTCCGGATGTACCGCGCGGACGCCAAGCTGCCGTCCGACCTGGCCCTCGCCCTGGAGGTCGGCGGAACCCGCGTCTCGGCGGCGGGCTCGACGGTGGACCGCCTCGGCATGCGCTTCGCACCGCTCGTCCTGCGCCTCATGGGCCGAAAACGGGTCGACGCCAAGCGCCGCAGGATCGACATGGCGGGCAACCCCGGGGGCCTCACGATCGACCGCTACGCCGCGCGGCGCGCGGTCTACGGCATCTTCGGCGTCGTCCTCGGCCTGGTCTTCCTCACCAACGGCTCCCCGCTCCTCGGCCTGCTGACCTTCGCCTTCGGGGCGACGGCGGCGGACGCCCTGATCTGGCAGGCCGTCCGGGAACGCCGCGAGGTCATCGACCGCACCCTGCCGGACTTCCTGGACGTCCTGGCGGTGGTCGTCTCGGCCGGCCTCGGCTTCCGCCAGGCGCTGGACCGGGTGGCGGAGCGGTACGAGGGTCCGTGGGCGGACGAACTGCGCATCACGCTGCGCCAGATGGACATGGGCGTCGGCCGCCGCCAGGCCTTCGACGAGCTGCGTCGCCGCAACGCGTCCGAGCAGGTCGCGCAGTTCGTCTCTGCGCTGCAACAGGGCGAGGAACTGGGTTCTCCCATCGCGGACACCCTGATCCAGATCGCCACGGACATGCGGCGCACCGACGCCCAGAACTCCCGGCGCCGGGCGGCGAAAACGATCCCCAAGGCGACGATGGTCACCCTGGTCTTCATGCTGCCCGCCACGATGATCCTTATCGCGGCGGGAATGTTCCTCGGCTCGGGCTCGGACTTCGGTTCGATTCTGGGGCGCTGATGAGCGGGAGTTCCTCAACTGCCATCAACTGTGCGAAACCCCTTCGCGGCTGCAATGCGATGTGGGACAGTCGGATCTGAGCTCACGGTTCGCAGGAGGGGACTTCGTGCATGGTGATCTCACCGAGGGGGAAGGTAATCCGCCAACTTGCGGACCGGGCACCCCGGAAACCGCATACGTCGTGCGGAGTTGCTGCCGACGTACGCCGTGTGGCGTACGTTGCCTCTGACCACAAAGGGCGCGGTATCGGGTGGGAGAGAAGGAGCCGTCGTGCTGAAGGAACGCGTGCTCGAAGTCTGGGTCGACTGGACGGTGACGGTGACGTCCCGCATCCGAGGGAGGGATCGGGACGCGGGGGCGGGGTTCGTGGAGTATGCGGGGCTCATGATTCTTATTGCGGGGATCTTCACGTTGATCGACCAGCTTGGGTTGGACGGAACGATCTCCGGAGCCATTGGGGACGCGGTCGACGACGTGGTCGGTGGTGGCTGACAGGCCGCCTTCGAAGTGACCAAGGGCAGAGCCTGCTCATTTGTATCTGGTTGGCGGGGATTCTGCTCTTCGTCGCCTTCGCTTTCTTCGCTTTCGCTCAGGCGGCTTCCGCGCGCAATGGCGCCCAGTCCGCCGCTGACGCGGCCGCGCTGGCCGCGGCCCAGGAGTCCAGGGATGATCTGGTCGAGGGACTGGGCCTGTCCATCGGGCAGGGAGACGACTGGCTCGACTGGCTGACCGGATACGAGATCACCGGTATGGGCACGGCCCAGGCGGCGGCCGACGCCCTCGCGGCGGAGAACGATTCCCAGACCCGGGGTGTCGAGCCGGTCGGTGTGAATGGGTACCCCGGATTCCGTGTAGCGATCGAGACCAATTACACGGTGGGCGACTCGATCATCCCCGGCACCGAGACGCGGCACGCCAAGGCCGATGCGACCGCTGTCATCGAGGCACGCTGTCATGCGGATCCATCCGGGGATCCGAAGAAGGACGTGAAGTTCGTCTGCGACGGTGAAGGATCCTTTGAGATCGACCCGGAAGAATTCGATCCGGATGACCTTCCCGACCCGTCCGTGCTCTTCTCTGTCCACTTGGTCGACTGACCGGCGATCGACGAAAGAAGGAAGCGGTAGCGATGAGTGTTCGGCGCACCATGATGGCCCGCAGGGCAATGACCGCTGTGGCGATCACCACTGGGCTGGTCCTCACGGTCGTCGGCTGTGGCGGTGGGGATGACGGAGATGCCAGTTCGGAGAAGTCGAGCCCTTCTTCATCAACAACTGGTGGAAGCCGCGGAGATGATGAGGGGAAGCCGAACGATGCTTCTTCGGCCGACAGCGTATTGGCGGAGTCCAAGGACGGCGAGGTCAGCGTCACCATCCATTCGGCTGTCCGGGACGGAGGTGGCTTTGTCACGGTCTCCGGCACGGTGAAGAACAACGGAGACCGGTCATGGCTGGGCGCCAACTGGGCCAGTGACGAGCGAGAATTGAGATCCAATGGTGGATCTCTCTCGGGAGCCAGTTTGGTCGACAACGAGGGGAAGAAGAAGTACCTCGTTCTCAGGGACACCTCAGGGCGGTGCCTGTGCACCAAGTTCGATGGCCGGGTGAAGCGAGGAGACACCGCCGACTGGTACGCCCAATTCCCCGCCCCCCCGGAAGGCACGACCAAGGTCGATTTCCAAGTGGGCGCCATGCCCCCCGCCCCCCTCGAAATCTCCGACGGCGAGTGACCCATGACCCGCCACCCCCACCGCACAAGCGCCGCCGCAATCCTCGCGCTGGCCCTCCTCTGCCTCACCCCCACCCCCGCATGGGCCGACGACGGCGGCCCCAGTACGCCCCCCGGCAGCACCACCACCTCCCCGCCCCCCGAGGTCGACGCCAACAGCCCGGGGCTGAAGCTCGCCGACGGCGCCACGCTCGCGCCCGCGAAGGTGCTGGACATCAAGTCCGTCGTCGAGGACCTCGGCGGCGAGGAGCGCCGCGAGGACACCAACACGGACGTGAAGTTCGCGCTCCAGGCGGAGGTCCTCTTCCCCAAGGACAGCGCGGAACTGAACCCCGAGGCGAGTGCCCGCATCAAGGCGATCGCCGAGGAGGCCAAGGCACAGAAGGCCACGGACGTGCGGGTGTTCGGCTTCACGGACAACCTCGGCTCCTACGGCCACGGCAAGAAGCTCTCCAAGCGGCGCGCCGAAGCAGTGCACGACGAGCTGGCGGGCCACCTCGGTCCCCAGGTCACTTTCTCCGTACGCGGATACAGCGAGGACTACCCCATCGCGGACAACGGCTCGGAGGAGGGCCGCAAGAAGAACCGCCGCGTCGAGGTCTCGTTCCCGCGCGGAGCGACCGGCATGGATGGAGCGACCGGCATGGATGGAGCGACCGGCATGGATGGAGCGACCGGCACGGACTGAGCGGGGCGGGGGTGCGGGGACACGACGTCGCGCCGCGGGTCGGCGGCCCCGCACTGGACCCCGCAATGCCAGGCTTCCCCCATGAACAACGGCTCCACCGACCCCAGTGACCGAACCGACCCCACCGCCCCCCGCCCGTCCCGCTCCTTCGACGCCCTCGTCGCCGAGGCGCAGGCCGCGCCCACCGAGGGATGGGACTTCTCCTGGTTCGAGGGGAGGGCCACCGAGGCACGTCCCTCCTGGCGGTACGCCGAGGCGATGGCGCGGCGTCTCGCGCGGGCGCGGGCCTCGCTCGACGTCCAGACCGGCGGCGGCGAAGTACTCGCCTCCGCCGCCACCCTGCCGCCGCTCGCCGTCGCCACGGAGGGCTGGCCCGCGAACGTGGCCAAGGCGACCGCGCTGCTGCACCCGCGCGGCGTCGCGGTCGTCGCGTCCCCGGAGGACGCCCCGCTGCCGTTCGCCGACGGCGCCTTCGACCTGGTCACCAGCCGCCACCCGGTGCGGGCCCGCTTCGAAGAGATCGCCCGCGTGCTGCGCCCCGGCGGCACGTACTTCGCGCAGCACGTCGGCCCCGCCAGCGTCTTCGAGGTCGTCGAGTACTTCCTCGGGCCGCAGCCGCCCGAGGTGCGCGAGGCCCGCCACCCCGACCGGGAGCGCGCCGAGGCCGAGGCGGCGGGCCTGGAAGTGGTGGACCTGCGGGCCGAGCGGCTGCGGATGGAGTTCTTCGACGTCGGGGCCGTCGTCCACTTCCTGCGCAAGGTGGTGTGGATGGTCCCCGGCTTCAGCGTGGAGACCTACCGGCCGCGGCTGCGCGAACTGCACGAGCGGATCGAGGCCGAGGGGCCCTTCGTCGCCCACAGCACCCGCCACCTCCTCGAACTCCGCAAGCCTCTGGACCCGTAGGGCCGGCCGCGCGTGGTCGGTACTGTCGGTCCGGTAAGTGTCCCGGTGAGACGAGGAGTTGCCGTGCTGAAGCCAGGGAAGTCGTACGCCTGTGGGCTGGACGCGGCGGTGGACGTCGTCGGCGGCAAATGGAAGCCCATGATCCTGTGGGCGCTGCACGCGGGCCGGACGCTGCGCTTCGGGGAGCTGCGGCGCGGCGTCCCCGGCGTCAGCGAGAAGATGCTGATCCAGCAGCTGCGGGAGCTGGAGTCGGACGGCATCGTGCACCGCGAGGTCTACCGCCAGGTGCCGCCGAAGGTCGAGTACTCCCTGACCGACCTCGGCCAGTCCCTCAACGCGGCCCTGCAACCCCTCGGAGCGTGGGGCGAGCGGCACCTGGAGGAGATCGTGGCCGGCAAGGCGCGAAAGGAGAGCTGACGGCCCATCCGGGCAAAGTTCGCCTACGCGTCACACCGTCAGGTAGGCCCACGAGGGCCCCGAACACGCCCACGCGGGCCCCGAAATCGAAGCCTTGATTCCGCATCGTTACCAATACTGGCTCGATCTGCTCCTCGACGTCCCGTAAGTTCAGACCAAGGCTAATTCGCGTGAGCAAAGCTCCGCGTGCGGTGCCGTGCGGTGGAGGGGGCCGCACGGCACCGCGAGCCGTCACCCCGCACCACGTCAAGTCTGCGAACGTTCGCGGGGTCCCCCGTGCGGAGTACGGCGCCGCCCGGCCGAAACCCGCCCCCGAACCCCGGATTCCGCAGGCAGAACGGCCTCTCGCAGTCGCCGTCCGGTATCGGAGAGTAGTTGCGGCGCGCCAATGCACGCAGAATCACTTACGAAGGGTTATGGTGGAAACCCCCCCTCGGGCCGGTCCGTCTCCCCCCCACGGACCGGCCCGTTTTTTGTGCCCGCGTCCCGGCGCCGGACGATCAAGGCCCCGGAACCCGACGATCAAGGTCTCCGCACCTCGTTATCGTCAGGGACATGTCGAACGACTTTCCCCCGCCGCAACCGCCCCCGGGCACCACGCCGCCCCAGAGCGCCCCGCCGCCCCAGAGTGCCCCGCAGCAGCACCCGCAGGCGGGCCTGCCCGCCTACCCCGGCCCCGCCCAGGACCCCGCGTACGCGTACGGCCCCACGGCCCCGCAGCGGATGCCCGGCGCCGTACGCGCCGCGCAGATCGTGCTCTGGGTCCTCGCCGGGCTCGTCCTGCTGGGCTCCGTCGTCATCGCCGCCACCGGCGACGCCGAGACGGCGGCCGCCGCCGTCGGAGTGAACGTGCTGGTCATGGTGGCCGCGGGCCTGGCCCTGCGGTTCCAGCGGGCCGGCGGCGGCATCCGCGTGACGTGCATCGTGCTGATGGCGCTGCAGACCCTGAGCGCGCTCGGCGGCGCGGCCAACGGCAACCCCGGCGGTCTCCTGCCGCTGCTCGGCGCCATCGCGGTGATCGTCCTGCTGGCCCGGGGGGACGCGGGCGCCTGGTTCAACCGCCCGCGCCCCGGGGACTGACCGGCCGGTGTCAGCCGCGTCCGGCCCAGATGTTGGTGCCGGGCGTCGACACCGCGAAGGTGTCGATGGCGGTCAGCTCCGTCTCCGTCAGCTTCGGGCCCGCGAGCGCCGCCACGTTCTCCTCCAGTTGCGCGACGCTGGAGGCGCCGATCAGCGCCGACGTCATCCGCTCGTCGCGCAGCACCCAGTTGAGGGCGAGCTGGGCGAGCGACTGGCCGCGGCCCGCCGCGATGTCGTTGAGCCCGTTCAGCCGGCGCACGACCTCCTCGCTCAGCAGCTCCGGGTCCAGGGACTTGCCCTGCGTGGCGCGCGACCCCTCCGGGATGCCCTTCAGGTACTTGTTCGTGAGCAGCCCCTGCGCGAGCGGCACGAAGGAGATGCAGCCCATGCCGGCCCGCTCCAGTGTGTCCAGCAGGCCGTCCTCCTCCGTCCAGCGGTTGATCATCGAGTACGACGGCTGGTGGATGAGCGCCGGCACCCCCATCTCCCGCAGCAGCCGGGCCGCTTCGGCGGTCTGCTCGCTGTTGTACGAGGACACGCCCACGTAGAGCGCCTTGCCCTGCCGGACGGCGGACGCGAGCGCGCCCATCGTCTCCTCCAGCGGGGTGTCCGGGTCGAAGCGGTGGGAGTAGAAGATGTCGACGTAGTCGAGGCCCATCCGCTTCAACGAGGCGTCCAGCGAGGACAGCAGGTACTTGCGGCTGCCCCACTCGCCGTACGGGCCGGGGTGCATGAGGTAACCGGCCTTGGTCGAGATGACCAGTTCGTCGCGGTAGGGGGCGAAGTCCTGCGCGAAGAGCTTGCCGAAGTTCAGCTCGGCCGAACCGGCGGGCGGCCCGTAGTTGTTCGCCAGGTCGAAGTGCGTGACGCCCAGGTCGAAGGCGCGGCGCAGGATCGCGCGCTGCGTGTCCAGGGCCTTGTCGTCACCGAAGTTGTGCCAGAGGCCGAGGGAGACCGCGGGCAGCTTCAGGCCGCTGCGGCCCGTGCGCCGGTACTCCATGGTGTCGTAGCGGTCCGGGGCCGGGCGGTACACGAAGGTGTCGTTCATGAGGATGAAGCTACTTCAGCGGCGGGCACCCGACTTCGGAGGGCGGCCCGCGCAGCGGTAGGGTGTCGCCCTCGGGGACTGCCCTACGCACACCCCTTGGGACCACCATCTGCTGGAGGGGCTGACACACGTGAACCTGCGCGACCTGGTGTACGGACTTTACGCACGCCGGGTGGAAGGCCGCCTCGACCACGACCAGGTGCCCAAGCACATCGGGGTCATCCTCGACGGCAACCGCCGCTGGGCGAAGGCGTCCGGCGGGACCACCGCTCAGGGCCACCAGGCGGGCGCGTACAAGATCGAGGAGTTCCTCGGCTGGTGCGCGGAGACCGACGTCGAGGTCGTCACGCTGTGGATGCTCTCCACCGACAACTTCGACCGGCCCGAGGAGGAGCTGACCCCGCTCCTCGGCATCATCGAGGCCACGGTCCGCTCCCTCGTCGCGGACGGCCGCTGGCGCGTGCACCACGTCGGCGCGCTCGACCTGCTGCCCGCCCGCACGCAGGCCGTCATGAAGGAAGCCGAACAGGCCACCCACGACAACACCGGGATACTCGTCAACGTCGCGGTGGGCTACGGCGGCCGCCAGGAGATCGCCGACGCGGTGCGCTCGCTGCTCCTGGACCACGCCGACAAGGGCACGAGCCTGGCGGAGGTCGCGGAGAGCGTCGACATCGACCTCATCTCCAAGCACCTCTACACCAGCGGCCAGCCGGACCCCGACCTGGTGATCCGCACCAGCGGCGAGCAGCGCCTGTCGGGCTTCATGCTCTGGCAGTCCGCTCACTCCGAGTACTACTTCTGCGAAGTCTTCTGGCCGGCCTTCCGGAAGGTCGACTTCCTGCGTGCGCTGCGCGATTACGCCGCCCGCCACCGCCGCTACGGCGGCTGACCCGCGTACGCCCCTGAGGTCGGGGTAACCCGGAGTTAACCAACGCGTCGTCATATGCCGTGGCATGGCCGCGCTTGTTCGAGGGAATAAGCCTTCCAGGTCGACGTCCGCGCAGTGTCCGAAAGGGACGTCGTATCTCAGCGGACGGCCGACGGCCGTCCGCCCGGGAGGCCCTTTGCACCAGGACGACCGTGTGAACAGCACGGGCGACGTGGAGGGCCGGCGCTCGGCCCGCGCATCGCGGCCGCGTCCGGCCTGGATCACACCCGCCAGCCCGCCCGGATTCCCTCCCGTCGCTCCCCGACCTCATCCGAGGGGGTACGTCCTTCCGTGGTGACCAGCACAAAGCGCCGCATGCCCGACAGGCGCACCTATGTTCTCGACACCAGCGTCCTGCTGGCCGACCCGAACGCCCTGACCCGCTTCGACGAGCACGAAGTCGTGCTGCCCATCGTCGTGGTGACGGAGCTGGAGGCCAAGCGGCACCATCCGGAGCTCGGCTACTTCGCCCGGCAGGCCCTGCGCCTGCTGGACGACTTCCGCATCCGGCACGGCCGCCTGGACGCCCCGATCCCCATCGGGGACCTGGGCGGCTCGCTGCGCGTCGAGCTCAACCACTCCGATCCCGGCGTGCTCCCGGCCGGCTACCGGTTGGGGGACAACGACTCCCGGATCCTCGCCGTGGCGCGCAACCTCCAGGCGGAGGGATACGACGTCACGGTCGTCTCCAAGGACCTGCCGCTCAGGATCAAGGCGTCCTCCGTCGGGCTCCTCGCCGAGGAGTACCGCGCGGAACTCGCCATCACGGACTCCGGCTGGACCGGCATGTCCGAACTGGCCCTGACGGCCGAGCAGGTGGACCTCCTCTTCGAGGAGGACCACCTGTACGTGCCCGAGGCCGCCGACCTGCCCGTCCACACCGGCCTGACGATCCAGTCCGAGCGGGGCAAGGCCCTCGGCCGCGTCACCGCCGAGGGCAATGTCCGGCTCGTGCGCGGCGACCGGGAGGTCTTCGGCATCAAGGGCAGGAGCGCCGAACAGCGGATCGCGCTCGATCTGCTCCTGGACCCGGACATCGGGATCGTCTCGATGGGCGGCCGCGCCGGCACCGGGAAGTCGGCGCTCGCGCTCTGCGCGGGCCTGGAGGCCGTCCTGGAGCGCAGGCAGCACCAGAAGGTGATGGTCTTCCGCCCGCTGTACGCGGTCGGCGGGCAGGAACTCGGCTATCTGCCCGGCACCGAGGCCGAGAAGATGGGCCCCTGGGCACAGGCGGTCTTCGACACGCTCGGTTCGGTGGCCGGCAAGGAGGTCATCGAGGAGGTCACCGCGCGCGGCATGCTGGAGGTCCTGCCGCTCACCCACATCCGCGGCCGCTCGCTGCACGACGCGTTCGTGATCGTGGACGAGGCCCAATCCCTGGAGCGGAACGTCCTGCTGACCGTGCTGTCCCGCATCGGGGCGAACTCCCGGGTCGTCCTCACCCATGACGTCGCCCAGCGCGACAACCTCCGAGTGGGGCGCTACGACGGCGTGGTGGCCGTCGTGGAGAAACTGAAAGGGCATCCGCTCTTCGCACACGTGACCCTCACGCGTTCGGAGCGTTCGCAGATCGCGGCCCTGGTGACCGAAATGCTGGAGGACGGCCACATCTGAGTCAGTTCACGCTGTATGCCCGGCAATTGACGCCGTCCGGTGAAGCCAAGGAGCCTAGCCGGGCGGCGTTGTCGTGCGCGCCTCTTTCCGAAAAACTCCTGGGGCAAACGGTGTGTGAGCTTTCCCACGCAACGGATAATTGCCTTGCGGTGTCCGGCTGGGGCAGAGTCTCAGTCCTGTCAGGCCCCGCATGCGACACACCTGTACCCCCAGCGGTACCGAACCCCAGAACTTCATAGTGGCCGTCGCATGCCGCCCGAGCACCACGCGGCGCTCCCCTCGGGGGAGTTGTCCACCGGGCCCGTGCCTCCCGTGACCGATCGCAAGCGGAGGCCAGCGCCAGGGGCACGATTGCGTCCGCGAGGTCACCTATGCGGGCGATGCTGGAAGGAAACCGTGTGAGCCGGATTTCGGTCCGGGGATTCGCCGTGGCGTCCGCCACCGCGGTCACCACCGTCGGAGCCGTCGTGGGTGTCGCCTCGGGCAACACCCAGCCCTCGAACTCGAACGACTTCGAGGCAGCGGCGAGCGACGCGACCCTCCTCGCAGAGATCCCCTCGGGCCAGCAGGCCCAGGTGCAGACCGCGTCCCTGACGCAGCAGGCCGACGCGCAGGCCATGGCCGCCGACACCGCCGCCAAGAAGACCGCCGCGGAGGAGGCCCGCAAGCAGGCCGCCGCCTCGGCGATCGAGAAGCAGAAGGCCGCGGAGAAGGCGGAGGCGGCCGAGAAGGCGCAGAAGGCCGCCGCGAAGAAGAAGGAGCGCGAGGAGAAGGCCGAGACCAAGGCCAGCCGTTCCTCCACCCGCGACGCCGGTGACTTCGCGCCGCAGGGCTCTTACACGGTCGCCCAGGTCCAGGCGATGGCACGGCAGATGGTCCCCGGCGACCAGTTCCAGTGCTTCAGCAACATCGTCAACCACGAGTCCACGTGGAACTACAAGGCGTCCAATGCCTCCTCGGGTGCCTACGGCCTCGTCCAGGCGCTGCCCGGTTCCAAGATGGCCTCGGCGGGCGCCGACTGGCAGACCAACCCGGCCACGCAGATCAAGTGGGGCCTGAACTACATGAACGACCGCTACGGCAGCCCGTGCGGCGCCTGGGGCTTCTGGCAGAACAACCACTGGTACTAGGCCACCGTCGGCGGCCGTACCGCGCTCGACTCGGGAGACCCCTCACCGTCCTTCGGTGGGGGGTCTCTCCCGTGTACGGTCGGTGCGGACAGCCGCGGGGGGAGTGGTGGGGAAAGACGGGGGTAGAGGACGGATCATGTCGCGAATGCCAGGGTGGCTCGGCCGGCTGGGAGCCGGACTGAGCGAGGTGGGCCAGAAGTTGAACGAGCAGCGCGACAAGGACGCCGACGAGTCCGACGACGTGCCGGGCGCGGAGCACGAGCAGGTGCCGCCGCCGCCCGCGTACGCACCGGACGTGGCGGCCAGACCCGACCCCGCGGCGGCCGTGCCGTGGGGAATGCGGGTCGCCGCCGAGGCAGGCTGGCGGCTGCTGGTCCTCGCGGGCACGCTCTGGGTCCTGATGAAGGTCATCAGCGCGGTGCAGCTCGTGGTGCTGGCCTTCGTGGCCGCGCTGCTGATCACCGCGTTGCTCCAGCCCACGGTGGCCCGGCTGCGCCGGATCGGTCTGCCGCGCGGCCTGGCGACCGCGGTCACGGCGATCCTCGGCTTCGTCATCATGGGCCTGGTCGGCTGGTTCGTGGTGTGGCAGGTCATGGAGAACGCCGACGAGCTGTCCGGGCAGGTCCAGGACGGCATCGAGGACCTGCGCAAGTGGCTGCTCAACAGCCCCTTCCACGTGACCGAGGACCAGATCAACGACATCGCCAAGAGTCTGCGTGACGCGGTCGGCGCCAACACCGAGGAGCTGACCTCCGCGGGCCTCGAAGGCGTGACGGTCATCGTCGAGGCGCTGACCGGCATCCTGCTCGCGATGTTCTCGACGCTCTTCCTGCTGTACGACGGCCGGCGCATCTGGCAGTGGTTCCTCAAGCTGGTGCCGGCCCAGGCGCGGCCGGGGATCGCCGGCGCGGGCCCGAGGGCGTGGCGCACGCTCACCGCCTATGTGCGCGGCACGGTGATAGTGGCCATGATCGACGCCATCTTCATCGGCCTCGGCATCTACTTCCTCGGGGTGCCGATGGCGGTCCCGCTGGCCGTCATCATCTTCCTGGCCTCGTTCGTGCCGCTGGTCGGCGCCGTGGTCTCCGGCGCCCTCGCGGTCGTCGTCGCGCTCGTCACCCAGGGCGTGTTCACCGCGGTGATGGCGCTGCTGGTGGTCCTCGCGGTGCAGCAGATCGAGGGGCACATCCTGCAGCCGTTCATCCTCGGCCGCGCGGTGCGGGTGCATCCGCTGGCGGTGATCCTCTCCGTCGCCGCGGGCGGCATGGTCGCCGGGATCGGCGGGGCGGTCGTGGCGGTCCCGCTGGTCGCCGTCACGAACACGGTCGTCGGCTATCTGCGCGCGTACTCCCGCGAGGCCGCGCTGAAGCAGGCGCCGCGGCCCCGGGGCGCCACGGCGACGGAGGTGTCCGCCTCCGATCCGCCGCCGCAGCAGCAGTAGGACGGCATACGGAAAGGGGCCCGGAACCATAGGTTCCGGGCCCCTTTCCGTATGACCTGGGCCAGCCGCGCCTGATGATCAGGCGAGGTGCGCCTCGGAGTCCAGCGTGACGCCGACCGCCTGGATGACGGCGGCGATCTTGAAGGCTTCCTGGATCGTTTCGCGGTCGACGCCGGCCTTGCGCAGGACCTGCTCGTGCGAGTCCAGGCACTGGCCGCAGCCGTTGATCGCGGAGACCGCGAGGGACCACAGCTCGAAGTCGACCTTCTCCACGCCCGGGTTGCCGATGACGTTCATCCGCAGACCGGCGCGCATCGTCCCGTACTCCGGGTCGGAGAGCAGGTGGCGCGTGCGGTAGAAGACGTTGTTCATCGCCATGATGGCGGCGGCCGACTTGGCGGCGGTGTACGCCTCGGGGGAGAGGTTCGCCTTCGCCTCGGGCTCCAGCTCGCGCAGTACCTGCGGGGAGCGGGACGCGATGGCGCAGGCCAGCACGGTGCCCCAGAGCTGCTGCTGCGGCAGGTCGCTGTTGCCGATGACCGAGCCGAGGTTCAGCTTCAGGTCCTTGGCGTAGTCCGGTACGGCGGACTTCAGTTCGTCGAGTGCCATGTCAGTAGCTCCCGTTCACTCGCCCGAGAGCAGCGCGACCGGGTCGAGGGTCTCGTCGCCCTTGCTCCAGTTGCAGGGGCACAGCTCGTCGGTCTGCAGGGCGTCGAGGACCCGGAGGACCTCCTTGGGGTTACGGCCCACGGAACCGGCGGTCACCATCGTGAACTGGATCTCGTTGTTCTGGTCGACGATGAAGACGGCGCGCTGCGCGAAGCCGTCCTCGCCCTCGATGCCGAGGGCACGCATGAGCTCGTGCTTGGAGTCGGCCAGCATCGGGAAGGGCAGGTCGGTCAGGTCCGGGTGGTCCTTGCGCCAGGCGTGGTGCACGAACTCGGAGTCACCGGAGAAGCCGAGGATCTGGGCGTCACGGTCGGCGAACTCGTCGTTCAGCTTGCCGAACGCGGCGATCTCGGTCGGGCACACGAAGGTGAAGTCCTTGGGCCACGCGAAGACGATCTTCCACTTGCCCTCGTAGGTCTTGTGGTTGATCTGCTCGAACTCCGCGCCCTTCTCCAGGGAGACACAGGCGGTCAGGTCGAACTCGGGGAACTTGTCACCGACAGTGAGCACACGTACTCCTTGCGACAGAGAAACGCCCTTTTGAGGAGTTTCCTGGGGGGTTGGACTGATGTCGATGGTGGCACAGGGGGCATTGATTAGGGAAATAGCTAGAGTGGGTCGTGTTGATCGGAGGTGGCTATCAGTGAGAGCCATAAATAGGGGCAGGCAGAACGGCGGCAAGCAGCCCAGCCTGGCGCAGCTGCGCGCCTTCGCCGCGGTGGCCGAACATCTGCACTTCAGGGACGCCGCCGCCGCGATCGGGATGAGCCAGCCCGCGCTCTCCGGCGCCGTGGCGGCGCTGGAGGAGGCACTGGGGGTCCAGCTCCTGGAGCGCACCACCCGCAAGGTACTGCTCTCCTCGGCGGGGGAACGCCTCGCCGTACGGGTCAGGGCCGTCCTCGGCGAGGTCGAGGCACTCCTGGAGGAGGCGGACGCCGTCAAGGCGCCCTTCACCGGGGCGCTGCGCCTCGGCGTGATCCCGACCGTCGCACCGTACCTCCTGCCGACGGTGATCGCGCTCGTCCACGAGACCTACCCGGACCTGGACCTCCAGGTGCACGAGGAGCAGACCTCCTCACTGCTCGACGGGCTCACGGCCGGACGGCTCGACCTGCTGCTGCTCGCGGTGCCGCTCGGCGTCCCGGGGGTGACGGAGCTGCCCCTCTTCGACGAGGACTTCGTGCTCGTCACGCCGCTCGACCACTGGCTCGGCGGCCGCGAGGGCATCCCCCGCGAGGCGCTGAAGGAGCTGCACCTGCTGCTGCTCGACGAGGGGCACTGCCTGCGCGACCAGGCGCTGGACATCTGCCGCGAGGCGGGCCGCGCGGACGCCCCCGTGACCACGACCGCCGCCGGGCTCTCCACACTCGTCCAGCTCGTCGCCGGCGGGCTCGGGGTGACGCTGCTGCCGCGCACCGCCGTGCGGGTGGAGACCAGCCGCAGCAACCAGCTGCTCACCGGGTACTTCGCCGACCCGGCGCCGACCAGGCGGATCGCGCTCGTGATGCGGACGGGCGCCGCGCGGGCCGCCGAGTACGAGGAGCTGGCGCAGGCCCTGCGGGGGGCGGTGCGGCCGTTGCCGGTGCGGGTGGTGTGACCCGCACCGGCGACAGCCGCGGGCCCCGAGGGGCTACTCCGAGCGCAGGCCCTCCGGCCGCATCATCCGCCACAGCGGCGGCATACTGAGCAGCGTCACCAGGGCGACCAGCACGGCGCCCGCGGCGGTCAGGGGCACGAACAGCCACCAGTCGGTGACCGACTTCCGGATCATGCGGACCATGACATGACCGAGGCTCAGGCCGCCCACGACGGCGAGGGCGAGGCCCACCACGACCGGGATCGCCGTCTGCCACAGCACCGACCACGCCATCGAGCCGCGCCGCGTGCCGAAGGCGCTGAGCACCGCCAGCAGGCGCCTGCGCTCCCGCAGTTGCTCCAGCGTCGACACCAGCATCGAGGCCGCGATGAGCGTCATCGTCGCCAGCGCGCCGACCTGGAGGCCGGTGTGCACGGTCGCGTACTGCTGGTCGCGCTCGACCTCACGCAGCGTCATCACGCCGAGGAACGGGTCGAGGCGGGCCGCGGTGTTGCGGACGTACTCCTCGGCGTCCGGGACGTCCGGGTCGATCTGGATCATGGCGCTCGTCGAGGCGTCGACCAGCTTGGCCCCGTTGACGGCGCCCGGAGTGGCGTAGACGCCGTCGTGCAGGTCGCCGCCCGGGTCGGGCCGGGCGCGGACCTCGCGGGCGTCGGCGGGCAGCGTCCACAACCGGTGCCGGTGGCCGGGTTCGTCCCAGCTCACGGGGTTCAGGTCGAGCTGCTTGCCGGGGCGGGCCGACCGGTCCACCCACCGGTTCATCTCCTCGTTCCCGGTGTGCACGACGAAGGTGTCACCGTCCCGGCAGTCGCCGATCCGGGCCAGCTCGCGCAGGTTCGCGCAGGTGCCGACGGTCAGCTCCGTGGTGGGCCGCATGGGGTTCTCGCCGGCGAGCTTGCCGGGCTTGACCGCGTACGTGCTCACCGTGGCGATGACCCGCCTGACACCCTTGGTCGCACGGAACCCCTCGATCATCTCGTCGGCGAGCGCGGCGTCGCCGACGTCCGCGTGCACGGAGATCTTGGCGCGGGCGGTGTCCACCCCGGTGGCCCGGTTGAAGTCGTCGTGCATCGCGCCGAACAGCATCTGCAGGGCGACCGCGCCGGCCACCGCGACCGTGATGCCGCTCACCGCGCGGGCCGCCGTGCCGCTGCTCAACTGAAGCCTTCGTACGGCCAGTTGCCAGGGCACCGGGCCGCCGCGCAGCCGGGACACGCTCGCCTCGACGAGCCAGGGCAGCAGCGCCGCGAGGCCCACCAGGGTCAGGGTCGCCCCCGCGCCGATGCCGAGGACCGGTGGCGCGTAGTCGCCACCGGCGCGCCCCGAGGCCAGCAGGATGCCGAGTCCGAGGACCGGGATCAGCACGCGCCACCACAGCCGGCGCCTGCGGACCTTGGCGCTGCGGACCACGCCCAGCGGCTCGATGGACACCGCCCGCAGCGAGATCAGCGTGACGGCGACGGCGGTGACCGGGACGGCCGCGAGGACCAGCGCGGCGAGCGCGGGCACCGGCGTCAGGTCGGAGGGGAAGGCGCTGATCTGCCACATGTCGACCGTGCCGACCAGCTGCCGCGAGGCGAGGAACAGCACACCGCCCACGGCGAGGCCGAGCAGCGCGCCGCACAGGGCCTCGCCCGCCGCGATCCACCGCACCGTGCGGGCGTCGGCGCCGACCAGGCGCAGTGCGGCGAGGCGCCGGTCGCGCCGCTCGCCGCCGAAGCGGACGGCGGTGCCGATGAAGATGACGACCGGGGTCAGCAGGACGACGCACATCAGGACGACGAGGACGACCAGCAGCGGATCGAAGGGTTCGGCGGGCTCCTGGTGGCCGAACTCGGCGACGCGGTGGCCGCCCTTGGCCTGGGTCAGGGCGGCGGAGCCCGCGTAGAAGTAGCGCTCCTGGGGGTGGACCAGGCCCGCGTCGCTGATGGTGCCGACGACGCGGTAGGCGCCGAAGCGCTTCTTCAGCAGGGCGCCCTCGGGGCTGTCGAGGAGGTCGCGCAGGGCGGGCGAGACGACCATCTCGCCGTCCGCCGGGATCTTCTCCAGGCCGGGCGGCAGGACCGGGTGCCGGCCCTCGGCGCGCAGGACGCGGCCGCCCACCGTGGAGTCGCGGAAGTCGGTCGGGGCGTCCCGCTGCAGGACGGTGGAGTCGCTCCGTTCGGTGGGCCTGCCGGAGAAGTCGTCGCCGGAGCGGGCCGCCGTGTGGTTCTCACGGTTCTGCAG
Source organism: Streptomyces sp. NPDC031466 (assembly GCF_055581265.1). Classification (NCBI taxonomy): domain Bacteria; kingdom Bacillati; phylum Actinomycetota; class Actinomycetes; order Kitasatosporales; family Streptomycetaceae; genus Streptomyces; species Streptomyces sp. NPDC031466. Next base: position 178,202 of record NZ_JBVIJT010000013.1, read on the forward strand.
CAGGTTCGGCACGGAGGCCGCGCCGAGCAGCAGGGCCACGCCGAGGCCGACGCCGACGGCGGTCAGGATCGTGCGGGTCCAGCCCTCACGGCCGCCGCCGACGGCGAAACGTATGCCCAGGGCGAGGTCGCGGAGCACGCCGCGGCTGCCCACCGGGGCGGCCGGCGGAGGGGGCGCGGTGGGTGCCCCGGCGCGGGTGGCCTGGCTCATAGGGCGGGCTCCATGTCGCGCGACCTGCCGTCGCGCACGACGATCTCGCGGTCGGAGTAGGCGGCGACCCGGGTCTCGTGGGTGACCAGGACGACGGCGGCGTTGGTCGAGCGGGCGGCGTCGGTCAGCAGTTCCATGACGCGCTCGCCGTTGAGCGAGTCGAGGGCGCCGGTCGGCTCGTCGGCGAAGACCACGCGCGGGCCGGGGGCGAGCGCGCGGGCGACGGCGACGCGTTGGCCCTGGCCGCCGGAGACCTCGCCGGGGCGCTTGGCGGCGACGTCGTCGACCTCCAGGCGCTCCAGCCACGTACGGGCGGCCGCCTCGGCGTCCTTGCGCTTCACGCCGTTGAGCCGCAGCGGCAGGGCGACGTTCTCGACGCAGGTCAGCTCCGGCACGAGCTGCCCGAACTGGAAGACGAAGCCGAACTCGCCGCGGCGCAGCGCGCTGAGCGCCGAGTCCGGCATGCCGGTCAGCTCGCGGCCGTCGTAGGTGATGGAGCCCTCGTCGGGGCGGACGATCCCGGCGAGACAGTGCAGCAGGGTCGACTTGCCGGAGCCCGAGGGGCCCATGACGGCGACGACCTCGCCGGGGTGGATGGAGAACCCGGCGCCGTCGAGGGCGGTCGTGGGTCCGTAGGCCTTGCGCAGTGCGCGCGCCGTGAGAAGGGAACCTGCGGGGGTCATGCGGGGCGCACCTCCTGGGCGAGCTTGCCGAGGCGCGCGGCGGCCAGTTCCAGCCAGCGCAGGTCGGCTTCGAGATGGAAGAGCGCGTGGTCGCAGATGAGCTGGTCGGCGAGGTCGCCCTTGCGCTTGCGGTCGGTGAGGACGCGCATCAGGCGCAGGTGTTCGGCGCGCTGGACGTCGAGGAGTTCGGCGGCGTCGCGGCCGGTGAGGAGCGCGAGGACGACCTTCGTGTAGAGGGTCGACTGGAGGTAGGGCTCCGGCTTCTCCGGGGTGGCGAGCCAGCGCTGGACATCGGTGACGCCGGCCTCGGTGATCGCGTACCGCTTGCGCTCGGGACCGCCGCCCGCCTCGATGCCGTCGACCTCGACGAGGCCGTTCTTCAGCAGGCGGGACATGGTCGAGTAGACCTGCCCGTAGTGCAGCGGCTTGTCGTGCCCGAACTTCGCGTCGAAGGTGCGCTTGAGGTCGTAGCCGTGCCGGGGGCCGGACTCCAGGAGACCCAGAAGGGTGTGGCCAATGGACATGCCGAGCACTCTACACCGTGTGTATACGTGCGATGTATACGCCTCGTGTAGAGCGGGCTCGCGCATTTCTCCTGGAGATCACGAGTGCGAGGAGAGGGCAACCTTCCGGGTCCGGAAAACGTCGGTTCCTAAGGACGGGTGCTCATTGTCACGTCCGCAAAAGACCGGATCGGATGACCTTTGTCCCCAGGTGCGGTGTTAGCTTCATGAGCTGACCAAAGACAAGCTGACTTGCCAGTGAGAAGACGGGACGTACGAGGCGTACGGCTCGTACGAGACGGAAGCGGAGCACTCTCAGTCATGGGCCGAGCCGAAGAACGACAAGCGCGGACGCGCGGTGCCCGCAGGGCAGCGCGCGGGCGCCCGTCCGGCGGCAAGCGCACCGGCATACGCCGCTTCTTCACCTGGAAGAAGCTCCTCGGGACGTTCCTCGGGTTCTGCCTGCTCGGCATACTCGGTTTCGTGATCCTGTACATGGTCGTCGACATTCCCAAGGGGAACGCCGCGGCCAAGATGCAGAGCAACGTCTACCGGTACAGCAACGGCGACGTCATCGCCCGCACCGGCGACGTGAACCGCGAGATCGTCGACCTGTCCAAGGTCCCGAAGCCGGTCCAGAAGGCCTTCGTCGCCGCCGAGAACAAGTCCTTCTACAAGGACGAGGGCGTCGACTTCAAGGGCACGGCCCGCGGTGTGCTCAACACGGTGACCGGCAAGGGCAAGCAGGGCGGCTCCACGATCACCCAGCAGTACGTGAAGAACTACTACCTCAGCCAGGACCAGACCGTCAGCCGCAAGCTGCAGGAGCTGGTCATCTCGCTGAAGGTGGACCGCGAGAAGAGCAAGGACTACATCCTCGCGGGTTACATCAACACCAGCTACTACGGCCGCGGCGCCTACGGGATCCAGGCCGCCGCCCAGGCGTACTACGGCATCGACGCCAAGAAGCTGGACGTGGACCAGGGCGCCTATCTCGCCGCCCTCCTGCAGGCCCCGAGCCAGTACGACTGGACCTCCGCCACGCCGACCGGCCGGAAGCTCGTCAAGCAGCGCTGGAACTACGTCCTGGACAACATGGTCGAGGAGGGCTGGCTCGACGCGGGCAAGCGGGCGAAACTCGTCTTCCCCAAGCCCGAGCCGCCCAAGGCCCCGCCCGGCCGCGAGGGACAGATCGGCTACCTCGTGGAGGAGGCCAAGCGGGAGGTCCTGCGCAACAGCGGCCTCAGCGAGGCCGAGTTCGAGGCCGGCGGCTACACCGTGACGCTGAACATCGACCCCAAGAAGCAGAAGCAGCTCGAACAGGCCGTCGACAAGAAGCTGAACGACAAGCTCGACCGGAAGCACAACAAGGCCGACGCCCGCGTCCAGGCGGGCGCGGCGTCCGTCGACCCGAAGACCGGCAAGGTCCTGGCCATGTACGGCGGCGAGGACTACGTGAAGCACTTCACGAACAACGCCACCCGCCGTGACTACCAGTCCGCCTCCACCTTCAAGCCGCTGATCCTCGCCGCGGCCCTGGAGGAGGGCGCCACCACCCGGGACGGCACGCCGATCACGGCGAGCACCGTCTACGACGGCACCAGCGGACGCCCGGTCAGGGGCAGCGATGTCGCCTTCGCGCCGCCCAACGAGGACCACGTCGACTACGGCCCCGTCACCGTGCAGAAGGCGATGAACAAGTCCATCAACTCCGTCTTCGCGCAGATGGGCGTGGACGTCGGCATGCCGAAGGTCATGGAGACGGCCGGCAAGCTCGGCATGGACGTCAAGGGCCTGCCCGCCGTACCCGCCCAGACCCTCGGCTCCATGGGCGCGAGCCCGCTGGAGATGGCGGGCGTCTACGCCACGCTCGACAACCACGGCAAGAAGGTCACCCCGGCCCTCGTCGGCTCCGTCGAGCACAAGGACCGCACGATCGACCTGCCCGACCCGATCGGCGAGGAGGTGGTCAAGCGGGGCACCGCCGACTCGCTGACCTCCGTGCTGACCGGCGTGGTCGACGACGGCACGGGCCACGCGGTGCGCAACCCCGCGCAGGACGTCGCCGGCAAGACCGGTACGTCCGACGACAACAAGTCGGCCTGGTTCACCGGCTACACGCCGAAGCTGGTCACCTCCGTCGGCCTGTTCGGCGAGGGCGCCCCCGGCACCCCCGAGAAGAACAAGCAGGTCTCCATGAAGGGCGCCGGCGGCCGGCCGCGCGTCGACGGCGGCAGCTTCCCGGCCGAGATCTGGGCGGCGTACACCTTCGACGCGATGGGCTCGCCGAGCGAGTTCGACCTCGACACGGACATGGGCGCGGCCGTCGCGCCGCCCCCCGAGCCCACGCTGTCCAAGGAGCCGACCAAGCCGTCGAGCACGCCGACGAAGCCGGAGAAGGACCCCACGTCCAAGCCGCCGTCGCAGACCCCGTCCTCCAAGCCGCCGTCGCAGACGCCGTCCTCCAAGCCTCCGACGCAGACTCCGTCGTCCAAGCCTCCGACGCACGAGCCGACTCCCACGGAGACGATCGAGCTCCCCGACGATCCCGACGACCGCGGGCCCCGCAGGGACTGACGGCCGCCCCGCGCCCGGCGAAAGGAAAGGCGCCCGGAACCTTCGAGGTTCCGGGCGCCTTCCACGTACGGGGCACTGTGCGCGCTAGCTCCGGTTCACTTCGAACCAGACCACCTTTCCGGTGCTCAGCCGCGTGGCGCCCCAGCGCCGCGCCATCTTGTTGACCAGGTACAGGCCGCGGCCGCCCTCGTCGGTGGCGCGCGCCTGGCGCAGCCGGGGCAGCTGCGGGACGTCGTCGCCGACCTCGCAGCGCAGCACGTCCGTACGGAGCAGCCGCAGCGTGATCGGCCGCGACGCGTACCGCACGGCGTTCGTCACGACCTCGCTGACCAGCAGCTCCATCGAGTCGGTCAGCTCCTCCAGACCCCAGCGGACCAGCGCGCTGCGCGCCAGCCTGCGGGCGCGGGCCGGTGTCGCGTCCTCCGGCTCCAGGAACCAGTACGCGACATCGCTCGGCGCGATGCCGTCGAAGCGTGCGGCGAGCAGCGCGATGTCGTCGTCCCGGTCGCCCGGCCCGAGCATGTCGAGCACCTCGTCGCAGAGCGCCTCCAGGGGCGGCGGGTGGTCCGGGCCCGTCAGCTGGGCGGTCGCCGCGAGACGTTCGCGCAGCTGCTCTATGCCGGTCCACACGTCCCGCAGCCGGGACTCGACGAGGCCGTCCGTGTACAGCAGCAGCGTGGCGCCCGCCGGGGCGTCCAACTCCACGGCCTCGAAGTCCACGCCGCCCACCCCGATGGGCGCGCCCGGCGGCACCCGCAGCACCTCGGCGCGCCCGCCCAGGTGCAGCAGCACCGGCGGCGGATGCCCGGCGTTGGCGATGGTGATGCGGTGCGAGACCGGGTCGTAGACCGCGTACAGGCAGGTGGCCATCCGGTCCGAGCCGAGCCGCTGGGCCTGCTCGTCCAGATGGTGCAGGACCTCCTGGGGCGGCAGGTCGAGCCCCGCGAGGGTCTGCGCGGTCGTCCGCAGCTGGCCCATGATCGCCGCCGATGTCATGGAGTGCCCCATGACATCGCCGACGACCAGGGCGACCCGGCTGCCGGGCAGCGGGATCGCGTCGTACCAGTCGCCGCCGACGCGGGCGGTCTCGGCGGCCGGGAGGTAGCGCGAGGCGAGCCGCACCCCGGTCGGGCGCGGCAGCGTCTCGGGCAGCATCGTGCGCTGCAACTCGTCGGCGATGTAGGCCTCGCGGCCGTACAGGACCGCCTTGTCGATGCCGAGCGCGCTGTGCGTGGCCAGCTGGGCGGCGACCAGCAGGTCGTCCGCCTCGAACGCGGGGCGGTCCGGGCGGCGCAGGAACACGGCCGCGCCGATCACCCTGCGGCGGCCCCGCAGCGGCGCGAGGATGGCCCGCCGGCCGGTCGGCACGGTCCGCCCCTCGCCGAGCAGTTCGGGCAGCGCCGCCCGGGCCGCCGCCGAGTCCGCGAAGACCGGCCGCACCCCGCGCAGCACCTCGGCGAGCGCCCCGCCGTGCCGCACCTCGCACAGCTCGGCGGTGCCCGTCACGTCGGTGATGTCGGGCGGCACCACCTGGAGCGTGGGCAGCGTGCCGCCCTCGGCGGCGGACTGCTCCTCGGTGCCCTCGTCGAGGGAGCGCAGCCGGTCGGTGCGGCGCAGGCGCAGCACCAGCGGGCCCGTGGGCCGCTCGTCGCCGACGGGCAGCGGGTCGCGCAGGTAGACGAGGATCGCGTCGGAGAACGTGGGGACCGTGGCGCGGCACAGGCCCATCACGATCTCGTCCAGGTCGATGCCGCGGGCGATGCGCCGGGTCGCGGCGCCCACGAAGCGCAGCCGGTCGCCGTCGCGCCGCATCGCCGCCGGGCCGGTGCCCGGGGGCCGCGGCTGACCGGTGCGGCGCTCCGTGCCGTCCGGCGGGCCCGCGGGTCCGGGCTGCGCCGGCACGCCGTCGGGGGCGGGCCGCGGCCGGCCCGGGTCCGGCTCGGAGGCGGACGGCTGGGAATGCTCACTGGTCGGCGGCACCGATGCTCCCGGGGATGTGTCACGCGCACCCTGTGGCGACTCGGGGGAACGCAGCAGCGCCCCGCGGGGCTCCGCGGGGGCGGTCGGCCGGGCAGCTGGTGCCTTGCGACCCTCGTGGGGGGTGAGGTGCTCCGTCACGCGTCTTGAATCCGTCCGTCCGGGGCTGCGCGCCGTGCGCGCCGTCCAGCGTTGCACGTCGCTCAGCCGCGTCGGCAGTGCAGAAAGATCTGATGTTCCGGATTGGGGCCTTCCCTGCTCGCACGGGACTGCGGGCCCGGGGAGGCGTCGGTGCTCTCGGGAGTGTACGAGTACGTGTCCTCGCCGGTGATCTCGAAGCCCGCGTCCCGCACGACCTGCCGCAGTTCGTCCCGCAGGTATCCCGATACCCGGATCGTGTGCCCCAGGAACGGGATCGGCGCGTCGTCCAGATCGGCCTCGACCATGGACAGCTCCATCAGGCCTCGCGGCCGCAGCAGGCCGTGCAGCCGCCGCAGCGCCCCGGGGATCTCCCGGCGCGGCAGCATCAGCAGGGCGAAGAAGCAGGTGATGCCGTCGAACCGGCCGACGCCCTCGGGGCCCTCGGCCGTGAGGTCCGCGATGTCGATCTGCCGGAACTCGGCGGCCGGTACGTTCTTTTCGGCCAGGGCGAGCATGCCCGAGGAGATGTCCGTGCCGAGGACCGAGTGGCCCTTCTCGGCCAATTGCCGGGCGGTGGGCAGACCGGTGCCGCAACCCACGTCCAGGACGCGGGAACCGGGCGCCAGCGCGTCGGCCAGGGCGCGTCCGGCGGCGAGCTGGCCCTCCTTGCGCGCGAAGGCGTCGTCGTACTGCTGCCCGATGGCGTCAAAGGCCTCGGCCTGGCCTCTGCGGTCCTCGCTCACGTTCTGCCGCCCCTCGATGACTTCCTGTCAGACAGCGCGCAAACCCACGGAGTTGTTACTGTGCGCCCTTGCGGAGGACGATCCTACGTTTGAACCACGGGGGCGCATCAAGGGTCTCATGAGGACACGCGCGCGGGCGTACGGTCCCAGTCATCCGGCAGGGGCGGTACGCCCCAGGACGGATCGGGGCGCCAGTGCTGCCAGCCGTCCGAAAACGGTGGCCCCCACGCGTCGATCACGTCAAGCGCGGCCCGGCCGGCGGCGCGGACGTCGGCGGCCTTTCCCGGGTCCATCAGGCCCACCCGCAGGGCCTCGGCGAACTCGTCCTCGTCGTGCCAGCGCCAGCTGCCGTCCGGGCGCACGGAGATGTCCAGAAAGTGATCCTCGGAGTCGACGCCGGCCGCCCACCGGACGCGGGGCTCCTCCAGGTTCACGTACCAGTTCTTGAACTGCCAGCCCTGGTCCCAGAACAGCCAGACCGACCACGGCTCGCCGGGGCGCGCCAGCTTCAGGACGCCGGTGCCGAACCAGCGGTCCCTGCGGATCACGCGCGGCTTGGTGTAGCGGGTCGCGAGCGGCTCGTGGTGCAGCGGGGTCCCGTCGGCCAGCACGGGCTTGACGCACTCGGTGCCGGGCGCCATCCACACGGCGAGCAGGTCCGGGCTGTCCTGGACGACGGTGACGGGGCGGCAGATGTGCACGCGGTCCCCGGCGTTCTCCCGGTAGCGCCACAGGATGTGGTCGCCGGGGGCCCACCGGGCCGCCGCACCGTCACCGTCCGTCGTCTTCCCGTCGAGGTCTGTCATGGACAGATATTAGACGCCTCTCCGGTGCCGGTCCCGAGTCCCTCGGTGCCCCTCACGCCTGAGGGCGGGTCATGCGCAACACGTCCAGGGCCTCGTCCAGTTGCTCCCTGGTGAGGTCGCCCCGGTCGACGTAGCCGGCCTCCAGGACGACCTCGCGGATCGTCTTGCGCTCGGCCAGGGACCTCTTGGCGACCTTCGCCGCCTCCTCGTAGCCGATGTACTTGTTCAGCGGCGTCACGACGGAGGGCGAGGACTCGGCGTACTCGCGGGCGCGTTCGCGGTTGGCGGTGATGCCGTCGATGGTCCGGTCGGCGAGCAGCCGGGAGACGTTGGCCAGCAGCCGGATCGACTCCAGGACGTTCTTGGCGATGACCGGAAGCATGACGTTCAGCTCGAAGTTGCCGGCGGCGCCCGCCGCGGCGACCGTGGCGTCGTTGCCGGTGACCTGGGCGGCGACCATCAGCGCGGCCTCCGGGATGACCGGGTTCACCTTGCCCGGCATGATCGACGAACCGGGCTGGAGGTCGGGGAGGTTGATCTCGGCGAGGCCGGTACGCGGGCCCGAGGCCATCCACCGCAGGTCGTTGGCGATCTTCGTCAGACCCACACCGATGGTCCGCAGCTGCCCGCTGGTCTCCACGATGCCGTCCCGGGCGCCCTGCGCCTCGAAGTGGTCGCGCGCCTCGGTCAGCGGCAGGCCGGTGGCCCGCGCCACCTCGGCGATGACGGCCGCGGAGAAGCCGGGCGGGGTGTTGATGCCGGTGCCCACGGCCGTGCCGCCGAGCGGCAGTTCGGCCAGGCGCGGCAGCGAGGCCTCCAGGCGCTCGATGCCGTACCGCACCTGTGCCGCGTACCCGCCGAACTCCTGGCCGAGCGTCACCGGGGTGGCGTCCATCAGGTGCGTGCGCCCGGACTTGACGACGTCCGCGAACTCCTCGGCCTTGCGCTCCAGCGCGGCGGCGAGGTGGTCGAGGGCCGGGATCAGCTCGCCGGTGACCGCGCCCGTCGCCGCGATGTGGATCGAGGACGGGAAGACGTCGTTGGAGGACTGGGAGGCGTTCACGTGGTCGTTGGGGTGGACGGGGCGCCCGAGCCGCTCGGTGGCGAGCGTGGCGAGGACCTCGTTGGTGTTCATGTTGGACGAGGTGCCCGAGCCGGTCTGGAAGACGTCGACGGGGAAGTGCGCGTCCCAGCGCCCGTCGGCGACCTCCGCCGCCGCCTCCACGATGGCCTCGGCGATGTCCTCGTCCAGCACCCCGAGCCCCGCGTTGACCTTGGCCGCGGCCGTCTTGATCCGGGCGAGGGCGGCGATGTGGGCGCGCTCGATGCGCTGCCCGGAGATGGGGAAGTTCTCCACCGCGCGCTGGGTCTGCGCACGCCACTTGGCGGCGGCGGGGACTCGCACCTCGCCCATGGAGTCGTGCTCGATCCGGTACTCGCCGGTGCCGTTGTCGCTGGCGTCGCTGGTCATGCCGTGAACCTACCTCTCCGCTCCGAGGCCGTCGAAAGCCCCGGAAAAGTTGAGCACTTGTCTTGTTCCAGGTATTCCCAAGACCTCTACCCACCAGTAAAAACCCTGGGTAACACCAACCCGGGGAGGCGCGATGAAGCGCATCAGACGCAGCGGACGGGCGCGGCTGCGAGGGACGTTCGCGGCGGCCGCCGCGATGGCGACCGTGCTCGGCGCGGCGGCCGCCGTACCCGCCCAGGCGGCGGACGGGGGCGGGGCCCGGACGTCCGCGGCGGTGCCCCTTCCGCCCGAACTGGAGAAGATCCGGGCGGCCGAGGCCACCGAGCTGTACGGCGGCCCGGCCGAACGCCCCATGGCGGAGCGCAAGACGGGCCTGATCTCGCTCGGCGACAGCGAGATCTCCGGGGAGGGCGTCGGGACGTACGAACCGGGCACCGACGGCCCGGACAACTGGTGCCACCGCTCGCCGGACGCCGCGATCCACCGCACCGGCATCCCCGCCGACGTGACGTACAACGTGGCCTGTTCCGGGGCCCGCACGGTCAACATCAGGATCGGTGGCCAGAAGCAGTACGCCGACGAGCTGGTGCAGAGCGACAACCTCGCCATCAAGGCGCGCAACACCAGGATCAAGACGATCCTGCTCGTCGTCGGCGCCAACGACGACCTTCAGTTCTCACCGGTGATGACCGACTGCGTGACCCGCTACCTGCTGAGCCAGGGGCCGTGCGCCGGCAAGTACCACGACGGCTGGCAGGCGCGCGTGGACGCCCTCGTGCCGAAGGTCGAGCAATCGCTGCGCGACCTGAGGACGGTCATGCGGGACGCGGGCTACCAGGAGGGCGACTACCGGCTCGTCGCCATGGGCTACCCGAGCCCGATCGGCCCGGACTTCCGCGACAACCCGACGTTCCCGGGCAAGCTCGCCTGCGGCGGGCTCGGCTACGACTCGGACACCGAGTGGGGCCGCGACTACGCGGTGCCCACGTTCCAGACGGGCATGCGCGAGGCGGCGAGGAGGGCGGGCGCCACCTATCTCGACAACTCCCGCCTCTTCCACGGCCACGAGGTCTGCATGGAGGACACCTGGGCGCGCGGCCTCTACGTGGACGTGACCCACCCCTTCCCGCCGGACTCCAACTCCGTGCGCCAGTCCTTCCACCCCAACGCCCGCGGCCACGCCGCCTTCGCCTCCTGCCTGACGCAGCTCCACGAGGCGGGCTACCGCGAGGCGGGCTGCGCCGACCCGGCGAGCACGGGCGGCCCGAAGCTGTACAAGGGCGCCTGGGACGACGCGTACAAGCCGCTGAGGAACGAGGGCACGGGGACGTGCGTGGACGTCGACGCCTCGAAGAGCCGCAACGGCACGAAGGTGCAGGGCTGGGACTGCACCGGCAATCGGAACCAGACCTGGTGGTACGACGAGTCGCGAGGGTCCCTGCACACCGGGCTGACCCAGGACCGGTGTCTCGACGTGCCCGACGGCGCCTACAAGGAGGGTGCCGCTGTCGTCCTGTGGAACTGCCACGGGGGTGGCAACCAGAAGTTCGTCCGTGAGGCCGGGACGGTGCGGCCCGCTGCGGCGAGCGGGCTCTGTCTGACCCTTGCGGGGGCCAAGGAGCCGTTGCGGCTCCAGAAATGTGCCGGGACCGCGCATCAGCGGTTCGCCTGAGGGGTCGTCCTTCCGCGGGTGCGTCGTGGCTCGTCGCGCGGTTCTACGCGCCCCTGGCGGGTGCGCCCCTGGCGGGGCGCACCCGCCGGTCCCCTGCGCTACGCCAGACCCGGGCCCCGTACCGGGATGTGCGTGAACGTGGGCTCGGGGGCCGGGTCCTGGAAGAAGTCGTTGCCCTTGTCGTCCACGACGATGAAGGCCGGGAAGTCCTCGACCTCGATCTTCCAGACCGCCTCCATGCCGAGCTCCTCGTACTCGACGACCTCGACCTTCTTGATGCAGTCCTGGGCGAGCCGCGCGGCCGGGCCGCCGATCGAGCCGAGGTAGAAGCCGCCGTGCGCGTCACACGCGTCGGTGACCTGCTTGCTGCGGTTGCCCTTGGCGAGCATCACCTTGGAGCCGCCCGCCGCCTGGAACTGCTCCACGTAGGAGTCCATGCGCCCGGCCGTCGTCGGCCCGAACGAGCCGGAGGCGTAGCCCTCGGGGGTCTTCGCGGGACCGGCGTAGTACACCGGGTGGTCCTTCAAGTACTGCGGCATCTCCTCACCCGCGTCGAGCCGCTCCTTGATCTTGGCGTGCGCGATGTCGCGGGCCACGACGAGGGGACCGGTGAGCGACAGGCGGGTCTTGACCGGGTGCTTGGTCAGCTCGGCGAGGATCGCGTCCATCGGCTGGTTGAGGTCGATCTCGACGACGTCCGCCGACTCGGCGTCGTCGTTGAGGGTCTCCTCCGTCGTCTCCGGCAGGAAGCGCGCCGGGTCCCTCTCCAGCTGCTCCAGGAAGACGCCCTCGGCGGTGATCTTCGCGGTGGCCTGGCGGTCGGCCGAGCAGGAGACGGCGATGGCGACGGGCAGCGAGGCGCCGTGCCGGGGCAGGCGCACCACGCGCACGTCGTGGCAGAAGTACTTGCCGCCGAACTGCGCGCCGATGCCGATCTTCTGCGTCAGCTCGAAGACCTTCTCCTCCAGCTCCTTGTCCCGGAAGCCGTGCCCGGTCGGAGAGCCCTCGGACGGCAGCTCGTCCAGGTAGTGCGCGGAGGCGTACTTCGCGGTCTTCAGCGCGAACTCGGCGCTCGTGCCGCCCACGACGATCGCCAGGTGGTACGGCGGGCAGGCGGCCGTCCCCAGGGAGCGGATCTTCTCCTCCAGGAACTTCATCATGGAGGCCTCGTTCAGGACGGCCTTCGTCTCCTGGTAGAGGAAGCTCTTGTTGGCGGAGCCGCCGCCCTTGGCCATGAACAGGAACTTGTAGGCGCCACCGTCGGTCGCGTACAGCTCGATCTGCGCCGGCAGGTTGGAGCCGGTGTTCTTCTCCTCCCACATGGTCAGCGGGGCCATCTGGGAGTAGCGCAGGTTCAGCTTCGTGTACGCGTCGAAGACGCCCTTGGAGAGCGCCTTCTCGTCCTCGCCCTCGGTCAGGACGTTCTGTCCGCGCTTGCCCATGACGATCGCCGTGCCGGTGTCCTGGCACATGGGCAGCACGCCCGCCGCCGCGATGTTCGCGTTCTTCAGCAGGTCGAGCGCCACGAACTTGTCGTTGGACGACGCCTCGGGGTCGTCCACGATGCGCCGCAGCTGCGCCAGGTGCGCGGGGCGCAGGTAGTGCTGGATGTCGTGGATCGCCTCGGCGGCGAGCGTGCGCAGCGCCTCCGGCTCGACCTTGAGGAACGTCCGCCCGTCGGCCTCGAAGGTGGAGACGCCCTCGGAGGTCACCAGCCGGTACGGGGTGGTGTCCTCTCCCAGGGGGAGCAGATCGGAGTACTCGAACGCCGGGATGGGCGGGCGGGGGCTAACGGACATTGCGGCCATTCCTCACTCGGCAGACAGCGGCGCGCCTCCATTGGCGACGCGCCAACCAGCGTAGAACGCGCGCGGCGGGCGGCGTCTGTGAGGTAAGGCTCAGTAGGGGATCCGGGCGCCGCGCCGGTTGTCCACAGGGCTAGTCGCGATCTATCGCGTTTGGGTACGCTGCCGACGTGGACCTCGAAAAGCGTCTCCCGCAGCCCGCTCCCGCCACAGCCGAGGAGCCGGGATCCCTCCGTGCCTCCGACGCCGACCGGGACCGCACCGCGGACATCCTCCGCGAGGCCCTGGCCGAGGGCCGCCTCACCGCCGACGAGCACGCGGACCGCGTCGAGGGGGTCTATCGCGCCAAGACGATGGCCGAACTACAGCCACTGGTCAGGGACTTGCCCGCCGCCCAGGACCCCGCCGCCCACCCCAGGACCCCGCCCGGGCACACCCCCGGCCCCGTCCCCTCCAGGCCGTCCCCCGGAGCGATCCCGCCGGTCGCGGACGAGAACCTGGTGGCCGTCCTCAGCGGCTCCGTCCGCAAGGGCCGCTGGCGGGTGGCCCGCCGCACCCACGCGTACGCCATCTTCGGCAGCGTCGAGATAGACCTGAGCGAGGCGATCTTCGAGCAGCGCCAGGTCGTCATCAAGGCGATCGCCATCTTCGGCTCGGTCGAGATCCACCTCCCGGAGAACGTCTCGCTGCGCGGCAGCGGCACGGGCGTCCTCGGCAGCTTCGAGGTGGACACCCTCGACTCGCCCGACCAGGAGGCCCCGGTCGTCTTCGTGGACGGCATGGCGGTCCTCGGCAGCATCGAGGCGCGGCCCAAGCGCGGCAAGTTCGTCCGTGACCTGCACCAGAGGCTGCGCAAGCACCTCGGGCACTGACGGCCCGCGCGCCGCGAGGGGAGGCCGCGCTTCCGCGCGTCGGAACTCAGTGCATAGGCGCGCACACAGCGGGTAGAGCTTGCTGCATCGTCTCTCGCTCGCGAAGCCGTCGTCAGGAGTAGACCGTGCTGCAACCCTCGCGTCAGTCCCTGCAGGTCGCCGCTGTCCCGGCTCAGCGGGGGCCCGCGCGTGATCGGACCGATGACGCGCCCTGGCACACGGAGGCGGTGTGCCGCCGCGACGAAGCCGGACTGTTCTTCGCCCCGTCCAAGGAGCCGACCGCGGCCAGGCTCTCGCGCGAGGAGGCGGCCAAGCGGGTCTGCGGCCGCTGCCCGGTGATGGTCGAGTGCCGCGAACACGCCCTGCTCCAGCCCGAGCCGTACGGCGTGTGGGGCGGCCTGACCGCCGCCGAGCGCCGCGTGGTCCTGGCCCGCCGCCGCAGGCGGGACGTGGAACTGAAGAAGGCGGCCGCCGCGGCGGAGATCGCCGCGGCCGGCTAGGCCCGGCGCGGCAGGCTCCCTGGTGGCCCACGACGAAGGGGGCGTCCCCCGCACGGGACGCCCCCTTCGTCGTACGCACTGCTTCGCGCGGTCGGACTGTTCCGCGCGGTGGGACTACTTGGCGCGGTCGAAGTCGATCGCGCTGTACGCCCGCAGCTTCGAGAGCCGGTGGTCGGAGTCGATCTTGCGGATGGTGCCCGACTTGGACCGCATGACCAGGGACGACGTCGAGGCGGTCGCCGCGCGGTAGCGCACGCCCTGGAGCAGCTCGCCGTCGGTGATGCCGGTCGCGACGAAGAAGACGTTGTCGCCCTTGACCAGGTCGTCCGTGGAGAGCGTGCGGTCCAGGTCGTGACCGGCGTCGAGGGCGCGCTGGCGCTCCGCGTCGTCCTTCGGCCACAACTTGCCCTGGATCACGCCGCCCAGGCACTTGATCGCACACGCCGAGATGATGCCCTCGGGGGTGCCGCCGATGCCCATCAGGAGGTCGACGCCGGTGCCCTCGCGCACGGCCATGACCGAGCCGGCGACATCGCCGTCGGAGATGAACTTGATGCGGGCGCCGGTCTCGCGGATCTCCTTGACGATGCCCTCGTGGCGGGGGCGGTCCAGGATCATCACCGTGACGTCCTCGGGCGAGGAGTTCTTGGCCTTGGCGACCCGGCGGATGTTGACCGACGCGGGCGCGTTGATGTCGACGTAGTCCGCGGCCTCGGGGCCGGTGACCAGCTTATCCATGTAGAACACGGCGGAGGGGTCGAACATCGCGCCGCGGTCGGCGGCGGCCAGGACGGCGATCGCGTTGGGCATGCCCTTCGCGGTCAGCGTCGTGCCGTCGATCGGGTCGACGGCGATGTCGACCTCGGCGCCGGTGCCGTCGCCGATGCGCTCTCCGTTGAAGAGCATCGGGGCCTCGTCCTTCTCGCCCTCCCCGATGACCACGACGCCGTTCATCGAGACGGTGTGGACAAGGGTCCGCATGGCCCTGACCGCGGCGCCGTCCGCGCCGTTCTTGTCGCCGCGGCCGACCCAGCGGCCCGCGGCCATGGCGGCCGCCTCGGTGACCCGGACGAGCTCCAGGGCGAGGTTGCGGTCGGGAGCCTCGGGGGAAACCTCGAGCTCGGACGGAAGATGATGCTCGGTCATCGGGACGCACCTCTCTGCTGATACGACGACGGCCGGATGAGGGATTGTGAACGACTCTATCCGTAGGTCGACAAAATGAGCAGTGGGCCCCACGCATGAGCGGACCGGGCACCGGGCGACGGGGCGCGGCCGGCGCCTGAGACCATGGGGGCGTGGCAGGCAGACAAGGCAACCAGACCGTCAAGAACATGCTGTGGTCGCTGGTGGTGATCGCCCTGGTCGCGGGCGTGATCTACATCTTCGTCCCGCATGACGAGTCCGAGACCCCCGTCAAGCGGGTCGACTACCGCGTGGAGCTCCTGACGGCCCGGCGGGCCGCGGCCTATCCGGTGGCGGCGCCCGAGGGCCTGTCCAAGGAGTGGAGGCCGACGTCCGTGCGGTTCGACGGCGCCGACCACGACGCGTGGCACCTGGGCTTCCTCGACCCCGACGGCGAGTACGTGGCGATCAAGCAGTCCACCGCCAAGCCGGCCAGGTTCATCGAGGACGCCACGCAGGAGGCCCGCAGGACGGACGCCACCGAGAAGATCGGCGGCCGGACGTGGCAGCGCTACCAGGGCTCGACGTACGACGCCCTGGTGAGCACCGAGAAGGGCGCGACGACCGTCGTCACCGGCACGGCGTCGTTCGGACAGCTCACCAAGATGGCGCGGTCGCTGCGCACCAGCTGATCCGCAGGGGTGAGCGAGTACGCGAAGGGCCCCCGGCGGTGTGCCGGGGGCCCTTCGCGTGCCGGTTCGGGCGTCCGCGGACGCCCGCCGATCGGACCGGGCCCATCAGGCCCTGCCGATCGGACCGGGCCGATCAGACCGTGGTGACGACGTCCTCGTAGGCCAGCCGCGGGGAGCGCGGGAACCAGGCGTCCTCGCCCGGCTTGCCGATGTTGACGATCATCAGCGGGGTGTGGTCGTCGTCCAGGAACTCCTTCTGCACGCCGGCGGCGTCGAAGCCGGTCATCGGGCCGGCGGCCAGGCCGGCGGCGCGCACGCCCACGATGAAGTAGCCGGCCTGCAGCGTGGCGTTCACCAGCGCGGCCTGCTCACGGGCCGGGCGCTCGGCGAAGAAGACGTCCTTGGCCTGCGGGAAGTGCGGGAAGAGCGCCGGGAGCTCCTCGTGGAACTCGTTGTCGGCGGAGAGGATCGCGACCAGCGGGGCGCTCGCCGTCTTCGGGCGGTTGCCCTCGGCCATGTGCGTGACCAGGCGCTCGCGGGCCTCGGGAGAGCGCACCAGGGTGACGCGCAGCGGCGACTGGTTGAACGCGGTCGGGCCGTACTTGACCAGGTCGTAGATCGCCTGGACCTGCTCCTCGGTGACCGGCTCGTCGGTGAAGGTGTTCGCGGTGCGGGCCTCGCGGAAGAGCAGGTCCTGGGCGGCGGGGTCAAGGGCGAGAGACATGATCTACCTTCTCGTTACGGCGGGATATCAACGGGCATGGACGATAGTACGACCGCAACGTTTAAGTTTCAACCAAACTTGGCGGGTCGTGATTCGCCTCACAAGCATCGCCCGTTCAGACCGCCGCGCCGTCGCGGGGGTCCTCGGGGTCGTCGGCGTCCTCGATGGCCCCGGCCCCCTCCCCGCCCTCACCCGCGAGCGCCGCGTCCAGACGGGCACGCGCGCCGTCCAGCCAGCGGCGGCACACCGTCGCCAGCTCCTCGCCCCGCTCCCACAGGGCGAGCGACTCCTCCAGCGTCGTGCCGCCGGTCTCCAGGCGGCGTACGACCTCGATCAGCTCGTCCCGCGCCTGCTCGTACCCGAGCGCGTCCGCCGGGCCCACGGCCTCGTCCGTCTTGCTGGTCATGCGGCCACCCTAATTCTCGTTCCGTGCGGTTCGTTCGGCTCGTGCGGTTGCTTCGGTCGGCGCGGTTGCTTCGGCTCGTTCGGCTCGTTCGGCTCGTACGGTGAACTCGCCCTCGGCGACGCGGGCCCGCAACTCCTCGCCGGCGCCCACCTCCTGCGGGGCCCGGACGACCGCGCCGTCCGTCTTCTGCAGCACCGCGTACCCGCGCTGGAGGGTCGCGGCGGGGGAGAGGGCCACCACGCGCGCGTGCGTGTGCGTCAGCTCCGAGGACGCCCGGTCCAACAAGTGCCCGAGCGTGCGCCGGGCCCGGTCGACGAGCGCCGAGACCTGCTCCTCGCGCTCCTCGACCATCCGGTGCGGGTGCTCCATGGAGGGGCGGGCCAGGGCATGCGCGAGGCCGCGCTCCTCGCGGTCGAGGAAGGCGTCCACGCAGCGCCGGGCGCGCTCGCTCAGGCCCCGCACGCGCTCGTACTCCTCGCCGACGTCCGGCACGACCTTCTTGGCGGCGTCCGTGGGCGTGGAGGCCCGCAGGTCCGCCACGAGATCGAGCAGCGGGCTGTCCGGCTCGTGCCCGATGGCCGAGACCAGCGGCGTACGGCAGGCCGCCACCGCCCTGATCAGCTGCTCGTCGGAGAACGGCAGCAGGTCCTCCACGCTGCCGCCGCCCCGCGCCACGATGATCACGTCGACCTCGTCGAGCGCGTCCAGCTCCTGCACGGCCCGGACGACCTGCGGCACCGCGTGCACCCCCTGCACGGGGACGGCACGGACCTCGAAGCGGACGGCGGGCCAGCGGTGCCGCGCGTTCTCCAGGACGTCCCGCTCGGCGGCCGACGCGCGGCCCGTGACGAGGCCGATGAGCTGCGGCAGGAACGGCAGCGGCTTCTTGCGCCCGGACGCGAACAGACCCTCCGCGGCGAGGCTCTTCTTCAGCTGCTCGATCCGCGCCAGCAGCTCACCGACGCCGACCGGCCTTATCTCGGCGGCCCGCAGGGACAGCTGCCCGCGCGGCGCGTACCACTCCGGCTTGGCGTGGACGACGACGCGGGCGCCCTCGGAGACGACGTCCGCCACGGCGTCGAACACCTGGCGGTAGCAGGTGACGCTCACCGAGATGTCGTGCGAGGGGTCGCGCAGCGTCAGGAAGACCACGCCGGCGCCCGGTCTGCGGGACAGCTGGGTGATCTGCCCCTCCACCCAGACGGCGCCGAGCCGGTCGATCCACCCACCGATGAGCCGCGACACCTGCCCCACGGGGAGCGGCGCGTCCGCGGACGTGTTGAGAGCCATGCGCCGAGCGTAGTCGGCGGGTGTGACACCCCGGGCCGAGCGAAAGGGCCCCTACGGCACGGATGCGAACCGGGGTAACCGGGCGTCCCTACGGCACGGATGCGACCCGGGGTAAACGGGCGTCCCTACGGCACCGGCACGACCCGGGGTAAACGGGTGGGTGGGTGGGAGACACCCGCCGCGAAGCGGCGGCTCAGAGCACCCCCCCACGGCCCCGCTGTGCGAAAAGCACGACGAGCCCCACGCCCAGCCACACCGCCCCCACCACCTGCGCCGCCCCGGACGCCTCCCAGATGACCGCCACCACGATGACCGCCCCCAGCACGGGCACCAGCAGGTGCCGCCACCAGCTGAACCCGTCCTCCCGGTGCCGCACCACGAACCACCCGACGACACTCGCGTGCAGCAGCAGGAACGCCGTCAACGCCCCGATGTCCACCACCGACACCAGGTGGTCCATGCCGTCGTCCCGCCGAGCCGCCCACACCGCGGCGACCAGCGTCACCACGGCCGCGCACAGCAGCGCGACCCGGGGAGTACCGGAGTCCGTCCGGGACAGGGCCTTCGGCAGCCGCCGCTCCCGCGCCATGGCGAAGAGCAGCCGCCCCGCCGCCGCCTGCCCGGCCAGCGCCGCGAACGCCGCGCCGATCGCCTTGCTGACGGCCACCAGATCGTGCAGCCACGTCCCGGCCGCCGAGTTCACGGCGTCGTAGAAGGCCGTCCCCTGCTTAACGGGCTCGGCGGCCAGCTCGGCGGAGGACAGCGGCTCCAGGAGCGCCACCAGGTACGTCTGGGCGATGAACAGCACGCCCGCGAGCGCCAGGCAGAACAGCACCGCCCGCGCGACCTTCGCGGAGCCGCCGGTGACCTCCTCCGCGAAGGAGGCGATCGCGTCGAAGCCCAGATACGACAGGACGGCGATCGACACCGCCCCCACCACCGCCGACAGGGCGAACGCCCCCTGCGAGCCGTCCCCGGTCAGCGGCGAGAGCCAGTCCCGCCGCGCCCCGTCCTGCACGAGGACCACCACGGCGGCCACGACGAAGACCAGCAGCACCACGATCTCCATCGCGAGCACCGCGAAGCCGACCCGCGCCGCCGTCCGTACGCCCCACAGGTTCAGCGCGGTCGTGATGAGCACCGCGATCGCCGTCCACACCCACCGGGACACCGAGGGGACCAGCGAGTTCATCGCGATCCCGGAGAAGAGGTAGGCGACCGCGGGGATCAGCAGGTAGTCCAGCATCGCCATCCACCCGGCGATGAACCCGGGCCCCTTGCCGAGCCCCACGCGCGCGTACGCGAAGACGGACCCCGCCTGGGGGACGACCCGCACCATCTGGGCGTAGCTGAAAGCGGTGAACGCCATCGCGACCGTGGCGATCAGGTAGACGAGGGCGACGGCGCCGTGCGACTTCGCGTCGAGCGTGCCGAAGACGCCGACCGGCGCCATGGGGGCGATGAAGAGCAGCCCGTAGACGACGAGATCCCGGAAGCCGAGGCTGCGCCGCAGCCCCGTACCCTCGGCGGGCCCGGAGGCCCCGGCGGGGTCGGCGCCCGCGGAGTGGGCTCCCGTACTGGCGGACTGTCCGGACATCGTGCCTCCGTAGCTCGACGCAGGCCTCCAGTCTCTCCAACGCGGCGATCTTTGACGCGCTGGACGCGGCCTTACGATGGGGGGCATGACTGCAACGCCTGGCTCCCGCCGTGTCCTGCTCGCCGCTCCCCGTGGCTACTGCGCGGGCGTGGACCGTGCCGTGATCGCCGTCGAGAAGGCCCTGGAGCAGTACGGGGCCCCGATCTACGTCCGCCACGAGATCGTCCACAACAAGTACGTGGTGCAGACCCTGGAGAAGAAGGGTGCGATCTTCGTCGACCAGACGGCGGAGGTCCCCGAGGGCTCCATCGTCATGTTCTCCGCGCACGGCGTCGCCCCGACCGTCCACGCGGAGGCCGCCGAGCGCAAGCTCGCGACGATCGACGCGACGTGCCCGCTGGTCACCAAGGTGCACAAGGAAGCGGTCCGGTTCGCCAAGGAGGACTACGACATCCTCCTGATCGGGCACGAGGGCCACGAGGAGGTCATCGGCACCTCCGGCGAGGCGCCCGACCACATCACGCTGGTCGACGGCCCCGAGGACGTGGCGAACGTCGAGGTCCGCGACCCCGACAAGGTCGTCTGGCTCTCCCAGACCACGCTCTCCGTCGACGAGACGATGGAGACGGTCGACGCCCTCAAGGGCAAGTTCCCGAACCTGCTGTCGCCGCCCAGCGACGACATCTGCTACGCCACGCAGAACCGCCAGACCGCGGTCAAGAAGCTCGCCGAGGACGCCGAGCTGGTCATCGTCGTCGGCTCCAAGAACTCCTCGAACTCCATCCGCATGGTCGAGGTCGCCCTGGACGCGGGCGCCGCCGCCTCCTACCTCGTCGACAACGCCGGCGAGATCGACGAGGCCTGGCTGGAGGGCGTCACCACGGTCGGTCTGACGTCGGGCGCGTCCGTGCCGGACATCCTGGTGGACGGCGTCATCGAATGGCTCGCCGAGCGCGGCTACGCCGACGTGGAGACGGTGAAGACGGCCGAGGAGTCCATCACCTTCTCGCTGCCCAAGGAGCTCCGCAGGGACCTGCGCGCCGAGGCGGCGGAGCTGTCGCGGGGCTGATCGCGCCGGCCGAGCTGTCACGGCGCCGACCCTCGCCGTAACGTGGGTCCATGCAGATCTTCGGTGTGGACATCGGCGGATCAGGGATCAAGGGCGCGCCCGTGGACCTGGAGCGCGGAGACCTGACGCAAGAGCGGCACAAGGTGCTGACCCCGCATCCGGCGACGCCGGACGCGGTGGTGAAGGGCGTGTGCGAGGTGGTGGAGCACTTCGGCTGGACGGGGCCCGTCGGTGCCACGTTCCCCGGCGTGATCACCGACGGCACGGCGCGCACGGCCGCGAACGTCGACAAGAGCTGGATCGGCAAGGACATCAGCAAGCTGGTCTCCGACCGGCTCGGCGGGGCCCCCGTGACCGTCCTGAACGACGCGGACGCGGCGGGCGTCGCGGAGATGCACTTCGGCGCGGGCAAGGGGCGCACGGGCACGGTCCTCATGCTCACCCTCGGCACGGGCATCGGCAGCGCCCTGTTCACGGGCGGCCGGCTGGTGCCCAACACCGAGCTGGGCCATCTCGAACTGCACGGCCACGACGCGGAGAAGAAGGCCTCCTCCAAGGCGCGCGAGGACGAGGACCTGAGCTGGGAGCACTGGGCGCGGCGCGTCCAGAAGTACCTCGCGCACGTGGAGATGCTGTTCTCGCCGGAGCTGTTCATCATCGGCGGCGGTGTCAGCCGCAAGGCGCACAAGTTCCTGCCGCTGATCGAGGGCATCGCGGCGGAGATCGTCCCGGCCCAGCTCCAGAACAACGCGGGCATCGTGGGAGCGGCGATGGCGGCGGCCGGCGAGGCGTAGCCGCGGGACGACGTCCGGGGACGGCGTCCCGGGAGGTCAGGCGGCGGGCACGCCCTTGCCGTCGGGCCGCCGGGGCGCCGGACGGGGAGTCCTGCGCCGCTCGGTCATCAGCCGGGCCTTGCGCACGGTCACGATGACCCCGGTGACGAGTGTGCCCCCGTACAGCCAGCCGGCGTGCAGGGCCAGCGACGTCACGAGCCCCATGAACTGGCCGCCGAACCCTCCGCTGCCCCCGGAGATCGGCAGGACGCCCGCGGCGAAGGCGATCGGCACCACGACCGGCGCGGTGACCAGGTCGGCCGGGCGCACCCAGAACGCGGTGAGCGCGGCCACGGGCAGGAACAGCACGCCGTACGCGACGAGGGAACTGCCGAAGAGCAGCCTCAGCAGGCAGGCGAACAGGAACATCACGGTCGCGCAGAACAGCCCGCTGCCGAGCCCGGTCAGACGCGGGTTCGGCAGCTGCCGCAGCCTGCGGTACAGCGGGGCGCGGCGCAGCGCCTCGACGAACGGCGGGACGGGACGCCGGGGCCGGGCGGCGGCCCGGTACACCGCGCCGGGCCGCGCGGCCCTGCCCTGCGGGGGCAGGGGCGCGGTCCGTCGGGACCGGGCCGCCGGGGCAGCCTTCGGGTCGGGCTGAGGGGGACGCGTCCTGTGTTGCTCCACTGGACCAACCTAGGTCGGCTTCCGCGCGGAATCAGGCGCGGGACACGCCCTTTGAGTGACCTTGGCCATGCGTTCGACGGGAGCGGACAGGGAGAGGGCCGGGCGGGGGCCGGGTGGACGGCCGTCCGGAGGGGCAGTCGGCGGCACGCCGTAGACTGGTGGATCGGCCCACGTACGAAGCGCACGCACCAGGCGCGGGTACAAGGGGCCGCCCCACCCAGCCCTGACGTACGGGAAGTCGCAACGTGTCGCTCACGATCGGAATCGTCGGTCTGCCCAATGTCGGCAAGTCGACCCTGTTCAACGCCCTGACCAAGAACGACGTGCTGGCGGCCAACTACCCGTTCGCCACGATCGAGCCGAACGTGGGTGTGGTCGGCGTCCCCGACCCCCGCCTGACGAAGCTGGCCGAGATCTTCTCCTCGCAGAAGGTCCTCCCCGCGACGGTCGACTTCGTCGACATCGCCGGCATCGTGCGCGGCGCGAGCGAGGGTGAGGGCCTCGGCAACAAGTTCCTCGCCAACATCCGCGAGTCGGACGCGATCTGCCAGGTCATCCGCGCCTTCAAGGACGAGAACGTCGTGCACGTCGACGGCAAGGTCTCGCCCAAGGACGACATCGAGACGATCAACACCGAGCTGATCCTCGCCGACCTCCAGACCATCGAGAAGGTCCTGCCGCGCCTCCAGAAGGAGTCGCGCATCAAGAAGGACGTCGCGCCGAAGGTCAAGGCCGTCGAGGAGGCCAAGGAGATCCTGGAGCGTGGCGACACGCTCTTCTCACAGGGCATCGTCCAGGGCTCGGAGCGCTCGGAGCTCCTCCACGACCTCCACCTCCTCACCACCAAGCCCTTCCTCTACGTCTTCAACGTCGACGAGGACGAGCTGACGGACGACGACTTCAAGGCCGAGCAGCGTGCGCTGGTCGCCCCCGCGGAGGCGATCTTCCTCAACGCCAAGCTGGAGGCGGACCTCGCCGAACTGGACGACGACGAGGCCCTCGAACTCCTCCAGTCGGTGGGCCAGGAAGAGCCGGGCCTCGCCACCCTGGCCCACGTCGGCTTCCGCACGCTGGGCCTCCAGACGTACCTGACGGCCGGCCCCAAGGAATCCCGCGCCTGGACGATCAAGCGGGGCGCGACGGCCCCCGAGGCGGCCGGCGTCATCCACACGGACTTCCAGAAGGGCTTCATCAAGGCCGAGGTCATCTCCTTCGCCGACCTGGTCGAAACGGGCTCGGTGGCCGAGGCCCGCGCGGCGGGCAAGGCCCGCATGGAGGGCAAGGAGTATGTGATGCAGGACGGGGATGTGGTGGAGTTCCGCTTCAACGTCTGAGCGGATGGAATAACGCCACGTCGTTGACGTGGCAAACATGCAGGTCAGATGGGGCCCGCCTCTCCGGAGGTGGGCCCCTAGCCTTTCCCCGCGCTGGATGGGTGCTGGATCAGTTGCGGCACCATCAGTCGGATCCTCTCTCGGATGGGGCCAAGAGTGGTACGTTATTGAGTACCACTCGATGAGAGGGCTGAAGTCATGTCCATCACTGCGAGCGAAGCGCGCAAGGAACTGTTTCCGTTGATCAAAAAGGTCAACGAGAATCATGAGGCCATCGAGATCGTCTCCAAGCACGGTAACGCGGTGCTTGTCTCGGCCGAGGACTACATGGCGCTGCGCGAGGGCTCCTACCTGCTGCGCTCGCCGGCGAACGCCCGGCGGTTGCTCAAGGCGTACGAGAACGCCCTGTCGCACATCAACGTGTCGGAGCGTGAGCTGATCGATCCCGAGTCACCGGGCGCAGGTGCGGGTGCCGCGTGAGGCTCGTCTTCGAGGATCAGGGCTGGGAGGACTACACGTCCTGGCTCAAGAACGACCGTAAGACGCTCGCCCGGATCAACAAGCTCATCGAAGATGTCAGGCGTGACCCCTTCGTGGGCATCGGCAAGCCGGAGCCGCTGAAGTATCACCTGCCTGGGGCCTGGTCGCGACGGATCGACGATGAGCACCGCCTGGTCTATCTGGTGACGGACAATGAGATCGTCATCCTCGCTGCCCGGTATCACTACTGATCGGTGAGTGTCCGGTGTGCTGGGGCGACAGCATGAAGACGAGGGTGCCGTCGATCAGCTCGGTGTGGCGGGGTGCCTCGGGGAGGCGGTCGAGGTCCTCCGCGAGCCAGCCTTCCGCGCGCGGCGGGCGCATCCAGTCGGGCAGTGCGGTCATGGCTTCACGGTAGCGGCTCCCAGCTCAGGCCGGGGAGCCGGCGATCCCCGCCGGA
Source organism: Streptomyces sp. NPDC031466 (assembly GCF_055581265.1). Lineage (NCBI taxonomy): Bacteria > Bacillati > Actinomycetota > Actinomycetes > Kitasatosporales > Streptomycetaceae > Streptomyces > Streptomyces sp. NPDC031466. The sequence continues at coordinate 202,799 of NZ_JBVIJT010000013.1, forward strand.
GCGATTTCGGCGCCTTCCCGCGCCATGGCCAGCCGCCCCGTCCCCCCCCGTCCGGCATGCGGCGCCGCCGCAAAAGGGAAGGGATCGGCTCCTGGGGGAGCCGATCCCTTTCTGTGGTGCTTGCGGGGGAGTCAGGCCTGCCAGCTGTGGGGGGCCCGGTAGTTGTCCCGGCGCCAGGCCGTGGTGGGGGGTGTGGGGGTGAAGGGCGTGGTGGGGCGGGGGGTGGTGAGGGAGAGGAGCAGGACGGTCAGGGCTGCCAGTTCGGCGTCCGTGACCTCGCCCTTTTCTATGCGGATGTCGGCTGCTGCGGGCATGGGACCTCCGGTCGTGGGCGTCACCGCGTGCGTGTCCGGGTCAGCGCGGGTGCGTCATTGCGGGGGGTTGCCGTGCTTGCGGGCCGGGCGGTCGGCGTGTTTGTTGGCGAGCATCGCGAGGGAGTTGATGAGGACCTCGCGGGTCTCGGCGGGGTCGATGACGTCGTCGACCAGGCCGCGTTCGGCGGCGTAGTA
>NZ_JBVIJT010000014.1:0-199826 GCF_055581265.1 Streptomyces sp. NPDC031466
AGTACCTGGGCCGCAACGACGACCAGGTCAAGATCCGTGGTTTCCGCATCGAGCTCGGGGAGATCGAAGCCGCCCTCGCCGGACACGAAGCGGTCTCCCACGGCGTCGTCGTCCCGCGCGGCTCCGACGACAACCGTGCGCTCGTCGCCTATGTGAGCCCGACGCCGCAGTGGCTCGACGACGCCGCCCGCGAGCAGAACGCCACGCTCCTCGACCAGTGGCAGCGGGTCTTCGAGGACCAGTACGCGGGGACCGGCGACGAAGCCGCCGACGACCTCAACCTGGTGGGCTGGGACAGCAGTTACACCGGCCTGCCCGTGCCCGAGACCGGCATGCGCGAGTGGATCGACGGCACCGTCCGGCGCATCGCCGAGCTGCGGCCGCGGCGCCTGCTGGAGATCGGCTGCGGCACCGGACTGCTCCTGTTCCGCTACGCGGAAGCCTGCGAGGCGGTGCACGCCTTCGACCTGTCGGCGTCGGCGCTCGCCGACGTCCGCCGGGGAGTGGAGAGCCGAGGCTGGAGCCATGTCACCCTGGAGCAGGGGGACGCCCTGTCGATGGCCCGCCTCACCGGGCAGACCTACGACACGATCGTGCTCAACTCCGTGGCCCAGTACTTCCCGAACCGGGTCTACCTGGAGGAGACGATCGCCCGGATGCTGCCTCTTCTGGAGGACGGCGGCCGCATCTTCATCGGCGACGTACGCAACCTCGACCTGCTCCAGGCCCACCTGAGCGCGGTCGAACGCAGCCGCGCCGGAGGCCGTACCACGGTGGGCGCGCTCGCCGAACAGGTGCGGCGCCGCCGCAGGCAGGAGAGCGAACTGCTCCTGAGTCCCACCTACTTCGCCCGCATCGCCGAGCGCTTCCCCGAAATCGGTGGGTACGACCTCATGGTCAAGCGCGGCGTGGAGGACAACGAGATGTCCGCCTACCGCTACGACGTCGTCCTGACCAAGGGCATGGACACCCCGGCCGAACCCCTGACGTGGCTGGACGCCGACACCACCGAGCGGCTGCGCGCCCTCCTGGAGGACGGTGCCCCCGACCGCTTCGGTGTCAGCGGCCTGCGCAACCCCCGGGTCGCCGACGACGTGCGCGTCGGTGAGGGACTGACCCGCTGGTCGCCCTCCCACGAGGTGAGCCCGCTTCCCGGTGGGGTCCGGATCACGGAGCAGGCCGCCGTGGACGAGTTGGAGGCCGTACTGCTGCGTGCCGAGGAGCTCGGCTACAAGGTGGCGGCCACCTGGTCGCAGGACCGTCCCGACGGCCTCGACCTGGTCTTCGGCCGGGACGCTCTGCCGCCGGTCCGGGCCCGCGCGCCCTACCGCGAGGCGCACCTGGCGAACTTCCCGCGGATCGGCGACCTGGGTCCCTCGGTGGCCCGTACGCTCAAGGAGCACCTGTCCGCGCGGCTGCCGGAGTACATGCTGCCCAGCGTGTTCATGCTCCTCGAGGAGCTGCCCATCACCCCCAACGGAAAGGTCGACAAGCGGGCGTTGCCCGCCCCGGACGAGGGCGCCGTGGCCAAGGAGGCCTACGTCGCGCCGCGCACCAGGACCCAGCGGACCCTCTGCCGCGTCCTCGAAGAGGTGCTCGGGGTCAGCCGTGTCGGCATCGAGGACAGCTTCTTCGCGCTCGGCGGGCACTCCCTGCTCGCCGTCCGGCTCAACCTGCGCGTGCGCCGGGAGACGGGCCGCGAACTGCCGCTTCAGCTGATCCTCACGGGCGCCACCGTGACCGAGATGGCCGCGGCGATGGACGACGAGCCGCCTGCCGTCGAGGCCGTGCCGCTCGTGCCTGCCGTGCCCGTCGCGGAGGGCGAGGAGGTGCCGCTCTCGCTCCAGCAGGGTGACCTGTGGTTCCTCGGCCACCCGAAGCACCTGGACCCCTCGTACGACAACGCGCAGCTGGCCCACCGGCTGACGGGGCACCTCGACCGCGAGGCCTTCGCGCGCGCCGTCCAGGCACTCGTCGCACGGCACGCGGTACTGCGCACCGGCTATGCGCGCCGCGACGGAAACGTCGTCCAGCGCGTCCACGACGCCGCCGGCTTCGAGGTGACCGTCACCGAACCGATCGCCGGGGACGACGCCCTCGCCGCCTGGCTCAGGGACGAACGCACCCGCCCCTTCGCGCCGGAGGGCCCGTACGCGGTGCGGATCCACCTGGTGCCGGTCGCGGACAACGAGCACGTCGTCGTGCTCACCCGCCCCTGGGGTGTCTTCGACGGCTGGTCGCTGACCATCGTGCTGACCGAACTCATGGTCCTGTACGGCGCGTCGAGCCGCGGCGAGGAGCCGGATCTGCAGGAACTGCCGCTCCAGTACGTCGACTTCGCCCGCTGGCAGCGCGACGTGCTGGATGGCGCGGTGCTCGACAGGCAACGCGACTACTGGAAACGGCAGTTGGACGGCCTGCCCGCCTGTCTTTCGCTGCGCACCGACCACCCGCGCCGCCCGGTGAAGTCCTACCGGGGCGCCAAGGTCACGTTCGACGTCCCGCAGTCCGTGCTCGCGCGGCTCAGGCAGCTGGGCCAGGAGCACGACGGCACGCTGTACATGACTCTCCTGTCGGCGTTCGCCGTGCTCCTGGGCGATCGCGTGGACGACCGCGAGCTGGCTGTCGGCTCGCCCGTCACCAACCGGCCGCAGGCCGAACTGGAGCAGCTCGTCGGGTACTTCGTGAACACCGTGGTGATCCGCCTCGGTATCGCCCCGGACCGCGTCTTCACGGACCTGCTGGCCCAGGTCCGGCAGGTCACGGCGGAAGCCCACGAGCACAAGGACCTGCCCTTCGCCGAACTGGCCGGGGAGCTGGCGCCGGAGGCCGATCCCTCGTACTCCCCGCTGTTTCAGGTGATGTTCAACCTGGTGCCGAACCCGGCGGCCGAGGCGGGCGACGCGGCCGGAGCGGCGGACCTGACCGTGAGCCCCGTCGCCACCGACCCCGGACCGGCGAAGTACGACCTCAACCTGACCGCCCTGGAGACGGACACCGGCCTGCGGGGCCAGCTGGAGTACAGCCTCGACCTGTTCACGCGGGACACCGCCGACCACCTGGCGCGGACGTACGAGCGGCTGCTGCGGGAGATCGTCGCGGACCCCGCGGCGGACCTGGCCCGGCTGCGGTCGCGGGCGCGGACCGCCACCGAGGCGGACACGACCGCATGACGACGCACCCTTCCCACCACCTCGAACAGGAACGACCGGAAGAGGAGGCAGGCATGTCCACGAGTGATCCGGCCGAGCGGGCGGTCGCCGTCGTCGGCATGTCCTGCAGGGTCCCGGGCGCCGAAGACCTCGACGCGTTCTGGGAGTTGCTGCGCGACGGCGTGGACGCCATCACCGACGTGCCGGCCGGTCGGTGGGACCTCGACGGGATCCCGGACGGGGCGCACGGCTTCGAAGGGGTGCGCCGCGGCGGGTTCCTGGACCGCGTCGCCGACTTCGACAGCGGCTTCTTCGGCATCTCGCCGCGCGAGGCCGAGGCGATGGACCCGCGCCAGCGCCTGGCCCTTGAGCTGAGCTGGACGGCGCTCGAACACGCCGCCGTCGTGCCGGAGACCCTGCGTGGCGCCAAGGCGGCCGTGTTCCTCGGCGCCACCGGCGACGACTACGCCGCGCTCGTCCACCGGCACGGCGGGGACGCCGTGTCCCACCACTCCATGGCGGGCCTGAGCCGTGGAGTGATCGCCAACCGCGTCTCCTACCAGCTCGGCCTGCGCGGCCCCAGCCTCACCGTGGACGCGGCGCAGTCCTCGTCCCTGGTCGCCGTCCACCTCGCCTGCGAGAGCCTGCTGTCGGGCGCCGCCACGCTGGCTCTGGCAGGCGGCGTTCACCTGAACCTGGCGCCGGAGGGCACGCTCGCCTTCGCGCGGGCGGGCGCCCTGTCCCCGGACGGGCGCTGCTACGCCTTCGACGCGCGCGCCAACGGCACGGTGCGCGGCGAGGGCGGTGGGATGGTCGTCCTCAAGCGCCTGTCGGACGCCGTCGCCGACGGCGACACCGTCCACTGCGTCCTGCTCGGCAGCGCCGTCAACAACGACGGCGGCGGCGAGGGCCTCACCGTCCCCGACGGCGAGGCCCAGCAGGAACTCCTGCACAGCGCCTACGCCCAGGCGGCCACGGACGCGGCCAGGGTGCGGTACGTCGAACTGCACGGCACCGGCACGCGCGCGGGCGACCCCATCGAGGCGGCGGCGCTGGGAGCCGTGCTCGGCCAGGACAGGCCGGACGCGGAGCCGCTCCTCGTCGGCTCGGTCAAGACCAACATCGGGCACCTCGACGGCGCCGCCGGCGTGATCGGCCTGATCAAGGTCGCCCTCTCGGTACGGAACGGAATCCTGCCGTCCAGCCTCAACTACGCCGAGCCCAACCCGGCGATCCCCATGGAACGGCTGCGGCTGCGGGTCAACGACACGACCGGGCCCTGGCCCGAGGGGCCGCGGCTCGCGGGCGTCAGCTCGTTCGGCGTGGGCGGCACCAACTGCCACGTGGTGGTGGGCCAGGCCCCCGCCGCGCCCACGGACGAGCCCGCGCGGGCCGAGCCGGCCGCGGTGCCCGTCGTGGTGTCGGCCCGCAGCGGGGCCGCGCTGCGGGCCCAGGCAAAACAGCTGCACGCGCGCGTGGCGGCCGACCCCGAGCTGCGCCCCGTGGACGTCGGATACGCGGCGGCCACCACCCGGTCGGTGTTCGCGCACCGCGGCGTCGTCGTCGCCGCGGACCGCGCCGAACTCCTGGACGGCTTGGCCGCCCTGGCCGCGGGCGAGCCGTCGCCCCACGTGGTGGAGGGCACCGCGGGATCCGCGTCCGGCGTCGTCTGGGCGTTCCCCGGGCAGGGCCCGCAGTGGCCCGGCATGGCCCTGGACCTGTGGGACTCCCTGCCGGTCTTCGCCGCCCGGATGGACGCGTGCGCGCGGCTGCTCGACGACCAGGTGGACTGGCGGCTGCGGGAGGCGCTCGCCGACGAGGACGCGCTGCTGCGCATGGACGTCATGCAGCCCGCGCTCTTCGCGGTGCAGGTGTCCCTGGCCGAGGTGTGGCGCGCGGCCGGGATCACCCCCGACGCCGTGGTCGGCCACTCCCAGGGCGAGATCACGGCCGCCTGCGCGGCGGGGATCATGCCCGTGGCGGACGGCATGCGGCTCATGGTCGAGCGCAGCCGGGTCATCACCGACCGACTCTCCGGCCGCGGCGGCATGGCGCTCGTCGAGATGCCGGCGGCGGACGTCGAGGCGGCCATCGAGGACGCCGTGTGGGAGCGGGTCTCGATCGGCGCCGTGAACGGCCCGCGGGCGGTCGTCGTCTCCGGTCCGGTCGACGCCGTGGACGCGGTGGTGGCCGACTGCCGCGCCCGAGACGTGCGCGCCCGGCGCGTCCCCATCGACTACGCCTCGCACTCGCGGCACGTCGAGGAGATCCGCGAGGAGGTCCTGCGGGCGGCCGCGCACGTCACGACCCGGGAGCGCGAGGTCGCCTTCTACTCCACCGTCACCGGCGGCCCCCTCGACCCGTCCGACCTGGACGCCGCGTACTGGTACCGGAACCTGCGCGAACCGGTGCGCCTGGAGGACGCCGTACGGGCTCTCGCCGCCGACGGGCACCGCGTGTTCGTGGAGGCCAGCCCGCACCCCGTCCTGACGATGGCCGTCCAGTCCACCGTCGACACCGTGGAGGGCGCCGCCGACACGGTGGTGCAGGGCACGCTGCGGCGCGCCGAGGACGGCGTGCGGCGCCTCCTCCTCTCCCTGGCCGCGCTGCACGTGCGGGGCGCCGACGTGGACTGGCGGCCGGTCTTCGACGACACCGGCGCCCGCGCCGTGGAGCTGCCCACCTACGCCTTCCAGCGCAGCACCCACTGGATCGCCGCCGAAGGAACCGGAGGTGCCGTGCGGCCGACGGCGGCACCGGCGCCCGCATCGCCCCAGGACGCGTCCGACGCCGGGGCACCCGCAACGGGGAAGCAGGACCTGCGCGCGCTGATCCACTCCCAGGCGGCGGCCGTCCTCGGGCACACCGACCCGGAGACGGTCGCCGCGGACCGCACGTTCAAGGAGGCCGGCTTCGACTCGGTCACCGCGGTGGAGCTCAGCACTCGCCTGAGCCAGGCCACCGGACTGCGGCTCGCCACCACGCTCGTCTACGACCACCCCACCCCCCTCGCGCTCCTGCGCCACCTCACCGAGGAGCTCGCGGGAGACGCCCCGGGCGCCGCGGGGCCCGTACAAGGCCTCGCACCGGACGACGACCTGGTCGCGATCGTGGGCATGGGCTGTCGGCTGCCCGGCGGCGTGAGCTCTCCCGAGGACCTGTGGCGCCTGGTCCGCGACGGGGTGGACGCCATCTCGGCGTTCCCCGAGAACCGCGGCTGGGACGTGGCACCGGAGGCGACAGGGCAGGTCCGCAGCGGCGGATTCCTGTACGACGCGCCGGACTTCGACGCCGACTTCTTCCGGATCAGCCCGCGCGAGGCCCGCGCGATGGACCCGCAGCAGCGGCTGCTCCTCGAAACCTCGTGGGAGGCCCTGGAGCGCTCCGGGATCGACCCCGAGTCCCTGCGTCACAGCCGCACGGCCGTCTTCATGGGCGTCTCCGACCAGTCGTACGTCCCTCCGCTGCACGAGACGTCCGACAGCTTCGGCGGCTACGCCCTGACCGGCGGTCTGCCGAGCGTGGCGTCCGGCCGCATCGCCTACACGTTCGGCTTCGAGGGGCCTGCGGTGACGGTGGACACGGCGTGCTCGTCGTCGCTGGTGTCGCTGCATCTGGCGGCGGCCTCGCTGCGGTCGGGCGAGAGCTCCTTGGCCCTGGCCGGCGGGGCCGAAGTGATGTGCACGCCCGGCATGTTCGTGGAGTTCTCCCGGCAGAAGGGCCTCTCGGCGGACGGCCGGTGCAAGGCGTTCTCAGACGCGGCCGACGGCACGGGCTGGTCCGAGGGCGTCGGTGTGCTCGTCTTGGAGCGGTTGTCGGACGCGCGGCGCAACGGCCACCAGGTCCTCGCCGTGCTGCGCGGCTCCGCCACCAACCAGGACGGCGCGTCCAACGGACTCTCCGCGCCGAACGGCCCCTCGCAGGAGCGGGTGATCCGCGACGCGCTGGCACAGGCCGGCCTGTCGGCGACGGACGTGGACGCGGTGGAGGCGCACGGCACCGGCACGACACTGGGCGACCCCATCGAAGCGCGGGCGCTCCTGGCCACGTACGGGCAGGGTAGGGACCCCGAACGGCCGCTGTGGCTCGGCTCGTTGAAGTCGAACATCGGTCATACGCAGGCGGCTGCCGGTGTGGCGGGTGTGATCAAGACGGTGCTCGCGCTGCGGCACGGCGTGCTGCCGCGGACGCTGCATGTGGAGCGTCCCTCGCGGCACGTGGACTGGTGCTCGGGCGCGGTGGAGCTGCTGACGGAGCAGCGACCGTGGCCGGAGACCGGCCGCCCCCGCCGGGCCGCGGTGTCGTCGTTCGGGATCAGCGGCACCAACGCGCACGTGATCATCGAGCAGGCGCCCGCCGTAACCGAACCCGCCCTGCCAACCAAGGTGTTGGCCCTGGACTCACTTCCCGTGCCGGTTCTCGTGTCCGCCAAGACCGAGGCCGCGCTGGCCGACCAGGCCGCGCGGCTGCGGGAGCACCTCGCGTCCCACGCAGAGCTGCGCCCGCTCGACGTCGGCCGTTCGCTGGCCACGGCGCGCACGCCATTCGAGCACCGGGCCGCCGTCCTGGCCGCCGACCGTGACGACCTGCTCGCCGGTCTCGACGCGTTGGTCCAAGGCGCCGCGAAGGCACCGCGCTCGGTCACGGGAACGGCGCGGGCCGTCGGCGGGCGCGTGGTCTTCGTCTTCCCCGGCCAGGGCTCGCAGTGGGCGGGCATGGCCGTGGAACTCCTCGTTGCGGAGCCGGTGTTCGCCGAGCGGTTGCGCTCCTGCGCCGCGGCGCTCGCGGAGTTCGTCGACTGGGACCTGGAGGACGTGCTGCGGCAGGCCGCGCACGCCCCGACCCTGGAGCGGGTCGACGTGGTCCAGCCCGCGTCCTGGGCGGTGATGGTGTCGCTCGCGGCGCTCTGGCGCGCGTACGGCGTCGAACCCTCAGCCGTCGTGGGCCACTCCCAGGGCGAAATCGCGGCCGCCTGCGTGGCCGGCGCCCTGTCGCTGCGCGACGCGGCCCGCGTGGTCGCGCTCCGCTCCCGGGCCATCGCGCGGGACCTGGCGGGACACGGCGGAATGATGTCCATCGCGCTGCCCGCCGCGGAGGCCGAGGCCCGCCTGGAGCGCTGGCAGGGCCGCCTCGCGGTGGCCGCCCTGAACGGCCCGAACGCCACCGTGGTGGCCGGTGACGCCGAGGCGCTCGACGAACTGCACGCCGTCTGCCAGGAGGAGGGCGTACGGGCGCGCAAGGTCCCGGTGGACTACGCCTCGCACACCTCCCACGTCGAGCGCATCGAGAGGGAACTGGCCACGGAGCTTGCCGAGTTGAGCCCCGTGCCCGCCGAGGTGCCCTTCTACTCGACCGTGCGGAGCGACTGGCTGGGCGAGGACCTCGCGGACGCCGGCTACTGGTACCGCAACCTGCGCCGGACCGTGCACTTCCACTCCGCGGTGGCCGCGCTCGCCGAGCAGGGCCACGACACGTTCATCGAGGTCAGCTCCCACCCGGTGCTCACCATGAGCATCCAGGAGATCCTGGAGGACGTCGGGGCCGCGCATACCGCGGTGGTCTGCGGGTCGCTGCGCCGCGACGAGGGCGGCCCCACCCGATTCCTGGCCTCGGTCGCCGAGGTGTGGACGCGCGGCCTCGACATCGACTGGGAGCGGCTGTTCGCCGACGCGCCCCGGGCCGACCTGCCCACATACGCCTTCCAGCGCACGCGCCACTGGCTCGACGCCACCGCCGACCAGCCGCTCCTCGGGAACGCCGTGGAGCTCGCCGACGGCGGGGGCACCGTCTTGACGGAGCGCATCTCGCTGCGGTCGCGGCCCTGGCTGACCGACCACCGCGTGCTGGGCAGGGCCGTGGTGCCCGGCACCGCCCTGCTCGACATGGCGCTGCGCGTCGGCCACACCGTCGACGAACTGACGTTGCACACACCACTGGTGGTGCCCGAGCGCGACGCGGTCCAGGTGCAGCTGACGGCGGCCGCGCCGGACGACGCGGGCCGGCGGTCGGTCCGCGTCCACGGCCGTGTCCTCGGCGCCGCCGACGAGGCCTGGCAGCTCCACGCCACCGGTGTGGTCCGAGCCGCTGAGCCCGCGGACGCCGCCGTCGCGACGGAGGAGTGGCCACCGCCGGGGGCTGCGCCAGAGGACCGCGAGGCCTGGTACGACGAACTCGCCGGGCGCGGTCTGGAGTACGGCCCCGCGTTCCGCAACCTGGAGCGCGTCTGGCGGCACGGCGACGACCTGCTCGCCGAGGTGGCGCTGGGCGAGGAGCCGGGGCCGTTCGGCGTGCACCCGGCGCTCCTCGACGCGGTGCTGCACCCGCTGGTCCTGGAACAGCCCGGCACGATGGTGCCGTTCACCTGGGCCGGTGTCCGCCTCGCGCGCAGGGGCGCGTCCCGGCTGCGGGTGCGGATCTCGCCGCTGGGCGAGGGCAGGGCATCCCTGGATGTCGCCGACGGCAGCGGCGTCGAGGTGCTCTTCGTCGACTCGCTCACCCTGCGGCCCCTGGACGCCCGGCGCAGCGACCCCAAGCTCTTCCAGGTGCAGTGGCGCGAGACCGCCGCGCCCGCCGTCGCGAAGCCCTGGGATCCCGCGACGGCGGTGCTGCCCGTCACGCCGGCCGACACGGACGTGCCCACGGCCGTTCACGAGACCGCCGAGCGCGTGCTGGGCCACGTACGCAAGTGGCTCGAGGAGAACGGCGAGGGCGCCTCGCGCCTGGTCGTCGTCACCCGGCGCGCGGTGGCCGTGGAGCTCGGCGACGACGTCGACCTCGCGGCGGCGACCGTGTGGGGGCTGCTGCGTCCCACCCAGACCGAACACCCCGGCCGGATCGTGCTCGTGGATACCGACACCGCCGACGTCGAATCCGCCGAACCGGCCACTGAAGTGCTGGCGCGCGCGTTGGCGCTCGGCGAGCCCCAAGTGGCGCTGCGGGACGGCACGTCGTACGTTCCCCGGCTCACCCGCGGTTCCGTCCCGGCGCCCGCCCAGGACCGTCCGGTCATCGACCCCGAGGGCACCGTGCTCATCACGGGCGGCACTGGCGGGCTCGGCGCCCTCGTGGCACGCCGCCTCGTGGCCGGGCACGGCGTACGCCACCTGCTGCTCGTCAGCAGGAGCGGCCGGGCCGCCGACGGCGTGGACGAGCTGGTGGCCGAACTGGCCGCGCAGGGCGCGGCCGTCTCCGTCGCCGCCTGCGACGTCACTGACCGGGCCGCGCTCGCCGAACTCCTGGCGGACGTACCCGCGTCGGCGCCGCTGCGTGCCGTGGTGCACGCGGCCGGGCGGATGGACGACGCCGCGACGCTGTCCCTGGAGCCCGAGCGGCTGCACGCGGTACTGGCGCCGAAGGCCGACGCCGCCTGGCATCTGCACGACCTCACCGCGGGCCTCGACCTGACGGCGTTCGTCCTCTTCTCCTCCGTGACCGCCACGCTGGGGCTCGCGGGCCAGGCCAATTACGCCGCGGGCAACGCCTTCCTGGACGCGCTGGCCCACCACCGGCACAGCGCGGGCCTGCCCGCCCTCTCCCTCGGCTGGGGCCTGTGGGAGCAGCGCACCGGCATGACCGACCGGCTCGACGACGCCGACAGGCAGCGGATGCTCCGGATGGGCATGCGGCCGCTGCCGACGGACGACGGCCTTGCGCTGCTCGACCTCGTCCTCGCCGCGTCGGACCGGGCACACCTGGTGCCCGCCTGGCTCGACGCCGCCGCGCTCCGCGACACCGAGCCGCCGGCGCTGCTACGGGGGCTCGCCCCGGCCAGGGCCGCGCGGGACAGCAAGGCGCGGGGCGGCGCCGAGCCATTGCGGGAGCGGCTGCTCACCCTGCCCGAGCGCGACCGGGAGCTGACGGTGCGACGGCTCGTGCAGGCGGAGATCGTCGCCGTCCTCGGCAGGGCCGGGGCGGAGGAGGTGCCCGCCGACCGCGGCTTCACCACCCTCGGCTTCGACTCGCTGACGGCCCTGGAACTGCGCAACCGCCTTTCCACCCTCACCGGCGTCACCCTCAGCGCCACGGTGACCTTCGACCACCCGAGCCCGGCGGCGCTCGCCAGGCACCTGCTGGAACGGCTCACCCCGAAACCGGCCGCCGCCGCACCGCAGGCGGCCCCGGAGCGGCCGGCGAGCCCGCCCGCACCGGCGTCACCCCCTGACGGGCCTGCGGTCCTCGCCGACCTGGACCGGCTCGCGTACAGCGTGAGCGGCGTCGGTGACGACGGACTGCGGGCGGCCGTCACCGAGCGCCTCATCGAGCTGCTCGGGGTGGTGGCCGTCGGTCCGGATACCGACGGCCCGATGGAGGTGCCGCATGACGAGCAGATCGCCGCGGCCGACGCTGCCGAACTCTTTTCTCTGATCGACGATGAGCTGGGAAGGCCCTGAAACATGACCGACGGGAAGCTGCTCGACTACCTCAAGCGGGTCACCGCCGAGCTGCGTGACACTCGCCGGAGGCTGGCCGAGGCGGAGTCGGGCCCTTCGAGCCACGAGCCGGTCGCGATCGTGGGCATGGCGTGCCGGTTCCCCGGCGGCGCCACGTCCCCCGACGAGCTGTTCCGGCTGGCCGTCGACGGCGTGGACGCCGTGTCGGAGTTCCCCGCGAACCGCGGCTGGGACCTGCAGGGCCTGTACGACCCGGATCCGGAGCGGACCGGCACCAGCTACACGCGCCAGGGCGGATTCCTCTACGATGCCGCGGAGTTCGACGCCGGTTTCTTCGGGATGTCCCCCCGGGAGGCCATGGCGGCAGACCCGCAGCAGCGGCTGCTGCTCCAGGCGTCCTGGGAGGCGCTGGAGCGCGCGGGCATCGCCCCGTCCTCGCTGCGCGGCAGCCGTACCGGTGTCTTCGCGGGCGTCATGTACAGCGACTACGCCTCGCGGCTCGGGCAGGGCACGGGCGGCTTCGAGGGGCAGTTGCTCACCGGCAGCCTGCCGAGCGTGGCGTCCGGGCGCGTCTCGTACACGTTCGGCTTCGAGGGGCCTGCGGTGACGGTGGACACGGCGTGCTCGTCGTCGCTGGTGTCGCTGCACCTGGCGGCGGCCTCGCTGCGGTCGGGCGAGAGCTCCCTGGCCCTGGCCGGCGGTGTCGCGGTGATGTCCACCCCGACCACCTTCGTGGAGTTCTCGCGCCAGCGCGGCCTCTCGGCGGACGGCCGGTGCAAGGCGTTCTCGGACGCGGCCGACGGCACGGGCTGGTCCGAGGGCGTCGGTGTGCTCGTTCTGGAGCGGTTGTCGGACGTGCGGCGCAACGGCCACCAGGTCCTCGCCGTGCTGCGCGGCTCGGCGGTCAACCAGGACGGCGCCTCCAGCGGACTCACGGCGCCCAACGGCCCCTCCCAGGAGCGGGTCATCCGGCAGGCGCTGGCCGACGCCCGGCTCACCCCCTCCGACGTGGACGCGGTGGAGGCGCACGGCACGGGCACCACGCTCGGTGACCCCATCGAGGCGCAGGCGCTCCTGGCCACGTACGGGCAGGGCCGCGACGCCGACCAGCCCTTGTGGCTCGCCTCGTTGAAGTCGAACATCGGCCACACGCAGGCCGCCGCGGGCGTGGCGGGCGTGATCAAGACGGTGCTCGCGCTGCGGCACGGCGTGCTGCCGCGCACGCTGCATGTGGAGCGTCCCTCGCGGCACGTGGACTGGCGCTCGGGCGCGGTGGAGCTGCTGACCGAGCAGCGGCCGTGGCCGGAGACCGGCCGCCCCCGCCGGGCCGGTGTCTCGGCGTTCGGGGCCAGCGGCACCAACGCGCACGTGATCATCGAGCAGGCGCCCGCCGAAGAGACGGCGGCGCGCAGTGGTGCGGCCGGCGCCGCGCCCGGGACCCGTATCCCGGCCGTGGTCCCGGTGGTCGTGTCGGGCAGCTCCGAAGCCGCGCTGCGCCGCCAGGCGGACCGGCTGCGGGAGTGGCTCCAGGCCCGCCCGGAGCTGAGCCCCGCCGACGTCGGGTTCTCCACCGTGACGACCCGTGCCGCGCTGGACCACCGCGGGGTCGTCGTCGCCGCCGACCGCGCCGAACTCCTGGACGGGCTCGGCGCCCTGGCCGCGGGCGATTCGGCGCCCGCAGTCGTGGAAGGCACCCTTGCCCCCGAGTCCGGCGTGGTGTGGGTCTTCCCCGGCCAGGGGTCCCAGTGGGCCGGGATGGCCCGCGGCCTGCGCGAGTCGTCCCCGGTCTTCGCCGCGCGGATGGACGCGTGTGAGCAGGCCCTGAGCGGCCTGGTCGACTGGTCGCTGCGGGACGTCCTGGACGACGCCGCGGCGCTGGAGCGCGTCGACGTGGTGCAGCCCGCTCTGTGGGCCGTCATGGTCTCGCTGGCCGAGGTGTGGCGCGCGGCGGGACTCGTGCCGTCCGCCGTCGTGGGTCACTCCCAGGGCGAGATCGCCGCCGCCTGCGCGGTCAGGGCCCTCTCGCTGGAAGACGGCGCCCGCGTGGTCGCCCTGCGCTCCCGCGCCCTCCTGGAGATCACGGACGAGGGCGGCATGGTGTCCCTCGCCCTGTCGCTGGACGCCACCCGCGCCCTGCTGGAGCCCTGGGACGGCCGGGTCTTCGTCGCCGCCGTCAACGGAGCGCGCTCCACAGTGGTTTCGGGCGACGCCGCAGCCCTGGACGAGCTGCTCGCGCACTGCGGGACCGAGGAGATACGGGCCCGTCGTGTCCCGGTCGACTACGCCTCGCACTCCGCGCACGTCGAGCGGCTCCGCGAGCGGATCCTCGACGACCTGGCGGGTCTCAGCCCGCACCGGGGCGACATCCCCTTCCACTCCACCGTCACCGGGGAGGTCCTGGACACCTCGGGGCTCGACGCCGCGTACTGGTACGAGAACCTGCGCACCACCGTCCGCTTCGCCCCCGTCGTCGATGCCCTCCTCACCGACGGGCACCGCACGTTCGTCGAGTGCAGCCCGCACCCGGTCCTGGCGCTCGGTGTCGAGGAGACGGCGCAGGACGCCGACTGCCAGGCCCTGGTGGTCGGATCGCTGCGCCGCGACGAGGACTCCACCCGGCAGATGCACCTGTCCATGGCCCGTCTGCACGCCCACGGCGTCCCCGTGGACTGGCGGCCCTCCTTCGAGGGCACCGGCGCGCGCGTCGTGGACCTGCCCACCTACGCCTTCGAGTCCACGTCCTACTGGCTGCAGCCGCCGCGGCCGCTCCTCGACGCCCCCGTCGAGCTGGCGGAGGGCGGCCAGACGGTTCTGACCGGTCGCCTCTCCCTGCGCACCCACCCGTGGCTGGCCGACCACCGCGTGCGGGGCCAGATGGTCGTACCCGGCACCGCGCTCCTTGAGATGGCGCTGCACGCCGGCGGAGCGGTGGACGAACTGACGTTCCAGGCGCCCCTGTTGATTCCCGAGCTGGGTGAGGTCGAGGTCCAGGTCGTCGCGGGCCCGGCTGACGGGGACGGCATCCGCCCGCTGCGCCTGCACGCCCGCACCGCCGATTCCGACTGGCAGTTGCACGCCACCGGTGCGCTGCTCGACGCCGAGTCGCAGGACGGCGCCGCGGAGGACCCGGTGCCGTGGCCGCCCGTCGGCGCCGAGCGCGTGGACCTCTCCACCTGGTACGCGGACCTGGCCGAGCAGGGTCTTGAGTACGGGCCCGGATTCCGGGGCCTGCGGTCCCTGTGGCGGCACGGCGAAGAGCTGTACGCCGAGGTGTCCCTGCCCGAGCCGGTGCGGCCCGCCCTGCTGGACGCCGCCCTGCACTCCCTGGACCTCAGGACCACCCCCGCCATGCCGTTCTCCTTCACCGGAGTCCGCTGGCTCGACACGGAAGCGGCGGCCGACCTGTCCGCCCTGCGGGCACGGCTCACGCCCCTGGAGGGGGACGCCGTCGCCCTGCGGATCTCCGACGGGACGGGTCGCGGCGTCCTGACGGCGGACTCCCTGACGCTGCGTCCGCTCGACGGCATGAGCCTCGACGCGGGCCGGGGCTCGCTGTTCGGCGTCGACTGGGTGCCCGTGCGCCCGGACGTCTCCCGCGCCGGCGACGCCGCTCGGGCCACCGTGCTGCTCTGCCCCGCCGTCGACGGCGAACAGCCGGACAGAGTACGAGAGATGACCTCCGTGGTCCTCGCCGAGTTGCAGGCCCGGCTCGCCGACGAGGACGGCGACGAGGGGCGCCTGGTCGTGGTGACCCGCTCCGCCGTGGTGACCGGTACCGGAACCGCCGAGGAGGCGGACCCCGCCGCTGCCGCTGTGTGGGGCCTGGTGCGCTCGGCGCAGACCGAGAACCCGGACCGGATCGTGCTGGTCGACATCGACTCCGACCTCGCCCTCGACTCCGACCTCGCCCTCGACTCCGACCTCGCCCTCGACTCCGACCTCGCCCTCGACATCGACGGTGCGGGCGGCGCGGCGGGTACCGACGGCCTCTCCGGACTCCTGCCGGCCCTGCTGGCCACGGACGAGCCCCAACTCGCCCTGCGCGGCAGCGAGATGCGCGCCCCAAGGCTGGTGCGCGCGAAGCAGGGCGCCGGGACCGCGGTTTTGGCGCTCCCCGCCGAAGGCACCGTACTGATCACCGGCGCGTCGGGCACCCTGGGCGGCCTCGTGGCGCGTCACCTGGTCGCCGAACACGGCTCACGCGACCTGCTGCTCGTCAGCCGTCAGGGCGCCCCCGAGCTCGCCGGAGAACTGACCGCGCTCGGCGCGAGGGCGACGTCGGCGGCATGCGACATCCGCGACCGCGACGCGCTCGCCGAACTCCTCGCGGCCATCCCGCGCGAGCGCCCGCTGCGGGCCGTCGTGCACGCCGCCGGCACACTCGACGACGGAGTGATCGGCTCGCTGTCACCCGAGCGCCTGGACTCCGTCCTCGCAGCGAAGGCCGACGGCGCCTGGCACCTGCACGAGCTGACCCGCGACCTGGAGCTCACCTCCTTCGTGCTGTTCTCCTCGGTCGCCGCCACCCTGGGCACCGCGGGACAGGGCAACTACGCCGCCGCCAACGCCTTCCTGGACGCGCTGGCGCAGCACCGCCGTGCCCAGGGCCTGCCCGCGCTCTCGCTCGGATGGGGCCTGTGGGCGGAGCGCAGCGCCCTCACCGGCCGCCTCGACGAGGACGACCTGGCGCGGCTCGGGGACGCCGGCGTCCTGCCGCTGGCCACCGACGAGGGCCTCGCCCTGCTCGACGCTGCGCTCGGCGCCGACCGGGCCCACCTCGTCCCCGTCCGCCTCGACCGCACGGCGGCGCGCTCCGCCGAGGGCACGCTGCCGCCGCTGCTGCGCGCCCCGGCGCCGCGCCGCCTCAGGCCCGCCGCCGGCGCACCGGCCGACACCGCCGCCGCGGGTGAGGGCGACGGGCTGCGGGCGGTCCCCGCGGCCGAGCGCGAGGACGTCGTCGCCGAACTGGTGCGGCGCGAGGTCGCCGCCGCGCTCAAGTACGGATCGGCCGAGGAGATCGACCCCGACGCCGAGTTGCTGCGCCTGGGCTTCACCTCGCTGACCGCCCTGGAGCTGCGGAACAAGCTCAGCGCCCGCACCAAGCTGCGGCTGCCCGCGACCATGGTCTTCGAGCACCGCACGACCCGCGCCCTCGCCAGGTTCCTCACCGGCAAGCTGTCCGACGGCCAGGCCGCGCCCGCCGTCACCACCGATGAGCCCGGGCCCGAGGAGCGCGCGGACGACCGCATCGCCGTCGTCGGCGTCGCGGGGCGCTACCCGCTGGCCGAGACGGTCGGCGAGCTGTGGGACAACCTCGCCGCGGCCCGCCACTGCATCCGCGAGGTACCCGCCGAACGCTGGGACGCGGGCGCCCACTTCGATCCCACGGGGGCGACGGCCGCGTACAGCAAGTGGGCCGGATTCATCGACGACGTCGACGCGTTCGACCCGCTGTTCTTCCAGATCTCGCCCGCCGACGCCGAGGCGATGGACCCTCAGGAACGCCTGTTCCTGCAGACCGCGGCCGCGACCCTGGACGACGCCGGATGCCCGGCCGCCACGCTCGCCGCACGGGGCCCCGTCGGCGTGTTCGTCGGCGTGATGGGCAGCGACTACGAGTGGATGAGCGGCGCGGCCAACGCGCTCGGCGTGCCGACCGAGGCGTACTCCCGGCACTGGTCGATCGCCAACCGGGTCTCTCACTCCTTCAACTTCACCGGCCCGAGCATGGCCGTGGACACCGCGTGCTCGTCGTCCCTGACCGCGCTCCACCTGGCCTGCCGGTCCATCGCCACGGGGGAGTGCTCCGCCGCCATCGCGGGCGGCGTCAACCTGATCCTGCACCCCAAGCACCTGCGCGGCCTCGCCCAGGCGGGGATGCTCTCCCACGACGACCGGCTCAAGGCGTTCGGGGCGGGCGCCGACGGCTTCGTCGACGGCGAGGGCGTGGGAGCCGTCCTGCTCAAGCCGCTGGCCGCGGCGGTCGCCGACGGGGACCGCGTCCTCGGCGTGATCCGCGGCTCCGCCGTCAACGCGGTCGGCGACGCGGGCGGTTACACCGTGCCGAGCGCCACCGCCCAGGCCGCCGTGGTCCGCGGTGCGCTCGACCGGGCGGGAGTGGACGCCGACACCGTCGGCTACGTCGAGGCCCACGGCACCGGCACGCTGCTCGGCGACCCGATCGAGATCGCCGGGCTGGTCGACGTCTTCGGCGGCCGGAGGGACCCGGCGCACGGCACGGACAGGGCCGCGGTCGCGGTCGGTTCGGTGAAGACCAACATCGGCCACCTGGAGGCGGCGGCCGGCATCGCGGGGCTGACGAAGGTCCTGCTCCAGCTGCGCCACCGCACCCTGGTGCCGTCGCTGCACTCCGCGGAGCGCAACCCGGAGATCGACTTCGACACCACGCCGTTCCAGGTGCAGCAGACCCGCGAGCCCTGGGAGCGGCAGGCGCGGCCCGGAGCGGACGGGACACCCCGCGAGCTGCCGCTGCGCGCCGTCATCAGCTCCTTCGGCGCGGGCGGCTCCAACGCCTGCGTGGTCGTGGAGGAGCACCTGCCGGCCGGCGCGCCCGACACGCCGGAGCCCGTGGCGGACGACGGACAGGAACAACTGCTCGTCCTCTCCGCGAAGGACGAGGAGCGGCTGCGGACGTACGCGGCGGACCTCGCCGCCTTCCTGACCGGCGGGCCCCCGCGCGTGCCGGTAAGGACGGACGGGGCGCTGGCGCCGCGGGAGGCGGTGGCGGCCGCCGGCCGCATCGGCCTGCGCCTCGCCGCCGAGGTCGCCGGGGTGGCCGAGGACACGTTCGACCTTGCGACCGACCTCGTGGACTGCGGCTTCGGCGTGACCGAACGCGCCCGCTACCACGCGCTGCTAGCGCAGGAGCTGGGCGTCGACCCGCTGCCCGACGCTGCCCTGACGGCGGACACGATCGGGGCGGTCGCCGACGCGGTCACCGATCTCGTGCCGAGCGCGGTGGTCGCCGCGGACACCGTGGCGGCGGATGCCGTTGCGGCGGACCTCCGGCTCGCCGATGTCGCCCACACCCTCCAAACGGGCCGCACCGCGCACGAGTTCCGACTCGCGCTGCCCGCGACATCGGTCGCCGAAGCGGCCGGGCTGCTCACCGCGTACGCGGCGGGCGAGGGCGCCGCGGACACCGTCACCACCGGACGGGCCCCCCGTTCGGCGACGCGGCTCTCCGACGACGAGGCCGTCGCGCTGCAACAGGCCGTAACGCGCCGCGATCTGACGGCCGTTGCCGAGCGCTGGGTGGCGGGTGCGGTCGTCGACTGGTCGCAGATCACGCCTCCGGCCGCCCGCAGGATCGAGCTGCCCGGTTACCCGTTCGCCCGCAAGCGCCTGTGGATCCCCCAGCCGCAGGTCGGCGTATCCGTGCCGCAGGCCGGCGGGTCCGTCCCGCAGAACACCGCATCCGTCCGGCAGGCCCCCGCACCTGTCCCACCGGCCACCGCCGTCCACGCGTCGCAGGTCATCACTTCCGTGCCGAACGCCGCCAATTCCGTACCACAGGCCACCGCCCCCGCGTTGCCCGTGCCCGAAGGGAATGCCGACATCGACCCCGCCATCGCCCAAGTCCGCACGGGATACGACCGGTTGGACTCGGCCTCGGTCTTTGGACTGCTCGGCGTCTACCAGCGCATGGGTGCTTTCCTGCGCCCCGGTGACCGGCACCGGAGCGAGGACCTGCGCACCGACCTCGGCATCCGGGACAAGTTCCGCAGGCTGCACGAGGCGATCCTCGACCTCCTCGCCGCCAAGGGGTTCCTGACCCGCGAGGGCGAGTGGTTCACCGCCACCGGCGCGGTCGACGGGGCGGACGGGGCCACGGCCGCGGACCGCTGGGAGGCCGACTTCGAGGACGTCGCCACCCGCTACCCGGACATCGCGCCGACGGCACGGCTCAACCGGCAGTTCCTGCGGTCCTACCCGAAGCTGCTGCGCGGCGAGGTGGTCGGGACCGAGGTCATGTTCCCCGACTCCTCGATGGAGCTGGTGCAGGACCTGTACAAGGGCAACCCGCTCACCGACTTCTTCAACGTGCTCGTCGCCGACACGGTCCGCTCCCATCTGGACTCCCGGCGGCCGCAGTTGACGGACCGCGGCTCCTTCCAGGTGGTGGAGCTGGGCGCGGGAACGGGTGCCACCAGCGAGCGGGTGATCCCGGCGCTGGCCGGCCACCCGGACCGCGTGGGCTACACCTTCACGGACATCTCCCCCCGTTTCCTGGACTACGGCCGCGAGCGGTTCGCCGCGCAGTACCCGTTCGTACGCTTCCAGCTGCTCAACCTGGAACGCGGTCTCGCCGAACAGGGCTTCCTGCCGGGTTCGGTCGACGCGGTCCTCGCCACCAACGTGGTCCACGCCACAAGGAACCTGCGGACCACCCTGCGCATGATGAAGGACCTGCTCAGGCCCGGCGGGCTCCTGGTGCTCAACGAACTGACCTCCATCCGCCCGTACCTGACCCTGGGCGGCGGCGTCATGGAGGGCTGGTGGGCCTTCCAGGACGGTGAGCTCCGTATCCCCAACTCGCCCCTCGCCGCGCCGGACAGCTGGATCACGCTGCTCGAGGAGGAGGGCTACACGGACGTCAGGGCCCTGGGCGCCGAGGGCGTCGAACTGGGCCAGCACGTGCTGGTCGCCCAGAACCTGGCTGTACGCGAGGACGCGGCACCGGCGGCCACCGCGCCGGCGGCCGTGACGGCCCTCGCGCGGCCGGACGTGCGGGACGCCGGGGACACGGTCACCGCCCGCCTCGGTGAGCTGCTGAAGAGCGTATTGAAGTTGGACGAACGCATCGACCCGGAGCGGCCTCTGGTCGACTACGGCTTCGACTCGCTCAGCGGCATGAAGATCGTGGCTGTGGTGGAGGACGCCTTCGGTGTCAACGTGCCCCTCGAGGAGTTCTTCGCGCGGCCGACGCTGGTCGAGCTCTCGGAGCACCTGCGGTCTCACTGGCTGGCCGAAGCGGTTTCGGAGGCGGCGGCCGAGGCGGCGTCGCAGGCCGCGGCCGAACGCGTGAGCGAGCCCGTCACGACGTACACGGTTGAGCCCGCCGCGCCCGTATCCGTGACGGTCCGCACGCCGGAGGCGGCGCACACGTCCGAGCCGGTCCAGGCATCCGAGGTGGTCCGCACGTCCGAGCAGGCGCCCGCGGCCCAGCCGGTGCGTGCCGTCGACGTGACGCCCGCCGTGCGCGCTGCGGCCCGAGCCGTCCTGCGCCCCCGGCGCGACACCCACCTCGCCGACCATCCGCTGTCGGAGGGCCAGCGAGCGCTGTGGGTGATCGAGCAGATCGCGCCCGGCAACTGCGCCTACAACCTGCCACTTGCCTTCTGGCTCGACGACCACGTCGACGTGCTGACGCTGCGGGTCGTCCTGCAGGACCTGCTCGACCGGCACGAGGAACTGCGCGCGAGCGTGCGCGAGGGCGAGGGCGGGCCGTTCGCCCGGATCGCCGCCGAGCCGGAACTACCCTTCCGGCAGGTCTTCCTGACCTCCGTCGCGGACAGCGACCTACGCGACCGGATCCACGCCGAGATGCGGGAGCCGTTCGACCTTGCCGAAGGACCGCTTCTGCGCGCCACCCTCTACACCCTTGGCGACGGCCGCCAGGCGCTGCTGCTCACCGTGCACCACCTGGTGCTCGACGGACTGTCCATCCCGCTGCTGCTCACGGAGGTCGAGCGCGGCTATCGCGCGCTGCGCGAAGGACGCCCCCTGCCCACCGAGCGGCCCGCGCGCACCTTCGCCGACTTCTGCGCCCAGCAGCGCGAACTCCTCGCGGGCCCACGGGCGGAGCGCCTGCGCTCCTACTGGCTCGACCGGCTGCGGGACCGCCGCACCGCCGTGCCCCTGCCGCTGGACCGGCCGCGCCCGCCCGTGCCCACCTTCCGTGGCGCGAGCGTCGGCGGCCACGTCCCCGCCGACGTCACCGAGCAGGCCCGCGCGCTCGCCGCGGCGGCCCGCACCTCGCTGTCCAGTGTCATGCTCGCGACCTACTTCGCACTGCTCCACCGCTACAGCGACCAGGAGGACATCGCCGTCGGCACGCCGACGGCCGGCCGCCCGGCCAACGGCTATGACGACGTGCTCGGCTACTTCATGAACATGGTGGTCCTGGCCGAGAAGGTCGACGGCACGGAGGCCTTCCGCGATCTGGTCCGCCGGATCCACCAGATGGTCCTCGGCGCACTCGAACACAGCGCATACCCGCTCATCACGCTCGCCGACGAGGTGCGCGGAGAGAACCCCGGCGCCGCCGCCGACGCGCTGTTCAACGCGGCCTTCTACTTCCACAACTGGGCGCGCGACATGCCGGAGGACGGCGTGGTGCGCGGCAGGGTCGAAGGGGTGCACCAGGAGGGCGAGTTCGACCTCACCCTCGACCTGGTCGACCACCCCGAAGGCTGCCGCTACACACTCAAGTACAACCCGGACCTGTTCGACGCCGCCACGGTGAAGCGGCTCGGTGACCACTTCGTCACCCTCCTGTCGGCCGCGGTCGCCGCGCCCGACCGCGCGGTCGGCGACCTCGACCTGCTGACCGCCGACGAGCGCGCGCACCTCGCGCCGCCCGCCGCCGTCGACTACCCGTCCGACATCCTCGTCTGGGAGCTGGTACGCCGTCAGATCCAGGCGAGGCCGGAGGCGGTCGCCGTTCGCCACGGCGGAACGGAGCTGACCTACCGCGCTCTCGGGGAGCGCGTGACGGCCCTGGCCGCCCGCCTCACCGCCGCGGGCGTCGGCCGCGGCCGCACCGTAGGCGTGCTGCTCCCGCGCGACGCCGACCTGCCGGTGGCGCTGCTCGCCGTGCAGGCCACGGGCGGTACGTACGTGCCGTTCGACCCGGCGTACCCGCAGGAGCGCCTCGCCTACATGGCGGGGGACGCGGGACTCCACCTGATGCTCACACATTCCTCGGTCGGGGCGGCCTGGGGCGGTTCGGCGCCCCGGCTCCTGATCGACGGGGGCCAGGAGCCGCCCGCGCTGCCCTCGCCGGGACCGGCCGGACCCTCGGACGCCGCGTACGTCATCTACACCTCGGGATCGACCGGCCGCCCCAAGGGTGTCCGCGTCCCGCACCGCGCGCTGACCAACTTCCTCTGGTCGATGGCGCGCGAGCCCGGATTCGGCCCGGGGGACACGCTGTTGGCCCTGACCACCGTGTGCTTCGACATCTCCGGCCTGGAGCTCTATCTGCCGCTGATCACCGGCGGCACGGTGGACGTCCTGCCCACCGAGGTCGCCCAGGACGGACTGCGGCTGCGCGAGGCCGTCGAGCGCGGCTCGGCCACGCTCATGCAGGCCACCCCGGCGACCTGGAGCATGCTGTTGGCCGCCGGCTGGCAGGGCGACCCCGGACTCACCGTGCTGTGCGGCGGTGAGGCCCTGCCCGGCGACACCGCCGAGGCGCTGCTGGCAGGCAACAGGGCGGTGTGGAACCTCTACGGCCCCACCGAGACCACCATCTGGTCGGCGGTGAGCCGGCTCCGCAGCGGCGAGCGCGTCACCATCGGCGCCCCGATCGACAACACCTCGCTGTACGTCCTGGACGGCTCCCGCAGGCCGGTCCCGACCGGCGTGCCCGGCGAGCTCTACATCGGCGGCGACGGCGTGGCCGACGGCTACCTGGGCCGCCCCGAACTGACCGCCGAGCGCTTCCTGCCCGATCCGTTCGCGGCCGGGACCGAGGCGCGGATGTACCGCACGGGCGACCTCGTGCGTCGGCGGGCCGACGGGCGCATCGACTACCTGGGCCGGATCGACTCCCAGGTGAAGGTGCGCGGCTTCCGGGTGGAGCTGGAGGAGATCGAGTCGACCCTGCGGCGCGTCGACGGCGTACGCGAGGCGGTCGTGGTGGCCCGCGGCCAGGGCGGCGGCGACCGCTCGCTGCTCGCCTGCTACGTCCTTTCCGACGGGACCGCCGAGCCGACCAGGGAGCAGCTGGCGGCCTGGCTGCCGGCCCACATGGTCCCGGACGTGCTGGTCCGCGTGACCGGCTTCCCGCACACGCTCAACGAAAAGGTCGACCGGACCACGCTGGCCGCCCTTCCCCTGGCCGAGCTGCGGTCCCGCTTCGGCGTCCGCGGCGCCGGGCGTCCGGAGCCCGCCGCGGCCGGCGGCGGCGCGGAAGGGCGCGTCCAGGCCCTGACGGCCGAACTGGCCGAGGCGGTCGGCCGGCTGGCCGGGGTGCGCCCTGAGGAGATCGGCCCGCACACCCCGCTCGGCGAGGTGGGCATGAACTCGGTGAGCTTCACCGCGCTCAGCGCCGAACTGCGCAGGACGTACGGTATCGAGGTCCAGCCGACGCTGTTCTACCGCCGGGGCACGCTGGCCGCGCTCGCCGAGCACCTGTGGCAGGAGTATCCCGGCGAGCTGGCCCAACGGTTCGCGTCCGCCGTGGCCGCGGTCGCTCCCGCCGTCGAGGCGCGGCCGGCCGAGGCCGGGGCCGAGGCATCGGCCGAGCGCCCGCGCGGCGGTGACGTCGCGGTCATCGGCATGGCGGGGCGGCTGCCGGGATCGGCCGACCTCAAGGAATTCTGGCACCACTTGAGCGCCGGGGACGACCTGGTGACCGAGGTGCCCGAGGACCGCTGGGGCCCGCGCGAGGCGGGTGCCCGCAAGCGCTGGGGCGGCTTCCTGCCGGACGTGGACCGCTTCGACGCCGCCTTCTTCGGGATCTCCCCGCGCGAGGCGGAGCTGATGGACCCCCAGCAGCGGCTGCTGCTCGAAGCGGTGTGGTCGGCCGTCGAGGACGCCGGCTACCGTCCCTCCGACCTCGCGGGCAAGCGGGTCGGCGTGTTCATCGGCGTCGCGGGCGCCGACTACCTCCAGGCGCAGCGCGATGTCGGGGTCGCCCCGCAGGCCCACACCGCGACCGGCGGCGCCCTGTCGGTCATCCCGAACCGGGTGTCGTACCTCCTCGACCTGCGCGGTCCCAGCATGGCCGTGGACACGGCCTGCTCCGGCTCGCTGACCGCCGTCCACCAGGCCGTCGCCGCACTCCGTGCCGGCACCTGCGACCTGGCCATCGCGGGCGGGGTCAACCTGATCCTCTCACCGCGGGTGTACGACGTGCTCGACCAGGGCGAGATGCTGAGCTCCGACGGCCGCTGCAAGACCTTCGACAGCCGGGCCGACGGTTACGTGCGCGGCGAGGGCGTCGGCGTGGTACTGCTCAAGCCGGACGACCGCGCGGACCTGGACGGCGACGCCGTCCACGCGGTGATCAAGGCGGTCGCCGCCAACCACGGCGGCCGCACCACCTCGCTCACCGCCCCCAATCCGGACGCCCAGGCCGATCTGCTCGTCGAGGCCTACCGCGCCGCCGACGTGGCGCCGGAGACCGTCGGCTACATCGAGACACACGGCACCGGCACCGCCCTCGGCGACCCGATCGAGACCCAGGGCCTGAGCACCGCCTTCCGCAGGCTGCGCGCGGAGCGAGGCACGACCGCGGCGCCCGGCTGCGTGATCGGCTCCGTGAAGACCAACATCGGTCACCTGGAGGCCGCCGCCGGCATCGCGGGCCTGTTCAAGGCCGTCCTCGCGCTGCGGCACGGCACCGTCCCCGCCGGACTGCACCTGCGGGAGCAGAACCCCTATCTGGAACTCGACGGGGGCCCGTTCGAGATCGCCACCACGGCACGGCCCTGGCCCAAGCCCCGCGACAGCGCGGGGAACGGCCTGCCGCGCCGCGCCGGAGTCAGCTCCTTCGGCTTCGGCGGGGCCAACGCGCACATCGTCCTGGAGGAACCCCACATGCCGGAGACCGGCGCCAAGGACACCGCGGCCGTTGAGCAGTTGTACGTGCTCTCCGCCCGCACCCCCGAGGCATTGCGGCACACCGCCGAGCGACTCGCCGACCACCTGGCGGACCAGGACGTGCCCGCGGGCGACCTCGCGTACACCCTGCAGACGGGCCGCGACGCGATGACGCACCGGCTCGCCGTGGTGGCGCGAGGAACGGCCGCGCTCCGCGCCGAACTGGCCGCGCACCTCGCGGGGCGGCCGTCCGCGGTGCGCGGCGGACAGGCCGAGCGGCGGCCGGCCCCGGCCACCGCGACCGGCGACCTGACCGCCCTCGCCGACGCGTGGCTCGCCGGAGCCGAGGTCGACTGGGCGGCCCTGCACCAGGGAACGCGACGACGCCGCGTCCATCTGCCGACGTATCCGTTCGCCCGCACCAGGCACTGGTTCACCACCCCGGAAACCGCCCCCGCGGCGGCACAGCCGCAGCGCGCCGCCCGGCTGCACCCGACCCTGCTCGACGCGCGCGACGCCACGGGCTCCGCGTCCGGAGGCACGGCGTACGCGAAGACGCTCACGGGCCGGGAGTTCTTTCTGCGCGACCACGTCGTCGGCGGTGACCTCGTCCTCGCGGGTGTCGCCTACCTCGAAATGGCCCGCCTGGCGGGGGAGTCGGCGTTCGGGGCACCCGTCCGCGGGGTCGACGGCCTCGTCTGGGCGAGCCCGGTCCGCCTCCCCGTCGACGGCGGTGAGCACCGCCTCACGGTCGAGGTCACCGGCGACCGCACAGGACCGTCCTTCGAGATACGCACCGCGGGCGACGGATCCCCCGCGCACGCCCAGGGCACCCTGCTGCTCAGCACCGCGGGCGAGCGCCCCGCCCCCGTCGACCTGGCGGCGGCGCGCTCGCGCTCCCCGCGCGTCCTCGACGGCGCCGAGTGCTACGCGCTGTACTCCCGGTTCGGCTTCGACTACGGCCCGAGCTTCCAGGTGATCGAGCACATCGCCCTGGGCGAGCGCGAGGCGCTGGCGTCGCTGCGGCTTCCCGAACCGCGCCGCGCGGACGCGGACAACTACGTCTTCCACC
This sequence comes from Streptomyces sp. NPDC031466, assembly GCF_055581265.1. Lineage (NCBI taxonomy): Bacteria > Bacillati > Actinomycetota > Actinomycetes > Kitasatosporales > Streptomycetaceae > Streptomyces > Streptomyces sp. NPDC031466. The sequence goes on from NZ_JBVIJT010000014.1 coordinate 26,409, forward strand.
CGTCGCTGTTCGACGCCGCCCTGCAGACGGCGAGCAGGCTCGCGCCCGGCGCGGACGACCCCGCACGACCGCTCCCTTACCTGCCGTTCTCGCTGGGCGCCGTCCGGCTGTACGCCGCACTGCCGGAGCGGGTCCACGCCTACGCCACCCCCTCGGCCCACCCCGCCGCACCCGGAACGCTCGCCTTCGACATCGCGCTTGTGGACGGGAGCGGCGAAGTCCTCGCCACGATCGACACGTTCACCCTGCGGGAGGTCCCCGCGCAGGGCATGGCGCGGACCACGGCCCCGGCCGCGGCGTCGGTGACCGACACGGTTTCCGCGTACGAACCGGCCTGGGAGCCCGGTCCGCGGATCCCGCGCGAGACGGACGCCACCGTACTGCTGCTGGACGCGGGCACCGAGGGACACGCGCTGCTCACCGCCCTGACGGACGCGGGCGCCGACGCCCTGCGCGTCGCCCTGGGCACCGGCTTCGGCGTCGACGAGGCGCTCGCCGCCGCCCGGGTCGCGGGCCCCGTCCACGTGGTGCACCTGGCCGGGCCCGACGCCGGGCCCGACAGCGCGGTGGAGCACGGCTTCCACGCGGCGACGGCGTTCCTCCAGGCATGGCAGCGGGAGCGCCGCGGCGCGCTGCGCTACCTGTACGTCCACCGCGACCCGGCCGTCTCACCGGCGCACCCGGCGATGGCCGCCTTCGCGCGCTCGGTGCGCAGGGAGCTGCCCGCGGTCGACTTCGGCGTACTGGCCGTCGCGGACGGCCGCTCCCTCGCCGACGCGGTGCGCGCCGAGCTCGGCGCCGCGGGCGAAGCAGAGGTGCGCGTCGACGCGGCGGGTCGGCACCGGCGCGCCTGGCGCCAGGTCGGCCTGGGGGCCGCCGGCTCCCCGCTGTTCACCGGGCCGGGAGCGCATGTGATCACCGGCGGCACCGGCGCGCTCGGGCTGCTCGTGGCCGAACACATCGCCGCCGCGCGCCGCGCCGCCGGGCAGACCGCGGGCGGGATCGTCCTCGCCTCCCGGACCGCTCCCGGCTCCGAGGCCCTGGCGAGGATCGCGGCCGTCGGCGCGCACGTGGTGCGGGCCGACGTCGCCGACGCCGCGGGGGTGCGGAGCCTGATCGACGAGGCCCGCCGCCTGCACGGCTCGGTGAGCGGCGTGCTGCACGCGGCCGGGGTCCTCAGGGACGGCCTGCTGCTCGGCAGGGACCGGGCGGACACGGAGGCCGTCCTCGCCGCCAAGGTGCACGGCACGGTGCTCCTCGACGAGGCGACGCGGCACGAGCCCCTCGACTACTTCGTGGCGTTCTCCTCCGGGGCGGCCGCGTTCGGGAATGTCGGTCAGACCGACTACGCCTACGCCAACGCCTTCCTCGACCACTTCGCCGAGCAGCGCGAGCGGCAGCGTCATGAGGGCGCGCGGCGCGGCCGCACCCTCGCCGCCGCCTGGCCTGTCTGGGCCGACGGCGGCATGCGGGCCGACGCGGCCGGCACGGAGTACATGGCCAGGGAGCTGGGCATGCGCCCGCTGCGCACAGGACCGGCCCTCGACGCGCTCGACCGCGCCCTGGCGGGCACGGCGCCGCGTCTGCTGCTGGCGCCCGGCGACCCGGCGCGGGTGCTGGCCGAGCTGAACGGCACACCGGGCCAGGCCCCGGCGCAGGCCGCACCCGCGGTCCACACCGCCGCGTCGCAGCAGGTGGGCGAGGACACGTACGCCCGCGCCGAGCGCCTGGTGCTCCAGATCATGGCGGAGGAACTGAAGCTCCCGGAGGCGGAGATCGCCGTCACGGAGCCCCTCGACCACTACGGTGTGGACTCCCTGATCACGCTGAGCGTGACCCGGCGCCTGGAAGAGCACTGCGGCCCGCTCTCGAAGACCCTGCTCTTCGAGTACGTGACCGTCGGTGAACTGGCGGACCATCTGGCCACCTCGCACCCCGAGGCGTTCACCGCGCCCGCCGCCCAGACCTCCGGGCCCGCGCGGCTCCAGGACCTCGCCCCCGCCACCGTGAGCGACACGGCGGCGGCCCCGGAAACCGTCCCGGCCGCCGACTCGGGCGACGACATCGCGATCATCGGTGTCGCGGGGCGCTACCCGCAGGCCGACGACGTGGACGAGTTCTGGCGCAACCTGCGCGCGGGACGCGACAGCATCGAGGAGATACCGGCCGACCGCTGGAACCACGACCGGTTCTACGACCCGGACAAGTCGGTCCCCGGCAAGACGTACGGCAAGTGGGGCGGCTTCGTCCGGGGCGCCGACCGCTTCGATCCGCTGTTCTTCCGCATGTCGCAGGTCGAGGCCGAACTCACCGACCCCCAGGAGCGGGTGTTCCTGGAGACGGTGTGGCACCTCATGGAGGACGCCGGCTACACCCGCGACCAGCTGCGGGCCTCCCGCACCGGTGTGTTCGTCGGCATGATGTACGGCCAGTACCAGCTGTACGGGGTCCAGGACGCGCTGCGCGGCGAAGGGCTGCCCCCGCACTCGTCGTTCGCCTCGGTCGCCAACCGGGTGTCGTACTTCTTCGACTTCTCGGGGCCCAGCGTCGCCGTGGACACGATGTGCTCCTCCGCCCTGGTCACCATCCACCAGGCCTGCCAGGCCATCCGCTCCGGTGACTGCGAGGTCGCGGTCGCGGGCGGCGTCAACATCTCCAGCCACCCGGCGAAGTATCTGCAGCTGGCCTGGCGTGGCTTCCTCGCCGAGGATGGCCGCTGCCGCAGTTTCGGCACCGGCGGCACGGGATACGTCCCCGCCGAGGGCTCGGGCGCGGTGCTCCTCAAGCGCCTCGACGCCGCGGTGGCCGACGGCGACCGCATCCTCGCGGTGGTCAAGGCGTCCGCCGTCAACCACGGCGGAACGGGTCGCGGCTTCAACGTCCCCAACCCCAAGGCACAGGGCGACCTGGTGCGGGCCGCGCTCGACCGGGCGGGGATGCGCCCCGCGGACCTGGACTACGTGGAGGCGCACGGCACCGGCACCGCGCTCGGTGACCCGGTGGAGATCAACGGCATGCTCCGGGCCTTCCAGGACGACATGCCGGAGCGGCTGCCGATCGGCTCGGTCAAGTCCGGCATCGGACACGCCGAGTCGGCGGCCGGCATCGCGGCCGTCACCAAGGTGCTGCTGCAGATGCGCCACGGTGAGCTGGCCCCCTCGCTGCACGCGGACGACCTCAACCCGAACGTCGACTTCGCGGCGACCCCGTTCGAGGTCCAGCGCGAACTGGCGCCGTGGCCGCGCCGCGTGCTGGCCGACGGGACCGAGCGGCCGAGGACCGCGGGCGTGAGCTCCTTCGGGGCGGGCGGGACCAACGCGCACGTCATCCTGCAGGAGTTCCCCGAGGCACAGCGGACGTCGACCACCCCGGCAGACACCCAACTCGCCGTGCTCTCCGCCCGCGAGGGCGACCGGCTCGTGGAGCAGGCGCGCAGGCTCGCCGCGCATCTGCGCGCCGAGGGTGCCGGAGCGACCCCGCAGGACGTCGCGTGGACGCTCCAGTCGGGCCGCGAGGCCATGGCACACCGCCTTGCCGTCCGCTTCGACACCCTGGTCGAACTGGCCGCGCGCCTTGACGAGTTCGCCGTGGGCGAGGTGCCCGTCGGCAGCTGGACCGGAGTGGTCGACCCGCGCAGGCCCGCTCCGGCCGGCGCCCCGTCGACCGATCCTGCCGTCTGCGCGGTCGCCTGGACGTCGGGCCGGCCGGTCGACTGGAAGGTCCTGCACGGGGGAGTGCCGCCCCGGCGGGTGCCGCTGCCCGGTTACCCCTTTGGGGGCGAGCGGGTCTGGCTGGCCGCGGCGGACGCCGAACTGGCGGAGCTGGAGAAGCACTTGGCTTCCGAACCCATGACCTCCGGTGCCTTTGCTGCCTTGCCCACCGATGCCTCCCTTGCCTCCGCCGCCTTCCCCGCCTCTGCCGAGGAAGGGGTGCTGCTGGCCACCCACTGGGTGCCTGCCCAACTGCCGGCACGCGCCGGCCGGGTCGGGCCGACCGCCGTCCTCGCCGCGCCGGGCACCGAGGCGCTCGCCGGCCGCCTGGCCGCCACCCTGCCCGCGGCGGAGGTGCTCACCCCCGAGCGCCTCGCCGCCGACCTCGCCGACCCCGGCACCCGCTGGGACCGATTCGACGGGGTGATCGATCTGGCGGGCTGCACAGAGCCCGACGGGTCCGGCGGATCCGGTGTGGCCATGGACCGTTCCGCGCTGCGCACCTGGCTGGCCTGGCTGCAGCACACGGTCGACCGGAGCAGGGGTGGACTGGTCGCCCTGCTGGTCTCCCGCGACACGGGGGCGGCGGTCCACGGCGGCGCAGCCCGCACCGGGCTCTACCGCATGCTGCAGAGCGAGTACCGCCACGTGACCTCGCGTCACGTCGCCGTGGGCGTGTGCACGGACGACGCGCTGTGCCGCAGAGTTGCCGACGAGATCGGCGGCGAGGCGGAGCCCGGCGAGATCGCCTACCGCGACGGCGTGCGGCACCGCGCGGTGCTGCGCGAGCTGCCCGGCGCACCGGAGCACGCGGCGCGCTTCCCCGACGGGCATGTGCTGTGGGTGACCGGGGGCACGCGCGGGCTCGGCCTGCTGACCGCGCGGCACTTCGTCGAGCGGTACGGCGTCCGCAAGCTGGTCCTCACGGGCCGCGAGGCGCTGCCGTCCCCAGACCGCTGGGTCGCGCACATCGCGGCGGACGACGCGCTGGGCCGCAAGCTGCGCCCGCTGGCCGAACTGGCCGACCGGGGCGTGGAGATCGAGGTCCTCGCCGTGCCGCTGGATGACAAGGAGGCCACTGCCGCGGCGGTGGCGGACGTCCGGCGCCGGCTCGGCCCGATCGGCGGAGTGATCCACAGCGCCGGAGCGGTGGACACCGACAACCCCGCCTTCGTGCGCAAGCCATGGAGCGGCGTCGAACGCGTGATCGGCCCCAAGGTCTTCGGCCTCGACACGCTCGTGGAGTGCTTCCGCGGCGAACCGCTGAGCCTGTTCGTCGTGTACTCCTCCGTCGCCGCGGCCGTACCCGCCCTCGCCGTCGGGCAGAGCGACTACGCCATGGCCAACGCCTACCTGGACACGGTCGCCGAAGCCCGCCCGTACGGGCTTCCGCTGGTCAGCGTGGCGTGGCCGAGCTGGCAGGACACCGGCATGGGCCCGGCGCGCAGCGCCGCGTACCAGTCGTCCGGTCTCGCGACGCTCGCGGACGAGCAGGGACTGCGCCTGCTCGACCGGGCGTTGGCGAGCGGCGCGCGGGTGGTCGTGCCCGCCGTGGTGCGGCCGGACGCGGACTGGCGCCCGGAGCGGTTGACCGACCGCCGCCTGACTCCGGAACCTGTCACTCCGGAGCCCGTCACCGCTGCGGCCGCAGCCTCCGGGCACGCCGCGGTGGCGTACGACGCCTCGCCCTCCGGGGCCCCCGGCGCGCTCAAGGAGGCGGCCGGCGCGGCGGCCTCCTGGCTCCTGGACCGGCTCGCGCTGGAGCTGCGCTTCGACCGGGCGCGGCTCGCCGGGAACGTGCCGGTGCACGACTACGGCATCGACTCCATCCTGGTCACCCAGCTCGTCCAGACCCTCGGCAAGCAGCTCGACGTGTCCCTCGACCCGTCCGCGCTGTTCGAGCACCCGACCGCGGACGAGTTCGCCGCCTACCTCGCCGACGAGCACCCGGACGACCTGCTCGCCGCCTTCGGCCCCGCCCCGTCCGACGCCCCGGCGCCCGCGGCACCGCAGGCCCCCGAGGCACCGGCCGCCCGAGCCGTCGTCCTCGAAGCGGCCGCCCCGGCCGTCGCGCGACCGGCGTCCACCGGGGCAGACATAGCGGTGGTCGGCCTGTCCTGCAGGTTCCCCGACGCCCCGTCCGGCGACGCCTACTGGGAGCTGCTGCGCCAGGGCCGCTCGGCGCTGCGTCCCGTACCGCGGGAGCGCTTCGGCAAGCCGGTGGACCACCACGCGGGACTGCTGCCCGACGTACTCCGCTTCGACCCGGAGGCCTTCCTGCTGTCGGAGGGCGACGTCGCCGCGATGGATCCGCAGGCGCTGCTGCTCCTCGAAGAGGTGAACAGCGCGGTGCACCACGCCGGTTACCGCCCGGCGGAGCTGAAGGGCCGCCGGGTCGGCGTCTACGTCGGAGGGCGTGCGGCGCACATGCCGGACGAGGCGCGACTGGCGCGGGCGCAGAACCCCGTGGTGATCACCGGCCAGAACTACCTGGCCGCGAACATCTCGCAGTTCTTCGACTTCCGCGGCCCGAGCCTGGTCGTCGACACCGCCTGCTCATCGGCCCTGGTGGCGATGGACATGGCCGCGCGGGCGCTGCGCGCGGGCGACATCGAGTCGGCCGTTGTCGCGGGCGTCAGCCTGCTCGCCGACGACAAGCCGTACGACCTGTTCGGCCGACGCGGACTGCTCAACCCGGGCAAGGAGTTCCACCTGTTCGACCGCAGGGCGGCCGGGCTGATCCTCGGTGAGGGCGTCGGCGTCGTCGTGCTCAAGCCGCTGGCACGGGCGCAGGCCGACGGGGACCGGGTGCTCGCGGTCCTCAAGGGCATCGCGATCAACAACGACGGCAGGACCGCGGGCCCGGCCACCCCCAACCTCCAGGCGCAGAAGGAGGTCATGGCCACGGCGCTCGCGCAGAGCGGCGTGGGGACCGAGGACGTCGGCTGGGTGGAGGCCAACGGCTCCGGCACGACCGTCACCGATCTGCTCGAACTCAAGGCGGTGCAGGCGGTCTACCGGGCCGGTTCCACGCGCCCCGTGGCACTCGGCTCGGTCAAGCCGAACATCGGCCACCCGCTGACGGCCGAGGGGATCGCGGCGTTCATCAAGGTGGTGCTGATGCTGCACCACCGGGAGCAGGTGCCGTTCCGCTCCGGGCAGGAGCCGCTCGACCACTTCGACGTGGCCGCCTCTCCGCTGTACTTCCCCCGGGCGTCCCGCCCCTGGCCCCAAGACGCGGGCGTCGCCGCGCTCAACTGCTTCGCCGACGGCGGGACCAACGCGCACCTGCTGCTCGCCCCCGCGCCCGGGGCCCCGCTTCCGACCAGGCGACCGCTGCCCGAACCCGAACTGAACCGGAGGACCGTCATCAGAGGCACCGCCGAGCCCGCGGCCCCGGCCGGCGGCCTGTTCTGGGAGAGCTACCGATGAACGAGCGACTGACGACCGAGCGACTGACGACCGAGCCACTGGCGAGCGAGCCGCCCAAGAGCGCGGAGCCACGGCTTCCCGTGGTGTTCATGTTCTCCGGCCAGGGCTCCCAGTACTACGGCATGGGCAAGGAGCTCTTCGACGCCAACGAGGTCTTCCGCACCACGCTGCTGCGCCTGGACGCCGTGGTCCGTGGGCACCTGGGTGAGTCGGTCGTCGACCGCGTCTTCGACCCCGCCAAGCCCAGGAACCACCCGCTCGACGACACCCGGATCACCCACCCCGCCATCGTCATGATCGAGCTGGCCCTCACGGAGACCCTGCGCGCCGAGGGCATCGAGCCCGACTACGTGCTCGGCTCCAGCCTCGGCGAGTACGCGGCGGCCGTCGTCGCGGGCAGCCTGTCCGCGGACGACTGCCTGCGCGTGCTCGTCCGGCAGGCCGGCATCATGGTCGGCAGCCCCCGCGGCGGCATGCTCGCCGTGCTGGCCGGGCCCGAGGTCGTGGAGACGGTGCCCGAGCTGGGCGCCTGCGAGGTCGCGGCCCGCAACTACCCGGGCAACTTCGTGGTCGCGGGCGGGGAGGCAGAACTGGCTGCCGCCGAGGCGGCCTTGCGAGCGGCCGACGTGCTGCACCTGCGGCTGCCCGTCGAGTACGCCTTCCACTCCCGGCTCCTCGACCCGGTCGTCGGGGCGTGCCGCGACAGCTTCGAGGGCGTGGTGCTCGCACGGCCGCGCGTCCCCTGGGTCTCCTGCGCGACCGGGGGACTTGTGCAGGACGTCACCCCGGAGCACTTCTGGCACGCCGCGCGGCGCACGATCGACTTCGAGCGCGCCATGGCCGGCCTGCGGAGCCGCGGGGACTTCCTCTATCTGGACCTCGGTCCGTCGGGCAGCCTCCACAACTTCGTCCGCGCCCTGCTCCCGGCGGGTACGGGCGCCCGATCCCTGCCGCTGCTCAGCCAGTTCGCCAAGGACACCGACCTGCTGGCCGAGGTCCGCACGCACGCCGCCCCGACGACACCACGGAAAGTGCAGGGAATGAAGGTCTACGGATTCCCGGGCCAGGGATCTCAACGCCGCGGCATGGGCAAGGAGTTGTTCGCTCGGTTCCCCGAACAGACAGCGATCGCCGACGACGTGCTCGGCTACTCGATCGAGGAACTGTGCGTCAGTGACCCGCACCGACGGCTCGGCCGCACCGAGTTCACCCAGCCCGCCCTCTATGTAGTCGGCGCGCTGTCCTATCTGGAGCGGCTCGCCGACGACCCGGTACCGCCGGACCACGTGATCGGGCACAGCCTCGGCGAATACGTGGCGCTGTTCGCCGCGGGGGTCTTCGACTTCGCGACCGGACTTCGCCTGGTGCGGCGGCGCGGTGAGCTCATGGCCGCCGCGGGAGGCGGGGCGATGGCCGCGGTCGTCGGCGTCGACGAGGCGACCGTCACGCGCGTCCTCGCGGAATCGGACCTCGGTGGCCTCGACCTGGCCAACTACAACGCCATGGACCAGTTCGTCGTCTCTGGGCCCGGCGAGCTGATCGACACGGCCTGCCCCGCCTTCGAGGCCGTCGGTGCCCGCACGGTCCGGCTGCACGTCAGCGCCCCGCTGCACTCGCGGTACATGCGCCCGGCGGCGGAGGAGTTCGGCCGGTTCCTCGACGGGGTCACCCTGCACCCGCCGAAGATCCCCGTCCTCGCCAACGTCGATGCCCGGCCGTACACGGCCGACACGGTCAGGGAGCGCCTGGTGTCGCAGATCGCCTCGTCGGTCCGGTGGACCGACACGGTGCGCACCTTGATGGCGTACGGGGACTTCGAGTTCACGGAGCTGGGGCCGGGCAGGGTCCTGACGAAGCTGGTGACGCGCATCAGGGACGCCGCGGAACCGCTGACCCCGCAGGACGACCGGCCGACGGCACAGGCGCCGGCCGCGACCGGGACGCCCGCCGACGAGGGCGAGTCGGCGGGGATCGACGCCGGATCGCTCGGCGCCCACGGCTTCCGCGAGCGGTACGGGCTGCGGCGCTCCTACGTCGTGGGGTCGATGTACGGCGGGGTGTCCGGGCGGGAGCTGGTGCGCGCGGCGTCGAAGGCGGGCCTGCTCGGCTTTCTCGGCATCGGCGGGCTCCAGGACGACGAGGTGGAGCGGCAGTTGCACGGACTGGCCGAGGACCTCGGCCCGCACGGCCACGGCGTGAACCTGCTCTACCCCCACCGGGCACCGGAGCGGGAGGCCCCGCTCGTCGACGCGCTGCTGCGGCACGGTGTCGGCCTGGTCGAGGCGTCCGGCTACCCCTTCGTCACCGAGGAGCTGGTCCGCTACCGGCTCAAGGGCGGCCGGATCCTCGCGAAGGTGTCCAGGACCGACCTCGCCGCGGCCTTCCTCGCGCCGCCGCCGCACCAGCACGTCGCGACGCTGCTCGCCAAGGGATCGGTGACGCAGCAGGAGGCCGCCGCTGCGGCCCGGCGCCCCATGGCGGACGACCTGTGCGTCGAGGCGGACGGCGGCTGGCTCGCCGGCACGGCGAACCCGCTCTCCCTGCTCCCGGCGGTTCTGAGGCTCCGGGACGAGGCGGTCCTGCCGGGCCACCGGGTGCACGTGGGATGCGCGGGCGGCATCGGCACCCCGGAGGCGGCCGCCGCGGCCTTCCTGATGGGCTCCGACTTCGTGCTGACCGGCTCCGTCAACCAGTGCTCGGTGGAGGCGGCCACCAGCGCCGCCGTCAAGGACCTGCTGCAGGAGGCCCAGGAGTACGACGTGGACACCGCGCCCTGGAGCGAGCTGTTTGAACACGGCGTCCAGGCGCGCTACTTGAAGCGCGGCCAGTTCTTCCCGGCCAGGGCGTCCAGGCTGCACGACCTGTGGCGCCGCCACGCCTCCCTCGCCGAACTCGACGCCCCTACAAGGAAGCAGGTCTTCGACCGCTACCTGGGCGGCGAGGACCCGGGGGCGACGGCGGCGGGCCCCGACCCCAAGGCGGAACTGGCCGAAGTGTTCCGCGCCTACTTCCGGCGCGGCCTCCGCCTCGCGGTGACGGGCGACCGGCAGGCCACCGTGGACTACCTGGTGCACTGCGGACCGGCGATGGGCGCCTTCAACCAGGCGGTCGCGGGGACCAGCCTGCAACCGTGGCGGGCCCGCACCGTCGAGGCCGTCGCCGACCACCTCATGGACGGCGCCGCCGCCCACGTCACGGCCCGGCTGCGGGCCCTGCGACCGGCACAAAAGATCTAGAGAGACGGAGGAAGGAAAGCTACGATCAGCAACCGTCCCGGAGGGCACCACCGGTGTCACCGCGCCGAACGGGACCGCCTCCCCCCGCGCGCTGGACCTCTCGACCAGCACAACCCTTTTTTCACCGCTACACACATGCTGACGCCTGCGCGCTCGGCAGAGGAGTTCACCATGAGCACGGTGCCGCACAGCGAGCCCCTGATCTTCAACCCGTTCACGCCGGAATTCATGGCCGACCCCTACCCGCACTACGCGGAGCTGCGCCGAGAGGTCCCGGTGCACGAACACCCCGGCGGCTTCTGGATGCTGTCGCGCTACGCGGACGTGGACGCGCTGCTGCGCTCCGGTCTCTCCGTCGAGCAGCGCCACGTCGCCCCCGGCCCGTTCCGCGACGCGTACACGAACGCGGGCGTCACGGACGAGCCGCGCCTGAAGGGCCTCGCTCTGCTCGACCGGGACGCGCCGGACCACACCCGGCTGCGCAAGCTGGTCTCCAAGGCGTTCACGCCGCGCGCCATCTACGCCATGGAGCCGCAGATCAAGGCCCTGGTCGACGAGGCGCTCGACGGCATCGCCGCGGCCGGCGGCGGTGACCTGGTCGAAGCGCTCGCGTTCCCGCTGCCGTTCACCGTGATATCCCGGATGCTCGGGATGCCGCCCACCGACACGAAGCGCATGCGGTACCTCACCAACGTACTGATGCGCTCCGTCGAACCGACCACGGACCCCGAGATCATGAGGGCCGTCGAGTCGGCCGACGCCGAGCTGTTCGACCTGGTCGGCGAGGCCGTCGCCTGGAAGCGCGACAACCCCGGCGACGACCTGCTCAGCCAGCTCATCGCGGTCGAGGACGACGGTGACGTGCTCAGCCACGACGAACTCGTCGCCCAGGTCACCATGCTCTACGTCGCGGGCCACGAGACCACCGTGAACCTCATCTCCGGCGGCACGCTGGCCCTGCTGCGCAACCCCGATCAGCTCGAACTGCTGCGCGCCAAGCCGGAGCTGATCGAGAACGCCGTCGAGGAGATGCTGCGGTACGACGCCCCGGTGCACAACAGCCGCCGGATCAACCTGGAGCCGTACCACGTCGGCGGGTTCGAGATCCCGCCGGGCTCGTTCATCCTCGCCAACCTGGCCGGCGCCAACCGCGACGAGGAGTTCTTCGGAGCTGACGCGGAGGAGCTGCGCCTGGACCGCGAGAACGCCCGCAAACAGCTCTCCCTCGGCGCCGGCATCCACCACTGCCTCGGCGCTGCGCTGGCCCGCATCGAGGGCCGGGTGGCGATCGGCGGCCTGGTGGAGCGCTTCCCCGGCCTGGCCCTGAACGGCGAGGTCGAGTGGAACGGCCTGCTCAGCCTGCGCGGGGCGGCCCGGATGCCGATCAGTGTGTGAGCGAGCAGACCACAGGTGCGTACCGAAAGGAATCAGTGACCATGACCAGCGTCGACCCCGGCACCGTATGCCGGGTGAAGGACCTCCCGGTGGCCGAGCGGCGTGACGACGCCTGGCGGATCCTCGCCGAGAAGGGAGAGGTCGCGCCCATGGCGGACGGCCTCGCGGTGACCGGCCTCGCCGGCGTCAAGGAGATGCTCAGGGAGCCGAACCGGTTCTCGGCCAAGATGGTGTTCGACGGTGTGGAGAGCGGCTTCCCGCTCGTCCCGCTGGGCTATGACCCGCCCGAGCAGACCCGCTACCGCCGCATCCTGCAGCCGTTCTTCAGCCCGCGCCGCATCCGGCCGCTGGAGGAGTCGCTGCGGGCCCAGGCCGTCGACCTCATCGAGGGCGTCAAGGCCCGCGGTGGCTGCGAGTTCGTCGCGGACGTCGCCGACCCCTTCCCGGCACAGGCGCTGCTGACCCTGCTGGGTCTGCCCCTGGAGGAGCGCGAGCAGTTCATCGCCTGCAAAACGGCGGCCCTCGCGCTCACCGCCGACGCCGCGGGGGAGGTCCCCCTCACCGACGAGGAGCGGGTGACGGCGACGGAGCGGACCGTGGCCACGGCCGGTTACCTGATGGAGCTGATCCAGACCCGCCGCGCGCGGCCCGGTGACGACATCCTCAGCGAGATCCTGGCCATTGACGGCGACGACCGGCTGTCCGACGCGGAGGCCATGGGTCTGTGCGTGATGCTCATCATGGCCGGTCTGGAGACCGTCACCGACGCGCTGAGCATGGCCATGGAGCGCCTGGCCACCGCTCCCGAGCGGCGCAAGGAACTGGTCGCCGACCCCTCCCTCGTGCCGGCGGCGGTGGAGGAACTGCTGCGCCTGGACCCGCCCGCGCCGTTCCTGCCCCGCGTCACCACCGAGGACGTCGAGGTGGCGGGCTGCCCGGTGCCGGCCGGGACCCTGGTCAACGCCCACCTGACGACGGCCAACCGGGACGAGGCAACCTGGCCGAACCCCCACGACCTCGACTTCCACCGCCCGGAGAACGTGCACACCGCGTTCGGCGTCGGCGTGCACCGCTGTCTGGGCGCGCATCTGGCGCGGCTGGAGATGCAGATCCTCTTCGAGGAGTGGCACTGCCGGATCCCGGAGTACGCGATCGCCGAGGGCACCGAACACCGGGCCAGGCTGGTGCGCGCGAACATCGGCCTCGAGGCGTTGTACCTGCACTTCCCGGGGACAGGCAGCGGCTCCTGAGCCTCTGTGCCATCGCGACGGGGCCTCGCGCGCGTGAGCCGTTCCTGGCGCGGCGAAGTTGATCAGTGTCTGGAGGTGTGCTCGTTACAGCCAGTCGCGCCGCTTGAAGATCACGTACAGGCTCGTGCACACCACCGCCATCAGCAGCACCGCGAACGGGTAGCCGGCCGCCCAGTGAAGCTCCGGCATGTGGTCGAAGTTCATGCCGTAGATGGTGCCGACCAGTGTCGGGGCGAAGAGGATGGCCGCCCACGAGGAGATCTTCTTGAAGTCGTCACCCTCACGGGGCTGACCTGCGGAAACCGTCTGCGCCGGTGCCCCGACCTGCGACGATCGGCCTTTCCGGCCCTTTCGCGGTACTGCCCGTTTGTACGACCGACCCTCCCCAGCCGCTCCCCAATGGGGCTTCATTATCCCCAGATTCTCCCCAGCGGAGGCTGTGTCTGAGGGAGGATCGCCGCTGGTCGGGACCGCGATCTGCCCGCCATGACAGGCTAGGCGACGTGGGGGTAGCTGGGCAGAGCAGGTGGCCGCTGTTTGCATGGAGGGTGTTCGAGGTTGGGTGCGGCTGCTCGGTTACCGAGAACGTGCATCCGAGTGGGCCAAGGCGCAGCGTCACCCTGGCACGGCCACAGCCGTTAGCTCGCCGTCCCCGAGGTGCAGCCAGCCCCGGCCCGGGGGCGATGGGCCGGCCAATGACGGAGTCTCCGATTCTGACGCCGATCACATTGCCTGCGCTCCGCTCCTGTGGGGACAGCAGAAGGCCACGATGTACGTTCATGGTTTCTCCAAGCCAGCCGAGGCCGACCGGGAGCTCGTCTTCACGGAGGGCCACGACCAGGGCCGTACCTTCCTGGAAGCCGTGCTGTACCACGCTCTCCAGAAGACGCCTCGCATCGCACTTGGTAGGGACGTCCCGCGTCGTCGATCACCACGATGACAGGTGATTCGGGGGATGCAGGCATCAGGAATTTCGCCAGTGTTTCCGTTCCAATCGTGCACGTGTGATCAGTCGGCACTCCTCCTTCGGAGGGGGGCGATGGTTCGGCAAGGCCAGGCACGGCTGCCGCCTCAGGCGGCCACGTCCACGCTGTGCCCTTGGGCTTCCCGTTGCCGTCGGCAACCGTTGCGTCTTGCGGAGAGACGGGTGGGTTCTTGACCATGTCGCCTATGACGAACCAAGCGCTGATCGGGCTGCTTACAGCGGCCTTCCTGGTGTATTTGGGCTACCGACTGGGGGCGGCCGATACGATCCGGCGGCGCTATCGCGATCTTGAAGTGATGCGCAATCAGGTTGATGCTCACTTGCGCTTCGCGGATCAGCAGCTCCAAGCGCAGAGGGAGGTGGAACGCGAGCGCTACGTCCAAGAGCGGGTGGAAGGAGCCTACGAAGCGCTGGGTCGCTGGTTGCATGACCTGGACCGGACCATCGACGAAGTATGGGCAGGAGCCCACGCGACAGATACAGCAATCCGCACGAAAGCTGAGTTGATCGTACGGCGGTGGCCTTGGGAGGCGCTGGGCGTGCCCGAGTACGCGAGCGGCGCGCAGCTCTACTGGAGTAGTGAGGTGCGGGCGTTGACTCGGAAGTTCGCCGGCGCATCAGCGCGATTCACTAACCGAGCGACAGGTGCCCTGACACACAGTGGCGACTGCGAGGAACTGCAGGATGTCCGAGTAAGGCTGTGGGAGTCGGTCAACGACATGCACGGCATCTTGGGCGAGGTTCGAGACCAGGCTCGTCGCGACCTAGGAGTCCTATAGGGGTCCTACGGCGACAAGGTTCGACTCCCGGCGGCCTGTCGCCGCCACCAACCCCGACGTGGGGGGCGCTGAGGGGTGTTCTCAACGAACAAGGGCGTCGCGACCAGCAGGCGGTGGGCGAACTGCGGCGGGCCTGCATCCATAAGGATCTTCGCGTATCCACGCATCCGGTTCCGGCGGGGCGGCGGATACTCGCGACTCATCCACGCGTATACGCCGTAGGCGGCTGCCTCGATGCTGTCGACCGGCCGCCGGTTGGGCACAATCTCGGTCAGGAACTCGGGAATCACGCCGATGCCCTGTGCGTCGCGTCGCGCGATCTCACCGATCATCTCGTGCAGCCACGAGGTGTCCGAACCCATTCGCCCGGCAGATTCGGCCTGAACGCGCAAATGCTGAACCGATCCACACAGCAGCACGCCATTGTCGGCAGCTGCGGGACCTGCCGAGGGGAAGGATCCCACGAACAGCACCACGTCGTCCGGAACCGTCCCGCTGTCCTCGTGCACTGTTCTGAGCGCCAGATCGAGATCGAGATGAACCCACTGGTTCGGACGCAGGTTTGGTAGGTCCAGGCTGCTTGGAGCGTGGTGCTTGACGAGGCGGTCAACAGCACGCTCCAGGCCGGTTTCGGTGACTTGCGTACTGGACGCTGAAATTCCGAGGCTGATTTGGGCTGTCAAGGGTCCTATCGGCGCCTGGAGCGAACCGTTGAGGAGCGGGAAGCGGGGGTCGGTGCCTCCCAGGAGGCACGCGTTGAGTTTCTGTTCCGACAAGTAGATCAGATCATGCATCTTGCCCCCACCGAAGCCCTATCTGTAACCAGATCATCGGTCGCATGGACGTCCATTAAAACGCGTCCGGTTCCGGAACCGCGCGCCGTCGAGACGGAGACCACGTCGCCGCGGGGCAGGGCCCCCCTCCTGGGCAGCGTCACCACGGCACCTATCCAAGCGGCCCGCACGGCCGCCGTCACCGACAGTGGAACGACCGCACCCGCACGTCCTGAACCGTCATGCGGCAAGGAGCACGATGCCCCGAAGATCACCCCACCGGCTGGTGGGCCCATATGCTCCAGCGGCCTCCCAAGGCGGACACGACTGAGGAAGGGCCCCGATCCCTCGCCCGCGTCGAGATCGTGATCAGGGCTCCCTGATTGATGCGGTCGGTTCTCCCCAGATTCTCCCAAACGGAGCCTGCGTTTGAAGGAGGACCGCCGCTGCTCGAGCCGCCTGCCGTCACAGGCAATGCAAGGCAGTGGCAGAGGGCAGGGCATGTCGTCTCTTCGCTCGGTGGTAGATCGCGACCCGCACCCCCGATGGCAACCGGACCAAGCCCGAGTAGCAGCTGTCTTGGTATGGCGGTGAGTGCAGCCATGGCGGTTGATTCAGCGGAATGCTTGTTCAATGCCGAAGACCAGTTGGTGGGCTTGGGGCCATCCGGCCTCGATGAAAACGTCGCAGATTTCGCGGAGGGCAGTCAGGTTTTCAGGGATCCTCAGGATGGCCCGGTGGTCGGCGAGGATGCGTTCCGCGAACTTGACGCAGGTGCTGACGGCGAGGGCATCTGCCGTGTAGCCACTTTGGGTTGCTGTGGTGGTGAGGATGTCCCGTACGCCGATGAGGCCCTGCTGAGGGCGTTGGTCCAGGACGTGCTCGTAGATTTGGACGAGGTGGTGGGTGACCTTTGCGACGGGGACCGCCATGAGCAGGTGCATCAGTGGCGTGGCTTCGTCGACGAGTTTGACCTGCTCCTCTGCGTGCTGGCCATCACCGGAGTCACCTGGCTTGGTGGCCACGTAGATCTGGAGGGCGATGGAGTCGGCCAGAAGGAGTTGTACTCGCAGGTCCACGTAGCACTGCCTCAGGAAGCCTTCAAGCTCAGAAGCAGAAGGCGCTGTGTCGCGCTGCTGATCCCACTCGCTTGCCGCATGAGCAGTGAACGTCTTGTACGCGGTCACCTGTTTTGCGTTGAGCTGGAGCGCGGCGATGTCGGATCCGACCGGGCTGTTCCTCAGTCGCTGCAGAACCTGTTCAAGGTCATTCCTGACTGCCCCGGAAGCCTCTGAGGTCGTCACGAGGACAAGCCGGTCATCATCGTGCTCAGGTAGCAGGTGCTGAGCGACGAACTGTTTTACGGTCTTGGCTAGTTCACTGGATTCCGCAGTGCCCAAGGTGATTGATCGTTTAGCTTGGAGCGCCAGGGTGACGCCATCCGTGGTGTGTACCCTGCAGTCGTCGACAGGTTCGCCTGTCTCGCACGCGACCTGCTCGACCGCGCCGGTCCACAGGCCCTGCACCGGTGCTGCGGCCTCGCTGGCGAGGATGGCGACGGCGAACCATGCAGCGACGCGGTCCTGGAAGTCAAATCCGCCAGCTCCGGCGCTACCACCCGCGTCCGAGCGTGCTGACGAGTTCTCGTTCACATGCCGCTCCTCGATCTGTTTCACCCGGGGCGTCGACTCTATCTCCGACCGCCGGACGATCTGCGCGATGCCGTTGTCGAAGGCCGGCAGATCGATGCCACCGACGTCCTAATCGACGAGTGCTCGATGACGTGCCCACCGTGGAAGGGGAGGAGAGCGCCGTCGGGAGTGAGACGGCCCCGCAGTGGCACCTGGAGGACCCCCGAACGGTACGTTCTCCAGTACGACAGCCGATTCGCCTGCCGTTTCTTGGCCACAGTGATCGTCATGACCATCCGCTTCACAGCCGGGAACCCCGGGCAACTGAGTTGCATCCCCGAAGAGCTGGCCCTGAGACTGCTGCCGCGTCAAGCAAGCACGCGCCTGGAGTTGTTCGGACTCTTTGGCAAAGGCGTTATGGCTACCCCCGCGGCCTTCGCCGACAACGATTATGAGGACATGGACCACGAGCGGCTGTACGACGATTCGATGGACGGCACCGATGAGAGTGCGGTCGGCTCCACCCTCGGGGTGGTGCCCATGTCGTTCGGACCTGGTTCACCCCGTTCAGCGAGGGCAGGTACGTGCACCCGTCAGCGGCAGACGCACCGGGGTCCTCAATGGGAGTTCCGCCGTCCTGACAGGGGTAACGCCACCGTCGACCGTGGCGGTGCGTTCCAACCCGGAGTCACGTGTCGAGGTGCTGGGCGTCCAGCCGCAGGGCGAGGGGATGGCCCCGAGTGGCGAGGGCTGCCGTCACGCGTCGAACGGCGCCGTCCACGCTCTCGTGCTCCCAGATGCGGAGCGACAGCCACCCCAGCAGCGCGAGGTGCGCGTCGGTCTCCTCGTCCCGGCGGACGTTGGTTTCGAACTTCCGGCGCCACCATTCCGAGTTGTGCTTCGGAGTGTGCTGGTGCGTCGGGCAAGCGTGCCAGAAGCAGCCCTGGACGAACACCGCGGTGCGCCAGCGTGTGAAGGTGACGTCAGCACGCCGACGTGGCTTTCCCGGGATCGGTAGGTCCACGCGGTAGCGGAAGCCCAACGCATGAAGGGCACGCCGCAGCGCGAGCTCCGGCACCGTGTCCCGCTTGCGTTGGGCAACCATCACCTTCCGGACGTTGGCGTCCCGCGGCGTCGGCACATCCCTACGACGTTCCTCGGTCTCCACCTCCGGACAACTGCTCAGCATTCATTCGGTAACCCTGCAGGCTGCGCTCCCGTGCATGGTCGGGGTGGCGACCGCAGCACCGCTGCTCTCGGTCTGTCATTTCGAGCCAATGCAGCTGAATTTGACCAAACGGTGGCCCGCTTCCTCATGGTTCGACACTATGCGCTGGGAGTGATCGATCCGGTACTCACGGAAGTGAAGGGGGAACACGGTGATCGAAGTGCTGCCGGTGACCGGAGAGCAGTCGGAGATGCTCGGCGCGGCCATCGCCCTGGGCAACCGCTACACGAAGCGGCTCGGTCTGCTCACGCCGCCCGCCTATCGGAAGTACGCCGACGACGGTGGTTTGCTCGTTGCATTGGACCACGGTGAGCTGGTCGGTTACGCGCTCTTCGGACTGCCCAAGCGTAGCCAGCACGTTCGCCTCGTGCACCTTTGCGTGCCGGAGGAGCACCGGGGCAAGGGGATCGCGAGGCTCCTGATCGCAGAACTGCGACGCAGCCAAAGCCACCGGCTCGGGATCAGGGCCAGGTGCCGCCGTGACTACGGGCTCAGCGACACCTGGAGCGGCCTGGGCTTCGTACCGAAGGGCGAGGGCCTCGGGCGGGGTAGTGACAAGGAGACCCTCGACACCTGGTGGCTCGACCACGGTCACGACGACTTGTTCACCGAAGCGCAGAGCGACGCCTTGTTGGTCGTGACCGTAGACCACACGGTCTTCTCCGGGCTTCGAGGCACGGGGGCAGATCGCGCGGTCGAGGAGTCGAGGGCCCTCGAGGCCGGATGGCTCGCAGACCTGGTCGAGCTCGCCTACACGCCACAGCTCCTCCTTCATGTCCAAGCGGTGGAGGACCGGGAGGAGCGGAACCACCAACGTGCCGGCCTGTCCAGGCTCCGCTCCCTGGCGCCCGACACCAGTGCGGTGGCCAGCCGCCAACAGGAGTTGACCGCAGCGGTGGGCAAGGAAGGGACCGGTGTCGTGATCGATGCTGGTCTGCGCGCGCGGCTGCGCTACGTGGCCGAGACGTCTTGCGCCGGTCTGCAGGTACTGGTGACCCGAGATTCCGACCTGGCGGCGCTGGCCGACATCGCCTGGGAGGTGGCGCGCGTCAGGGTGGTGTCGCCCGAGGCCGTGACGCTCCATGTGGACGAACTCCGCCAGGCTCAGATGTACCGCCCCGCCGACCTCATGGGAACGGCCTTCTCCGTCGCCGAGGTCGAGCCCGGAAGCGAAGAAGGCCTCGTCGCCTTCTTCGACCAGGCCGGTGGTGACGGTGGAGTCGGCTTGGCTGAGCGGTTGACCAGCCTTGCCCAGGACGGCGTGTTGTGGTGCAGGGAACTCCTCCGGGACGGGGAAGGGCGCCCGGTCGCCCTCTACGCGTGGGCGCTCGACGGCCGGACCCTGAACGTTCCGCTCCTGAGGACCGCATTGCACGCGTTGGAAGAGACGCTCGCCCGCCAGTTGCTCTTCATTCTGAAGAGGCTCGGGCGGGACCGGGGCGCCCAGGTCGTGCGGATCACCGACGCCGGCACCTCGAGGGCGGCTGTGGCCGCTGCCGGCCCCGACGGCTTCATCGAGGACGAGAACGGCTTCACCGCGTTCCTCGTAGACGTGTGCGGGTCGACGGAGGCGGTCTCCAGGGCCGCCAGGCAGATCGCGGGGCGGGTCGGCGCCATGACGCCTGTCCTGGACGCCCATGCGCCAGCGGAGATCGCGAGCATCGCCGAGAGGGTGTGGTGGCCGGCGAAGCTGGTCGACTCGGCCCTGCCGTCCTTCATCGCACCCGTCAAGCCGCGCTGGTCCACAGAGCTGTTCGACGTTCCGGCCATGCTCGTACCGCGCGACGACGTACTCGGCATCAGTCGCGAGCACGTGTACTACCGGTCAGCCGGCCATCGGGGGGAGAGCGTCCCGGCTCGGATCCTTTGGTACGTCAGCGAGGGGTCCGCGGGCCAGCAGGGCAAGATGGTGATCGGTTGCTCGCGGCTCGATGAGGTGGTCATCGGCGACCCCGATGCCCTCTTCTCGCGATTCGAACACCTGGGCGTATATGGTCGCTCCGAAGTGCGTGCGGCAGCCGATGCGTCGGGCCGGGTCATGGCCCTGAGGTTCTCGGACACGGAGCTGTTTCCCGTACAGGTGACGCATTCGCGATTGGCCGCGCTGGCGAACGGGCTGGGGCTAGGGTTGTCGCTGATGTCGCTGTCGAAGATCGACAACGCCCTGTTCCAGGCCGTCTACGAAGAGGGGCACCGAAAGACGTGAGCGGTCCGGAGCGCGCGATGCTGTTGTCCGTCCACCCGAGGTTCGCGTCGGCGATCCTGGCCGGCACCAAGACGGTGGAGGTACGCCGTCAACGCGTCGCTGCTCCTCCCGGGACGCCCGTACTCCTCTACGCGACCGCGCCGACCATGGCCATCGTCGGCATGGCGAAGATCGCCTCGGTGCAGGTGGCCAGCCCGCGTGAGGTCTGGACCGCCAGTCGCAGGAGCACCGGCATCAGCCGTCGCGAGTACGACGACTACATGAGCGGAGCGAACCGGGCCAGTGGGCTCTCACTGGAGGAGCCGGTTACCTTCGAGGTGCCGGTTCCTCTTGCGGCTCTCAAGGCCTCCGGCCCGTTCCATCCGCCTCAGAGCTACAGGTACTTGACCGGCGAGGACCTGCAGAAGCTGGTTGCGGCCACCACTCTCAGGAGCGAATCCCTACAAGAGGCCCTCGGCGAGCTGACGCCTGCGTAGGCCCTGCACACTCAGCGGCGACACCACGTGGATGGCGATCGGCTACCTGGTGCCGCAGCAGGACCTTCCTATGGCCTCCGAGCCGGTGTTTCCCCGATAGCTGACTGCAGCGTGGGTCGCCCAGGAGAAGGAAGCTGCGCACAACTGCTGGCCGGTCGGATGCGGTAACGCGCTCGAGCCGCTTTGCGTCCCAATGGCCGCTCAGGTGAGAGCCGTGGAGCTTGCGGCCTTATGGCGGGACTGCTCGACCTGCCGTCCATGCGCACGCCGTTGCAGTCAGGCTCGGAGCCTCGGAACAGCCATCGTGAATGCGGCGAGACGGAAGGCGTTGCGGATCTGCGTCAGGGGTTCGCCGTCGCGGTTGTAGCGCAGCTTGTTGGTGAGGAGGACGGCCCAGCGGCCCTGGGTGGGGCTGAGCCACATGCCCGTGCCGGTGAAGCCGTAGTGGACCCAGACGTCCTCGGCCGGGTCGGTGCCGGGGGCGGGATGCCAGAAGAGGCCGCGGGCGGGGGTGAGGGCGCCTGTCTGGAGGCAGAGGGAGTCCTTGATCCAGGTTGGGCCGAAGGCGGCCTGGGCGGGGGCGAGCATGTGGCGGAGGAAGACGGCGAGGTCGTCGAGGACGGAGAAGGTGCCGGCGATGCCACAGACGCCGCCGAGGAGGCGGGCGGAGAAGTCGTGGACGGTGCCCTTGAGGTGGGTGCCGGTGGTCTCGTCGTACTCGGTGGGGGCGCAGCGGGCCCCCTCGGCGGCGGCGAGAGGGCCGAAGCGGGTGTGCGTCATGCCCAGGGGGTGCCAGACGCGGTCGGTGGCGAGCCGGTCCAGGGGCTGGCCCGAGAGGTGTTCGGCGAGGTAGCCGAGGATCAGGGCAGCCCGGTCTGTGTACTCGACGGCCTCGCCCGGTGGGCAGTGGAGGGCTTCATGGAGGACGCCGTCGCGGATGTCCTGGGGGTCGGTGCCGTAGAGGTTCTTAAGGTTGGCGCGCAAGGGCAGGCCCGCGGTGTGGGTCAGGAGATGGTGGGCCGTGGCCCGGGCCAGGGGGTGGCCGGCGACCTCGTCCCAGAAGGTGCCCAGAGGGGTGTGGAGGTCGAGTTTGCCCTCTTCGGCGAGCGTGCCGATCGTGGACCAGACGGCGAGGATCTTGGTGAGGCTGGCTACGTCGAAGACGGTGTCCAGCCGCATGGGCTCGTCGGACCGGTCGGGGTCGAGGAGGCCGACGGCTCCACTCGCGCGGATGCCGTCGGCGTCCCCGACCGCCCACACCGCGCCGGGGTAGACCTCCTCGCGCACGCCGGTCTGGAGGAGGTCTTCGATACGGGCGGTGGAGGGCGTGGTCATGGTCTCCCGATCGTCGTACGGCCGCGGGTGGTCCGCTGGCCAGCCTAGTGACGTGTCCGGGGCCGGCCCGACTGCGCCACGGGTGGTGTCAGGTGAGCCGTCGGCCGAGTTCGGTGATGGCCGAAGCGGTGGCGCTGAGGGGGAAGCGGGCGGCGTTGGTGCGGCCGGCCGCGCGGAGCAGTTCGAGCAGGCCCGGTGTGGTGCGGAGGCGGTTGAGGTCGTGGGCCGCAGTGGCCGGGGTGGTGAAGTCGGTGGCCATGCCGGTGCCGGCGAGCGCCTCGGTGAGGCCGGGGACGGGTTGGTAGAGGACGGGGAGGCCGCAGGCCTGGGCTTCGAGGGCGACGAGGCCCATGGCCTCCAGGGTGGTGGAGGGTACGGCCAGGACATCGTGGTCGGCGAAGACCTTCCACAGCTGCTGCCGGCGGAACCAGCCGAGGTAGCGGACGTGAACACCGTGCTGGCGGATGACCGGTACGAGGTCCTGGAACTGGGACCGGGGTGCGGCGACGCTCAGTTCGATGGAGGGCCTAGCGGCGACGGCTTGGAGGAGGGGTTCGAGGCCCTTCTCGGAGCTGACGCGGCCTGCGAAGAGGACGCGCAGGTGACTGGTGCGGCGTCGTGCGGGTCGGGGCGGGGGAGCGGTCAAGAGCTTGTCGGGGACGCCCCACGGGATCTTCTCGATCTTGTGCCTGTCGGTCTTGGGGGCGAGCTTGAGCAGCCGGTCGGCCATGGCGTTGGTGGGGACGACGATCGCGTCGGCTGCGTTCGCCGCCTCGCGCAGGACGCGGAGCTGGGTGCTGTGGTTCTCGGCGTACAGGAGGTCGGTGCCGTGGACGAACGCGATGCGGGGGTGGCGGGGGAAGGCGCGCAAAAGAGCCGGGGTGGCGCCGAAGGCCAGGTGGTGGAGGTGCAGCACGCTGATCTGTTGCGGGTCGACGGCGGCCGTGAGGGCGTGACGGAGGTGGGTGACGTACCGGTTGAAGCGGTCGCCGCCGATGCACTTCCCGGTGGCGTGGAGGAGGTCGAGGCCGACGGGCGTCCGGGGGCGGGGCCCGTCGGGGGCGAGCATGAAGGCGCGGGCGGGGACGGCGGGCCGCTCGCCGGTGTAGAGGTCGAGGAAGAGCTCGACGCTCCCGCCGGGGCTCGGGTAGGTGAGGTCGAGCGCGGTGGCGACGAGACGGTTCACCCGTGGCCTCCGGGGTTCTCCTCATAGAGGCGCGAGGTCTCGATGCCTTCGCTGGTGCGGTACTTGAGGCCGTGCCGCTGGTAGCTGGCCGGCGTGCCGTGGGTGCGGAGGAAGACGAGCTTGCCGAACGTCATGCCGGGCCAGACGCGCACGGGGCGGGTGGCCCTGATCTCCAGGGTCCAGCGGATGGCGTGGCCCTGGTGGCCGAGGGGCGCGGAGACGTGGACCCAGATGCCGAGGCAGCCGGTGGTCCGGTCGCCGTTGAGTAGCTGGGCGTAGGTCTCGGATCCGGTCCGCTCCAGGGTGTGGCCCAGGTAGAGGTTGGCGGGTTCGAGGACGAAACCGTCGGCGGGGAGGGTGACTTCGCGGAAGGCGGTGGGGGTGGCAGCGTCCAAAACGCCCTGGCAGACGCGGAGGGTGCTACCGAGGCGCCAGTCGTAGGCGTTGGGGGAGAGGCGGTCAGGGTCGTACGGGTCGATGGTGATGTGGCCCGCGTCGCGGGCGGCCGCGATGGCCGGTCCGGTCAGGATCACGACGTCACCGCCGAGGGGTCGAGGTCGCGCCAGTAGGCGGAGGGCTGCGGCCCCGCGGAGGCCTGGTACTTGCCCGAGTACAGGTCGATGGCGCCCTCGGAGACGAAGAACATGATCTGCCCGATCTTCATTCCGGCGTAGACGCGGACGGGGCGGGTGGGGGTGAGCATCAGCGTCCACTGCCCGTGGAAGCCGATGTCACCGATGGGCGCGGTGATCTCGACGAAGAGTCCGAGCCGGCCCACGGAGGAGCGACCGAAGAGCAGCGGGACGAAGCGGTCCGAGCCCACTTCCTCCATGGTGTGTCCGAGGTATAGCTCGCCCGGCTGCAGGGTGTGGCCGTCCTCGCCGACTTGGACGCGGTGGGTTGGGTTGGGGTGCTGGGGGTCGAGGACGTCGTCCGTGTAGGTCAGCAGGGTGGGCCCGAGGCGGACGTTGTAGCTGTTCGGGTTGACCTGGGACGAGGAGAAGGGGGCGATGCGCAGCCGCCCGTCGCGCGAGGCGGAGATGATCTCGGGACCGGTCAGGATCATTGGTTGTCTCCGTTCGTGAGGGTCCTCCGGATCGCCGAGCCCAGGCTCAGGCCGACGGGGCGGGTCCGGCCGCCCAGGCAGCTGTCGGCCAGGTAGTCGGTGGTCAGCATGTTCGTCAGCCCAGCCGGAAGCGGGTCGGGAGAGGTGACGAGCGTTCCGCCCCGCTCAGTGAGGTGGCTGAGGAGGGCTTCGGTGTCGTAGCGGTGGGCCGGTGGGATGCGGGCCTCGACCAGGGAGTTAGCGAACGGCTCGATGGCCAGCAGATCGCCAGTGGTCAGGATTTCGCCCAGGACCGTGGTCCGGAGGGCGGTCTCGTTCAGGACGACAGCGTCCCTGCCGAGGCCGCTCCGGAGCCGGTCGGCCAGTTCTTGGGCCAGGGCCCGGCGATCGAGCTGTTCGTTCCGGTACGGTTCCGCGATCCGTCCCAGCGGCTCGGTCAGCTGGGCGTCGAGTGCCGTAATCCGGTCCCGTACGGAGGCCAGCTCGGGCGGCAGGACAGATGCGGTGGTGTTCGCCCTGTCGGAGAAGAGGGCGGTCCGGCCGACCCAGCGGCCGGGGGTGTACGTCGCAACGGCGTAGCCGATGCCGAGCTCGCGGCCCTTGAGGATGAGGGTGCTGCCGATGTGGGTGGGGCCCGTGTGGTCGCTGTGGCAGTGGCCCGAGAAGATCACGTCCAGGAAGGGACAGGCCTCGGCGAGCCCGAGGTCCTCCTCGAAGCCCGAGTGGCTGAGGAGCACCCAGGATCCGACCTCGTGGTGGTGCGCCAGCATCAGCTCGCGCAGGGCCTTCACCGGCTCGACGGCCCGCTGTCCCAGCCGTTGGGCGACCGGGATCGAGTCGAACGCCTGGAGCCCGATCACCCCGGTGACGGCTGTACGTCGGCCTCCGATCTCCACGACGTGCAGCCGCCGGAACAGAGGGTTGCCGGTCGAGTCGTCGACTGCGTTCGCGCAGACGGTCCGCTTGTGGAGGGCGGGCTCGAAGTAGTGCGCCCAGCCGTGGTTTCCGGGGACGATGACGTCGTACAGGCCGAGCAGGACGTCCCGTTCGAGCTCTCCCTGGCCGAGTCGGTAGTAGCCGGTGCCTTCGAAGAAGTCGCCGCAGTCCACGAGCAGGCTGTTCAACCGTGCCTCGTGGAGGTGGCCGAGGAAGGAAGCGCCGGCGCCGAGGGCGGAGTGGACGTCCGTGGTGGCCAGGATCCGTTGGACCGTTCGGCTCGCGGTCATGGGGCGACCTCGCAGATGTCGGCGCCGAGCTGGAGGAGCTTGCCGGGCAGGTCGGCGTGGCCCCGGCGCAGCTGGGCGACTCCGCCGAGGGTCGTGATCCCGCGGGCGGTCAGGGCCGCCACCATGAGGGCGGAGCCGGTGCGGATGTCCGTCGCTTCGACACCGGCTCCGGTGAGGCGCTGGGGACCGGTCAGGCGGCACTCGGTGGGTGAGATCTCCTCGATGTCGGCTCCGAGCCTCGCCAGCTGGGGCAGGAGGTTGCCGTGGCGGCCGGGGTTGATCGAGTCGGCGAACAGGTGGGTGCCGGGCCGGCCCAGGGCCAGAGCTATCAGCGGCGGCTCGAAGTCCGCGTCCAGGCCCCCGGGAGCGAGGGTGGCGATGGCCCGCAGCGTCCGGCCCGTCGGGCTGGTGTTGCTGCCGTCGACGAGGAGCGTTTCGCCCCGGACCGAGGTGGGGACGCCCAGCCGCTGGAGCGTCGCCTGGAACGGCACGAGGTCCCGGCCGTGGATGCCGTCGATCCGGGCCTTGCCGCCGGTGGCGGCGACGGCACAGGCGAGCGTTCCCGCCTCGATCTTGTCGCCCGGCACGAGCCAGGCCGGAATTTCGTCGGTGGGCGTGGATGCCGGATCGAGGGCGAGGACCCGGTCATTCACCTTGGCCTGCCAACCCACCGAGCGCAACGCGTCGAGCACGGCCAGGACCTCCGGCGAGAGGTTCGGGCGTCCCAGGCGCAACGCCCGGTCGGCGACGACCGCCCGCAGCACGGCGCCGATCGTCGCGCCGCGCGACCGGAAGGGCAGCGCGTGCGAGACCGTGCCGTCGCTGCCCTGCCCGCTGGCCTCGACCGCGTACCCGGCGTCTTGGACGGTGACGTGGTCCCCGAACGCCTCGTACACCTCGAAGTGCAGTTCCATCCCGCGCTGCCCGACCCGGCAGCCGCCGGGCCAGGGAAGCCGGGCGCTGCCCCGTAAGGTGAGGAGGGCTGGCACCAGGTAGTACGAGGCCCGAATGGTCGAGGCGCGGCTCAGGTCGGGAACGGCAGGCGGGCGCTCGGGTGCCATGACGAGCAGGGTGCCCGGCCGCCCGACCGCCTGCACCACGTGCCAGCCGGTCCCCTGGAGGAGGGTCGTCATCGCCTGGACGTCGGCGCTGGCCGGAACGTTCTCCAGCTGGACGTTCCGACGTACGGCCGCCGCGGTCGCCAGCAGGGGAAGGGCGGCATTTTTGGAGCCGTCGACGGTGACGGAGCCGGTGAGCGCGTTGCCAGGGCGTACGGCGATCACTTCGGCGTTCGAGGCCGAAGCGCGGTTGAGTGCCACGATCAACTCCTTTGGTCGGGAGGATTGGGGAGGGCGGAGGCCGTGGGGTGGTTCGGGCGGGCGGCGAGATCGAACTCGGCCCAGCAGGACTTGCCTGAGGAGCCCTGTTCGACGCCGTGCTCGTCGGCGAGGGTGGCAATGATCAACAGACCTCTGCCGTGCTCGGCGTCCGGGCGGACGGCGCGCTTCCGAGGGACGGCCGAGCTCTGGTCGCGGACCTCGAAGCGCAGCCGGTCGCCGCGCAGGCGAGCAGTGATGGATGCGGTCCCGACGCCTCCGTGCCGGACGGCGTTGGCCAGGAGCTCGCCCGCCACCGTCTCCGCTCCGTGTAGGTCGTCGGTGACCGCGCTCCGGCGCCAGCCATTGACCTCGTCCATCAGCCTGCGCCGCGCGCGGGCGGCGCCTTCCGGTGTACCCGTCACCGGCAGGGTGACCTCGTGCACTTCCATGGGCGGCCTCCTGGATAGGTGCGGTTCCACCAGGCAAGCGGGCCGAGGGGGCGGCCCGCGACGGAGCACGCAGGTCGCGCATCGTTCATGCAGCTCCTGCATGGCGGGCAACTTCCCTACCGATAGGCTCGGTTGAGCAGGCAGGATCGGTCTCGGCAGAAGGGGCCGTGGCGCAGATGGCCGACACACAGGGCGAGGCACACCGCATCGGTGTGCTGATCCGCCGGGCAAGGGTCTTACAGAGCCGCTCACAAGCGGACGTGGCCGCCGAACTGGGTTATCACCAGTCGAAGATCAGCCGCCTGGAGGGTGGACGCGGAACCGACGACATGCGGGTCCTCCGCGAAGTCGCCCGGGTACTGCGGATCCCGCCGGCCCACCTCGGGTTCGCTGAGGCCGCCCGGGAAGCCGAGTCCCCCGATCCGGAGACAGACGACATGCGCCGCCGTACCTTTCTCGCCGCCGGCGTCACCGCGCTGGCCGCACCCGTGCCCGCCGCGCACCCTGCGCTGGTCCAGGCCCTTCTGCCCGGCGTGCTCGCCGCCCCGACGACAGAGTCGGCCTCCACGGAGCAGCTTCGCCTACGTGCCACCGCCATCCGCAGGCTGCTGACCACGTGCGACTACGCGGAGCTGGAGCGCACGCTTCCTGGGCTGATCACGGACCTTCGCCATGCTCTCGGCAGCTCGTCGAGGCCCGAGGAAGTGTCCCGCTTCCTCGCCACGGCCTACCAGACCTCGGCCAGTCTCTTCCTCAAGCAGGGGGATGCAGGAACGGCCTGGCTGGCCGTCGGCCGCGCCGTGGCGGAGGCCGAACGCTTCGGCGATCCCCTCGTCCTCGCCGCCAGTGTCCGGCTCCATGCGCACGTCCTCGTCCGCGAGAAGCACGCGGTTCAGGCCGTCACACTGATCCGGCACACCGCTTCGCAGC
Source organism: Streptomyces sp. NPDC031466 (assembly GCF_055581265.1). Lineage (NCBI taxonomy): Bacteria > Bacillati > Actinomycetota > Actinomycetes > Kitasatosporales > Streptomycetaceae > Streptomyces > Streptomyces sp. NPDC031466. The sequence goes on from NZ_JBVIJT010000014.1 coordinate 55,021, forward strand.
TCACTGGCTCGTACGACCGCCGCTCCCCGCACCACCTCGCTGTCCTCGGGCTGCTCCTGCTGCGCGGAGCCACGGCCGCGAGCCGCGCAGACGACCGTGCAGCCACCGGGGAGTTCCTCGCCGAAGCGGAGGAGGTGGCCCGGTACGTCGCCCTGGACCGGCCGGACGCCTGGGCCATCTTCAGCCCGACGAACGTCACCCTTCACCGGATCAGCGCGGCGGTTTCCTTCGGCGACGCGGGCATTGCCCTCGACGCGGCCCGCCCGCTCATGCACCGCGACATCCCGGTCCCCGAGCGCCGTGCCGCACTCTGGATCGAGGCAGCCCGCGCCTACGCCCAGCAGGGTCGCCTGGCCGACGGCTACCAGGCCCTGCGGATCGCCGAGACCTGCGCCGCCCAGGACGTACGCCGTCCCGCAGTCCGGGAGCTGGTCGCCGACATGGCCGCACGGGACCGCCGACGTACGCTGCCGGAGCTCCACCACTTCAGCCGCCGACTGGGAGTACCCGCGTGACCGAGCCGCAGCCCAAGCCCTTCCTGTACGTCATCGTGTGCGCCGCCGGTATCGCTGGCGACGTCGGCAGACTCATTACCGCAGCGCAGGAACGGGGCTGGGAGGCGGGGGTCATCGCCACTCCGCAGGGCCTCGAGTTCCTCGATGCCCGGGCGATCGAAGAGCAGACCGGGTACCCGGTCCGGTCCGCCTGGCGCTCGCCCGGCGAGGCACGGACGTACCCGCGGGCGGACGCCATCGCGGTCGCGCCGGCCACATTCAACACGGTCAACAAGTGGGCCGCGGGCTTCGCCGACAACCTGGCCCTCGGCATCCTCTGCGAAGCCCCCGGCATGGGCGTCCCCACGGTCCTGCTGCCCTACGTGAACACCGCGCTCGCCGCCCACCGGGCCTACCGGCGCAGCATCGACGAGCTCCGGGATATGGGCGTGCTGACCGGCAGCTATGAGCCCCACCGTCCGAAGTCCGGTGGCGGGGCCGACCGCTTCCCGTGGGAGGAAGCGGTCTATCTGCTGGCCCCGTTCCTCCATGCCAGGGCGGAGTCGCAGTGAACGTGTCGGCATCGCCCTTCGGGGCAGCCAGCCCACCCGATCTGGAGGAGCAACGTGGAGCAGCAGAACGCTGAGGGGCGACCCGGCCATCGCAGCGGCCGTCGTGGTGCATGAGGGCCGCGTTCTGATGGTGCGGCCCCGGATCAGCGAGGGGCGGCTCTCCTGGCAGTTCCCCGCCGGTGCGGTCGAGCCGGGCGAAGCCCGGGAGGAGGCCGCCGTACGCGAGACGCTGGAGGAGACCGGCCTCGCCGTGAAGGCGCTGAAGCTGCTGGGGGAACGGGTTCACCCTGACACCGGCCGCTTGATGTCGTACACCGCCTGCGAGGTGGCTGGCGGCCACGCGCACGTTGCGGACACCGACGAGCTGGCTGAACTTGCCCGGGTGGCCCGCGCCGACATCTCCGAGTACGTCCCGTACCCCCTGTTCGAGCCGGTGCAAGAACACCTCGGCGTCGTCCTGGAGCGCTGACGCGGACCGACCGCGCCCATTGGGACAACACGCCAGACGGTGGATCTCGGGGACCATGGTGAGGCAGGTCTAGCTGTCTTCGAGAAGTCGGTCGGTGGCGTCCTGGACGCGGGCGGATGCTCGGCGGACCGCAACGAGCACGCGTCGATTTGGGTGTCGGTTGGTTGGCCGCCGGAGTGCACGGCACGGGTCAGCTGGTTCAGGTTGTGGCCGATCTGACCGAGGTGCCTGCGGGCAGAGAACAGCTCGGTGACCGTCTCACGACGTCCGGCGATGGCCGCGGCGCTGGTGTGCGGGTCGAGGGCCGCCCTGAGGGCGGCTTTGGCGAAGAAGCCGGCGACGGTGACGCCGACGGCCTTCGCGGCGGTCGCGACGAGCGCGTGCTCGTCGTCGTTCACACGGACGCTGCACACTTTGGAGCGCTGGCCGTGCTTGTGGGTACGGCGTCGTATACGGGGCTCTGGAGGGGTAGCGGAGGTGTACGTGGCTTCGCCCGGAGACTGTTGCTCTTCCCCCCGGCTGTGTCCGTCCCGCGGTCGCGGCCTCCTCGTCAGGCGTCCCCCGGCGCCGGACGAGGCTCCGTCCCCCTGGGGCGGTGAGTCCTTTGGACACTTGGCCGATGGTGGAGTGTCCAAATGGATAACTTGCTCCGTCTCGGGCTTGGGTAGGGGCCGCCTGCTGGTGGTCGTGGGGACTCGTGGTTGCGGGGGCGTCGTGCAAGAGCGTGTCTCCTGTTGGTCGGGCTGGAACGGCTTCGGTGCTGTGGGGATGGGGCGTACGAACGTCAGCTCGACCCGCGACGGATGCGCGGGTGAGCAGCGTGACTTCGGACGGGGCTCACGCGGCGTCCGCTCTGCCGCTGTCGAGTTCTGCCTGGACCTGCCGGTTGATCTCGTCCCGGCGGTCCCTGCCGATGGAGATGCCGCGGGCGCGGACAGCCGTCTCGATGTGGCGGCTTGACGCGCGTCCATCGCGTCCGAGCGGGGTGGTGCGGGCGATGGCGCGGAGTTCGTCGTCGGTGGCGGCGGGCTTGCGACCGGTGCGCTTCTTCGGCGGGACGTGGGCTTCCGCCACTTGATCGGTCTCTTCCGCCACATCGCCTGATGCGTCCTGTAGGAGCCGTTGGTGACGACGACCGCGTGGTCCGCCCTGTGCGGCCCCGCGGTGCCGTTCACCTCGTACATCACCGACGAGCCGACCTTGCCGCCGACGCGGGTGTGCTTCGCCTGCACCACGATCCGTCCGAGGGGTATCAGGATGCCGATCACGTCCGCGGCTTGGTCTCTGCCCCGGCCTACCTTCGTAGCGGCCCAGCCGTCGCGGACGAGGAGGTCGCGCAGCGCGAACTGCTGGTCGTCCATCACGTCCAACTCGGGCAAGGTGATGCGCAGGCGAGCCAGCCTCTCGCTGTCCGCGCGGACCCGGCGGAAGTTTCGTATCCGCAGGTAGTTCAAGCCGACGGCGAGGGCGAGACCGATCAGGACCAGCAGTGGCCAGCTCTCGGCGGCCTTCGCGAGGAGGCGCGATGCGGCCTGTGCCAGGCGACCGCGAGCGCGAGGGCAACGGCTGCCGCACCCAGGACGTCTGCGGTATTGCGCGGTCGCCACCGGATGCTTCGCCGACGTCGGGCCGTCACTGCCCGCCCGCTGGCGCGGAGACGGCGGCCTTCGGCGCGGGCTGTTGTTCGGCGGTGTTGTCGCCGAACCCGAAGGCCTGCCCGCAGAGCTACACCCCCGCGCACAGGCCGGCTACGGCCCAGACGCTTAGGCTTTTATCCTTTTTGGGACCTGGCCTACGGCGGATGTAGCTGCGCACGCTCATGTATCCGTCTGATGCAGGAAGCCCGGTGCTGTGGTGGTCCTCCCTCGGATGAGAGGGTCGGCTCCGGTTCGGCCTCAACGCCGTTGTCAGCTGGTCAACTTGCGCCCGATCTCGCGATCCAGCGAGCCACACCTTCGAAGGCGTTGAGTACTCGTGTGTCATGCGGCCCGAAGAATTCCTGACAGTCGCGCCCGAGGCGGTTGTACAAGGCTGCGGCTCCACGCGCGTCCCCTGACTGGCCGGTGAGTTCCGCATGTTCTACGCGTGCCGCTAACGCTTCCTGACTTCCCGGACCGAAGCGGAGTTCCGACTCGAAGATGCGGCGATCAAATTCCTGCAGGCGCTCCGAATGGGACGCATTGCTGTGCTGGGCGTCAGACGCCTTTGCCCCGTTTGTGACGGGCGCCTCTTCAGTTCCTAGGGACTGCTGGATATCTTTCATGGCCACGGCGACTGCCTCCGCGCTCCGCGGACGATATCCAGGATCCTTGGCTAAGAGAATCTCGACGATCAGGTCGAGTTCCTCGGGGATGCCTGGACGGTGGGCGCTTGGTGGCGCCAGTGAGTTGTCCTGGTGCATCCTACCAACGGTCATGGGATCGTCCTGAGGAGTACCAAATGGTGGGCGCCCAGCCAGCATTTCGTATAGGACGCAGCCTACGGAGTACAGGTCGCTCTGTGTACTTCCAGGCTTGCCATTCCACCTCTCTGGCGCTTTGTACAGCGCGGTGCCCACGCCTGTGTGAGATTGGGTGGCATCGGCGAAGGATGCAAGCCCGAAGTCCACGATCTTAACTTCACTCGTATTCGTGATCATGACGTTGTCGGGTTTGATGTCATGGTGTAGTACCTTGCGCAAGTGCGCGGCCTGGAGGCCCTCGCACATCTGGCGTGTCCAGCGCACGGCTCGCTCAAGGGTAACGGTGGGGCCCTCCTTCAAATGGGTGGCTAGTGATTTTCCCTGGATGTACTCCATGACGATGTAAAGCTCACCCTCGTGCTCTCCAGTGTCGTAGATGTGTGCGACGTGAGGGTGGCTGATCCGGGCCATGGCAACCCCCTCTCGTCCGAATCTTTTCACCGTCCAATCGGTGAATTCCGTGAGGGCGCCCTGATGGCGGAGGCGCTGTCGCGCAAGAAATTTCAGGGCCACAGTGCGGACCAGTTTAATGTCCTCGGCTGGCCAAACATCACCCATGGCGCCACTGACCGGCCTGTCTCCCATTTTTCTATAACGGCCACCGATTAACTTATTGCTGTCCACGTGGATGCCTTCCGTCCTCTGGCTGGATTATCGTATTCTGCAGTCAGTCTTGCCTGTGGGTCTCGCCCCATTGGGTGAGGAAATCCAGCCGGTCCAGCGCAGCATGCCAATCCTCGAAGAATTCCTCACACTGGCGTAGCGCGTCGGCTAACGTCGTGACAGCTTCATGGCGCACTCGCATTCCATGATCGCGTACACGCCTTTTTCGGAGCGGCACGCTCCACATCTCCCAACCTGCCCAAGTGAACATGCCGATCGTGAGCAGAAGAAAAATCCACCGTGCCCCATCGTCAACGAATGGAGTCAGCAGTGCCCCGGTGAGGGTGCCCATTGTCAGGGCGGCTAGCAGTCGAGGCCATCTGCGTACCACGGCGTCCGACTGGCCTTGAGTTTGGCGCTCGATACGCGAGGCGAGGTCATTGACAAGCCGGTTCGGATCCACCATCTGCCGCGGGTCTGTCGGCACGGAGTAGGACCAGGCTCCAACGCGTAACGTGACATGACGCGGAAGGCGATCTCGGGAGGTGATGACGAAGCGCTGGGCGGCTTCCTCCAAGCCGGGCCAGATGGCATGCAAGGCCATGCGGCGAGCCGGCTGACCGAGTCGTACCTCGTCTGGTTCGAATACAGCCTGATCGAGGAGTGTGATGAGTGAGGCCGGCGCAGCGTCAACGGAAAGTGACGAATCGTGCGCTTGGCCAGCTGCCTCAAGATCTCCTTCGTACTCGATGATGCGTTCAAGGCGGCGCATCCGCTCGCGCATGGCCCCTTCGTCCGGCTCGAGTTGGTCGATAAGACGCTCCAGAGCGCTTTCGACGTGGACGCCGCTTCTAACCGATGTGTCGACCGGGTCGGTCTCGTCGAATCCATCTGGAAACGTCTCGTCAAGGTGAGCCAACGTCCTGTCGACCACAGTCGAGAGTTCCCAGCCGTCCTGAAGGGCCTCCCACTGGGTGCCGCATGTCTCGCGGAGAGCTTTGTACCGACTCTCGGTAAGGCGGCTGCGTAGATTCAGGAGTCGAGACTCCAGGTCGGTGCCACCACTTGCTTTGGGTGATGCGTAGCCGCCGGCTGAGAGGGCCGAGTCGCCTCGGCTCCATCGCGCCATGGCCTGCTGGGTATATCCAAGTGCCTCCGCGCCCAGTTCCTTGCCGGCGATCGCTTCCAAGACGACCAAGAAATCCTGGCCCAGCTCATTGGGATCGAGTGACTGGAGGTAGAGGTCCATCCATGCAGCGGCTTCCTTCTCGTCGCCAAGACGGGAACATGTCAACGAGAAGAAGAGGTTCGCCTTAGCGGCGTCCAAGGCGCATGCGTGGGCCCGTGCACGCTCTCCCTGTTCCTCCTCGTTGCGGAACTTGGCCGCGACCGCCATCGTGGCGGGAGCGAGCCAGTACGTAGGTTCGAGGAGCAGCCGCTCCTCGGAGCTAGCCCGAACGGTGGCTGTGTTCACCACGTTTCGGTAGACGGCCTGCGCGGTGAGCGTGTGTACCAGTCCACGGGCCAGTGCGCGAGTTTGTTTGCGCTGCGAGAAGGCCGCGTACCACTCGGTCGTCAGGCGAGATAGCTCCGCCTGCGCATTGGAGACTTCTCGGTCGCGTCCGTACTGTTCGATGAAGGTGTCGAGGGTCTGGCGTGTGTCGGCGACCGCGCTCTCCAGCCCTGAGATCTCCCGGCGTACATGGTCGACCTCGTCGCTGAGCCTTACAACGTCCTCTTCGACGCTGTGAAGTCCGTCCCTGAAGCTGTCGAGCTTGCCCTCGTGGCGTCCTTGTCCCGTCTCGATGCCGTCGATTCGCTCGGTGAGTCGGTGTAGCGCCGAACCCGGCTCAAGCCAGTCACCCATGGCATCCCCCGATGTCATCGCCGCGTGTGGTGCGTGCCCTTCATTCTCGACGTCATGCGGCCGTTTAGAGGGCGACTGGCTTGATCTGTACGGGCATTGAGATGTTCCAGCCAGTGTCGGCAGGGGGTGGCAGTATGAGCGTGTCACCTGACCACCCGAGCGGACGGGGCGCCCCTTGCGTGAGATCGTCTACTTGTCTGAGAGCAAGTTGCGACAGTTCGTGCCTGAGCCTCGTCGCGTCCCACGCGCTGCCGCTCTCCGGGTGACGTCGCCGTTTGGCGGTATCGATATGGATGCACCTGCGCCCGACTCGGAACAAGGCCAGTTGCGACACCTGCGCGACGTGTACAAGCATGTTGGTCTCGTGGCTGATTGGTACGAGGCGCCTGACCTGCGTCCTGGTCAGTGGGTGCAGTTCGAGGCGCCGATTCGTTGCGTGACGCTCAGTGGCGCCCATCAGGACCTCGTGCTGTTTGTGGACTCTGGAAGCGGTACCGGAACGGAGCCTGCGCCTGATGAACGCTCTCGTTTGATCATGCATGGATCGGTTCGGCATCTTAGGGGGTGGACCCCCATGCCGGTAGATGGACCCGCGTTGGAGGTGGAGAACTCGGCTTCCAGCCTGGGAACCGCGTTCGTCACCAGGGCGGGGCAGGTCGTAGAGGCACTTACCAGGCTCCGTGACCCTCTCTCGGCAGAGCAGTCACCACCCCGAAGCGCCGTGCGCCTTCACGGCCGGGGCGTGCAAGAGCTGCTAAATGCACTGGACGATGAGGACGGTGGCATCGACATGTCCGCGATGATGACCGGCTACGCGCGTATTACGGGGGTTCTTCCGAGTACCCCCGCCGCTCCTCGCTGTGTTGTGGCAAGCCCCCTCGTTGTGGAGTACGCGACAGGCGACTCTCCGCAGGCGCTCGCGTGATTCTGCGGAAACTTCGCGTTACGTCTCTACGGCAGGCGGATGGCCTGCAGGTGAAGGGCCCCTTATGGGTGCTCGTTGACCCAGACCATACGTCTGGTGACTGTGGTCGCGGCATTGGCAAGTGGTTCACGGGCCTGGCTGTTGGATCTCCTGTCCGGGCCGGGGGCAGGGCTGACGCGGCCTGGGAAGCATGCTGTCAGGTTGGGCTGCGTATTCTCCCCAGATTCTCCCCGGGGCCCCGGGCCGGCTCCTCGGTGACGTTCGCCATGGCGAAGTTGATCAGTGGATCGAGTCGGCCAGCTATAGCCAGTCGCGTTTCTTGAAGATGACGTACAGGCTCGTGCAGACCACTGCCATCAGCAAGATGGCGAAGGGGTAGCCCGCGACCCAGTGCAGTTCCGGCATGGTGTCGAAGTTCATGCCGTAGATGGTTCCCACCAACGTGGGTGCAAACAGAATCGCCGCCCACGAGGAGATCTTCTTGATCTCCTCGTTCTGTTCGAAGCCTGCCTCCGCCAGCGCTCGCATCTCCGCGTTCTGCTGCTGTGTCACCAGCGTCGCGTTGACCGTGAGGATGTCCGTCAGGGCCTGGCGGAAGCCGTCGACGCGTTCGCTGGTGTGGGTGACGTGGTCGGCCACGTCGCGCAGGTAGCGCTGGAGTTCCTCGTCCGTGCCGTACTTCGCGAAGCCCGCCATCAAGGCGTGCAGCATGCCCACCAGGGGGCGGGTGGCGCGTTGGAACTCGACCATTTCGCGGGAGAGTTCGTAGATGCGGCGGGAGACCTCGGGGGCGCCGCTGAAGACCTCCGTCTCGATCTCGTCGATGTCGTTCTGGACGCCCGCGACGACCGGGGCGTAGCCGTCCACCACCGCGTCGAGGATCGCGTACAGGACCGCTTCCGGGCCCAGTTTGAGCAGGTCGGGGCTCTCCTCCATGCGGCGGCGGACCCCGGACAGGTCGGGGGCCGCGGCGTGCCGGACCGTGATGACGAAGTCGGGGCCCACGAAGACGTGCAGCTCGCCGAAGTCGACCTCCTCGGGGGCGTCCAGATAGCGGGCGGCGCGCAGGACGACGAAGAGTGTCTCCCCGTACCGTTCCAGCTTCGGGCGCTGGTGCGCCTCCAGCGCGTCCTCGACGGCCAGCTCATGGAGGTCGAACTCCGCTGCCAGGGAGTGGAGTTCCGCCTCCGTCGGGCGGGCCAGACCGATCCACGCCATGCCGTCCCGCTGCTCGCGCAGCTCCCGGAAGGTGTCCGCGAGGGAGGACGGTGTCGCCACGCGGACCCCGTCCCGGTACAGCGCCGCCTGGACGACGCTGCCCGTCGCCTCTCGTGCCGCCGCGGGACGCTCGGGCGGGGCGGGGCGGGTCTCCTCGGCCGGCGGGGCCGCCGGGGGGCGCGTTCCGCGTCGCCACGTGTGCTTGCGCGCGGGCGATGCCGGACGGGCTCGGCGCTCCGCCATGCTGGCCGCCTCCAGGTGGGTCGTCGTCGGTGGTCGTCAGTGGTCGTCGGGTGTCGAACGTACGTCTAGATGGCCACTGAGCAGGATATACGTGGCCGATGGGGCGGGCCCCTGGTAGCGGCCCGGCCCCGGGGCGGCCTGACCTGGCCCGGGGCGGTGGGGCGGGCGGCTGGCCCGGAGCGCGTCGTCCATCGGCCCGCGCATCGCGGACCGCACGTGTCCGCAAGCCCCGCTAGCGTGCCCGCATGACCAAGACGAACAGGACTCCGTCGGGAACCGTCCCCGTGCTGGGGCCCCGCGCGCTCAATCGCGCCACGCTCGACCGGCAGCTCCTCCTGCGCCGTTCCCGCGACCTGTCCGTCGAGGAGGCCGTCGCCCATCTCGTCGGGCTCCAGGCACAGAACGTCAAACCGCCCTACTACGCCCTCGCCGCGCGCCTGGCGGACTTCGACCCCGCCGAACTCTCCGCGCTCCTCGACGCCCGCGAACTGGCCCGCATGGTCACGCTGCGCTCCACCATCCATCTCCATACCGCCGCCGACGCCCGCGTGCTGCGGCCCTTCGTCCAGGACGCGCTCGCACGCGAGCTGAGCATCTTCCGCGTCGGTCTCGCCGGCGTCGATCTGCGGAAGCTCGCCGACATCGCCCGCGAAGCCGTCGAGACGGAGCCCCGCACGATGAAGCAGCTCCGCGAGGCACTGTCGGCCCGGTGGCCCGACGCCGACCCGCAGTCGCTCGCCATCGCCGCGCGCTGTGTACTGCCGCTCGTCCAGGTGACCCCGCGCGGGCTGTGGCGCCGCAGCGGACAGGTGGCGCTCACCACGCTTGAGCACTGGCTCGGGGAGGGGGAGGGGCAGGGGGATGGTGGTGCGTCCAGCACGAGTGGTGGTGACGGTGGGGCGCGGGGCGGGCGTGACGGCGGGGGCGCGGTCGGGGCGCCGCCCGCCGCCCCCTCCGACGCCGGTACCCCCTGCGATGCCGCCGCCCCCTCCGATGCCGCCTCCCCCGTCGTCCTGCGCTATCTCGCCGCCTTCGGACCCGCCTCCGTCAAGGACATGCAGACCTGGGCGCGGCTCACCCGGATGAGGGAAGTCTTCGAGCGGCTGCGGCCCCAGCTGCGGACGTTCCGTGACGAGAACGGCGCCGAACTGTTCGACCTGCCCGATGCACCGCGCCCCGTCGCGGACACCCCGGCTCCGCCGCGCTTTCTTCCCGAGTACGACAACCTCCTCCTCTCGCACGCCGACCGCACCCGGGTCGTCCCCGCCGTGTACAAGGGGCGTATGTGGAAGGGGAACTCCGCCCACTGCGTCTTCCTCCTCGACGGGTTCCTCGCCGGGGTCTGGCGGCTGGCGGAGAACCCCACGGGCGGCGGCGAGGCCGTGCTGACCATCGAGCCGTTCGGGGAGCCGGGGCGCGCCGAGCGCGAGGAACTGGCCCGGGAGGCCGAGCGGATGCTGCTCCGCATCGCCGAGACCTCCTCCTCCTACGACATCCGCTTCGGCACCGTCATCGACACCTGATCCGACGCCCCCGTAGCACCCCGTCCTCGTAGAACGCCGCCTCCGTAGACGGCTGCCCCCGTAGAACCCCGTCTGCGTAGAACCGTCCAGGGGTAGTGGGACCCGCATCACGAACTACACGATGCTACGTAGCCGAAGTGGTCCCGGATATCAGGAGAGAGCAATGCGGACACCGATGACCGTCACGGACTTCCTCGACCGGGCGGAGCTGGGCTTCGCCGCCAGTCCCGGTGTGATCGACGAGCCGGATCAACCCGCTCCGGTGGTCCCGGACTCGACGTACGGGCGTCTGGGCGAACGGGTCCGGGCCTGGCAGGCGGGGTTCGACGCGCTGGGCGTCGGGGAGGGCGAACGGGTGGCGGTGGTCAGCCACAACTCCGCGCGGCTCCTGGAGCTGCTGTTCGCCGTGCCGATGAGCGGACGGATCTGCGTGCCCGTCAACTTCCGGCTCAAGCCGGAGGAGGTCGAGTACGTGGTCCAACAGAGCGGCGCCTCCGTCCTACTCGTCGACCCGGAGTTGGACGACGCCCTCTCGGGCGTCAAGGCGCGCCACCGCTTCGTGCTCGGCGAGCAGACCGAGACCGGGCTGATGCGCTTCGGCGTGGAGCCGCGGCCCTGGTCGAACCCCGACGAGGACGCCACCGCGACGATCAACTACACCTCGGGAACCACCGCCCGCCCCAAGGGCGTCCAGCTCACCCACCGCAACATCTGGGTCAACGGGCTCACCTTCGGCCTGCACACCCGGGTGTGGGAGCGCGACGTCTACATGCACACGCTGCCGATGTTCCACTGCAACGGCTGGGGCATGCCGTTCGTGATGGCCGGCCTCGGCGTGAAGCAGGTGGTGCTGCGCAAGGTGGACGGCGCGGAGATCCTGCGCCGGGTGGAGGAGCACGGGGTCACGCTCATGTGCGGCGCGCCCGCCGTGTGGAACGCGGTCCTGGACGCGGCGGTGACCTGGCGCGGTGCGGTGCCCGGCCGGGACCGGGTGCGGATCGTGTGCGCCGGCGCCCCGCCGCCGAGCAGGACCATCCAGCGCGTGGAGGCGGAACTGGGCTGGGAGTTCACCCAGATCTACGGGCTGACCGAGACGTCCCCGCTGCTCACCTTCAACCGCACCTCGCCCGCGGACGCGGCGCTGCCCGCCGAGGAGCGGGCCCGCAAGCTCTCCCGCGCCGGGCTGCCCGCGCTCGGCGTCAAGCTCCGGCTCTCCGAGGAGGGGGAGGTGCTGGCCCGCTCCAACGTGGTGCTCGAAAGCTACTGGGACAAGCCGAAGGAGACCGCGGCGGCGCTCAGGGACGGCTGGTTCCACACCGGTGACGGCGGGACGTTCGACGAGGCCGACGGTCATCTGACGATCTCGGACCGGAAGAAGGACGTCATCATCACGGGCGGCGAGAACGTCTCGTCGATCGAGGTGGAGGACACGATCTTCCGTCACCCGGCGGTCGCGGAGGTGGCCGTCATCGGGGTGCCGCACGAGAAGTGGGGCGAGACGATCAAGGCCCTGGTGGTCCTCGCGGAGGGGGCGACGGCCACGGAGTCGGACATCATCGCCCACTGCAAGCAGTGGATGGCCGGCTACAAGGCGCCCACCTCCGTCGAGTTCCGCGACGCCATCCCGCGCACGGCCACGGGCAAGGTCCAGAAGTTCAAGCTGCGCCGGCCGTACTGGGAGGGCCGGGACCGTGGCGTGAACTGACGCCCCGCGCCACGGCCTGAACCGGCGCCTTCAATAAACCTGCACATCGAATGCGCAGTCCGGTCACGCAATTCGGCATCCGGCACCGTTTGACTGTCCGTGAATTCCCGCGCGGGGACCACAGAACGGGTCCCGCACCACGAAAGTGTCCGATTTGTTGACGGGAGTCCGCCCGTGTCCCCGATTTCCTTCTGTGAATCTTGTGAAGGAGCTGCCGCCGCACGGTGAAACCGCCTGCACGCAGCGGTGATGCGTCGTCATGCCCGTCATCGAGGGGCGCTTCACCGATTGGATGTGCGAGCTGCGAACGTGCTTTGATCCTGGCCCACGCGGAATTGGCAGGTCAGGTTCCGCTGTGCTGGAAACACCTTTGCGACATTGATGAGAAGGGCAGCTCACGCCATGAACAACACCCCCCAGGTCGAGACCCTCGAAATTTCCGACGCCGACCTCGACAACGTCTCCGGCGGCCTCGTCGGCCAGGTCGTGGGCAACGTCACCGGCACCGTCGACTCCATCGCCCCGGTCTCCGGCGTCGTCTCCGGTGTCCTCGGCACCGTCGACAACCTCACCGGCGTGAACACCGGCGCCGTCACGGGTCTGGCCTCCGGCCTGACCGCCGGTCTCTGAGCCTTCGCTCACCGAGACACCGTGATCCCCGAGCCCCGGAGCCACTGGTTCCGGGGCTCGGGGACGCCCCGGGCAAGCAAGGGAAGCGCTCCGTGCAGTTCCGTCAACAGGCCCTGTCCAAGCTGCAGTCGCCCGCGGAACTCGACCTTCCGGTGCGCTACGCCCGCCCCCAGGGCCTGCTCGTCCTCGCCGTCACCCTCGTCGTCATGGCCGCCGCGAGCATCTGGGCCGTGACCGGCTCGGTGGCCTCCACACTCCGTGCGCCCGGCATCCTCACGCACGGCCAGGGCAGCTACGTCCTGCAGAGCCCCGTCACCGGGCAGGTGACCCGCGTCCTGGCCGAGGAGGGCGAACACCTGACCGCCGGCGCCCCCGTGCTCGAAGTCCGTACGGAGCGGGGCGACAGGGCCGTACGCGCCATCGCCGCCGGACGCCTGACCGGCCTGCTCGCCAGGATCGGCACCGTGGTCACCACCGGCGCCGACGTCGCCACCGTCGAGCGCGTCTCCGGTGCCGACGACCCGCTCCTCGCCCTGCTCTACGTACCCGCCGACAGCGCGGCCACCATCCCCGTCGGCGCCGGCGTCGATCTCACGGTCCAGTCCGTGCCCACCGACACGTACGGGACGCTGCGCGGCCGCGTGCAGGCCGTCGGACGTGCCGCCCAGACCCGCCGGCAGATCACCGGCTTCCTCGGCGACAAGGAACTGGCCGGGCAGTTCACCAAGGACGGGCCGCCCGTGGCCGTCCTCGTACGGCTCGAAAGGTCTCCCGGCACCCGGTCCCGCTACGCGTGGTCGACCGCCGGGGGCCCGCCCTTCGCGCTCGACTCCATGACCCTGGCCACCGGCGCCTTCCACCTCGCCGAGCAGCGCCCGATCGATTGGCTGCTTCCGTGACCGCACCGCACCCCGCCCCGACCCCCCAGCGGCGGCTGCCGCCCCCCGGCGGCCGCCGCAGGCACCGCCCCGAACCCCCGCGGCGCGGCCGCCGGCGCGCGGCGCGACCTCCCGCGCGACGGGGCGGGCGGCCCAAGACCGTGCGTACGCCCACCGTCCTGCAGATGGAGGCCGTGGAGTGCGGCGCCGCCGCCCTCGCCATGGTCCTCGCCCACCACGGGCGGTACGTGCCCCTGGAAGAGCTGCGCATCGCGTGCGGCGTCTCCCGCGACGGCTCGCGGGCCAGCAACATCCTGAAGGCGGCGCGTGGTTACGGCCTCACGGCCAAGGGCATGCAGATGGAGCCAGCCACGCTGGCCGAGGTGCAGGCACCCGCGATCCTGTTCTGGGAGTTCAACCACTACGTCGTCTACGACGGCACGGGGCGCCGCCTCGGCCGCCGGGGCGTGTACGTCAACGACCCGGGCAAGGGCCGCCGTTTCGTGCCCGCCGAGGACTTCGACACCAGCTTCACCGGCGTCGTCCTCGTCCTGGAACCGGGCGAGGACTTCCGCCCCGGAGGCCGCAGGCCCGGCGTCCTCAAGGCCCTGCCCGCCCGGCTGCGCGGCACGAAGGGCACGATGCTCGCGGCCCTCCTGGCCAGCCTGCTGCTCGTCGCGGTCGGCGCCGCGCTGCCCGCGCTCAGCCGGACGTACATCGACCTGTTCCTGATCGGCCAACAGACGTCCGTGCTGGGCGCGCTGTTCGCCTCCATGGGGGCGATGGTGGCGCTCACCGCGCTGCTGACCTGGCTGCAACAGGCCAACCTGCTGCGCGGCCGCATCATCTCCTCCACCCTCGGCAGCGCCCGCTTCCTGCGCCACCTGCTGCGCCTGCCCGTCACGTTCTACGCCCAGCGCAGCCCCGCCGACCTCGTGCAGCGCCTCGCCTCCAACGACACCGTCGCCGAGACCCTGGCCCGCGACCTCACGGCCGCCGGGGTCGACGGCGTCGTCGTCCTGCTCTACGCGGCCCTGCTGTGGACCTACGATCCGCAGCTCACCCTCGTCGGCGTCGGCATCGCCCTGCTGAACGTCGTGGCGATGCGCGTCGTCGTCCGGCTGCGCGCCACCGGCACCCAGAAACTGCGCGCCGACAGCGCCAAACTCACCAACACCGCCTACACCGGACTCCAGTTGATCGAGACGTTGAAGGCGACCGGCGGGGAGAACGGCTATTTCCGGCGCTGGGCCGGACAGCACGCCACCACCCTGGAGGAGCAGCAGCGCCTCGGTGTGCCGAGCGCCTGGCTCGGCGTCGTCGCGCCGACCCTCGCGACCCTCAACAGCGCGCTGATCCTGTGGCTCGGCGGCCTGCGCGCCGTCGAGGGGCAGCTGTCGATCGGACTGCTCGTCGCCTTCCAGGCCCTGGTCACCCGCTTCACCGCGCCGATCACCCGCCTCAACGGCGTCGCGGGCCGTGTCCAGGACTTCGCCGCCGACGTCGCCCGCCTCAAGGACGTCGAGAACTTCCCCGTCGACCCGCTCTACACGCGCCGCGCACCGGCGGCCGACACCCGCCGCCTCACGGGCCACGTCACCTTGGAGAACATCACCTTCGGCTACAGCCCCCTCGACAAACCACTCCTGACCGGCTTCTCCCTCTCGGTCGGGCCGGGGCAGCAGGTCGCGCTCGTCGGCGGCTCCGGCAGCGGCAAGTCGACCGTCTCCCGGCTGATATCGGGGCTCTACACCCCGTGGGAAGGCACGATCCGCATCGACGGACAGCGCCTGGAGGACATCCCGCGCGGCGCGCTCACCGCGTCCGTGTCCTTCGTCGACCAGGACGTGTTCCTCTTCGAGGGCACGATCCGCGACAACGTGGCCCTGTGGGACCCCTCCCTCCCGGACGCCGAGGTCGTCGCCGCCCTGGAGGACGCCTGCCTGTACGAGGTCGTGGCCCGCAGGCCCGGCGGCATCCACGGCCGGGTCGAGCAGGACGGCCGCAACTTCTCCGGCGGGCAGCGCCAGCGCCTGGAGATCGCGCGGGCCCTGGTCCGCCGCCCCAGCGTCCTCGTGCTCGACGAGGTGACCAGCGCCCTGGACGCCGGCACCGAGCAGGTCATCATCGACAACCTGCGCCGCCGCGGCTGCGCCTGCGTGGTCATCGCCCACCGCCTGAGCACCGTGCGCGACAGCGACGAGATCGTCGTGCTCGACCACGGCCAGGTCGTGGAGCGCGGCCGGCACGAATACCTCGTCGCCGCCGGCGGCCCCTACGCCGACCTGGTCAAGGAGCACTGAGGTGACGCAGGCCCCGCAACACACCCACCCCGGCGACAGCGTCGCCGCCGCCTTCGGCGCGCTCGGCACCCCCGTCGACTGCGCGGGCCTGCGCAGCGTGGGCCTCGAAGGCCCGCAGGTGCTGTGGTTCGTTGTCGCCGGCGCGCTCGACCTGTTCGCCGTCGACGCCGTGCAGCAGGGCCACTGGCACTTCCTCGGCCGCCTGGAGCCGGGCACGCTGCTCCTCGGCCCGGTCGAAGGCCCCCGACACACCCTCGTCGGACGACCCCTCCAGGGCTGCGAGCTGCGGCGCGTCCCGCTGCGCGAGCTGTACCGCCCCGAGTACGGCGACACCTGGGCGCAGGAGGAGGAGCGGTACCCCACGCGGTACGACACCCAGGACGCGGCCCTGAGCCTCCTGGAGCACGCCTTCGCGCTCGGTGTCGCACGCGGCCACCGGGTCCTCTTCGAGGCGCCGCTGGACGGCCGCACCCTGGGCGACGAGGTGGTCACCGACGACGACATCCTCTGGATGCCGGTCGCGCCGGGCAGCGTGCGTTACGGCTCCGCCTACAGCGCGGAGGCCGCGGGGGACCTGCTCGTCGACGCCGCCATGTGGCAGCGCATGGTCGACCAGCAGTACCGGCTGCTGTCGACGCTGGACCGCTGGATCGAGCGCCTGGAGCGCGCCCACGAGGACCGCACGGCGGCGGGCATCAAGGCGGGCGAGCACGTCCGCGAGGAGGCCGACCGCACCCTGATCGCCTCCATCGGCCGGCCAGGAAAGGGCGGTTCACGCCGCTCGGGCACGCGGGGCGGTGACGACACCACGTACGCCGCCTGCCGGCTGGTCGCCGAGGCGGCCGGCGTCGAGCTGTCCGAAACCGCGCGGGGCGGCCCGGTGGGCGACCGGACCGACCCGGTGGAGCAGATCGCCGTCGCCTCCGGCGTCCGCACCCGCGCCGTCCGGCTCGACGGGCGCTGGTGGCGCGCGTACGCGGGCCCGCTGGTGGGGCGCCGGGCCGCGAGCGGGACGCCGGTCGCGCTCCTGTGGCGGCGCGGCGGCTACGAGGCGGTGCACCCGACGTCCGGGCGGCGCACCCGCGTCGACCGGAGCAACGCGGACGAGTTCGAACCCCGGGGCGTGATGTTCTACCGCCCGCTGCCCGAGGGCAGGTTGACGCCGTGGCGGCTGGCCCGCTTCAGCCTGCGCGGCACGGGCGGTGATCTGCGCAATCTCGCCCTCGCCACCTTGGTGACGGTCGTGATCGGCGCGCTGGTGCCGATCGCGACGGGGCAGGTCCTCGGCGTGTTCGTGCCGAACGGCGAGAAGAGCCTCATCGTCCAGGTGTCCCTGGCCGTCATGGTCACCAGCATCGTCTCGGCGGCGTTCATGCTGCTCCAGAACCTCACCGTCCTGCGGATGGAGGGCCGGATGGAGAGCGCGCTGCAACCCGCTGTCTGGGACCGGCTGTTGAGGCTGCCCACCCGCTTCTTCGCCGCCCGTTCCACCGGCGAGCTGGCGAGCGCGGCGATGGGGGTCAGCGCCATCCGCCGGGTCCTGTCGGGCATCGGCCCCGTCGCGCTCCAGTCGAGCACGATCGGCGCGATGAACCTCGTCCTGCTGCTCTGCTACAGCGTTCCCCTCGCCCTGGCCGCGGTGCTGATGCTGGCCGTCGTCGCCGCCGTCTTCCTCGCCCTCGGCCTGTGGGAGCTGCGCTGGCAGCGGCAGCTGGTGGAACTGGGCAACAAGCTGAACAACCAGGCGTTCCAGACGCTGCGCGGCCTGCCCAAACTGCGGGTGGCCGGGGCGGAGAGCTTCGCGTACGCGGCATGGGCGGGGGAGTTCGCCCGTAGCCGCGAGCTGCAGCGGCGGGCGGGCCGCGTCAAGAACGTGACGACGGTCCTCAACGCCGTCTACCTGCCGCTGTGCACCCTCGGCATGTTCGTCCTCCTCGCGGGCCCGGCCCGCGGCAGCCTCACGGCGGGGCAGTTCCTCACCTTCAGCACCGCCGTGACGATGCTGCTCACGTCCGTCACCCAGCTGACCGGCGCGCTGATCTCGGCGGCCGCCGTGCTCCCCATGTTCGAACAGATCAAGCCGGTCCTCGACGAGTCCCCGGAGGCGCGCTCCGGGAGCACCCGGCCGGGCGAGCTGCGGGGGGATATCGAGGCCCGCGGCCTGTCCTTCCGCTACACCGACGACGGCCCGCTGGTCCTGGACGACGTCTCGCTGGCGATCCGCCCCGGCGAGTTCGTGGCCGTGGTGGGCCCGAGCGGCTGCGGCAAGTCGACCCTGCTGCGCCTGCTGATCGGCTTCGACCAGCCGGTCGCGGGCAGCGTGCTCTACGACGGCCAGGACCTGGCGGCCCTCGACGCCTCGGCCGTACGCCGTCAGTGCGGCGTGGTCCTGCAGAACGCCCAGCCGCTCAGCGGCTCGATCCTGGACTGCATCTGCGGCGCCGAGACGTTCACGCAGGAGGAGGCGTGGGAGGCGGCCGCGATGGCGGGCCTCGCCGAGGACATCAAGCGGATGCCGATGGGCCTGCACACCATGATCTCCGGCGGCGGCGCGGTCTCCGGCGGCCAGCGCCAGCGGCTGATGATCGCCCAGGCCCTGATCCGCCGGCCGCGCGTCCTCTTCCTCGACGAGGCGACCAGCGCACTGGACAACGAGACGCAACGCACGGTCATCGACAGCACCCGTGCCCTGAACGCCACGCGCGTCGTGATCGCCCACCGCCTGTCCACCGTCATGGACGCCGACCGCGTCATCGTCATGGAGGAGGGGCGGATCGTGGAACAGGGGCCGCCTGGGCAGCTGTTGGCGGCCGCCGGCGGGCGGCTGCGTGAGCTGGTACGGCGCCAGCTGAGCTGACCGGCGCTCTCCGGCGGGCCGGCCGCTGCTTCCGAGGCCGGCCGTTTCGTACGCCCGCGCCGAGGTCAGTCGCCGGGGTGGATCGTTCCGTCCTCGTCCATGGTGGGGTGGATCTGCATGGGGCCGAACGAGTCCTGGTCCGAGGGGCGGGGCGGTTCCGGCCCGTCGGGCCCGACGCGGACCAGCCGCTCGGTGCGGCAGATCCGGTAGAGCTTGTCGGCCACGCGTACCTCGTTGGCGCGGCCGAGGGCCTTGAACTCCTCGGCGGCCCGCGCGTGCTCCGCCGTCTCCTCGGCGCTGAACCGGAAGAGCATCGGCCAGGCGTCGGTCATCGAGTCGTACAGCAGCCGACGGGCGTCGTGCGGGGTGGGCATGAGGGACGACACCGGCTTCCACCCCTTCTTGCCGCGCTCGGACACGCCGAAGCCGACCGGCATGAGGAGGATGTCGGGGTGGCTGGCGATGGCGCGCATGGAGTCCGCGCGCACGTCGGCGGGGAACCGCGCACCCGTGTACGCGAATTCCCGCAGCCCGAGTCTGAGGGCGCTCGTCATGAGGCCGGAGGTGTCCTCGGCGGGGTCGAGGACGAAGCCGAGGTCCGCGGAGGGCGGATCGTGCCGCCCGGTCCACTTCCGCTCGACCGGTTCGGGGTCCGTCGGCCGGGGCGGCTCCAGGCCGTCGGCGCCGCTGCGGGCGAACTCGTCGCCCCGCACCACGCGGTAGCGGGCGCCGCGCACCTCCACCTCGTTCACCGGCTCGCGTTCCAGGATCGCGACCGCCGCCAGCAGATCACGGCGCACGGCGGGGTCGTCGGTGTCGTCCTTGGCCTTGAACCACAGCATCGAGTTGAGCGCGTCCCGGGCCTGCTGGGGCATCCCGTCCACGACGGGCGCCACCACCCGCCACTGCGGGCCGAGGGCGGGATCCTGCACGGCAAGACCGAAGACGGGCCCGCGGACGGCGAGTTGCGGATAGCGATACGACGCGTCGACGGCATCGGCCTCGGTCACCAGCTCGGCGGGATCGTCGCGCCGCACCAGACCGGCGTGCACCTGGTCCAGTTGTCGCTTCCAGTCATCAGTCATGCGCACATTGTGGTGGCTGGTGGTGAGGGGGTGGGGCGGAACGGGCCAAGTCGGGGAAAAACCTGGCACTGGCGGTCCGCGGGCGGTAGAGGGGCGCGGGGCCCTCCTCCTGACCTCGCCCTGCGCGGGGGTAGGCGCCCAAGGATCTTCCGGGCATCCTTGACGGCATGTCGCAGACATCGGATGGATCACCGCGGGGGGCCGAGCCGTCCTACGCCCACGGCACCAGTACGACCCCGCTCCTCGGTGACACCATCGGGCACAACCTCGACCGGGCCGTCGCCGCCTGGCCGGAACGTGACGCCCTGGTGGACGTGCCGGCGGGCACCCGCTGGACGTACGCCGAGTTCGGTGCCGCCGTCGAGCGGCTGGCCCGCGGCTTCATGGCGGCCGGGGTGGCCAAGGGGGACCGCGTCGGGATCTGGGCGGTGAACTGCGCCGAGTGGGTGCTCGTGCAGTACGCCACCGCGCGCATCGGCGCGATCATGGTGAACATCAACCCCGCGTACCGCGCGCACGAGCTGGAGTTCGTGCTGAGGCAGGCCGGGATCTCCGTCCTGGTCGCGTCCCTGTCCCACAAGAGCAGCGACTACCGCGCGCTCGTCGACGAGGCGCGGCCCCGCTGCCCACAGCTGCGCGCCGTGCACTACATCGGACACGCGTCGTGGGACGCGCTGCTCGACGCCGCGTCGTCCGTCACGACGGACGAACTGCAGGCGCGCGAGGCCGAATTGAGCTGCGACGATCCCGTGAACATCCAGTACACCTCGGGCACCACCGGCTTCCCCAAGGGAGCCACGCTCTCCCACCACAACATCCTCAACAACGGCTACTGGGTGGGCCGCACGGTCGGCTACACCGAGCAGGACCGCGTCTGCCTGCCCGTGCCCTTCTACCACTGCTTCGGCATGGTCATGGGGAACCTCGCCATCACCTCGCACGGCGCCTGCGTCGTCATCCCCGCGCCGTCCTTCGACCCCGTCGCCACCCTGCACGCCGTCGAGCGGGAGCGGTGCACCTCGCTGTACGGCGTGCCGACCATGTTCATCGCGGAGCTGAACCTCCCCGACTTCGCGACGTACGACCTCTCCTCGCTGCGCACCGGCATCATGGCGGGCTCGCCCTGCCCGGTCGAGGTGATGAAGCGGGTGGTCGCCGAGATGCACATGGCGGAGGTCTCCATCTGCTACGGCATGACGGAGACCTCGCCCGTCTCCACCCAGACGCGCCGCGACGACGACCTGGAGCGCAGGACCGGCACGGTCGGCCGGGTCCTGCCGCACATCGAGGTGAAGGTGGTCGACCCGGCGACCGGTGTGACCCTGCCGCGCGGCACCTCGGGCGAACTGCGCACCCGCGGCTACAGCGTGATGCTCGGCTACTGGAACGAACCCGAGCGGACCGCCGAGGTCCTCGACACCGGGCGCTGGATGCACACCGGCGACCTGGCCGTCATGCGGGAGGACGGGTACGTCCAGATCGTCGGCCGCATCAAGGACATGATCATCAGGGGCGGCGAGAACATCTACCCGCGGGAGATCGAGGAGTTCCTGTACGGCCACCCGAAGATCGCCGACGTCCAGGTGGTGGGCGTGCCCGACGAGCGGTACGGCGAGGTGCCGCTCGCCTGCGTGATCCTGCGCGGGCCCGAGGAGACGCTGACGCTCGAAGAACTGCGGGCCTACTGCGAAGGACGGCTGGCCCACTACAAGGTGCCGTCCGCGCTGCGGATCCTGGAGTCCTTCCCCATGACGGTCTCGGGCAAGGTGCGCAAGGTCGAACTCAGGGAGCGGTACGGGCGGTAGGCCGGGCCCTCACGACGGGCGGGGCGCCAGGGGGCGGCACATGCACAGGCGGGGCCACCGGTCGAGGCCCAGCCGCGCCTCGTGCGCGCGGATCTCCCTGAGGGCCGGGGGGAGCGCGGCGTCCGGCAGCGGGCGAAAGCCGATGCGGGCGTAGTACGGGGCGTTCCACGGGACGTCCGCGAACGTCGTCAGGGTGAGCGCCGTCCTGCCCTGCGCGCCCGCCCGGTCCGCGAGGTGCTCGATCAGGGCGCGGCCGAGCCCCCGGCGGGCGGCGCGGGGGGCCACGGTGACCTGCTCGATGTGCTCGGCGTACGCGACGGGCGTGCCGGGCACGTACACGACGGGCTCGCTGAGCAGATAGGCGACGGGCGCGTCGTCCTCGTCGGCGGCGACCCACGCCCGCCCCGCCCGGCGAAAACGCTCCAACTGCTCCTCGGCGGGCGGCTCGTCGTCCGCGACGGCGTCCATGCCGAGCGCCCGGAAGGCTTCTCCCGCAGCCCGCTCGATGTCCTGGAGCACGGGGAGGTCGGCGGCGGTGGCGGGGCGGATCGACATGGGACGAGTATGCCCCGGCCGAAACCGGTTGTGCCGCCGCCGTTCCCCGGGGATCGTGTGCCGGTGAACCGGAGAGCGAGCGGCCGCGGGACGACGCCCGCGGCGGAGCCGACCAGGGGGCCCGGCGCGGCCCCGGGCCTCGGGCGCGGCATGGTGCTGCTGCTCGCCGTCGTGTGCGGCGTGGCCGTCGGCAACGTCTACTTCCCGCAGGCCGTCAGCCCGCTGGTCGCCGACGGGCTGCGGGTGCCGGCCGACACCGCCGCCCTGGTGGTGACGGCGACCCAGTTCGGTTACGCGGGCGGAATCTTCCTGCTCGTCCCGCTCGGCGACCGCGTCCCCTGGCGGCCGCTCATCGTCTCGCTGCTCTCCCTCGCGGGGTTCGGCCTGCTCGCCGCGGGCGCCGCGCCCGGCCTCGTGCCGCTCGTCGTCGCGAGCGTCCTCGTCGGCGTCACCACCGTGATCGCGCCGATCGTGGCGCCCATGGCGGCGGGCCTGGTCCCCGAGGGCCGGCGCGGCGCCGTCACGGGCACCCTGCTGAGCGGCTCCATCGGCGGCATGCTGCTGTCCCGTGCCTTCGGCGGGAGCCTCGGCCAATGGCTCGGCTGGCGAGCGCCGTATCTGGTGACGGCCGCCATCGCCCTGCTCATCGCGCTCGTCCTCTCCCGCGCGCTGCCGAGGACGACGGCGCCCTCGCGGCAGGGCTATGCCGCGCTGGTCGGTGCCTCGCTCCGGCTGCTGCGCGCCGAGCCGGAGCTACGGCGCTCCGGTTTCTACCAGGCGATGCTCTTCGGCGGGTTCTCCGCGCTGTGGACCGGCGTCGCGCTCCTGCTGACCGGTCCCACGTACGGGCTGGGGGCCTCGGCGGTGGGGCTGCTCGCGCTGGTCAACGCCGGCACCATGATCTGCACGCCGCTCGCGGGCCGCCAGGTGGACCGGCGGGGGGCCGACGCCGTCAACCTCGTCGCCGTCCTCGCGGTGCTCGCGGCGTCCGGCGTCCTGCTGCTCGGCGGTCTCGGCGGCGCGGTGGGGCTCACGGCGCTCGCGGTCGGGTCGCTGCTGCTCGACGTCGCGATGCAGTCGGGCATGATCGCCAACCAGGTGCGGATCTTCGCGCTGAGCGACGAGGCGCGTTCCCGGCTCAACACGGCGTACATGACGTGCGGCTACCTGGGCGGCAGCGTGGGCTCCCTGCTCGGGGCGCGGGCCTACGGCGGTCTCGGCTGGCCGGGGGTGTGCGGGCTCGTGGCGCTACTGGCGGCGCTGGCCCTCGTACGCCACCTGCGCCACGTACGTCACCTTCGTTCCCTGCGTCTCGCCAAGGCGCCCGCGGCAGGTGGCGGCCGCCGGGCGTGACCCGGGCGGGGGCGGTCAGCGCACTCCGCGCGGGCGGAACTGGACGCTGATGCGGCCCCCGGTGGCCCGGGCCGACTTGGGGACGGCGTGTTCCCAGGTCCGCTGGCACGAGCCGCCCATCACGATCAGATCGCCGTGCCCGAGCGGGTGGCGGACCGTCCGGCCGCCGCCGCGCGGGCGCAGCAGCAGGTCGCGGGGTGCGCCCACGGAGAGGATGGCGACCATCGTGTTCTCGCGGGCGCCCCGGCCGATGCGGTCGCCGTGCCAGGCCACGCTGTCGCGCCCGTCGCGGTAGTGGCACAGGCCGGCCGTCGTGAACTCCTCGCCGAGCTCGGCGGCGTAGTGCGCGGACAGGGCCCGGCGCGCCTCGTCCAGTACGGGGTGGGGCAGCGGTTCACCGGCGCGGTAGAAGGCGAGCAGGCGCGGTACGTCCACGACCCGCTCGTACATCTGCCGGCGTTCGGCCTGCCAGGGGACGTCCCTGGCGAGGTGTTCGAACAGGGCGTCGGCGCCGGTGAGCCAGCCCGGCAGCAGGTCGAGCCACGCGCCGTCGCCGAGGACCGTCCTGCGGACTCCGGCGAGGGAGCGCAGGCGCGGGTCGTCGCTCTGATCGAAGAGCGACCCTTGGAGCTGGTTCCGTGCCATGGGCCCAGCGTACCGCCCATTCGAACATCTGTGCCAATGATGGGACCGGGTCGGGGTGCGACTCGGGTCGCCACCCTCCTCCCGCGCCGTCCGGCCGGATCGCGGACGTCCCTTGACGGTCGCCGACGCGCCCGCATACATTGCTTCCATATAGCAGAACATTCTTTCCACGATGCGGAAAAAGTGCTCACCGCGGGGCGCGACGGGAGCCGGATCCGCCCGCCGTATCCGGCAGCCGAAAAGCTGTCGTAGCTGTCGAAGCAGGAGAACCCCATGGCTCGTATGACCGCTGCCCGCGCGGCAGTTGAGATCCTCAAGCGCGAGGGCGTCGTCAACGCGTTCGGTGTGCCCGGCGCCGCGATCAACCCCTTCTACAAGGCGCTCAAGGAGGGCGGTGGCATCGACCACACCCTCGCGCGGCACGTCGAGGGCGCCTCGCACATGGCCGAGGGCTACACCCGGACCAACCCGGGCAACATCGGCGTCTGCATCGGCACCTCGGGCCCGGCCGGCACCGACATGATCACCGGCCTGTACTCCGCGACCGGCGACTCCATCCCGATCCTGTGCATCACCGGCCAGGCACCCAGCCACCTCCTGGCCAAGGAGGACTTCCAGGCCGTCGACATCGCCTCGATCGCCAAGCCGGTCACCAAGATGGCCGTCACCGTCCTGGAGGCCGCGCAGGTCCCCGGCGTCTTCCAGCAGGCCTTCCACCTGATGCGCTCCGGCCGTCCCGGCCCGGTCCTCATCGACCTGCCCATCGACGTCCAGCAGACCGAGATCGAGTTCGACCCGGACACCTACGAGCCGCTGCCGGTCTACAAGCCGGCCGCGACCCGCGCCCAGATCGAGAAGGCCATCGGCTTCCTCCTGGAGTCCGAGCGGCCGCTGATCGTCGCGGGCGGCGGCATCATCAACGCCGACGCCTCCGACCTCCTGGTCGAGTTCGCCGAGATCACCGACACGCCGGTCGTGCCCACCCTGATGGGCTGGGGCACCATCCCCGACGACCACGAGCTGAACGCCGGCATGGTCGGCCAGCAGACCGGCCACCGCTACGGCAACGCGACGTTCCTGGAGTCGGACTTCGTCCTCGGCATCGGCAACCGCTGGGCCAACCGCCACACCGGCTACAAGCTGGACGTCTACACCCAGGGCCGCACGTTCGTCCACGTCGACATCGAGCCGACCCAGATCGGCAAGATCTTCGCTCCCGACTACGGCATCGCGTCGGACGCCAAGGCCGCGCTGGAACTGTTCGTGGAGGTGGCCAAGGAGCTGAAGGCCGCGGGCAAGCTGCCCGACCGCTCGGCGTGGGTCGCCTCCCACCTGGAGCGCAAGTCCACGCTCCAGCGCCGCACGCACTTCGACAACGTGCCGATGAAGCCGCAGCGCGTGTACGAGGAGATGAACAGGGCCTTCGGCCCCGAGACGCGGTACGTGACGACGATCGGCCTCTCGCAGATCGCCGGCGCCCAGATGCTGCACGTCTACCGGCCGCGCCACTGGATCAACTGCGGCCAGGCGGGCCCCCTCGGCTGGACCATCCCGGCCGCGCTCGGCGTCGCCAAGGCCGACCCCCAGTCGCCCGTCGTCGCGCTCTCCGGCGACTACGACTTCCAGTTCATGATCGAGGAGTTGGCGGTCGGCGCGCAGCACCGCATCCCCTACGTCCACGTCCTGGTCAACAACGCCTACCTGGGCCTGATCCGCCAGGCCCAGATCGGCCTGGACATCAACTTCCAGGTCAACCTGGAGTTCGAGAACCAGAACTCCCCGGAGCTGGGCGTCTACGGCGTCGACCACGTCAAGGTCGCCGAGGGCCTCGGCTGCAAGGCGATCCGGGTCACCGAGCCCGACGAGCTGCTGCCGGCCTTCGAGCAGGCCAAGAAGCTCGCGGCCGAACACCGCGTGCCGGTGGTCGTCGAGGCGATCCTGGAGCGCATCACGAACATCTCGATGAGCCCGACCGCGGACATCAGCGCGGTCAAGGAGTTCGAGGAGATCGCGACCGAGCCGGGCCACGCGCCGACGGCCATCCGCCCGCTGAAGGTCTGACGCGCGGCGGAGCACCGACAGGGGCGGTCCACCCGAGGGGGGTGGACCGCCCCTTTGGCGCGCCCGGCCGCGAGAGGCCCGGGCGACGTCGACGTCAGAGGCAAGTAGTGTGGTCCGGCTCATATCGGAGCGGCATGATGCGTATCGGCGAGCTCGCCGCCAGGACAGGCGTCAGCGTGCGGGCGCTGCGCTACTACGAGGAACAGAACCTGCTCGCCGCACGGCGCAGCCCCAGCGGCCGGCGGCAGCACGCGGACAGCGCGGTCGACCGCGTCCAGCTGGTCCAGCAGTGGTACGCCGCCGGGCTGCCGAGCAGGTCGATCGCGGATCTGCTGCCGTGCGTCGTGAACGGTGAGGCCACGCCGGAGCTGCTCGACCGGCTTTCCGCGGAGCGGGCTCGCATCGACAGCAGGATCGGCGATCTGGTGGAGGCCCGGGACAGGCTGGACACCGTCATCGCCGCCGCCACGGCGAACCGGCGAACAGGCCGACGCTGCCGACTCCCCTGATCGGCGTGCCGGGCCCGGGCGCATGCGCGCACGCGAAAGAGCGCCGAGTACGGGACCGTCCGTACCCGGCGCTCCGGCCGTGGGATGTGCGGTTGTGCCCGCCCGACGGCGCGCGACTGGCGAAACATGCATACGTGCTGCCGGGCGGAGTCCATGGGCCTCACGTCGAGGCGCCCCCGTGCCGGGCTGCCGCACGGGGGAGTCGGGGCCGCGGCGGATGCGACGGGCCGGGGTGTCCCTCTTCTCAGGTCGAGAGGGAAGCCACCGGACCTTGACCACCGCACTGGCTCGCAGAGCCGCCGCGGACCGTGCCCGCCCGCGTCACGTACCACCCCTCATCCGGGTCCGTGACGGCGGTGCGGGCTCAGCGCCGCCGAGTCGACCTCCCGTCAACTCACCGGCGCAGCCTGAGAAATGTGGCTGGCTCAGTCCTCGCGCAGGGCGCGGACGGCCTCCTCGACGCGCTTGCCGTAGTCGGCGTCGGCGGCGTGGAAGTGGGCGAGGTTCTTCTCGATGACGTCGTCGCGGGAGACCTGCGAGAGGCCACCGGCGATGTTCGCCACCAGGCGCGACTTCTCGTCCTCGGACATCAGCCGGTACAGCTCACCGGCCTGGAAGAAGTCGTCGTCCTTGGCGTGGGTCGGGGCGGTGTGCGTGCCCGTGTAACCGGCGACCGCGATCGGCGCGGACAGCGGCTGACCGGTCTCGGCGGGCCCGTCGTACGAGTTGGGCTCGTAGTTCTTGCGGTCGCGGCCGTAGGGATTGGACGCCATCAGGCCGTCGCGGCCGTAGTTGTCGGCCTTGGCCGCCTTGGGGGCGTTCACCGCGAGCTGGGTGTGGTTGACGCCCAGGCGGTAGCGGTGCGCGTCGGCGTAGGCGAACAGGCGGCCCTGGAGCATCTTGTCGGGCGAGGGGCCGATGCCCGGCACGAAGTTGTTCGGGGAGAACGCGGCCTGCTCGACCTCGGCGAAGACGTTGTCCGGGTTGCGGTCGAGGACCAGGCGGCCCACGCGCTGGAGCGGGTAGTCCTTGTGCGGCCACACCTTGGTGAGGTCGAACGGGTTGAAGCGGTAGTCCGCCGCCTCGGACGCGGGCATGATCTGCACGTGCAGCGTCCAGGAGGGGTTGACGCCCCGCTCGATCGCCTGGAGCAGGTCGGTCTGGTGCGAGTTGGCGTCCTTGCCGACCAGCTCGGCGGCCTGCTCGCTGGACAGGGAGCGGACGCCCTGGTTCGTCTTGAAGTGGTACTTGACGAAGAAGGCCTCGCCCTTGGCGTTCGTCCACTGGTAGGTGTGCGAGCCGTAGCCGTTCATGTGGCGGTACGAGGCGGGGATGCCGCGGTCGCCCATCAGCCAGGTGACCTGGTGCGTGGCCTCGGGGGAGTGCGCCCAGAAGTCCCAGACGTTGTCCGGCTCCTGCTTGCCCGTGAAGGGGTCGCGCTTCTGGGAGTGGATGAAGTCGGGGAACTTGATGGGGTCCTTGATGAAGAACACCGGGGTGTTGTTGCCGACGAGGTCGTAGTTGCCCTCTTCGGTGTAGAACTTCACCGCGAAACCGCGCGGGTCGCGGACCGCGTCCGCACCGCCGAGGTTGTCGGCCACGGTGGAGAAGCGCAGGAACAGTTCGGTGCGCTTGCCGACCTCGCTCAGGAAGTCGGCGTGGGTGAAGCCGGTGACGTCGTCGGTCACCTCGAAGTACCCGTACGCGCCGGAGCCCCGGGCGTGGACGACGCGCTCCGGGATGCGCTCACGGTTGAAGCGGGCCAGCTTCTCCAGGAGGTGCTGGTCCTGGAGCAGGATGGGGCCACCGACGCCGGCGGTGGCGGAGTTCTGGTTGTCGGCGACCGGGGCGCCGGACTCGGTCGTAAGCACGCGCTTCGACATGGTGACCTTCCGTGCTGTGACTGCTGAGGTGCTCGGAGCGTAAGGAGCCCTGAACTGCTACGTCAACAGTTTGTTGAATTTGTGGTCGTGGTTCCGGGCCGCGGCGGCGCCTGGGCGCGACAGGACAGGTGTCAGCGCCGCCGCGGCCCGGAAGTCTCAAAGGGGCCCGGGGACTTAGAGCTCGGCGCCCGACAGGCGCTCGACGGCGCGCAGCAGGGCGGAGTGGTCGAGGCCGCCGTCACCCTGCGCGCGCAGCGAGGCGACGAGCTGGGCGACGACCGCGCCGACGGGCAGGGCGGCGCCCACGTTGCGGGCGGCGTCGGTGACGATGCCCATGTCCTTGTGGTGCAGGTCGATCCGGAAGCCGGGCTTGAAGTCCCGGTTCAGGAAGTTGTCCTTCTTGCGGGTCAGCACGGTCGAACCGGCGAGGCCGCCGTTCAGGACGTCGAGCGCGGCTGTCAGGTCCACGCCGGACTTCTCCAGGAAGACCACGGCCTCGGCGCACGCCTGGATGTTGACGGCGACGATGAGCTGGTTGGCGGCCTTCACGGTCTGACCGGAGCCGTGCGGACCGCACAGCACGATGGTCTTGCCGAGGGCCTCCAGGAGCGGCTTGGCCTCGTCGAAGTCGGCCTGCTCACCGCCGACCATGATGGACAGGACGGCCTCGATCGCGCCCGCCTCGCCACCGGAGACCGGGGCGTCCAGGACGCGCAGGCCCTTCTCCTTGCCGGCCTTGGCCAGGTCCACGGAGGTCTGCGGCGTGATCGAGGACATGTCGACGATCAGCGCGCCCGACCGCGCGTTCTCCAGGATGCCGTCCGGGCCGTACGCGATGGCCTCGACCTGCGGGGAGGCGGGCACCATCGTGACGATGACGTCGGCGTCCCGCACGGCCTCGGCGATGGACTTCGCGGCGGTGCCGCCGGCGGCCGAGAGCCGGTCCAGCTTGTCCTGCTCCAGGGTGTAGCCGGTGACGGAGTAACCCGCCTTGATCAGGTTCTCGGACATGGGGGAGCCCATGATGCCGAGCCCGATCCACGCGACCTTGGGAAGGTTGCTCATGAGGGTGCCTTTCTGACTGCGGTGTTTCGACGAGGAGGTGACGCGGGGCAACGGGTGGTGGGTGGGAGAGCATCGCCGCGAAGCGGCGCCTAGTCCCGCCCCGACAGCCAGCCGAAGGACTCCCCGCTGGGACGCTCGCCGGCCTTGTACTCCAGGCCGACCCACCCCTCGTAGCCCGCGGCACGCAGCTGGTCGAGCAGAGCCTCCAGCGGCAGCGCCCCCGTACCCGGCGCCCCCCGTCCGGGGTTGTCCGCGATCTGCACATGGCCCGTCTTCGCGGCGTACCGCGAGATGACGGCCGGCAGGTCCTCCCCGTTCATGGACAGGTGGTACAGGTCCATGAGGAACTTCGCGTTGCCGAGCCCGGTCGCCGCGTTCACCTTGTCCACCACGGCGACCGCCGCGGGGGCGCTCACGAGGGGGCACTTCGGCGACTCGGGCGCGTTGAGCGCCTCGATGAGCAGGATCGCTCCGACGCGGTCGGCCTCGCGGGCGGCGAGCACCAGGTTCTCCAGCGCGAGTTCGTCCTGGACGGCCGGGTCCACGCCGTCGACGCGGTTGCCGTAGAGCGCGTTGAGCGCCGTGCAGCCGAGCGACTGCGCGAAGTCGGCGGCCACCGCGAGGTTCGCGCGGAACTTGTCGCTCTCCTCGCCGGGGATCGACAGGGCGCCGCGGTCGGGGCCGGGCAGCTGTCCGGCGTAGAAGTTCAGACCCACCAGTTGCACGCCCGCGTCCTCGATCGCCTTTTTCAGGGCGTCGAGCTCGGACTGCTCGGGGGTGGGGGCGTCGACCCAGGGCCACCACAGCTCGACCGCGCCGAAGCCTGCCTTCGCGGCGGCCGCGGGGCGCTCCAGGAGCGGGAGCTCGGTGAAGAGGATCGACAGGTTCACATCGAAGCGCTGGTCGGAGTATCCCATGGGGCTTCCGCGCTCCTTCCGTATTGCGGAAGTTCATTTCTGTCTGGTGGAAGACTGCCTCCGATCCGCGGAAGCTGTCAAGAGGGGACTGCCGAAAAATCGACCGGCGGCAGTAGGTTGGCCGCGTGCGATTGAGAGTGGAGTTCACGACCGAACCCTTCGATCTCGAGGAGGCCCCGCCGCATGCGCTGGTGGCCCGCGAGGTCATCCAGGGGGCCCCGCTGGACGCGGTCGACGTAGGCCCGTTCGGCAACACCGCCGAGGGCGACGCCGACGCGGTCCTGACCGCCGTCGACGCGATGCTGCGCCGCTCCCTCGGGGCGGGCGCCACCCGGGTCTCGCTCCAGGTCAACGTGATCGGCGAACCGGGGGAGCCCGGCCGGCCGGCGGGCCCGGGAGTGTCGGGGGAGGCGGATAAGTGACCGCGTTCGGGGATGACCCCTTCGCCGCCGCGGTCAAGCCGCTGGTGGACGCCATGGGCGGCGAGATGCTGCCGCCGGACCAGGCGGGGACCGACGACGTGGTCCTGGCCTGGGAGGGCGAGGACGTGGTGGCCGTGCGGCTGCCTCAGCTCGCCGACTCCCTGGACCACATCCTGCTCGCCCTGGAGCGCAAGCGGGGCAGGCCACTCGCCGAGCTGGACCGCAAGGCGAAGCAGGAGGTCGTACGAATCCTGGAGGCGCGCGGCGCGTTCGCCGTCCGTCACGGCGTCGAGACGGTGGCGAGCGCCCTAGGCGTGTCGCGTTTTACCGTATACAACTACCTGAACAGGGAAAACGCCGCCAAGGGCGAATAGTCCCCCCGGGTCCGGGGGCGTCACGCCCGCCGTATTCTCACGTAGCGCATCCGAGCCGTCACCCGAATCGCCGGGTGACGGCTTCTTTGTTCAACTTATTTCAACAAAGTGTTGACGCTGCGTTGTCGAAGGTCTTAGCTGTTCCGCAGCCCGTCCAGCACAAGGCCACGGAGGCTCCCGTGACTTCGAATACGACGCCGGGTCTCACCCGGTTCAACGCCTTGGAGGAGGCCGCGGCCACCGCCGCCCTCCACGAGGCCTGTGCCTCTTCGGCCTGGGGGAGCAAGCTGCTCTCCCGGCGCCCCTACGCCACCGTCGAAGCCCTCTTCGCCGCGAGCGACGCCGTGATGGCCGAGCTGAGCGCGGAGGATCTGGCCGAGGCCATGGCGGGGCACCCGCCGATCGGCCGCCCGAAGCCCGGGGACCCCACCTCGTCCCGCGAACAGCGGGGCATGGCGGGAGCCTCCGAGGAACTCAAGGCCGAGATGCTCGAACTGAACCTGGCCTACCAGGAGAAGTTCGGCCACGTCTTTTTGATCTGCGCCACCGGCCGCACCGGTGAGCAGATGCGGGACGCGGTCAAGGAACGGATCGGCAACTCGCCCGAACAGGAGCGGGAGATCGTCCGCACCGAACTGGGCAAGATCAACCGCATCCGTCTGACCCGCCTCCTGGAAGAGGAAGCCGCATGAGCACGCAACCCGCCGACGACACCGCGTCGGTGTCCACGCACATCCTGGACACCAGCGTCGGCCGCCCCGCCGAGGGCGTCGCCGTCTCCCTGTCCGCCCGCAGCGGCCCGGGCGAGCGGTGGGAGGCGCTCGGCGCGAGCGCGACCGACGCGGACGGGCGCTGCAAGGACCTGCCGGCGCTGCCGGCGGGGACCACGCACGTACGCCTCGACTTCGAGACCGAGGCGTACTTCCTGACCAAGCAGAACAACCAGCAAGCCGAGGCGCAGCAGGACGCCCCCGCGAATCGGGACAGCGGCACGAGCGGAGCGTTCTTCCCGGAGGTGGCGATCACGTTCGCCGTCACGCCGGGCGAGCACTACCACGTACCGCTGCTGCTCAACCCGTTCGGCTACTCCGTTTACCGAGGGAGCTAGCAGACATGCCCACCATTCTGGGACAGAACCAGTACGGCAAGGCTGAGAACCGGGTCGTAAAGATCACGCGGGACGGCGACACCCACCACATCAAGGACCTGAACGTCTCCGTCGCCCTCTCCGGCGACCTGGACGACGTGCACTACTCGGGTTCCAACGCCCACTGCCTGCCGACGGACACCACCAAGAACACGGTGTACGCGTTCGCCAAGGAGTACGGCATCGAGTCGGCCGAGCAGTTCGGCATCCACCTGGCGCGCCACTTCGTGACGTCGCAGGAGCCGATCCACCAGGCGCGCATCCGCATCGAGGAGTACGCCTGGGAGCGCATCGCGACCTCCGACGCCAACTCGAAGTTCATCGGCTCCGACGAGGTGAAGCACTCCTTCGTCCGCCAGGGCCAGGAGACCCGGGTCACCCAGATCACCTACGACGGTGAGAAGTGGGAGGTCATCTCCGGCCTGAAGGACCTGGTCGTGATGAACTCCACCAACTCGGAGTTCTGGGGCTACATCAAGGACAAGTACACGACGCTGAAGGAAGCCTACGACCGCATCCTCGCCACCCAGGTGTCCTCCCGCTGGCGGTTCAACTGGACCGACGACGAGCAGCGGATGCCCCACTGGGAGAAGTCCTACGAGCAGGTCAAGAAGCACATGCTCCAGGCCTTCGCGGAGACGTACTCGCTCTCGCTCCAGCAGACCCTGTACCAGATGGGTTCGCGCATCATCAACAACCGCGCGGAGATCGACGAGGTCCGCTTCTCGCTGCCCAACAAGCACCACTTCCTGGTCGACCTCGAACCGTTCGGGCTGAAGAACGACAACGAGGTCTACTACGCGGCCGACCGCCCCTACGGCCTCATCGAGGCCACTGTCCTGCGGGACGGCGTCGAGCCCAAGATCCCGGTCGACATGACCAACCTCTGACGCGGGACGCGCGCCCCCGCCCTCCCGCAGTGGGCGGGGGCGCGCCACACCGGAGGGAACAGCAATGGCACAGCCTGCAAAAGGGTCGGCAGAAGGCCCGTGTTCCACCCCACCGGCAGGTGACGAGGCATCAACTCCCGACTGTCACCCGGTGGATGAGAAGCTCCACCCCTCGCGGCTCGTCCCCGCCGCACTCCAGCACATCGCCGCCATGTACGCGGGCGTGGTCACCCCTCCGCTCATCATCGGACAGGCGTGCGGCCTGGACACCGTGGCGCAGACCCGGCTGATCGCCGCCGGTCTGCTGATCGCCGGTCTCGCCACCATCCTGCAGACCCTCGGCGTCAAGGGCTTCGTCGGCAACCGCCTGCCCTTCGTGAACGCCGCCTCCTCGGCCGGCATCGCGCCGATCCTCGCCATCGCCGAGACCAATGCCAAGGGCGACCAACTCCCCGCGATCTACGGCGCGGTGATGGTCGCGGGCGTCTTCTGCCTCCTGATCGGCCCCTTCTTCGGCAGGCTGCTGCGCTTCTTCCCGCCGCTGGTCACCGGTGTCGTCATCACACTCATCGGCGTCACCCTGATGCCCGTACCCGTCAAGTGGGCGCAGGGCGGCGACGAGACGAGCCCGGACTTCGGCGACATGAAGTACCTGGCGCTCGCCGCCTTCACGCTCGTCGTCATCCTGCTCTTCCAGCGCTTCGGACGCGGTTTCCTGAGGCAAGTCGCCCTGCTCGCGGGCCTGTTCATCGGTACGCTCGCCGCGATGCCCTTCGGCATGGCCGACTTCACCTCCGTGCGGACCGCGCCGCTGGCCGCGCTGCCCACGCCGTTCGCCGCGGGCGCCCCCCTCTTCCAGCCCGCCGCCATCCTCTCGCTCTGCATCGTCATGCTGGTCCTGATGACCGAGTCGGCGGCCGGCATGCTCGCCCTCGGTGAGATCTGCGA
Source organism: Streptomyces sp. NPDC031466 (assembly GCF_055581265.1). Taxonomy (NCBI): domain Bacteria; kingdom Bacillati; phylum Actinomycetota; class Actinomycetes; order Kitasatosporales; family Streptomycetaceae; genus Streptomyces; species Streptomyces sp. NPDC031466. The sequence continues at coordinate 89,428 of NZ_JBVIJT010000014.1, forward strand.
GCGCGAGACGGACGGGAAGACCATCACCCGGGGCCTGCGCACCGACGGCATCGCCACACTCGTCGGCCCCGTCTTCGGCGGCTTCCCGACCTCCGCCTTCGCGCAGAACGTCGGCGTCGTCTCCCTGACCCGGGTCCGCAGCCGCTACGTCGTGGCCGTCGCGGGCGCCACGCTCATCGTGCTCGGCGCCTTCCCCGTCCTCGGCGCCGTCGTCAACGTCGTCCCCATGCCGGTCCTCGGCGGCGCGGGCATCGTCCTCTTCGGCTCCATCGCGGTCAGCGGCATCCGTACGCTCTCCGAGGCGGGCCTGGACGACAGCTCCAACATCATCCTGGTGGCCGTCGCGCTCGGGGCGGGCATCATCCCGCTCGCCGCGCCGACCTTCTACGCCGACTTCCCCGCCTGGGCGCAGACCGTCCTCGGCTCCGGCATCAGCGCGGGCGCGCTCGTCGCGGTCTCGCTCAACCTGTTCTTCCATCACCTCGGCACCCGTGGCGGCGCGCGGAACGCGGCCACGGCACTCAAATCCTCCTAGGGCCATGCCGTGCCCCCTCGCCACTCACCCCAAGGAAGCACCATGGCTCCTTCCGCGGACCGCGTCGTCATCGAGAACGTCGCCATCGCGACGGTCGACGCCGAGGACACCGAGTACGCCTGCGGTCACATCGTCGTCGCGGGCAACACGATCGAGTCCCTCGGCGCGGGCAAGGCGCCGACGGGCCTGGAGAACGTCGTGCGCCGCGTCGACGGCACCGGCCACCTCGCCACCCCCGGCCTGATCAACACCCACCACCACTTCTACCAGTGGATCACCCGGGGCCTGGCCACCGACCACAACCTCTTCGACTGGCTCACGGCGCTGTACCCCACCTGGGCACGCATCGACGAGCGGATGACGTACGCGGCCGCGCGGGGCTCCCTCGCCATGCTGGCCCGCGGCGGCGTCACCACCGCCATGGACCACCACTACGTCTTCCCGCGCGGCGCAGGCGACCTCGCCGGGTCGATCATCCGCGCCGCCTCGGAGCTGGGCGTCCGCTTCACCCTGGCCCGCGGCTCCATGGACCGCGGCGAGAAGGACGGCGGCCTGCCCCCCGACTTCGCCGTGGAGTCCCTGGCAGGCGCCCTCGCCGCGACCGAGGAGACCGTCGACAAGCACCACGACCGGTCCTTCGGCGCGATGACCCAGATCGCCGTCGCGCCCTGCTCGCCATTCTCCGTCTCCACCGAACTCATGCGGCAGGGCGCCGAGTTGGCTCGCCGTCTGGACGTACGACTGCACACCCACGGCAGTGAGACGGTCGAGGAGGAGCAGTTCTGCCACGAGCTGTTCGGCATGGGCCCCACCGACTACTTCGAGTCGACCGGCTGGCTCGGTGACGACGTGTGGATGGCGCACTGCGTCCACATGAACGACTCCGACATCGCCGCGTTCGCCCGTACCGGCACGGGCGTCGCCCACTGCCCGTCCTCCAACGCCCGCCTCGCCGCCGGCATCGCCCGCGTACCCGACATGCTCAGGGCGGGCGTGCCGGTCGGCCTCGGCGTCGACGGCACCGCCTCCAACGAGTCCGGCGAACTCCACACCGAGCTGCGCAACGCCCTGCTGATCAACCGCCTCGGCGCGCACCGCGAAGTAGCCCTGAACACCCGTCAGGCGCTGCGCCTCGGCACCTATGGTGGCGCCCAAGTCCTCGGCCGGGAACGGGAGATCGGCTCCCTGGAGCCCGGCAAGCTCGCCGACCTCGTCCTGTGGAAGACGGACGGCATAGGGCACGCCTCGATAGCCGACCCGGTGGCCGCCCTCGTCCTCGGCGCGCCGGCCCCGGTCACCCTCTCCCTCGTCAACGGCAGCCCGGTCGTGGAGCACGGCCGCCTGCTGCACGCCGACGAGGACGCCATCGCCCGCTCCACGCGGGACGAGGCACGGCGCCTGGCGCGGATCGCCGCCGGGGGCTGAACCCAAGAACTCCGGTCGGGGGGGACGGCCCCCGACCGGACTTGAGCAGCCGAGCGGGCTGCTCAAGTGCCGCCCCGGGAACGTGGCCCAAAGCTTCACGTCCCCGGGGCGGTCAGCACTACCTGGGCGCACGCACCACCCGCACACCGAGCAAGTCCTTGCCCCACGCACCACCTCCCAGAAGCGATGTGCCGGTGTCCAGCCGGTACGGGAAAACAACCGGAGGAGCCACAGTGGCCACTCAGCCCAGGTTCACCAAGCGAGGCAGTACCCCCGACCCCGACCCCGGGGAGGGCTCCATACGAGCGGTCCACCCGGTCGACGAGAAGCTCCCGCCCCTGAAGATGGCGACCACCGGCCTTCAGCACGTGGCCGCCATGTACGCGGGCGTCGTCGCCCCGCCCCTCATCGTCGGCGCCGCCGTCGGCCTCTCCCCGAAGGAACTCACCTTCCTGACCGGCGCGTGTCTGTTCACCGCCGGCCTCGCGACCTTCCTCCAGACCCTCGGCGTCTGGAAGATCGGCGCCCGGCTCCCCTTCGTCAACGGCGTCACCTTCGCCGGGGTCGCGCCCATGCTCGCCGTCGTCGACTCGACGAAGGACAAGGACGACGCGCTCCCCCTCATCTTCGGCGCGGTCATCGTCGCCGGCGTCCTCGGCTTCCTCGCGGCGCCGTTCTTCTCCAAGATGGTCCGGTTCTTCCCACCCGTGGTCACGGGTACGGTCATCACCCTCATCGGCATCTCCCTGATGCCGGTCGCCTTCGGCTGGGCCCAGGGGCCCGTGCCGGGCGCCGACGACTACGGCTCCACCAAGAACCTCGCCCTCGCGGGCGGCACCCTCGTCGTGGTGCTGCTGCTGCGCCGCTTCACCACCGGCTTCGTCAAGCAGATCGCGGTCCTGCTCGGCCTGGTCATCGGCACGCTGATCGCCATCCCGTTCGACGCCACCGACTTCGGCCCCATCGGCGAGGCGGACGTCGTCGGCTTCCCGACGCCCTTCCACTTCGGCGCCCCGCAGTTCGCGGCCGCCGCCATCGTCTCGCTCTGCGTGGTCATGGTCGTCTCGATGACGGAGTCGACGGCGGACATGCTGGCCCTCGGCGAGATCGTGGACCGGCCCGCGGACGAGAGGACCATCGCGGCGGGCCTGCGCGCCGACTGCCTCGGCTCGGCGCTCAGCCCCCTCTTCAACGGCTTCATGTGCAGCGCCTTCGCGCAGAACATCGGCCTGGTCGCGATGACGAAGATCCGCAGCCGCTTCGTGGTGGCCGCGGGCGGCGGCTTCCTCGTCCTGATGGGCCTGTGCCCGATGGCCGCCTCGCTGATCGCGGTCGTGCCGCGTCCGGTGCTCGGCGGCGCCGGCGTCGTGCTCTTCGGCTCGGTCGCCGCGAGCGGCATCCAGACGCTGGTCAAGGCGAACCTGGAGCGGGACAACAACGTCCTGATCGTGGCCGTCTCCCTGGCCGTCGGCCTGATCCCGATCGCGGCGCCGGAGTTCTACCACGCGTTCCCGGAGACCGCGAAGATCATCCTCGACTCGGGCATCTCGACGGGCTGCGTGGCCGCCGTACTCCTGAACCTGGTCTTCAACCACCTCGGCAAGGGCCATGACGACGATGACGTCACGGCGCCGATGGAGCCGGGCGGCGAGATCGCGCAGACGCGGGTGCCGGGACAGGCGGTGGCGCACTGAGTCCCCTTTTACTCCGCGGCCCCAAGGACCGATGGGGCCGAGGACCAGTGGGGTCGGGACGGGGGCCACTGGTGACGGCAGCCGGGGGCCCGCCCCGGTTCCTCCCGGACCGGGGCGGCTGCGAAGCTGGAGCAGTGATCCACGGAACCCGGCTCGTGAAAGGAACCGCCGTGCCCGACAGTTGTGCTCCGCGCGTCAGTGAGATCCGGATCGCCGAGGCGGGGGCGGGCCCGTACGGCATCGCCACCGGCCCCGACGGCGCCCTGTGGCTCACCCTCAACGGGAGCGGCGAGATCGCGCGGCTCACCGTGGCGGGGGAGGTGACCCGGTACGACCTGGGCGCGCCGGAGTGCGGCCCCTCCGTCATCACCGCCGGGCCCGACGGAGCGCTGTGGTTCACCCGCTTGAAGGACCACCGCATCGGCCGCCTCACCGTGGACGGCAGGAGCGAGTCGTACGCCGTGCCGACGCCCGGCAGCGGGCCCTACGGCATCACCGCCGGACCGGACGGTGCGCTGTGGTTCACGGAGTTGAACAGCGACCGCATCGGCCGCGTCACCGTCGAGGGTGAGATCGCCGAGTTCACCCTGCCGGTCGAGGGCGGATACCCCTCGATGATCGCGGCGGGCCCCGACGGCGCGCTGTGGTTCACCCTCAACCAGGCCAACGCGATCGGCCGCATGGAGGTCGACGGCGCGGTGGACCTGCATCCGCTGCCCACCGAGGGGGCCGGACCGGTGGGCATCGCATGCGACGGCGAGGCCCTGTGGTTCGTGGAGATCATGGCCGGGCAGATCGGCAGGATCTCCGTGACCGGCCGGATCGAGGAGTTCCCGCTCCCCGACCGGACCGCCAAGCCGCACGCCGTCGTCGCGGCGGCGACGGGGGACTGCTGGTTCACCGAGTGGGGCGCCAACCGCGTCGGCCGCGTCAGGGCGACGGCCGGTGGGGTGTACGAGATCAGCGAGTACGATCTGCCCTCGCCCGCGTCCGAACCGCACGGCATCACCGTGGGCCCGGACGGCGCGCTCTGGACGGCCCTGGAGACGGGCGCCGTCGCGCGGGTCAGGGCAGGGGGACAGAGCGATCAGGGCGTGCATCCCGGGCAGTAGGGCACGTTCCGGGCACCCGGGGCGCCCAGCCGCCTGACCATGGCGAGGATCGCGGAGATCTGGTGGCCGCCCTTCTCCGCGTACTTGGTGTCACCTCCGTAGCCCCACCAGTTCCAGCAACCGCGTGGATTGTCGGGCGAGGTGGTGGCCTGCGGGTACAGGACGATCATGCGGTTGGTGTCGGCGTACTCGTTCAGGTGGGCCTGGCGCATGAACACGTCCCCGATCTGGCCGTACGTCTGCTGACATCCGTGCAGGGCGACCATGAGGCGGCACGGCCCCCCGGTGCCGGTCGCGCACGCCCTGGGGGTATACGCGAAGCCGTCCTTGCCCATGCTGACGGCGGCGGCGCTGCCGCCCGGGGCGTAGAGGTTCTGGTCGAAACGGGTCAGGGTGCCGTCGAGCGGGGCGGTGGTGGCGGGGCGCGCGGTGGTGCCGAAGAGATGCGTGAGCATGCGGTGCTGAGGATCGTCACCGCAGTTGTTGAGGTAGGGCGACGCGGTGCTCGTGCAGGGCACCTGGCCGAGCGGCGAGACCCAGGCATGGCCCGCCCTGGAGGACGTGTCGTACGCGACGTTCGCACCGAAGTCCCGGTGGTAGGTGGCCAGGTCGTCATTGACCGGTCGGTCGATGGTCCGGTCGGAGCCGCCGTGGTAGAGCCAGACCGGGTCACCCGACAGGTTGGACACGGGGTCGACCCGCCCGGCGGCGGCGCGCTCCCTGGTCTGTTGCTCCAGTTGGGCCGGGGTCTTGCGCGGCATGAACGTGTCCATACAGGCGTACAGGGCGGTGTTGAGACTGCCCTGCGCGCAGTTGTAGGCGCCCGCGCTGAAGATCCCGGCGCCCTGGAAGACGGCGGAGTGGGCCACGTGCAACTGGTCGGCGAGGTAGCCGCCGGACGAGACGCCGGACACGTACGTCGTCGCGATGTCGTACGTGCGCAGCTCGCCGGGCGTCGGAGAGGGGACGGCGGCCGTGGCGCCGGTGGCGCCGCCGACGGCGAGGACGAAAGCGGCGGCGACGGCGAGGAGGGTCTTTCTGTACGCCATGAGGACCTCCGGTTCGGGCGGGGTCCGCCATTGTGAGCCGCTTGCGGCCGGGCGCACGAGGTGGTCCGGGACCACACATCGTCTCGGCGGAGTGTGGCCCCGGACCATGGGTGACGGGGCGTGCCGGAGTGCGGCGGGCAGCTCCGCGCGGAGAAGTGGCCCTGAACGGACAAGTGGTCCTGAGATCGGCCGACCCGGGCCGCCGGACACCTGCGGGAACTTCGTACCGCCCACAGCGGGCCGTGGCTCTCCGTGCTTCCCGGCGAGCGGGCATGGCTGAGGCCGGCTACGGGGCCGGCTGCCGCCGGGCGCGGCCCGTGTCGGCGTACCAGCCGACGGCCAGGACCATGGCGAGGGCGAGTTCGGCGATGTCCCCGCCGTAGTACATCAGTTGGGACCCGGCGTGCAGGTCACCGGGTGTGAAGGTGAAGCCGGGCGGGGGCGTGGCGTACAGGCTCTTGGCGAGGACGGCGTGGGCCCAGGCGGCGGCCAACAGGGTGGCGCCGCGCCAGGCGAGGCTCCAGCGGCGCCGTACGGGATCGAGCTGGCAGACGGCGAAGGTGAACAGCAGCCCGGCGGCCAGGACATGGATCTGGACGGCGGCGCCGAGAAGCGGGCGGTGGTGGGCGGCGTCCATCAGGCCGGTGCGGTACAGCAGCCACAGGCCGCCGATGTCCAGGACGGCGGCCGGCGGCGGGAACAGCAGCCAGGCGGCGGGCCGGGAATGAGCCACGGCCAGCAGGGCCCGACGGGGCGGGGCCCCGCCGGGCAGCGCGCGCAGGATGAGCGTGAGGGGGCGGGCGAGGACCAGCGGCAGCGGGGCGGCCATGGCGACGACGAGGTGCTGGGCCATGTGGGCGGTGAACGCGCCGCCGGGCAGCGGTCCGGTCAGCGCGTACGCCAGGGCCGCGCAGCCGGCGGTGAAGGAGAGGTCCCGGTGGCGGGGCCAGGCATCACCCCGGCGGCGCAGCCGGGCGGCGGTGAGCAGATAGCAGGCGGCGGCCGCCGCCGAGGCCGTGGCGACGAGCGGCCCGAGAGCGCCGGTGCCGGCAGGGGAGTGGGCCTGGATCACGACGCCGTACGGGTCCTGGCACGCGCGGTCAGGGCGACGCCGATGAGGAGCAGGACGAGGCCGGCGATGTTCCAGGCCAGGTCATAGCCGGTGACGTCGACGTCGTAGCGAATCTGGTGCAGGCGCAGCAGCTTGTGGTCCACGATGCCGTCGAAGAGCTGGAAGGCGCCGAGGCCGAGGAAGAGCCCGGCCCGGCCGTGGGCGGGGGCCAGCGCGCGACGCCGGCGCAGATCGGCGTAGAGGACGAACCCGGCGACCAGGGCGAGCAGCTCGAAGGTGTGCAGCAGGCCGTCGGAGAGCAGGCCGATGCCGGAGGTGGAGCGGTCGTAGAAATGGTGCCAGTGCAGGATCTGGTGGAAGACGATCTCGTCCACGGCGGCCATCACGGCCACGCCGATCAGCGCGCACACGGCCAGTGACCGGCCCGCCTGCACGGGACCGACGGAAGGGGCGGGGCGGACCGGTTCGCTGCGCATCGCGACTGACTCCTGGGGGCGGGGTGGTACCCAGGGTGGCACAGGGTGCGCGAGGCGCGCGGGGTGCCCGTCGGGCGTCCCGCGCGCCTTACGCGTCCGGACGGGGTGGGGTCAGCCGATGTGGTACGGGTCGCCGTACACCTTCCAGTCCAGCGGCGGGTCGAGGTTGAGGTTCTTCTTCTTGAGGAACACCCGCTGCGCGGTGTCGACCCGGCTGGTGTCCTCGTGCGCCTCCTCCTGCCTCATCGCCCAGACGCGCGCGTCCAGGAAGGCGTTGAGGTACGCCACCTCGTCACCGCCCTGGGCCGGCGGCTTGGCCGAACGGAGCGCGCGCTTGCGGATGTTGCGGAAGCTGGTGGAGTCGCTGCCGTCGCCGTGCATCACGATGGCGTCGTAGTAGCAGAACTGGCCGAGTGCGCCGATGCCGTCGGCCTTGCCCTGCTTGACGGCGGGGTCGAAGTAGACGCGGTCGCGCTCGTCGTTCTGCGCCTTCTGGAAGGCGGAGTCCTCGGCGGCCTTCGCCCAGTCGCGCGTGAAGTTGGGGTCGAGGCCCTCGTGCGAGTCGGTGCCGTCGACCTCGCGCAGGGCGGGCAGGTACTTGGCGAGGACGTTGCCCGGCTTGCGCCGGGTGTACAGCTCGACCAGGTCCAGCATGTCGCCGGTGCCGGAACAGAAGCCGATGATGCCCGCGGTGTAGCCGCGGCCGTCGTCGATGTCCTCGATGTACCGGTAGTAGTTCTTCCAGTTGAGGTTGGAGTTCTCGGCGCTGCAGACGAGCTTCATGGCGATCTCCTTCTTCGCCGGATCGTCGAGCCCGACGGCCCTGGCCGAGGCCGGGGTCGGGGCCCAGGTGGCGGTCGCCGTCTGCGACACGAGGAGCGGACCGGCCACGGCCGTGGCGCCGATGAAGGCGAGCAGGCTGCGGCGGGAGGTGAGGGGGCGCGAGCGGTGGTGCGGGGAGTGGGGGGTTTCCACGAGGGCCTCCAGAAGGGGGAGTTCGTCGCTCCACGTACTGTTAGGAAGGTTTCCTACCAGAGATTGGGCGTGACGTATACCCGTCAAGCCGGGACGGTGTCCGGGGCGCGGCGGTGGCGGATCCGGGCCGGGCGCGCCGTCGGGCATGTCGGGGAGGATGTCGATGTGGCTATGACCGGATCCGCCGGACGGGCGGCCCTGGCACGGGGTGCCCGTGGACGAGAGGGGAGATGTACATGGTGGCTCACACGCCGGCCGAGCGTGTCCTGGCTCGCTCCTTCACTCGCGATGGGGGCGTGACCAGGTTCAACGTCGCTGACCTGGCGGTAGATCATCAGCCTAATCGCAGCGTCACCTTGACCTACCGGCTGACCGTCGAGCGGAAGGGCCACGCCGACGAGTGCTGGGTGTGCACGCTGCCGTGGAGCGACAAGTCCTTCGCGGACGTCTTCACTTCGTCCGCCCCTGACCCTGAGCGTCTTCGCCAACTGGCCGCACTGGTGCGTGGCCTCATGGAGGAGTGGTGGGACTGCAAGGGGAGCAACCGTCACTTCGCGAAGATGGGGCGCCGCCCCTGAGCGCGACACGGGCAACTCGCCGCCCTTGTGGCGGTACTCCGCCGCAGCGGGCACACGCTGACGTGTCCATGGTCGGTCGTGAGTAGCATGGCGGCGCTTCTGTTCGCTCCACGTTCGTCCGAGGAGAGGAAGAGCCATGCGCAAGCTCCTGATGGTGATGGTCGTGGCCTTGATGGCCGCCATCGGTTTCGCCGCACCGGCGCAAGCCGCCGCGAACACCGTGGACATGCCCTTCGGCATGGCCTACGGCAACAGCACGACGACCGGAACGATCCACTTCACCGACGGGTACAGCGCCAGTGTCTCCGGGACGGTCCACGCGGCGAGCGGCATGCGCGAGGTCTGCGCCTACGGGGTGAACGGCAGCACGACGTCGGGCCTCATCTGCAGCCCGTGGGCGTACGCGGGCGGGGCGAACCAGATCCTCAGCGGATCGCTGCGGATCGCACTGCCGGGCGGCGTCCAGCGGGTCTACATCACGATGTACGACGGGGACGTCAACCCGCTGGCCCAGGAGTTCTGTACCCGCAGCGGCTGCACCCGGCAATTCTGAGCCTGTCGTTCAACGCCCGGCGTCAGCTGTGCCGTGCCCACAAGGCCGCCGTACCTCACCTGTACCTCACCTGTGATGAACTGTGGCCCGGTTTCGAGACGTTGATCTTGTCTCGGACAAGAGAGTGGGAGGGACCGTGGACCTCGGTGGGGGGACGTGGCGGCGACTGACCGTCGTGGTGCTCGTCATGGCGGTGGCGGCCGGGTGTACGGGGCAGGGCGAAGGCGCGGGCGGCGGAAACGACGAAGACCTGCTGCGGAACCACGACTGGACGCAGATGCCGGGCACCACCGCGCGGAACGACATCCTGCACGTCAGCGCATTGGACCGGCGCATCGTGGAGCAGGACTCCGCCGGCGGACAGCCCAACCCTCCGCTGAACGTGGCCGGTCCGCATCTCAGGTCCGACGGCGACTTCACCGTCACCGCGCGCATGTCCGGTGTGGGTGACGATGACGGCGACTCATGGCTGCGGCTGTACGGACGTGTACCGGTCATCTACGACGAGTGGCGGCAGGAGCGGCCCTCACTCCGCGTCGGCGTGACCGCTGACGGACGAGTGAAGGTGCAGATATGGGACGGTGAGGGCGATGAGCCTGCCACGTCCGAGGATTTCGACTGCGGCTGCTCCGGGACGGTGACGCTCGCCGTGTCGAGCATCGGTGACACCTTCCGCGTGAAAGCCGACGGACGGCGGCTGGGAACCGTGCAGGACCCGGGGGTGTTCGCCGAGGGCACTGTCTGGTTCGGTCTGGAGGCGGACGCGGGCGAAGACGAGCGCCGCGAGGGATGGCGTCTGACGCAGCTGAGCGCGCGGGCGGAGAGCGGTGACTCGCTCCGCGTGATCAGGGCGCCGCAGCTGCGCCAGGAGCAGTCCGACGACTCGCTGCGTGCGCGGGCCGCAGACGTGGGGCGGCCGTTCGACGTCGGCGCCGCCCTGGCCGAGAACCCGCTGCTCACCGACGCACGTTACCGGGCGCTCGCGGGGAGCCAGTTCTCCATGCTCACTCCGGAGAACGCGTTCAAGCCACAGTTCCTCCACCCGCGCCGGGGCGTCCACGACTTCCGCGACGCGGACCTGCTCGTACGCTTCGCCCGCGCGAACGACATGAAGGTGCACGCGCACACCCTTGTCTGGCACGAGGCGCTGCCCAACTGGATGCGGGAGAACGACGACCCCGAGGAGGTGCGCCGGACCATGCTCCGGCACATCGCCGTGGTCGCCGGGCACTTCAAGGGAAAGGTCGCGGAATGGGATGTGGTCAACGAGCCCATGTCCGACGACGAGAAGAGCTACACCAACGGGGACCTCGGTCTGCGCTCCGAGCAGAGCCCGTGGTTCGAGGCCATGGGCGAGGAGTACATCGACGAGGCGTTCAGGGCCGCCCACCGGGCCGATCCGAAGGCACGGCTGTTCCTCAACGAGTACGGGGTCGAGGAGGAAGGCGAGCGCTGGGACGCCCTTTACGATCTGGTCGAGCGGCTCAAGGAACGCGGCGTACCGATCGACGGCGTGGGTTTCCAGAACCATGAGTACGCACCCGGCGACCGCACCGACCCGGAGACCTTCCGCGGCCATGTGCGGGATCTGGCGGAACTCGGGCTGCAAGCGCGGGTGTCGGAGATGGACGTCCCCATAGGTGAGGACGAGAAGGACGGGCGGCAGATCCAGGCTGATGAGATGGCGGGCAAGCTGCGGGTCTGCCTGGAGGAGCCGAACTGCACATCGTTCTCCACCTGGGGATTCACCGACCGGTACGGTTCCACCGCCGACACCAGGATCTACCCTCCGCGCACGGCCGATTCCCTGCCGTGGGACGCGGCCCTGCGGCCGAAGCCGGCGTACGAGCGCCTGCTCGCTGCCTTTGACGAGGCGTGAGGGTCAAAGAGCGTCTTGTTCCGCCAGGGGCATTTGATGAGGCGGCGCAGTCGAGCAGGTCGAGAGCAGGTGTCCCGTCAGTGCCGTCGCGAGGCCCGCCAGGCCGGCCACCGCGAAACCCGCCGACGGAACGGACGTGTCGATCGCCAGCCCGGCCATCGGTGACCCGAGCGCGAGACCCGCGGCCTGCGCCGAGGACTGCAGCCCCGTCGCCTCGCCCCGGACGCCGGCCGGTGCCAGTCCGCTCACCCCGGCGGACACCGCGGCGAGGGTCGGCGCGGTGAGCAGCCCGCTGCCGATCACGGCCACGCACAGCCAGGGCCAGTCGTGCGCGAGCCCGGCGGGAATCGTCACGAGCCCGAGCAGGCCGAGCAGCAGCCACGTCGGCAGCGTCCGGGGCGCCGCGCCGTACAGCAGCCCCCCGACCACCGAGGCCCCGCCGAGCACGGCGATGACCACGGCGGCCCACGAGACCTGACCCGCTTCCCGGAGCGTGGCGACGATGGCCAGATCCACGCCGCTGACCAGCGTCGTGACGCCGAACGCCATCGTCAGCGCCGCGGCCATGCGGGCGTCCAGCCACGCGCGCCGCCCGGGCCGTCCCGCCGCACCGGCCTGCACCTCGCCCCGGGCGCGCAGCGGCGGGTCGAGCACGGCGATCCCGAGCCCGCCGGCCACGATCGCCGCCCCGACACCCCAGGCCACCGCCTCGGGGGACGTCTTCGCCGTGCACAGGACGACGATCGCGGGGCCCAGCATGTACGACAGTTCGCCCTGCACCGACTCCAGTGCGAACGCGGCCCGGCGCTGCCCCGCCGTCGTCATCGCGGCGATGGCCTGTCTGGCCACCGGCTGGGCCGGCACCATCAGCAGGCCCGCGGCGAACGAGGTGCCCAGCAGCACCCCGTACGGCTGGAGCGGCACGGTCAGCCAGAACAGGGTCTGCGCGAAGGCGGTGGCCACCAGCACGACCCGCAGGCCCCGCCGGTCGACCACGCGGCCGAGCAGCGGTCCGCCCAGTGCCAGCCCCACTGTCAGCGCCGCCGCGATCCCGCCGGCGGCCGCGTAACTCATGTCCAGGCTCAGCACGACGTACATCGTCAGCGCCATCACGTCGGCCGTGATCGCGACGCGCGCGAGCAGCGAGACGGCCAGCAGCGGTGCCATGCCCGGCACGGCGAGCACCTGTCGGTATCCGGTCACCCGCCCGACGCTAGATCGTTCAACGCCCCATAGGTAGAGGCGTATTCACTTGAGCCGACATAATGAATTTTTATGGCCAAGGACTTGGAGACCGCCTTGTTGCGGTCGTTCGTCACCGCCGTCCGGGCGGGCAGCATCAGCCGTGCCGCGACCGAGCTGGGGCACACCCAGCCCGCGCTCAGCCAGCACGTACGCAGGCTGGAGAGCGCCGTCGGCCGGCCGCTGCTCCACCGGTCGCCGTCCGGCGTCTCGCCGACCCGGGCGGGCGAGGAACTGCTCCCGTACGCCGAACGCATCCTCTCCCTGTGCGCGACGGCGCTCACCGAGACCGGGCACGCGCTCACCGGGCGCTGCGGCGTCGGGCTCCTCGAAGACCTCGCCGCGTCGCAGCTCCCGCAGGTTCTCGCCGACCTCGCCCGGCTGCACCCCGGCGCGACGTTGGAGGTGCTGAGCTGTTCCAACGCCGAGATGCGGGCGGCGTACGACGCGGGCCGCATCCAGCTCGTCCTGGACGAGGCGCGGTGGGTGCCGGGGCCGCCGCGCTGGACAGTGCGCCGCCCGCTGGTGTGGGCCGTCGGCCAGGGCGTGGACGTGCGGGCCGATCCGCTGCCGGTGGTGCTGTTCTCGGAGCCGTGCGTCTGGCGCAGGTCGGTCCTCGACTCGCTGGAACGCGCCGGCCGGCGTCCGCGCGTGGTCTTCGAGAGCAACAGCCTCGTCGGTGTGCTGGCCGCGGTACGGGCGGGGCTGGGCGTGTCGGCGCTGCTGCCCGCCAACCTGGAACCGGCCATGGCCTGCCACGACACGGCCGCCCTGCCCGCCCTGCCCGACATCGAGCTGGGCCTGGCCCGCCACCCGCGGACGGAAGGCGATCCGCTGATCGACGCCGTGGAGACGGCGCTGCGCCGCACCCTCTGACTGATCCCGGCTGCGCCCTGATCCCGGCTTCGCCCGCGACTGCGGGGGCATAGGTAACTCCTTGGCCCGCTCGCTCTCGATGGCGCACACAGGGGGAGTACCGATGTATGACCGAGGAACCGGCCGGGGCAACACCCGCGCGCGAGGCCTGGCGACGCTCGCCTTGGTGGCCGGCACCTTCTACCTCTTGTACGGGGTGATCGGAACCCTGACCGGTGCGGGGGTTCAGGAATCCTGGGTCCGCTCGCTCCCCATGCTCGTCGCCGTGAGCCTGGGCATGGGTGTGGTCATATACCGGCGGGGATGATTCCGTCGGCGCCGGGCTCTCCCACTGGTTCGGTCAGGGCCTGGAGGATGCGGGGTGTGACCCGCTGCGGCAGTTGACGGGCGTCGTCATGGGTGCCGTGGCTGGCCCGGAGCGCGGCCAGGCCCTCGAACAGCGAGATCATCAGGCGGCTCAGATCGGTGACGGCGATCGTCGGACGCAGGCCCAGCCGGGCCAGTGCCGCTGTCAGCAGCTCCGCCAGGCCCTCGACCAGCCGCTCCTCGCGCTCGGCCAGCTCGGCGGCCAACTCCGGCCGGCGGGCCGCGTGCAGGGTGAACTCCATGGAGGCGAGGAACCATTGGGGCTCGCGAGCCCGCTCGCCGAATTGGGCGAGCAGCTGGTCGAGGCTGCCCGGCCCCACCGAGGCCTCCCGCAGCGCGGCGAGCAGGCTGTCGGTGTGCACGTCGTAGAGGGCGAGGAAGAGTTCTTCCTTGTCGCGGTAGTTGGAGTAGAAGGCCCCTCGGGTCAGCCCCGCGCGCTCGACGATGTCGCTGATCGAGGTGGCGTGGAAGCCGTGCTCGGTGAACAGGGCCTGGGCGCTGTCGAGGAGTGCGGCCCGGGTCACGGGCCGGCGCTTGGTCGGAGTCTTGGGCACGCGGGGGGCCTTTCCTGGGGCGGGAACGAGCAGCCTAAGGCGTGTGGTGAAAGGAGCGTCGCCAGGCAGGCGGGACTTTCAGAGCACACCCTGAGCTGGTGCTTCCACCCCAGTCTCCGCTGACTCCTCGGCACGCTCCCAGTCGGAGCCGGCTGGTGCCGGCTCCTGAGGCCGTCCGTCTCGGACCCGCCGACGAGCCCGTGGAGACGGTCCCAGGCCAACTTCCCCTCACCGGAGCCACGCTGATCCGCCCGCATGCGGCTGTTGACACGAAATGAAGTAAAACACCAAATGATCGCATAAACCAGACTTTTGTGGATACCGTGAATCGTCCGTATGAGAGGTATCTACAAAGGAGTGGTCATGGGTCTGCCTGTCGTCGGAGGTCTGATCGACAGCGTGATCGGCATCGTCCTGGGCGCGGTGAACGGCATCGCACCTCAGGCCGGCGCCCTCTTGCGGGGATTGGGCGTCCCGGTGTGAGCGGTCCGGGCCTCATATCCTCGGGTCAGCCTCTGCCGTCGGGCGGCCCGGTCCCGGCCGGCAGCACGTGGTGCGACGGCCGCCGACCCCCGCCGACGGGTTTCGGGCCGTCGCACACCCGTAGGACCCGACCGCACGTACACCCGTTAAGCGCCCGGGGACCGGTAGTCGTCATAGAACCCCTGGCCCGTCTTCACTCCCAGGTGGCCGGCGTCTACGTAGCGGCGCAGGAGCTCGCGCGGACCCTCGGGCAGGTGGGGGTTCTCGGCGGCGTAGTGGTTCTCGATGTCGAGCACGACGTCGAGGCCGACCTGGTCCATCATCCGGAACGGTCCGGCCTTGAGGCCCATGTTGATCTCCCACATCCGGTCCACGTCGCGCGGGGTGGAGACACCCTCGGCGACCACGGCCAGCGACTCGCGCTTGATGGCGGCCCAGATGCGGTTGAAGATGAAGCCCGTGCTCTCCTTGCGCGCCTCGAAGGGGTGGACGCCGTACCGGGGCAGTTCCCGCAGCAGGAAGTCCAGCACCGCGCGGTCGGTCCTGCCGTCCGACATCAGGTCGACGGCGACCTGCTGCGGCGGCATGTAGAAGTGCATGTTCAGCACCCGCTCCGGGTGCGCCACGCCGTCGATGAACTGGCTGGTCGGGTACGACGACGAGTTGCTGGCCAGGATCGCGTCGGGCTCCGCGTCCTGGTCGAGCCGGGCGAACACCTGCTTCTTCAGGTCGAGGCGCTCGGGCACGGCCTCCACCACCAGCCAGGCGCCGGCCAGCGCCGCGGACTCCTCGGTGTGGGCGGAGGCCCGGCCGGGGCGGCCGCCGTCCACCGTGGCGGCCACGTCGGCCACGTGCTCGGCGACGAACGCGGCGGCCTGCTCGCCCACGGCCCGGCTGGGGTCGTAGATCCGCACGTCGCCCCCGCGGGTGGCGAACATCAGGGCGATGCGGCGGCCGAGGGTACCGCCGCCGATCACCGCGACCGGGCGGGATTCGATGGCGGTGGGGAGGGTGAAAGCCATGGCTGTGCTTCTTTCGGAACGGGGCGAGGCGGGACGCCCTGCCGGGGCAAGGTGGCGCCCGCTATCAGATACATGGTGTATCGGATACACCGTGTATGCAAATGGGCCGCCCAGCGAGCCCCCTGCGGTGCCGAAGGTGCCCGTACCGGCCTGCGCCGTGCAGAGCGCCCCCGCCCGGTTCCGCGAGCAGGCCCCCACCCGCATCGCCGGGTCCGGCTGACGAGTCCTGTTGAAGCAGGCCGCCCGGCCACTCCCGTCGGGCGTGGCGCCTACGCAGGGCGACTGCCCTTCCTGGGGGAGTGACGGGGTCGGGCCGGGTTCCTCCCAGCCGTACCGCTGCGGCTGTGTCGACCCGCCCCACCACAGGGTCAGCCCGCCCGCGACGGCCACGATGACCAGCCACACCGCGACGGCCCACCGCCACAATCTGCGGCGCCCTCCACGTGGGTGTGTGGGCATAGGGCCGGCAACTCCTTCCGACGGAACTGGCATTCGACTCCCCGCCGTGCCGTCTCAGTAGCCCGGGTACGCGCCCTGGAAGGAGCCGATCGCCACGCCGATGACCGTCGCGTCGACCACGAGGCCGAAGACGAGGAAGCACAGGGCGGCGACGGAGTCACCCGCGCGGCTGGACCGCGTGCCGTATTCGGTCACGGTGCCCGGCTTGCTCGGGTGATAGGCGACCTGGACCGTCGCGGATCGGCTCTTGACGTACACGCTCCGGTCCACGCCGTGCATGTCGGTGTACACGAACGTCCCGAACGCGCCGCCCAGGACGCGCGCTTCCCCGACTCTTCTCGCCTCCACCGTGACGCCGTGGCGGCGCAGGTACCAGGAGCGGTACCGCAGTCGCACCATGTCGGCGCCGACTGCGGTGAGCCCCACGCCGAGGGGGCCGAGCACCAGGATCAAGAACGCGAAGGTCCACACTCCATAGGCCGCGACGGCCACGGCGAGACCGGCGTATACGAGGACGACAGTGGTTCCCCACACCTTGAGCCTTCGCTTGTCCGCCTCTCGTCGGGATTCCGGGACGGCACGGGTGGTGACGAGTTTCGAGCCGTCGGCGCCGACGGCGCCCTCGGGGCGCTCGGGAAGGAGCGGGGTGACGGCGTCGGCGAACAGGGTGGCGGCAGCCTCGCTCACATCGTCAACACGGTGCACGGCAGGCACTGTCCCGGAGGGGCCGGCGAGTTCGACGGTCACGGCACGCCCCTGGGAGTGGATGCGATCTATCGCCAGGAGAGGAATCCGGACCTCCTCGGCCTTCCGGTGCAACACCAGTGCGTCACCGTCAAATCGGAGCTGGTCACCATTGGACGAGCGCAGGACCGGTACGGGCGATGTGATCGACATGCGGCTGATCGTAAGACCGGGTGCGGTCGGCGGGAATCTTCCCGCGGCGCTCTTTGGCATAGATACCCTTCGCGCTGCTAAAAGGCCCTGCTCTCATGTCCGGCACCTACCGAAGCCACCCGATCGAGACTCCCATTCGGGTCATCGCTTGAAGTCGGAACGACAACAGGCGCTCACGCGAACACCTCGCGGAACATGAGTATCGCGCCGCCCGCCAACGCGACCCCGACAAGGAGGCCCATGGCGGTGGCATCGCGCTCGTACCCCTCGATCTCGACCCGCTTCGGCCGGGCCGGGTCGTACAGCACTCTGATCTTGTCTCTGCTCGACGGATGAGCCAGTTCGGAGGGGGAGGACTTGCCCACTGACGACTCGACCTCGATGCGTTCTCCGCCCGGCGGGGTAAACGCGACCACCGGATAAAAGCGGGAGTCACCATCGGAATACGTGGCCTCACGTACCCGGACGATGTCCGCCTCGATCCATCGCCCTCGTGAGTGCAAGCGAAATGAGGCCCATGCCGCAGCGAAACCGCCCAGCGACAGCACGCCCAACAACACGACGAAGAACCCCACAAGGGCCTGTTCCTTGTCCATGCTCACTCCGTCGGTGACCAGGGGGCGGAGCGCAAGTGGGCGACGCTGTGTCGGGCACGGTCCTGCGGTGGGTCGCCGGCCGCCTTGCCCACCGCGACCATGGAGACGATCGCCCACCCCGGGTTCGGGTCCAGCTCCTTGGTGAGCCCGTCCAGGTCGAAGGCCCGGAACTGGTGCGCGGCCAGCCCCATGGCCTGGGCCTGCACCGTCATGTGGGCGACCGCCTGGCCGAGGTCGTAGTCCGCGAACTCGGAGTAGAGCAGCTCGGTGTCATCGACGTACCGCCGCGCCAGGGTGACGACGAGCAGACCCGCGTCCGTCGCCCAGCGGGCCGAACTCGGCGCGAGGTGGGGGAGGACGCGGTCGTGCTCCGGCTCGCCGGGCCTGCTGGTGAAGAAGCCCCACGGCTGGGAGTTCCCCGCCGACGGCGCCCACCGCACGGCCTCCAACAGCAGCCCAAGGGCGTGGTCGTCGGCGACCGCCGACGGATCGAACCGGTAGGGGCTGAAACGTCCCGCGAGCAGCGGATGTATGCCGCTGGGCGGCTCCTGAGGATGGGGCATGTTCCGCTGCAACCGGGCCACCCTGCGTGCGTATTCCGGCCGACCGCGAGTGCCTCCCGCGCCAGGCCGGCACCGGGTCGAGGACCGCCGAGGGCACAGCTCGTGTTGATCGCGGCGGCGGTACTGATCGGATCGGCAGTGTTGATCCGGGTTCGGCAGGGCAGACGAGTGATCAACGATGACCGACCGACGCCGATGAGAGAGTGATCGAGACACCGTGAGCGCCCCCGAAGCACCAGAGATACCCGCACCGCCCGCTCCGGAGGCCATCGCCCGGCACCGCGCGCTGTTCCGCGCGATCCACCGCCGCAAGAACCCCCGGCTGCGTCAGTCGGACATCACGGTCACCGAGGAGGCCCAGGTCAAGCGGGCGGTGAAGGCGACCGCCCTGGGCAACGCCATGGAGTGGTACGACTTCGGCGTCTACGCCTACCTCGCCGTGATCATCGGCAAGGAGTTCTTCCCCTCCGGCAACGACACCGCGCAGACCCTCTCCTCGCTCGCCACCTTCGCCGCCGCCTTCCTGGTGCGTCCCATCGGCGGCATGTTCTTCGGCCCGCTCGGCGACCGCGTCGGCCGCAAGAAGATCCTCGCCCTCACCATGATCATGATGTCGGCGGCGACCCTAGCCATCGGCCTGATCCCGAGCTACGCCTCCATCGGCGTCTGGGCGCCCGTCCTCCTGGTCCTGTGCCGCATGGTGCAGGGCTTCTCCACGGGCGGCGAGTACGGCGGCGCCGCCACCTTCATCGCCGAGTACGCCCCCGACAAGCGCCGCGGTTTCTGGGGCTCGTTCCTGGAGTTCGGCACCCTCATCGGCTACACGGTCGCCGCCGTCCTCGTCACCGCCCTCACCGCGCTGCTCAGCGACGACGCCATGCAGTCCTGGGGCTGGCGCATCCCCTTCCTCGTCGCGGCCCCGCTCGGCCTCATCGGCCTCTACCTGCGGCTGAAGCTCGACGAGTCGCCCGCCTTCCAGAAGATGGAGGATGGCGACGGCCCGGCCGCCGAGCGCCAGAAGAAGTCCTTCAAGGAGTCCTTCTTCGGCCAGTGGCGCGCCATGCTGCTGTGCATCGCCCTGGTCGCCGCGTTCAACATCACCGACTACATGCTGCTGTCGTACATGCCGACCTACCTCACCCAGCTCGGCTTCGGCGAGACCGGCGGCCTGATGTCCATCGTCGTCGTCATGCTCATCCTGATGGCCCTCATCAACTCCGTGGGCCGCCTCTCCGACCGCGTCGGCCGCAAGCCGGTCCTCATGGCGGGCTCGCTCGGCTTCTTCGTCCTCGCCCTCCCCGCCTTCCTGCTCATCAAGCAGGGCGGCACGGTGCCGGTCTTCGCGGGCCTGCTGATCCTCGGCCTCGCCCTGGTCTGCTACCTGGGCGCCATGTCCTCCTCACTGCCCGCCCTCTTCCCGACGGACGTGCGCTACAGCTCGCTCTCCATCGGCTTCAACATCTCCGTCTCCCTCTTCGGCGGCACCACCCCGCTGATCGTCGCCGCGCTCATCGGCGCCACCGGCAACGACCTGATGCCCGCCTTCTACACCATGCTGGCCGGCCTGGTCGGCATCATCGCGGTCGCCGCGATGAAGGAGACGGCCCAGAAGCCCCTGGAGGGCTCCCCGCCGTCCGTGGCGACGGACGAGGAGGCCAGGGAACTGGTCCAGACCCAGCGTCAGCCGCGGGACGCGTAGTCCACGAACCGCGCCCACGCGTGGGGCTCCAGCGCGAGCTGGGGCCCTTCGGGGTTCTTGGAGTCCCGCACGTGGATCGCGCCCGGGCAGGGGGCGATCTCCACGCAGTCCCCCGAGCTGCCGCTGCTGTAAGTCGACTTGCGCCAAGCGAGGGCGACTTCCACGCAGTCGTCGCCGTCACCACTGCTGTAACTGCTTTTGAACCAGGCCAGTTCAGGGGTGCTCATATTGCTCCTCGCATCTCCTTAAGCAGGCTCACGGAGTCCTCGCACGAGAGAGCCTGTGCGCGCATCCTGGCATACCGCATGTGGAGCACACTGACCTCCTGTGGGTCGGAGATGAGTTGTCCGCTTCGCTGCCCCTCTGAGTACGCGAACCAGGTGTGCTCTGGGGTCTCCAGCAGGCGAATAGGGCCGTGGAGCCCCCCGTGCCCTTCCCGCACAACTGGCATGATCTGCACCTCGATGTTCCTGCGCTCGGCCATCTTCAGTACGTGGTCGATGAGTTCCACGGTTACCTCATCCCCGCCCGTGCGGCGGAGGAACAGGTGTTCCTCCAAGATGAAGCTGTACGCGGTGTTGGGGCGCTCCATGAGCAGCCGCTGCCGCTCCATGCGTGCCGCCAACTGCTCCTCGATCTCCTCGTCGTTCAGCGGCGGGAGCTGGTTGATAAAGACCGTCCGGGCGTACGCCGGGGTCTGCAACAGACCCGGGATCAGCCGACACTCGTACGTATAGAGGGCGATCGCCTCCCGCTCCAGGCGGGCCCATTGGCGGAACCACCGCGCTAGCCCCGGCTTGCGCGAAAGCTGGTTCGCCGCGAGCCGCAGCGTGCCGAACGCGTCCAGCGCTGCCTCGCAGCGGTCAACGAAGCCTGGTGGCGGGAACCGCCTGCCCTGCTCGATCGAGGCCAGGAAGTGGGAGGAGCACCCCACTTCGTCGGCCAGCGCTTCCTGGGTCGAGCCGGCCCGCTTGCGGAAGCTCTTCAGGACGGCGCCGAAGGTCTTCAGACCGTCCGACGACTCCGGCTCTTTGCTGCTTGACGACATCACGGGAAACCCCCGACGCTCGTATACCGATCCCCGCCAACACTCCCAATGGTCACACTCCGTTACCGCATTTGTCTACCCTTAGTACTCGTACGCTGACGGAGCGTACGGGTTTGGTGGCTGGCGCACGGCTCCCGGCGAGGCCACGGTGGGCGCCATGCCAACCGAAGCCCGTCCCGCCACCCCGCAGCGGGAATTCACCCAACGTCTCAGCGCCACGCCCCGGGGCGCCCGCCTCGCGCGGCGACTGTCCCGGTACTACCTGAACGGCTGGGGCATCGCGTACGACAGTGAACTGTCCGACGCGGCCGAGGCGATCGTCGCGGAGCTGGCGGCGAACGCGGCGACGCACGGCCGCGTGCCGGGCCGCGACTTCGAGGTCCGCCTGACACTCGTCATGGACACGCTCCGTATCGAGGTGTCCGACACGCGGACGGAACTCATGCCTCCGCAAACGCCGGAACCCCCGGAGGCCGACGACGAGTCGGGCCGGGGGCTCGTGATCGTGGCGGCGCTGGCCGCCGAGTGGGGCGTGGTGCCGCGCCAGGTCGGCAAGACGGTCTGGGCTCACCTGCCGTTGGGGGAGGAGGCCGGACGCAGGAGAGCCGCGGCCGGCGCGAGGCCGGCGGCGGAGATGCCGGCGGCGACCCAGAAGGCGAGCCGGTAGCCGTCGGCGGTGGCGGCGAGGGCGTCCGCGCCCCCGTCGGTAAGGGTCTGCGTGCGGCTCGCGGCGAGTGTCGTCAGGACGGCGAGGCCGAGCGAACCACCCACCACCTGCGTGGTGTTGAACAGGCCCGAGGCGAGGCCCGCGTCCTCCTCGGCGGCGCCGCCCATGGCCAGGCCCGTCACGGCCGGCATGGCGGCGGCGAAGCCCGCGCCGAGCAGCAGCATGGCGGGCAGGACGTCGAGGACGTACGAGCCGTCGGCGGGCAGGCGGCCGAGGAGCGCGAGGCCGAGCGTGATCAGCGCGAGGCCCGCGAGCAGCGTGCGGTGGGCGCCGAAGCGGCCGATGAGCTTCGCGGAGAGGCCGAGCATCAGCACGCCGATGACGACGGGGGCGGGGAGGAAGGCGAGGCCGGTCCGCAACTCGCCGAAGCCGAGGACCCGCTGGAGGTAGAGGGCGCCGATGTACTGGAAGCCGTACATCCCGGCGATCATCAGGATCTGCACGGCGTTGGCGCCGGTCAGGACGCGGGAGCGGAAGAGGTGCAGCCGCAGCAGGGGCCGGGCCGCGCGGGTCTGGCGGAGGGCGAAGGCGACGAAGAGGAGGAGAGAGGTGCCCGCGAGCAAGGCCGTGGCGCCGACGCTGTGTTCGGCGGCGGTGACGATCGTGTAGACGGTGAGCATGAGGGCGCCGGTGATCAGGGCGGCGCCGGGGTAGTCGGCTCCCTGGTCGAGCCCGGCCCCGCGGTCGTTGTCGAGGACGCGGACGGCGGCGACGAGGGCGGCGACGCCGATGGGCAGGTTGATCAGGAAGATCCAGTGCCAGTCGAGGGTCTCGGTCAGGGCCCCGCCCAGGAACGTGCCGAGGGCGCCGCCCGCCGCGCCGACCGCGCTGAACACGGCGATGGCCCTGGCCTGTTCGCGGGGTTCGGGGAAGAGGGCGACGAGCATGCCGAGTACGACGGCCGAGGTCATGGCGCCGCCGACGCCCTGGAAGGCGCGGGCCGCGACGAGGAGGCCCGGGTCGCCGGCGACACCGCACAGGACGGAGGCGGCGGTGAAAAGGCCGAGCCCCGAGACGAACATCCGCTTGCGGCCGACGAGGTCGCCGAGCCGCCCGACGAGCAGCAGGAGCCCGCCGAAGGCGATCAGGTAGGCGTTGACGACCCAGGCGAGCCCGGCGGCGGAGAAGCCGAGGTCGGCCTGGATGGCGGGCATCGCGACGGTCACGATGTTGCCGTCGATGACGGTCATCAGCAGGCCCGAGGAGAGCACCGCGAGCGAGGTGCGGGGCGAGACGGCCCGGCGGGGCGCCCGCGAGGAGCGGGGCGGCGCTGGGGTGTTGACCTCGGACACGGCCTGGGACATGGTGAAAACCTCCGTGGTGAGCGCCTCTGACCTGCAAAGGTGCACGACTTGTAACGGAGTTCATGGTGGAGTCCCGCGAGGGCGGGCAGAAGGAGGCACTTCGATGTCCCAGGGGAACACCGGTGTTACCTCGCAGGCAGTGCTCGCGCAGGCCTGCCCGGTCCGGGAAGTTCTTGACAGGGTCGCGGGCAAATGGAGCGTGCTGGTCCTCATCGCCGCCGCCCACGGGCCGATCCGCTTCACCGAACTGGAGCGTGCCATCGAGGGGATCAGCCGCCGCATGCTGACGCTCACGCTGCGCAATCTGGAACGCGACGGCCTCCTCAAGCGCACCGTGCACCCCACGGTCCCGCCGAAGGTCGAGTACGAACTGACCCCGGTGGCCCATGAACTGCACGGCACACTCCTCCAGCTCACCGGCTGGGCGGAACGCCACCGCGTGACGATCGCGCGGGCGCGGGCGGCGTACGACGAGGAGCGGGATCCGGTGGACGCCCAAGGGTTGTGCCGTAAATGATTCGAGCCGTCAGGCGCGGCGGCGGTACGGCGCCGTTCCTGAAAAGGCGTGGCTGCCGGGCAGTGGTGATGTGAAAATCAGTCCGCGACTTGATCCGCAGTCGCATCCGCATTGGCATCCGCATTCGCATCCGCATCCGCGCGCTTCGGAGGTCCGCATGGTCGTCACCTCACTGCTGCCGTTGACCACGGGCCGGTTGACGCTGCGTCTGTTCACTCCCGGCGACGCCGACGACCTGTACGCCTACCAGAGCCTGCCGAGCGTGGCGCGCTACTTGTACCGGCCGGCGCACACGCGTGAGCGCAGCGAGCAGGTCGCCGCCGAGCGCGCGGCGCAGACGGTCTGGCGCGCCGACGGTGACCAGCTGGCGCTGGCCGTCTGCCGACGCGACGAGCCCGGCGTCCTGGGCGAGGTGAGTCTTCGCCTGGCCGACGCCCGCGCCGCCCAGGCCGAGATCGGCTGGACTCTCGACCCAGGTCATCAGGGGTACGGCTACGCGACCGAGGCGGCCGCGGCGCTGGCCGGGTTTGCCTTCGACACGCTGGGCGTGCACCGGCTCTACGCACGGCTGGATGTGGAGAACACCGGATCTGTGCGGGTCTGCGAGCGCCTCGGGATGCGCCGGGAGGCGCACCTGGTCGAGAACGACCTCGACGGGGACCGCTGGGGCAGCGAGTACATCTACGCCGCGTTGGCCGCGGATCTTGCCGGTCGATCAGGCCCGGGCCCCATCCCGGCGGCACAGAACTGATCCGCGGGTACACCACCGGAGTGCGCTCGTCGCAGGCGAGCGAGCGCACGGGCACCGGTGATGTGGTGGCCCTCCGCCGAGGCCGGGCTACGGCTTGCGGGCCACCGCTCCGTACGCGTCGACCTCCGTCGGGTCCTGGGATTCCGGGCGCCAGCGCGTGACCTGCGTGACGCCCGGCTCCACCAGTTCGAGGCCGTCGAAGAAGGCGCCGATCTCCTCCACACTGCGTACGTAGTAGGGGATCGCGCCGCTCTTGTTGTACTCGTTCGACGCCGCGATCATGCCCTCGCTCGTGGTGGTGGAATCGCTTATCACCAGGTAACTGCCGGACGGCAGGCCCGACATGAGGCGGGAGACCAGGTCGCGGGCCTGCGCGTGGTCGGCGACATGGCCGAGCGTGTTCAGGATGATCAGGGCGACCGGCCGCGAGAGGTCCAGCGTCTTCGCGGCCTCCCGCAAGATGGCCTCCGGGTCGTAGAGGTTGGCGTCGATGTACGCCGTCTCGCCCTCGGGCGTGCTGGTCAGCAGGGCCCGCGCGTGGGCGAGGACCAGCGGGTCGTTGTCGACGTAGACAATGCGCGAGTCCGGGGCCGCGCGCTGCGCCACCTCGTGCGTGTTGTCCGCCGTGGGCAGGCCCGTGCCGATGTCGAGGAACTGCCGCACGCCCCGCTCCGTGGCCAGGTGACGCACCGCGCGGCCGAGGAAGAGGCGGCTGGTGCGGGCCACGTCGACCAGGCCCGGGAAGATCTCCTTGATGTGGTCCCCCAGCTCGCGGTCCTTCTCGTAGTGGTCCTTGCCGCCCACGAAGTAGTTCCAGAAGCGGGCCGAGTGCGGCTTGCTGGTGTCGATGCGGGCACGCACGTCGGCGGCGGAACCGAGCTGGGGGTCGTTCTCTGTCACGAGGAGCCTCCTGGAAACCTGCGTCATGTGGTTCGACGATCAAGCACCAATCTAGACGGCGGTCCAGATGGTGGGTCGCACCGGTCAGTTGCCTGCCCTGGGCCGGTTCCCGTCATGCAACTGAGCCGCTCGCAAACCCGCTTGGAAACGTGACGTCGCGCCGAGCGCCGCCATCAGCTCCGCCACGCGCCTGCGGTACGTCCGCAGCGACATGCCCAGTTCGCGGGCCGCCGTCTCGTCGGTGTGCCCCGCGCTCAGCGCCCGCAGGACCCGGCGAGCCCCCTCGTCGAGCGCGGGCGGCCGCGTCCGCCGGTACTCGTCCAGCTCGGCGGCGGTCTCCCACGCCGCGTACACCAGGGACCGGACGCCCTCGACGGCGTCCGGCGAGCGGATCACCGTGTACGTCCGCGTGCCCCGCACCGGGGCCCCGGCGAGGATCGCCACGCGCCGGTCGATGACGATCGCCTCGTGCACCAGCGGCGCCGCCGAGATCCGCACCTGCGCACCCGACTCGGCGATCCTGACGAGCCGCGCCTCCGACGCCGCGTCCGCGAGCGCCCGCCCCGTGTACACCTTGCGCATCGCCAGGCCGCCCGGCACCAGTGGCGGCCGCCCGCTCCCGGCGAAGGCCGCGTTCACGCCCCGCGAGAAGGTCGCCAGGTCGGCCGCCGCGCACAGGAACTCCTCGCGGGCGCCGGTGAACAGGGCGCCCGCCCTGCGCACCAACTCGCGCTCACCCCGCAGGTACACGATCAGATCGGTGTTCGTCGCGCTCTCCATGATCGGGCCAGTCTGCGACCGCGGTCACCTGGCAGCAAGTGGCCACCCGTTCGCAAGGGAAAGAGGCACGCCGCAGGATCTGGGCCATGACGACCACGGAGCACGGCACGCACAGCGGCACCTACGATTCGTCCGGTACGCGGCATCCCGGGGGCCGGGGCGGCGGTATCAGCGGGCCGGCCGCCGCCGCGGGCCAGTACCTCATCGGAGGCGAACTCCCCGTCCACCGCATGGGCTTCGGCGCGATGCGCCTGCCCGCGCCCGCGTGGGAGGGGCCCGCGCACGACCCCGCGCGGGGCGTCGAGGTGCTGCGGCGCGCGGTCGAGCTCGGCGTGAACCACATCGACACCGCGGCGTTCTACTTCTTCCAGGACATCGCCGCCAACGACCTCATCCGTGCCGCCCTGCACCCCTACCCCGAGGACCTGGTCATCGCCACCAAGGTCGGCCCCGGCCGGCTGCCGGACGGAAGCTGGACGGACCCGGCCGACCCCGCGGAGCTGCGCAGGGCCGTGCACCGCAACCTCCGCGAACTGGGCCGCGACCACCTCGACCTCGTCTACCTGCGCTTCCTGGGGAGCGACGGGCCGGGCGGGGACCGCTTCGCCACCCTGGCGGCACTGCGCGAGGAGGGCGTGATCCGCCACCTCGGCGTGAGCAGCGCCTCCCCGGAACAGCTCGCCGAGGCGCGGGCGATCGCCCCCGTGGCGGCGGTGCAGAACCGATTCAGTCCGCTGGACCGGCCCGACGCCGAGCTGGTGCACCACTGCGCGCGCGACGGCATCGCGTTCGTGCCGTACTTCCCCTTCGGCGGGACCGGCGCCCCCGACCTCGGCCGCGTCGAGGCCGTCGCCGCCCGGCACGGCGCGACCCCCGCGCAGGTCACCCTCGCCTGGCTGCTCGCCGTCTCCCCGGCGATGCTGGCCATCCCGGGCACCTCGTCCCCGGCGCACCTGGCGGAGAACGTGGCCGCCGCCGCCCTCACCCTGAGCCCCGAGGACCTCGCGGAACTGGACGCGCTCGGCGAGGGCGGCTGAACCACGCCGTCGGCGGCGGGGCGTCACCAGACCTCTTCCACCCACTCCGGGTGGTCGATGAACGGGTTCCGGTTGTGCTGGTACTTGTCGAATATGACCTGGTTGCGGTTCTTCTCGAAGGTGTCCGGCGGGTCCTCGTCGCTCCACTGCTTCAGCACGGAGAGGCGGCCGATGGCGGGCGCGCTGCCGTTGTCCACGCGGTCGTTGGGCTCCAGGTCGGGGAAGCCGTCCTCACCGTCGTAGCGCACGGCCATGTAGAGGATCATGCGCGCCACATCGCCCTTGACCGCGTCCCGGGGCTCGAAGGAGTCGCCGTCCGTGAGGTTGCCCGGGGCCCCGGCGACCGCGCCGCCGCCGTTGTCGAAGTCCTTGTTGCCCCGGATGCTGTTGACCGTGACGTCCTCCGGGCGCAGGTGGTGGAGGTCCGTACCGGGGCCGGTCGCCGTGCCGAAGTCACCGTGGGACTTGGCCCACACGTGCTCGCGGTTCCAGTCGCCCTGGTCGCCGCCGCTGCTGCTCTTGCTCCGCGAGGCGCCGGTGTAGAGCAGGATCACGTTCGCGCTGTTGGCCGGGTCCTGGTCGGTGGTCTTCAGGGCGTCCCAGACCTGGCTGTACGAGACCTTGGTCTGCTTGCCGATGATCGTGTGCAGCGCGGACTTCAGGGCGGGCCCCGTCTTGCCGAGCGCGTCACGGTAGTACGTGTCGTCGTAGGCGCCGACATACATCGAGGCCGGGGCCGCCGGGGCGGGGGAGGCGGTGGCCGTGGTGGGCACGGTGAGGCCGACGAGCACGGCGGCGGCGCTCAGGGCGAGGGGTTTCCAGCGGCGTACGCGTGGGACGTGCATGGGGGGTGGGTCCTTTCCCGGAGGTCTCACGTGCCGTGCGCCGTCCGATGAGCGCGCGTTCTACGCGAGTTGACCGATCAACCATCGGGAGAGTGACATGGATGTGCGGACGAGCGTGTGAACGTCCTGGGTCGGTCGGGTAACGATGTCATGTACGCGTTCACAAGGTGCGTGCGTGAGCCGTGTCCGGTAGCGGCCACCATGCGGTGATCTGCCCGAACCCGCTGGTCACGGGCGCGAGGTCAGTGTGCTGCCGGGGGCGGTTGGTGCCGGTGCGGCCCCGACGCGCCGAGGCACTGGTGTCGTGCGGGGCGCGTCCTGCGGCCGTCGGGAACGTGGCCGGTGCGGCTCGCCCGAGGTGGGGAGCCGTGTCGGCTGGGCCGGGGGTCGAGGGCCTCGGCTCGGGCTGCGGTGGGCGGCGGAGAGGGCTCTGCCCCAGGTGGGGGGGGTGACGGCGGCTTGGCGGGAGGAAGTGCGGTGGGGAGTGGCGCCTGCCGCGAGCAGTCGGCTCGGCTGGGTTCGCTGGGGATGGCCGCCTAGGCTGAGGCCGCGGCGGGCGATGCCCGGTCGTGCCGGTTTACCCCGGTGCTTCGTGCCGCCCAGTTCGCGGAGCCCCCGCGGCGGCGGTCAGGTGCGCTTCGGGGAAGCCAGTAGGTAGCGGTCCCCGCCGCGCGGCGCCGCGTGCTCGCCGGTCTGCCAGCCCGCCCGTTCCAGCGCCGCCGCACAGGCCCGCAGCCCCTCCGGTGACGGCTCGCGCACGGCGACCGCCTCGGGCTGCGGGGTGTCCGTCACCTCGTAGCCCGCGCCGCCGGGGCGGGCGGGAGGCAGACCGGCCGCCTCCAGGGCCAGGGCGGCGGCCTGCACGAGATGCGTGCGCTCCCACGCGCAGGGGCGGTCCCGGGCGCCGTCGGTGTTCGTCATCCGGCGCAGCTCCACCAGGCCCTCCCACGCGCTGCGGACCTCCCGCGCCCGCGCGGCACCCTCGCTGCCGCTCGGCGCGCTCTCCGTGCCGGTGCGGGCGGCGAAGACCCCCGGGGCGGCCGCCGGACCGGCGGGCGAGGACGCGGCAGCCGGCGCCTGTGCCGCCCCGCGCAGGCGGTGGCCCGCGGGCGTCAGGAAGTACGCGTGCGGGGGTCTCGGATGGCGGAAGGCCAGGCGGGCCCGCACCAGGCCCGCCAGCTGGGCCTCGCTGCCCGACAGCCGGCCCGTCTCCGGATCCGCGGCCTCGATGATCCGTCGCTGCGTGGCCGTGGGTGGCTTCATGGCGCCCGCACCCCTTCCCGTTCCCGCGTCGGTCGGCGTCAACTGCTACCGATGGTGCCCTGTGCCACTGACATCGCCAGCTCCAGCACGCGCCGGTCGTCGTCGGCGCCCGCCCGTTCGCCGGGCGTCCCGGGGTAGGTGTCCAGGAGCACGTCCGTGGCGCCCAGCCCGGCGAGGGTCGCCAGGTCGTCGGCCACCTGGTCCACGCTGCCGTGGCCGAGCGGGCGGTCAGGGGTGTCCGGCCGGGCGTCGAGCCGGATCTGCAGGCGCGGCGCGAGAACCGGCAAGGGGCGGCCCGCGGCCTCGGCCTCGGCCGCGACGAAGGGCAGCGCCTCCCGCAGCGCGGCCGCCGTCGGCATGAACGGATGCCAGGCCTCGCCGAGCCGGGCCGCGCGGCGCTGCGCGGCCCGGGAGTTGCCGCCGACCCAGACCGGCAGCTGCCGGGTCGCGGGGGCGGGGGCGGTGCGGACCCCCTCGTACGAGACGTACGTGCCGTGGAAGGACGTCGGGTCCTCGCGCCACGCGGCGCGGATCGCCGTGAGGTACTCGTCGGTCATCGCGCCGCGCTCGCCGAAGGGGACGCCGAGCGCCGCGTACTCGGCGGCGGACCAGCCCACCCCGGCGCCGAGGATGAAGCCGGCGGCGTTGAGCCGGTCGAGGTTGGCGGCGAGGCGGGCGGTCTGCAGCGGATGCCGGTAGGGGATCACGGTGATCGTCGTCCCGAGCCGCAACCCCGGCACCCGCCCCGCGAGGTGCGCGGCGAGCACGAACTGGTCGTAGAACGGTGCCGGGTAGACCTCGTGGACATCGGGCGTCACCGCGATGTGGTCGGAGACCATCGCGAACTCGAAGCCGAGTTCACGGGCGTCGGCGGCCTGCCGTACGAGGGAGTCGGGGGTGGTGCCGGAGCCGAAGTTCAGGAGGTTCACGCCGTATCGCATGACGTCAGTCTTGGTGATCAAGGACGCAGGTGTCGAATCACGCCCACGCGGATGCCGAACGGGCCTGCCGACGGCGCCCGTTGGGGTGGCGACCCAGGTGGGCGGCGCCAGAGCCGTTGCCGCCGATGGGGACGGCGGGGGGACGGCCGCCTTACCGGACCCGGCGACAACTGATCGACGGCATACGGTTCCGAGCCGAGGTCCGGTTCCGTGCCGAGGTCCGGCTGCCGCGAGGTCCGGCTCCCGCGAGGCCGGCTTCCGCGAGGGCCGACCGCCGCGTTGCGACCCGGCGGCCGGCCACCGTGAGTGCCACGCGGTCGGGTGCGGCAGCGCTCGGTTCCGCGGGCGCCACGGGGGCGGTGCTGGGGCGTGTTGCGAAAGTCCCGTCTGCCCGGCCTGCGGGCGGACGACGCTACTTTCACCACACGCCCTGGTCGACCCGGCCGGTGACGGCCACCGTGGCGCCCAGCCCGATCATGGCCAGCCCACCCGTGCCACCGATCAGCGACATCCGCCTGGGGGAGCGGCCGAACCAGGTCCGTGCGGCAGACGCCGTCAGCCCCCACAAACCGTCGGAGACCAGGGCCAACACGGCACCGGCCAGGCCGAGGATCAGCATCTGGAGGCTGACGTGACCGGCTTCTCGGTCGACGAACTGAGGCAGCATCGAGGTGAGGAACACGATGCTCTTCGGATTCGTCACCCCGACCATGAACCCCGCCCGCACCGAGCTGCCACCGCTGGACGGCGCCGGGGCGACACGTACCGCTTCTGTCCGGTTCCTCCAGCTTGCCCGCAGAGCCCTCACGCCGAGGTGGACGAGGTAGGCGGCTCCGGCCAGCTTGATCACGTCGAAGACGACGACCGAGGTCTCGACCAGAGTGCCGATCCCCAGGGCGACCGCGATGACCAGCGCGTAGCCACCGAGCGCGTTGCCCAACACCGAGGCCAGCGCTGTCCGGCGGCCATGGGCCAGCGCCCGGCCGATGACGAACAGCACGCTCGGTCCTGGAATGGCGGACAACAGGACGGACATGGCGCAGAAGGCCAGGAGCCGATGCGGGTCGATCATGCCCGGATCCTCTCCCGCGCCTTCCGTCGGCGCCAGAGCGACTTTCGACCTAGTAGTGCTTCGTTAGGTCTTTTCGTTGACGCTGATCAAGAGCATGTTGGGGTGTGTGGATGCGCATGAAGTGAACCGATTGCGGGCGGCGTTAGCGATGTTCGTGGCGGATGTTTTCGCCTCTGTGCCGCGTAGGGATCAGCGGGCCAAGGGTGAGTGTTATCTGCGGGGCCTGATGCTCGACGGTCGGCGCAAGTCGATCCAGCCGATGGCCGGACGTCTGCCGGAGGGGAACATGCAGGCCCTGCAGCAGTTCGTGAACCAGTCGCCGTGGGATCCGCTGCCGGTCAGGAAGCGGATCGCCGAGCGGCTGAGCGGATTTGTCAGGCCCGAGGTGTGGGTGATCGACGACGTGTCGTTCCCCAAGTGCGGCAAGGCGTCGGTCGGGGTGGCCCGCCAGTACTGCGGAGCGGTCGGTAAACGGGCGAACTGCCAGGTCGCGGTCACTGTCCATGCCGCCACCGACAACGCCTCGTGCCCATTGGAATGGCAGTTGTATCTGCCCCGTGAGTGGACGGACGAGCCGGACCGATGCCGAAGGGCAGGAGTCCCCGACAACGTGGTGCACCAGGAGAAGTGGCGTCTGGCACTCGGCCTCCTGGACACACTCGCCCAGTGGCAGCTGAAGGCCCCGGTCGTGGTCGCCGACGCCGGCTATGGCGTCAGCACCCCGTTCCGGCTCGCTCTCCAGGGGCGGGGACTGTCCTATGTCCTGGCCCTGAACGGGAAGGAAGTCGCCCACCCACAAGATGCCGAGCCGCACCGGCCCGCTTACGCAGGGCTCGGACCGCCCACCCTTCCCCGCTACCGCACCCCGCCGCGAGCCATCTCCACCCTCGCGGCACAGACGGGCTCGGAGCGGTTCACCGAGGTGACCTGGCGGCAGGGCAGCAAAGGCGCGATGACCTCACGGTTCACGGTGCTGACAGTGCGGCCTGCCGGCAAGCAGTCCCTGGCCGCAGCTCAGGAGGCGGGCGGCGGCCGCAACCGCTGGGACGGCGTCCTGCCCACCCAGACCCTCCTGGCCGAATGGCCGGACGACCAGGACGCCCCGACCGGTTACTGGATATCGAACCTGCCCGCCACCACCCCGGTCGCTGACCTGGTGCGGTGGGCGAAGATGCGCTGGCGAATCGAACACGACTACCGCGAACTCAAACATGGCCTGGGTCTGGACCACTTCGAGGGCCGCACCTGGCGCGGCTGGCACCACCACGTCACCCTCGTCACCGCCGCCCAGGCCTTCCTCACCCTCCGCAGGCTCGACCCAAAAGTCCAGGCACCGGCCCGAGCCTCTACCAGACCCTCGACACACTCCAAGGCCTGCTGAGGTGCTGGACCGGAACCTGCACTACCTGCGGCCGCCCCCTCAAAACCAGCAGAACCAGAACAAGAACCTAACGAAGCACTACTAGGCCGTTTCCTCCGGATCAAGGAAAAGTCTCGGACGTGTCCGGCATGCCCTCACCCTCCAGGTCGATGCCGTCGGCCGCAGAGGCGTGAACGATGGGCAGTTCGGCCAGGGCATCGGGATCGGCGACTGCGCGCTCGAAGACTTCACGGCCCTGAGCGATCAGCCACCCGCGGAAGTAATCGAAGCCGTCGTCAGAGCACCCACCGTTGGTGATGTAAACAGCGGCCCACGGGGGATGGGTGTGGGAGTCAACCATCAGGTCCCACGGCGCCTGTACTGACATCGGTCCGGTCGCGGGAACTTGGCCCAACAGAGCAACTACCGTCGGTGCACGGCGGGGACGGCGCTGACGCGCGGGGTGTAGCCCTGGCCGCGCCGTACGGTCGCCCCCTGGTCGAGCGCGGCACGCTCGGCGGGGGCGGCGGGCTGGTCTGCTTGCCGGGAATCGGATCGCCCATCAACGGGGTTGGTGGAGAAAAGCCGTTGTTGGAGGGGTCATGCGAGCGATTCAGGTGTACGAAGTGGGCGGTCCCGAGGTGCTGCAGGAGACCGAGGTGGACCAGCCGCGGCCGGGTCCGGGCGAGGCGGTCGTGGAGGTCGCCGCATCCGGGGTCAACTTCCTCGACGTCTACCACCGCGAAGGCCGGTACCGCCTCCCGCTGCCCTTCACCCCGGGCGCTGAGGGCGCCGGCACGGTCGTCGAAATCGGACCCGGCGTCGCTGACGTCGCAGTCGGGGACCGGGTCGGTTGGGTGGAGATCCCCGGCACGTATGCCGAGCGGGCCGTCGTGGACTCCTCCCGGCTGGTGCCGCTGCCCGACGATATCGGCTTCGAGACAGCCGCCGCCGTGCTCCTCCAAGGCATGACCGCGCACTATCTCGTCAAGGACGCCTATCCGGTTCAGAGGGGCGACACGGTGCTCGTGCATGCGGCTGCTGGTGGCATGGGGTTGCTTCTGACCCAGCTCATCACCCATGTCGGCGGCAGGGTGATCGGCACGACGTCGACCACGGCGAAGGCCGAGCTGGCGAAGCGGGCCGGGGCCGCCGAGGTGATCCTTTCCTCCGCGGTCGACGATCTCGCAGCCGAGGTGAGGCGGCTCAACGGCGGTCAGGGACTGCCGGTTGTCTTCGACGGCGTCGGCGCGCACACCTTCGATGCGAGCCTCGCCAGCCTGCGAACCCGCGGCCACCTCGTGCTCTTCGGCGCGGCAAGTGGTGCCGTGCCTCCGTTTGATCCGATTCGGCTCGCCGACGGCGGTTCGCTGACCCTGATCCGGCCCAGCCTCGGGGACTTCATCGCCGATCGGTCCGAACTGCTCCGACGGGCCGCCGATGTGTTCGAGTGGGTGCGCTCCAAGGCGCTTGAGGTCACCGTGACGGGCCGCTACGCATTGTCCGAGGCCGCCCGGGCCCACAGCGATCTGGAGGCCCGGCGTACCACCGGCAAGCTGCTCGTCGTACCCGATGCGGCCGCTCTCGGACGCCGCGAGGAGACGCAGGGCTGATCGCGGGTGACGAGGTCGGGGATCTTGGAGGCTGGGATGTACAGGGCATGGCCGACTGTCATCGCCAACATCCCCGACAACGTCACGCACTCAGCAGGCCGAGATTAAGTTCCGGCGGGTTTCTGGCATATCCGGGTCACACCCTTTCAAGATCCCTCAGCCGAGACCTGGTTCACCCGTCCACAACCTCCCGCGACAGAACACCTGGCCCACGGTCGAGCAGCGGGGCGTACCCGGGGTCCGGCAGGAACGGGCCGAAGAGCCCGGACCGTCAACTACGCCGCCGGCGATCACCTACGGTCACCATCGGGCCGGACTCCACGGCGAACCGGCGACAGTTGAACAGGCGAGCTCACCAGTACCGAGGCCGGTGTCGAACGGGCGGCCTACTGTGAACCCCGTCCGTACTATCTGGGAGAGTCATGACAAGTAGGTTCACCGAATTGGTCGTTGACTGCCACGATCCGGAGCGGCTCGCGGCCTTCTGGTGCGAGGTCCTGGACTTCAAGGTGATCGACCGCAGCGAGGGCAAGGTGGAAATCGGCTCCTGGGTGCCGACCATCGAGGATGTCCGGGCCCGCCAGATGCCGCCCACCCTGCTGTTCATCCAGGTGCCCGAGGGCAAGACCGTGAAGAACCGGCTTCACCTCGACGTCAGCCCGATCGACGGCAGTACCGAGGACGAGGTGACCAGATTGCTCGGCCTCGGCGCCACGACGACGGACGTGGGCCAGGGCCCGGACCGGAACTGGGTGGTCATGGCTGATCCGGAGGGCAACGAGTTCGACGTCGTGCGCAGCCTGGCACCACGTGACTAGGCCGTTCCTCCGGAACTTGGACGCGATCGCGTCGATCACCTGCCGGTGATCGCGCCAATCGCGCCCCAGTTCGTGGAGTGCCGCTCCGATCCGCCGAGATCCACTTCCGGTACGGGCTTCAGGGCCGCAGGTTCCAGCTCGCCACCACCGGGCGGCCGTGCTCCGTGCTCAGGCGGCTGATCGTGCCCGTGGCCATGAGGAACATCGAGCCGCCCGACGCGGGCAGGCCGAGGCGGCGGGCGGTGAGGACGCGCAGGAAGTGGCTGTGGGCGAACAGGACCACGCTGCCCTCGCTGTTGGCGAGCGCCGCGTCCACCTTGGCCAGCATGCGGTCGGCGCGCTCGCCCACCTCCTCGGGGCTCTCCCCGGGGTGCTCCGGCGGGCCGGGGGCGACACCGTCGGTGAAGAGGTACCAGTCGGGCCGGGTGCGGTGGATCTCCACGGTCGTCACACCCTCGTACGCGCCGTAGTCCCACTCGGAGAGATCGGGGTCGACGTACGCGTCGGGGAACCCGGCGAGCTCCGCCGTCTCGCGCGAGCGCAGGCGCGGACTGGTGAACGCCGCGCCGATCCGGAACCGGTCGACGAGCGGGGCCAGCGAGCGGGCCTGCTTCCTGCCGTTGTCGGTGAGGGGGATGTCCGTCCAGCTGGTGTGCTGCCCGGTGAGGGCCCACGACGTCTCGCCGTGCCGGACGAGGAGCAGATCGCCCATGGTCGCGCCATTCCTGTTCTTGTCGTCGGTGGCCGGACCGTGCGGCCCGGCCACCGACGAGCCTGCCACGCCCCGCGGGTCACCCGCGGGGCGGGCCCGCCGAGGGCGCGCCTACAGGCCCTGCGGCGCCCGCGCGGGGCGGCCCGAGCCGCGGGTCAGCGCGTATCCGCCGACCCCCGCGAGGGCCGCGAGGACGCCGCCGGCCGCCGTCCACAGCCAGCGCGAGGACCACCAGCCCGAGGACCAGCCGTCCTCCGGCTCGCTCATGGCGGCGGGCTTGTACCGGTCCGAACCGGCGCCCGGCACGAGCGGCTCGCCGAGCGATCCGTCGACGGCCTGCGCGCCCCCCGCGTCGGTCGTGGTGACCTTCGCCTCGGCCCGCACCGGCAGCCCCAGGTCGTCGGCCTTCAGGTCGGTGACCGTGAGCCGCAGGTAGTACGTGCCCGGCAGCGGGTCGTTCGCCCACTGTTCCGACCAGGCCCGGACGGTCCGCAGCGTGCAGGACAGCGAGACCGACCCCGCGTCCCGCCCGGCCGTCCGCTTCGGCGTGCCGAGCCGGCAGGCCTGGCGGCGCCGCAGTCCGTCGTACACGTCGACCTGCCAGGTGGACGCGGCGTGCCGGGCGGCGGCGTCCGGCAGCTTCACCGTGGCGTGCACGGTGGCGCGCTGCCCGGTGTCCACCGGGAACGCCCAGTACAGGTAGTCGCCCGTGGACGCCTCCGCGGTGGCCTCCTGGTCGGGGCGGATCGCGGTGGCGGTACGGAAGGAGGTGCCCGCCTCGGCCGGGGCGGCATCGGCGGTGTCGTCACCGTCGCTGTCGGCGGCGGCGGCTCCGGGGAAGGCCAGCAGGGCGGCCGCGGCCAGCAGGGCCGCCCGTCCCCACGCTCGGGTCCCATGCATCAGTTGGTCCTCCAGACCGCGAAGCGCCAGCGCGAGAGCCAGCCCCAGACCAGACCGGCGAGGAAGCCCACCAGTACGAGCAGACCGAGCAGCCACCAGCCGTGGCCGAGCCCGAAGGCGGCGACGTCCGAGGCCTCGTCGGGGGAGTCCACCAGGTCGACGGCCAGCTCGACGGGCAGGCCCGGTGTCTTCTTCACCGAGGCGGGCGCGGAGAAGGAGTTGCTGACGCGCAGGCAGACCGTCTCGTCGGCGCCGTACTTGTCGTCCTCGTCCATGTCGTCGGCCTCGGGCCTCGGGTAGCGCAGGCCGGTCGAGATGACGTCGGTGCGGCCGTCGCCGGACTCCTGGCCGCGTACGATCTCGCGCCCGCCCTCGGTCTCGGCGCGCAGCAGCACGCCGTAGTCCTGGTGGACGGCACGGTCGGCCGCCACGCTCACGGAGGCCCGCAGCTCCTTGCCCGCGGGGACGTCCACCCGGTACCAGCGGTGCTCGCCGAACTCCTCGCGGTCGGTGTAGAGGCCCGACTTCAGCCGGGGCGCGTCCGTGCACCGCGCGGCGCCCTTCGCGGCCACGGGGGTGACCACCGGGTCGGCGGCGCGGTCCACCAACTGCTTTACCCGGCCCGCGAGTTCATCGGTGTGCCGGATCGAGGTGTAGGTGCCGCCGGTGGCCTCCGCGATGCAGCTCAGCTGGTCGCGGGTCTTGGCGTCCGGCACCAGGCCGAGCGTGTCGATGGTGAGGTGGATGCCCTTGGCGGAGATCTCCCGGGCCACCACACAGGGGTCGAGCGGCTGGCAGGTGTCCTCGCCGTCGGATATCAGCACGATGCGGCGGCTGCGCTCGGCCGTGTCGTCCGTCAGGTCGTCGGCGGCCTTCAGCAGCGTCGGGCCGATCGGGGTCCAGCCCGTCGGCGCGAGCGTCGCCACGGCGGTCTTCGCGTCGGTGCGGCCCGCCTTGTCGAGGCGCTCCACCGGGTAGAGCAGCTCGGTGTCCTTGCAGCCCGCCTTGCGGTCGTCGCCGCGGTAGTTGGCGCCGAGCGTACGGATGCCGAGCGCGACCTCGTCCGGGGTGGCGTCCAGGACTTCGCCGAACGCCTGCTTGGCCGCGGCCATGCGGGACTTGCCGTCGATGTCGCGGGCCCGCATGGAGCCGCTGACGTCGAGCACCAGCTCGACCTTGGGGGAGGGCTGCGCCGGTTCGTCGTCATCGGCGGCGGCGGCGGGGCCTGCCGTGACGAGTCCGGCGGTCAGGGCGGCGAGCAGGGCGATGACCCAGACCGCCGGCCGTTGTCTTGTGATCATCGCCGGATACTATTGATCTTGCCCCACATCCCCCAAAACGCCGACGTCGCGCCGCCCGCGAGCAGCGCCAGGGAGGCTGACCCCAGGCCAGGCCAGAGCCCAGCAGGGTGGCGCGAGCAACCAGGACACACCCGCGGGTCCCGGGCCGGCCCCGGCCGGGGCGTTAGGGGCGCGGGGAACTGCGCGAGCAACCACAACGCACCCGCAGGCCCGGGGCCGGCCCTCGCCGGGAGGCCTGGGGCGCAGGGAACGGCGCGAGTTTTACACGATGGGGCCGACCGGTTCGGGCGAGGCGAACCGGGTGAGGGCGGGCACGGTGCAGGCGGTGCAGGACGGCACGGCGCGCTCCCAGGTGTTCGGTGTCACTGACGATAGCCGCTCAGGAAGCGGCCGATGCGGCTGATCGCCGCGTCGAGGTCGTCGGCGTGGGGGAGGGTGAGGATGCGGAAGTGGTCCGGGCGGGGCCAGTTGAAGCCGGTGCCCTGGACCACCTGGATCTTCTCCTGGAGCAGGAGGTCGAGGACGAACTTCTCGTCGTCGTGGATCGGATGCACCTTCGGGTCCAGGCGCGGGAACGCGTACAGCGCGCCCTTCGGCTTGACGCAGGAGACGCCGGGGATCTCGTTCAGCTTCTCCCAGGCCCGGTTGCGCTGCTCGTGCAACCGTCCGCCGGGCGCGGTGAGTTCATGGATCGACTGGCGGCCGCCGAGCGCCGCCTGGATGGCGTACTGCGCCGGGGCGTTGGGGCACAGTCGCATGGAGGCGAGCATGGTGAGCCCCTCCAGGTAGTTCTTCGCGTGCTGGCGCGGCCCGGTGACGACCAGCCAGCCGGAGCGGAAGCCCGCCACGCGGTGGGTCTTGGACAGACCGCAGAAGGTGAGGACCACGAGGTCGGGCGCGAGGGCGGCGACACTGTGGTGCACGGCGTCGTCGTACAGGATCTGGTCGTAGATCTCGTCGGCGAAGACCATCAGGCCGTGGCGCCGGGCGAGGTCGAGGACGCCCTCCAGGATCTCCTTGGGGTAGACCGCGCCCGTCGGGTTGTTGGGGTTGATGATCACGACGGCCTTGGTGCGGTCGGTGATCTTCGCGGCGATGTCGTCCAGGTCGGGGTACCAGTCGGCGGACTCGTCGCACACGTAGTGGACGGCCTTGCCCCCGGAAAGGGTCGTCACGGCCGTCCACAGGGGGAAGTCGGGCGCGGGGATCAGGACTTCGTCGCCGTCTTCGAGGAGCGCCTGTACGGCCATCGTGACCAGTTCGGACACGCCGTTGCCGAGGAAGACGTCGTCCACGGAGACCTCGTCGAGGCCGAGCGCCTGATAGCGCTGGGCGACGGCGCGGCGGGCGGACAGGACGCCGCGCGAGTCCGTGTAGCCGTGGGCCTTGGGGAGCATCCGGATCATGTCCTGGACGATCTCCTCGGGCGCCTCGAAGCCGAAGAGCGCGGGGTTGCCGGTGTTGAGGCGCAGCACGCTGTGGCCCGCCTCCTCCAG
Source organism: Streptomyces sp. NPDC031466 (assembly GCF_055581265.1). NCBI lineage: Bacteria > Bacillati > Actinomycetota > Actinomycetes > Kitasatosporales > Streptomycetaceae > Streptomyces > Streptomyces sp. NPDC031466. The sequence continues at coordinate 128,918 of NZ_JBVIJT010000014.1, forward strand.
GGCGTTGGCGTGCTCGATGACGGGACCCCGGATCTCGTAACAGACCTCGCTGAGCTTGCTCGACTGCCGGAACTCCATGCGCTGCGCCTCCCGTGACGTGAGTTACTTGGTTTTACCAAGTCCCGCCTTGGAAAGTCCAACAACCTGTCTAGACTGCGTCCCATGTCACCTCGCCGAAGCTACGACCAGTACTGCGCGGCGGCCCGGGCCCTGGACGCCGTGGGCGACCGCTGGACCCTGTTGGTCGTCAGGGAGTTGCTGGTCGGCCCCCGTCGCTACACCGACCTGCACGCCGACCTGCCGGGCGTCAGTACGGACGTCCTCGCCTCGCGCCTGAAGGACATGGAGCAGCAGGGCCTGACCACGCGCCGCAGGCTGCCCCCGCCCGCCGCCGCGTACGTCTACGAACTCACTGGCAAGGGAAGGGAGTTGCTGCCCGTTCTGGAGGCCCTTGCCGCCTGGGGCGCGCACGGCCTCGAAGAGCGCAGGCCCACCGACGCCGTACGGGCGCACTGGTTCGCGCTCCCGCTGCTGCGCCACCTCGCGCGGACCGGCGCCGAGGGAGTGGTGGAGGTGCGGCTCGACGCGGGCCGCTTCCATGTGCGCCTCGGCGCCGGCGAGACGGCCTACGGCGACGGACCCGCCCCGGGTGAACCCGACGCCGGCCTCGCCCTGGACGCCGCCACCTGCGTGGCGGTGGGCCGCGGCGAACTCACCGTCGGACAGGGCGCGCGCGAGGGGCGGATCGAGATCTCCGGCGAGGGAGTCCTCGCCAAGGCCCTGCGCGCCTCCTGACCGGGCACCGCTCTGCGCGCCTCTTGACCGGGCGCCGCTCTGGGGACGGGGCCCGGCCCCATCCCGGGGTAGGCGCCCGACGCGCCCTGGGTTCAGGCAGCCGACCGGTCGCGCACCCGCCGCGCCCAGCGCCGCAGCCGCCCTTCGAGATGCGGGCACAGCGGCCCCCCGGACGGGAACGACACCCCCGTCTCGCCGCCCATGGCCCGGAAGAAGCCCCGGCCCGCCCGGGACTGCATCGTGGTGTTCCACCGGTACCCGGGAAGCTCGGCCAGCAGCGTGTGCAGCGCCTCCCTGCCCCGGCCCTGCCGCTGGTGCGCCTCGGTGATCCAGATGTTCTGGACGCGTCCGGTCCGGCACCGGTGGCAGACGCGGAACCGCAGCTGCCCGATGGTGGAGCCGGAGGCTTCGGACAGGGTGATGCGCATCGCTGCTCCAGGCCGAGGGGGAGGACCAAGCGGTGCCGCTCATGCTAGAAGCGCCGTGCCGAGCGCGTGAGGTAATGGCAGAATCACGCTCCGGAGTGGTCGAACGCATGGTCGGGAACGCATGGTCGGGAACGCAGGGCAGGGCCGCCGGGGCGCCGGGGAATGGGCCGGGGCCGCCGGGGGAAAGGGGTGGTTACCCACCCGGCGGGTAAAATGGCGGGAGCATCCCCGACCCGTTCACGGCTCAGGTGTCCGGCCCGCCAAGCGACGGGCGCAAGGAGAGACCGGATGATGGGTGCAGACGAGCCCGTGCGAGGCGCTCCGGGCGCGAGGGGCGCGCGAGACGCCCAGGGTGCGATGGCCGCGCGAGTCGCCCCGGCGGCCGTGGCGGCACCGACCGGCTCCGGCGGCCTGCTCGACGTCCTGAACGTGGCCGCCATCGTCCTCGACGAGGAAGGCCGGATCCGGCTGTGGAGCCCGCAGGCCGAGGAGCTGTTCGGCTACAGCGCCGCGGAGGCCCTCGGGGAGTACGCGGGCCCGCTGCTGGTCCACGCGGACCACCTGGACCAGGTGCTCGAACTGTTCGCCGAGGTCATGCGGGGCGGCGGCAGCTGGGCCGGAGTCTTCCCCGTCCAGCACAAGGACGGCGGCACGCGGTGGGTGGAGTTCCGCAACATGCGCCTCCAGGACAAGAGGCAGTCGCTGTACGCCCTGGGCCTGGCCACCGACCAGGACACGTTGCGGCAGGTCGAACAGGACCTCGCGCTGTCCGCCCGGCTCGTCTCCCAGTCGCCGATCGGCCTGGCGGTGCTGGACACCGGCCTGCGCTACCTCTCGGTCAACCCGGCGCAGGAGCGGATGAACGGCGTACCGGCCGCGGAGCACGTCGGCCGGCACGTCCAGGAGGTGCTGCCCGGCCTGGACCGGTCCATCGAAGGCTGCATGCGCGACGTCCTGGCCACCGGCGTCCCGATCCTCGACCAGTACGCCATCGGCCGCACCCCGGCCGACCCCGACAACGACCACGCCTGGTCGATCTCCTTCTACCGCCTGGAGGCGCCCAACGGGAAAGTCCTCGGAGTGGCCACCTCCAGCGTGGACGTCACCGAGCGGCACCGCACCGCCGAATCGCAGCGGCACGCCGCCCTGACCCTCCAGCGCAGCCTGCTGCCCCGCCCCCTGCCGTGGCGGCCGGGGCTGGAGGTCGCCACCCGCTACTGCCCCGCCGAGGCGACCATGGAGATCGGCGGCGACTGGTTCGACGTGATCCCGCTCGGCGGCGACAAGACCGCCCTCGTGGTCGGTGACGTCATGGGCAGCGGGGTGGCGGCGGCCGCCACCATGGGCCAGCTGCGCACCGCCACCCGGACGCTGGCCGACCTGGATCTCGACCCGGCCAAGGTCCTCTACCACCTGGACCGGGTCACCGACGGCCTGGAAACGCTGGCCACCTGCGTCTACGCCATCTACGACCCCTACCGCGGCCAGTGCCACATCGCCCTGGCCGGGCATCTGCCGCCGGCGCTCCTGCACCCGGACGGCACCCGCGAACTCCTCGACCTGCCGACCGGCGCGCCCCTCGGCGGGTGCGGCGTCAGCTTCCACACCACCTGCCTGGAGACCAGGCCGGGCGACCAGCTCATCCTCTATACGGACGGCCTGGTCGAGACCCGCGACGAGTCGCTCGACACGCGTCTCAAAGTCCTCCTGGACGTCCTCGACGACGCCGACCGCCCGCTCGAGGAGACGTGTGACCTGCTCCTGGACACCCTGCGCCACGCGGGGGACCACGACGACGTGGCCCTGCTCATCGCACGGGCCACGTCCTGTCCGGTGCCGCACCGGGCGTGACTACGCGGACGGTACTCCGGCGATGGACCGGGGCGCCACCACCTGGTCGATCAGGCCGTACTCCTGCGCCGCCTGGGCGGTGAAGATCTTCTCCCGCTCGACGTCCTCGGCGACCCGCTCCGGCGTCTGGTGCGAGTGCTCCGCCAGCAGCCGCTCCATGAGCGCGCGCAGCCGCTCGATCTCCGCGGCCTGGATCTCCAGGTCCGACACCTGCCCCTGGGTACCCTGGCTGGTCGGCTGGTGGATGAGCACGCGGGCGCTCGGCAGCGCCATCCGCTTGCCGCGAGTGCCCGCGGCCAAGATCACCGCGGCGGCGTTGTTGGCCTGCCCCAGGCAGACCGTCTGGATGTCGGGCTTGACGAACTGCATGGTGTCGTAGATGGCCGTGAGGGCCGTGAACGAGCCACCGGGTGAGTTGATGTAGAGGGAGATGTCCCGGTCCGGGTCCAGGGCCTCCAGGCACAGCAGTTGAGCCATGATGTCGTTGGCCGACGTGTCGTCGACCTGGCTGCCGAGGAAGATGACCCGCTCCTCGAAGAGCTTGCCGTACGGGTCCATCTCCCTGGTGCCCTGCGAGGTGCGCTCCACGAAGCTCGGCACGACATAACGACTCTGTATGTCCAGATCCCGGGCACGGGACGAGAATTCAAACCGCTTCACTGAGCGCGACACCTCCATGCGAAAAGGGGGGCAATGGTCCCACGGCACGTCATTCGGCGGTCTTGCCGGGGAAGGAGCCGCTGCCCGGCGCCCCCGTCGCATTGGTCATGATCTCGTCGATGAGGCCGTACTCCTTGGCCTCGGTCGGGGTGAACCAGCGGTCCCGGTCGGAGTCCTGGGTGATGCGCTCCTGCGTCTGCCCCGAGTGCTGGGAGATCAGCTCGGCCATCTCCCGCTTCGTCTGGCGCAGTTGCTCCGCGTAGATCCTGATGTCGGTCGCGGAACCGGCCAGTCCGGCCGACGGCTGGTGCATGAGGATCCTGGTGTGCGGCAGCGCGAACCGCTTCCCCGGGGCGCCGGCGGTGAGCAGGAACTGCCCCATGGACGCGCAGAAGCCCATCGCGATGGTGACGACGTCGTTCTGGATGTACTGCATGGTGTCGTAGATCGCGAGGCCGGCCATGATCGAGCCGCCGGGGGAGTTGATGTACAGGTAAATGTCTCCCGGATCGGCGGCCAGCGTCAGCATTTGCGCCGTGATCTGGTTCGCGATTTCGTCATCGACTTCCTTGCCCAGGAAAATGATGCGATCGTTCAGGAGACGGTTGTAGATCTGGTCACCGAATGCGGCGCCGCCGTTCGGGCTCAAGGCGTACGGAGCGTTCGACGATGCCGGGTGGTTGAACGTCTGGTTATTCATGTCTTCCCCTGATTCTTGGCCGAGCCCCAGGCATCCCGGGGGGAGCTACGTCGGGTGAGCGAGCACGAATTCGCCTCCCCAGCCTCGTTTGAAGCTAACACGTTCCCCTGCCACGCACCGGGGTCCGGGGGGCCTTTCTGCTGACAGCAGAGGCATGCTTCAAACCCCGCCCAGGGGTACCGAGTTGGCGCCCGGCGGCGCCTGTCGGCGCATAGCACACGGTCTCGGACGATCAGCGATGAATTTCGGCCAGATCCGGCGGTGTGCCGTCCCGATCCGAGTGCCTGCGGATCGGGGCGGTCCCCGTCACCTGTCCCTTTTGAGCGTGTGGGGAAAATGGTCCGTCTATCAACCGGTTCCTGCTCAGGTGGGTTTTCGGTCTCGTAGTCGAACAGGTTTCGGCCGCCTTTGCGCATCCGACGGCCGAAAGTGGAGGGAGTGAGAAGCGGAACACCGCACATTTCACGCCACCCGCGAAGGGGTCGGTGATCAATAAGGCCTTGTGTGACCCCTGCATTTGATGTTGCCTCTGCCGGGGCAGCCGGACGACGCCTGACTTCACCAGTACGCGGCCGATGGTATGCACCTGAGGCCCGCGTCATCAGAAGGGGATCACCATGACCGAGCCTTCGACGACCGCCATGGACGAGCTGTGGAAGCTGGTGTACACCAGCTTCCGGTTCCCGTTCATGCACGCCGCACTCCGCCTGAAGCTGTTCACCCTGCTCAAGGAGCGGCCGGGCACCACCCTCGACGAGATCACCACCGAGCTGGGCCTGGAAGAACGCGCCGGCCACACCCTGCTGTTGGGCTGCTGCGCCTTCGACCTCATACGCAAGGAGGGCGACGGCTACCACAACACGGCCGCCACCGACCTCCTGGCGGGCGACCCGGACGGCTTCATGCCCGTCATCGTCCGCTACACCCACGAGATGCTGTACCGGCCGATGGGCTGGCTCTACGAATCGCTGGTGGACAACGACAACCTGGGGCTGCACCGCGAGCTGCTCGCCGGCTCGTCGGCGACCACGCTCTACGAACTCCTCGGCCAGGACAAGAACCTGGAGCAGGTGTTCACCGCCATGATGGAGCACCAGAGCCGCTCGGTGGTCGAGGACCTGGTCAACGCCGTGGACTTCTCCGCCTACCGGCGCGTCCTGGACGTCGGCGGCGGCACCGGCACCAACGCCATCAGCTTCGCCCAGCGCTGGCCGCACCTGGAGGCCACCATCCTGGAACTGCCCAATGTGGCGGAGATGGCCAACGAGCGGATCGCCGAGGCCGGTCTGTCCGAGCGCGTCCGCGCGGTCGGGACCGACATCATGCAGGACGAGTTCCCGACGTCGTCCCACGACTGCGTCGTGTACTCCCGGTTCCTGGAGATCTGGTCCCCCGAGCAGGTCCAGAACCTCTTCGCGAAGACCTACCGCGCGCTGGAGCCGGGCGGCCACATGGTGATCGTCGCCTGCGCCGAGGACGACGACGAGACCGGCCCCGCCCACGCCGCGTTCATGTCGGCGTACGTCCACACCATCGCCTCGCCCGAGGGCCGCACCTACACGCCCCGCGAATTCGAGCAGTGGTTCACCGAGGCCGGATTCGAGCCGGTGGACCGCCAGTACCCCGGCCGGTTCGACATCATCATGCGCGCCCGCAAGCCCAAGGCCGACTGAGCCCCCGCCTCGCGATCCGCCGTCCGCGCCCGACCCAGGCGTCCCACACGCGTCCCACGCCTGCGGCACGCCCGGCGCCGGGCACGCGTCTCATGCACCGAAGCCAACAGCCGAGGAAAATGGAGCGATCGTGAATCTCCGGCCGCGCAACCCTCTCACGGCCTATCAGCAGGACATCTGGGCAGCGAACTCCCTCTTCCCGGACCTCCCGCAGTTCAACTGCTTCATCACCGACCGGTTCACCGGCGAGGTCGACGTCGACCTCCTCAAGGAGTGCCTGCGCCGTGCGGTCGACCGCAACGACGCGTTCCGGCTGCGGATCGACCCGCAGGACGGCACCCCGGGCCAGTGGGCCGAGGACGAGACGTTCGACATCCCGACGGTCGACTTCTCCGCGGCCGACGAGCCCCGTGCGGCCTGCGAGGCGTGGATCAAGGACGCGTTCGACGTCCCGATCGAGGTGGAGCGCCGCCGGCTGTTCGCGATCGCCGTCCTCAAGGAGCGCGAGGACGTCGTCCGCACCTACGTCAAGGTGCATCACATCGTCGCCGACGCCTGGGGCCTGAACCTGTTCATGTCCCAGGTCCGCGCCGAGTACGACCGGGCGCGGCGCACCGGGGAGTTCGACGACCCGCCCGCGCCGTCCTACCTGGACTTCGCCGAGGAGCAGCGCCGCTACCAGGCCTCGGACGACCACGAGCAGGACCGCGCCTTCTTCCAGGAGCGGCTCAAGGACGTCGCCCCGGCCTTCTTCCGCCGCGCCGCGCCCGCGGGCTCCCGGCGCAGCGCCCGCCACAGCTTCCTCATCGAGCGCGCCCTCATCGACCGCATACGGGAGCGCGGGGACTCCGTCTTCGCGTTCGTCGCCAGTGCCTTCGCCGTCTACCTCTCCCGGATCCACGGCAGCGACGAGGTCGTCCTCGGCGTACCGCTCATGAACCGGACCACCGCCGGGCAGAAGCAGACCGTCGGCCACTTCGCCAACACCCTGCCGCTGCGGATCGCCCCCGGGAACGACCGCACGATGAGCGACCTGGTCGCCGACGTGCAGGCCGCCACCCGGGCGCTCAAACCCCACGAGCGGTTCGCCCTCGGGGACCTGCTGCGCTCCGTACCGCTCCAGGGCAGCGGCCCCAAGCGGCTGTTCGACACCACCATCGCCTACCTGCGCTGGCCCCGCCCGCTCGCCGTCCACGGCGTCACGTACGAGACCGTCGTGCAGGCCCGCGCCCACGACGACGACGTGCTGGCGGTCGTCGTCAACGAACTGGACGACGTCAGCGATGTCCTGGTCGACATGGACTACGCCCTCGACGTCTTCGACGCTGACTTCCCCATCGAGTCGGTGGCCACCCACCTGGAGGCGATCCTCCGGGGCACCCTCGACGGCGCGGACCGCCCACTGGCCGAGGTCCCCATGCTCGGCGACGCCGAACGGGCCGCCCTGCTCGCCCTGGGCAGCGGCCCGGTGACCGACTTCTCCGCCAACACCACGCTCCACGCGCTCTTCGAGCAGCAGGCGGCCACCACGCCCGACCGGCCCGCCGTCCTCGCGGACGACCCGGCCCAGTCGCTCACCTTCGCGCGCCTCGACGGATGGGCGAACCACGTCGCGCAGCGGCTGCGCGACGACGGCGTGGGCGTCGGCGACCGGGTGGCGGTACTGGCCGAACGCGGCCCGCAACTGGTCGCGGCCGTCCTCGGCGTCCTCAAGGCGGGCGGCGCGTACGTGCCGGTCGACCCGAGCCACCCCGCCGAACGCGTCCGGTTCCTGCTCACCGACAGCGGGGCCAAGACCGTACTGCTGGGCAGCACGGTGCCCGACTCCCTGGTGGGCGACGCCGCCCCGGTACGCCGCCTGGACGCCACCCCGCGCACCTCGTCCGCGCCGCCCGGGCCCCTCGGCGGCCCGCACGACCTCGCCTACGTCATCTACACCTCGGGCTCCACCGGGCAGCCCAAGGGCGTCCAGGTCGAACACCGCTCCGTGGTGAACCGCCTGGAGTGGATGCAGCGCGCCTACCCGGTCGGCGAGGGCGACGTCCTGCTCCAGAAGACACCGACGACCTTCGACGTCTCGGTGTGGGAGCTGTTCTGGTGGGCGATCACCGGCGCCGGACTCGCGCTGCTCCCGCCCAGGGGCGAGCGGGACCCCGGAGCCATCCTCCGGACGGTCGAGGCACACCGCGTGAGCGTCGCCCACTTCGTGCCCTCGATGCTCGGCCCCTTCCTCGACCTGCTCGAAGAGGACCCGGCCCGGGTCGACGCCATCGCCTCGCTGCGCCTGGTGTTCTGCAGCGGTGAGGCCCTGACACCCGCTCAGGTGACGCGGTTCAACCGGGCGTTCACGGCAGCCGGCGCCAGGGCGCCGCGCCTGGTCAACCTCTACGGCCCGACCGAGGCCACCGTCGACGTCACCTGCTACGACTGCCCGGGCGACGCCGGCGAGGAAGTGCGGCGCGTACCGATCGGGCGGCCCATCGACAACATCCGGCTCTACGTCGTCGGGGCCCACGGCGACCTCCAGCCCGCCGGTGTGGCCGGCGAGCTGTGCGTCGCGGGCGTGGGCGTGGCCCGCGGCTACCTGGACCGGCCCGAACTGGACGCGGCGGCGTTCGTCGCCGACCCGTTCACCGGCGAGGGGCGGATGTACCGCACCGGCGACCGCGCGCGCTGGCTCGCGGACGGCACCCTCGAATACCTCGGCCGGCTGGACGACCAGGTCAAGATCCGCGGCAACCGGGTGGAGCTCGGCGAGGTCCGCAACCGCCTGACCGCCCTCCCGGGCGTCCGGGACGCCATCGTGGTGGACCGCAGCACAACCGCCCGCGGCCTCCACCTCGTCGGCTACTACGTCGCGGACGAGGACATGCCGCCCGCGGACCTGCGGGCCCGGCTCCTGGACGCGCTCCCGGAGTTCATGATCCCGGCGTTCTTCGTACGGATCGACCGGATCCCCCTCACCGCGAACGGCAAGGCCGACCGCCGAAGGCTGCCCGCGCCCGCCGCGGAGGCCGAGACCAAGGTCGCGACGCCCACCAACGAGACCGAGGCGAAGATCGCGGCGGCCTGGGCGGCCGTCCTCGAAACCGACGTGATCGGCGTCGACCAGGACTACTACGCCCTGGGCGGCGACTCGATCCTCATGCTCCGCATCCAGGCCGAGGCACGCCGGGCGGGCGTGCACTTCACCCTGGCCGACATGGTCCGCAACCCCACCGTGGCGGCGCTCGCCGCGACCGCGACCACCGCGTCCGGGGGCGAGCGGGACGCCCCGCTGGAGCCGTTCGCGCTGATCTCCGGCGTCGACCGCGCGCGCCTGGCCGGCCTGGACGACGCCTACCCCGCGACCCGACTGCACCTCGGCCTGCTCTACCACAGCCGCGAACACGAGAATTCCGCCGTCTACCACGACGTCTTCCGCTACTCCCTCAAGACGGTCTGGGACGAGGCGGCGCTGCGCCGCGCCTTCGACGACCTGGTGCGGCGCCACCCGGTGCTGCGCTCCGCGTTCGACCTCGGCGGGTACTCCGAACCCCTGCAACTCGTCCACCCCGACGTCGACGGCGGCCTGGAGATCGCGGACCTGCGCGACCTCCCCGACGAACGGGCGCGGGCCGAGGTCGACCGGCACGTCCAGGAACGGCGCTACCACGCGTACCGCCTGGACCGCCCGCCGCTCTACCTGTTCCGCGCGCACGTCCTGAAGGACTCCCTGGAGCTGGTGTTCAGCTTCCACCACGCCATCCTGGACGGCTGGAGCGTCGCCACCGTCGTCCGCGAACTCCTCCAGGACTTCGCCCACCACGCCGGACAGCCCGTCCCCGCCGTCCCCGCCGGACAACTGCCCTCACCCGCCCTCTACGTACGCGAGGAACGCCGGGCCCTCGCCTCCGACCTCAGCAAGCGCTACTGGCAACGCCTGCTCGACGGCGCGGAACTGCTCCAGATCGACGGACTGCGGCCCTACGAACCCGCGGGCGACGAAGGCGTCATCATCCACGAGGTGGAGCTGCCGGACGGCCTCGACGCCCGGCTGCGCGACCTGGCCCGCGACCACGGGCTGCCCGTCAAATCCCTGCTCCTCGCGGCCCACTGCCTGACCCTGCGGCTGTTCTCCGACACCCCGGACATCACCACCGGCCTGGTCACCGGCGGACGGCCGGAGGAAGCCGGCGCCGAACGCGTCACCGGACTCTTCCTGGAGACGCTGCCGCTGCGCCTCGACCCCCGGCCGCGCACCTGGCTCGACGCGGCCCGCGAGGTCTACCGGCAGGAGCGCGACAGCCACCCGCACCGGCGCTACCCGCTCAGCGCGATCCAGGAGGACCGCGGCGGCGACGTCATCTTCGAAACGGCCTTCAACTACGTCAACCCGCACGTCCTGACCTCGCTGTTCGAGGACACCGACATGGAGCTGACCGAGCTGAGGACCTGGGAGGAGACGAACTTCAAGCTCCTGCTCAACGCGATCACCGACCCGATCGACGAGCGCCTGTGGCTGCGGATGGACTGCGACGGCCACACCTTCTCCCGTTCGCAGGTGGAGAGCATCGGCCGGACCTACCTCGCCGTCCTCCAGCGGATGACCGAACACCCCGAGACGGGCGTGGACTTCGGCTTCCTGTGCGACCCGAGGGCGACGGCGGCCCTGCGGCCCGGCGCCGACGCCGGTGGGGACACCTCCCGGAACGTCATCGCCCGCATCGCCGAACACGTCGCCCGGACCCCGGACGCGGTGGCCGTCTCCCGCGGCTCGCGGCAGTGGACGTACGCCCAACTCGACCGGGCCGCCACCCGGATCGCCCGTGGCCTGATCGCCGCGGGCGCCCGGCCCGGCTCGACCATCGGCATCGCCATGGACCGCTCGCCCGAGACGCTGGCCACCGTGCTCGGCGTCGGCAAGGCCGCCGCCACCTGCGTCCCGCTCGACGTCAGCTATCCGCCGGCCCGACTCGCGGCGATGGTCACCCGTGCCGACCCGCTGCGGATCATCACCCACGAGAGGCACACGCACCTCTTCGAGGACTCCTCCCGGCTCTTGTCGGTGGACGACCTGCTTGCCGCGGAACCGGCGCCCGACGCCGGCCCACTGCCGGAGATCACCGGCGAGACCGTCGCCTACCTGCTCTTCACCTCCGGGTCCACCGGTGAACCCAAGGGCGTGGAACTGCCGCACCGGGTGCTCGCCAACTACATGGACTGGCAGATCCCCTCCGCCAGCGGCGCCGCCGGCGGCAAGACCCTCCAGTTCGCGCCGCTCAGCTTCGACGTGGCGTTCCAGGAGATCTACTCCACGCTGTGCGGCGGCGGCACCCTCCACCTGCTCGCCGAGGAGGAGCGCCGGGACATGCCGGCGCTGCTGCGGCTGCTGGACCGCGAGGAGGTCGAGCGGGTCTTCATGCCGTGCGTCGCGCTGCAACAGCTCGCCGAGACCTCCCAGATGCTGGGCATCCGGCCCCGCGCGCTGCGGGTCGTGATCTCCTCCGGCGAACAACTGCGGATCACCGACGAGATCCGGCGGTTCTGCGCCGCACTGCCGGGCACCGTCCTGGAGAACCAGTACGGGCCGACCGAGACGCACCTGCTGACCCACCACACGATGACCGGCGACCCGGCGCGCTTCCCCGACCTGCCGCCCATCGGCGTCCCGCTCCCCGGGATCCAGGTCCACCTGCTCGACGGCCTCATGCGGCCCGTGCCGCCCGGCGCCAAGGGCGAGGTCTACATCGGCGGCGTCTGCCTCGCCCACGGCTACCGCGACCGGCCCGACCTCACCGAGGAGCGCTTCGTGCCGCACCCCTCCGGGGAGCCGGGCGCCCGCCTCTACCGTACGGGGGACCTGGCCAGGGTCATGCCCGACGGCAACCTCGCATGGCTCGGCCGCGCCGACTCCCAGGTCAAGGTGCGCGGTTACCGCGTCGAGCTGGCCGAGGTGGAGATCGCCATCGCCAAACTCGCCGAGGAGCAGCCCGGCATCCGGGAGGCCGCGGTGGTGGCCCGGCGCCGGGAGGGCTCCGACGCCTTCCTCGCGGCGTTCCTCGTCGGCGACGCGACGGCCGTGGACCTCGACGAGGTACGCACCCGCCTGCGCGGCGCCCTGCCGGACTACATGGTGCCCTCGCACCTGGAGTGGCTGCCGCGCCTGCCCCTGACGCCCAGCGGCAAGCGGGACGACGCGCTGCTGCGCCGTATGCCACTGGCCGCACCGACCGCGGACGCCGCTCCGCCGGCCGACGAGCACGAGACGGCGCTGGTGGGCATCCTGGCGGAACTCCTCGAACTGCCCTCGGTGGGCGTGCGGGACAACTTCTTCGACATCGGCGGCACCTCGCTGACCGCGATGCGGCTGGTGATGACCATCGAGAAGCGGTACGGCGTCAGCGTCCCGCTCTCCGCGTTCGTCGCGGCGCCCACCGTGGCCGGGCTCGCGCAGCGGCTGCGGGCCGGCGACTCGGCGGCGGAGTTCGACCCCGTCGTGCCGATCCGCACCCAGGGCGACAAACCGCCCCTGTTCCTGGTCCACCCGCTCGGCGGCCACGTCCTGTGCTACGTACGCCTGGCCCGCCGGCTGCCCGACGACCAGCCCGTCTACGCGCTCCAGGCCGCCGGGACCGTGCCCGGCACGGAACCGCTCACTTCCATCCCCGAGCTGGCCGAGACCTACCTGAAGGCGATGCGGCGGGCCTGTCCGCAAGGCCCGTACGTCATCGGCGGCTGGTCGTTCGGCGGCTTCATCGCCTTCGAGATGGCGCGGCAGCTGCGGCGCACCGACCCGGACGCCGTCCACAGCGCCGTGCTGATCGACCCGATCGCCGTCAAACAGGGAGAGCGGCCCGACGTCGAGGACCACTCGCTCCTCGAATGGTTCTTCTGGGAACTGCTGTGGATGGAGCGCGGCGGGACCGCCCCGGTGATCTCGCTGCCGGACGGCCTCGACGAGGAGGCGACGTTCGACTTCATCGTCGGACACGCCACGGAGGCGGGTGTGCTCCCGGCGGGCAGCTCCCGCGCCACCGTGCGGCGCTTGTTCACGATGTTCAAGGCGCACTGGCACGCGATCCTCTCCTACCGGCCCGAACAGGGCGACGAGGATCTGACGCTGCTCCGCGCCACCGCGGAACTGCCCCCGATCCTCCAGCCGATGCACGGAGCCGCACAGAGCCTGCACGAGGACCCCACCAACGGCTGGGGAGACCTGACCACCGGACACCTCCAGGTCGTGGACGTCCCCGGGGACCACCTGGTCCTCCTGGAGGAACCGCACGTGAACGTCGTCGCCCAGAAGATCGCAGATGTGATGGCCGGACGGCTCGACCGTCACCCGGCCGACGGGAGCGGGAAATGACCCAGCAGGAGAACTCCGGGCGCGCCACGCCCAAGGCGCTCATCATCGGGGCCGGGATCGGCGGCCTCGCCACCGCGGCCACCCTGCGCCGGGCCGGTGTCGAGGTCCAGATCTTCGAGAAGGCGCCCGAGCTGCGCCCCGGCACCACGGCCGTCTCCTTGATGTCCAACGCGATCCTGGCGCTGCGCACCCTGGACATCGACATCGCCCCCGGCCTCGCCAAACGCGGTGAGGTGTTCGACGAGCTGAAGTTCCGCACCCGGAGCGGCCGGCCGATCAGGGCACTGCCGTTCCGCGAACTCGCCGACCGGCTCGGCGCGGCCAACTACGCCGTGCACCGCGCCGACCTCCAGCAGACACTGCTCGACGCCATCGGCGACGACCAGGAGATCGAACTGAACGCTGCGGCCACGGGGTTCACCACCGGCGACGACGGCGTCGAGGTCACCTTCGAGGACGGCCGCAAGGCCGGCGGCGACATCCTGATCGGCGCCGACGGATTCAACTCCGCGATCCGCCGCCAGGTGGCACCCGCCGACGACGGGCCCCGGTCCGGCGGCTACGCGTGCTGGCTGGCGACGGTGCCCTTCGACCACCCGCGGCTGACCAAGGGCTACGCCGCGCACTACTGGGGGCGCGGCCAGCGCTTCGGCCTCGCCGACATCGGCCACGGCCGGGCCTACTGGTGGGCGACGAAGAACGTGCCGCCCGGCGCGTCGGGACACCTGCGGCGCGGCAAGGAAGGCCTCGCCGGCCTCTTCGCCGGCTGGGCCGACGAGGTGCGGGAGGCGATCCGCGTCACCCCCGAGGAGACAATCGTCCGCATCACCGCCCAGGACCGCCCCTTCCTCGCGCGGTGGGGCACCGGACGCATGACCCTCCTCGGGGACGCGGCACACCCCATGCTCGTCAGCCTCGGCCAGGGCGCGGCGCTCGCCATCGAGGACGCCGTCGTCCTCGCCCAGCACCTGAAGGGGGCGACGGACCTGCCCGCGGCGCTGCGCGGCTACGAGGACGAGCGCAGGCCGCGCACCGAGGCACTGGTCGGCGCGGCCCGCGCGCTCAGCCTCACGGAGCAGTTGGAGGGCCCGTTCTCCGCCCTGGGCCGTGACCTCTACTTCCGCTTCGCGCCCATGTCCAAGTTCACCAGCCAGAACGAAGCGGTCCTCACCTGGCCCCCGCAGGCCTGACCACGGCCCGTGCCGGAGCGAGCCGTGGATCTCCGGGGAGCCGCTGATGACGTCCTGCGCCGCGCGTGCGGGCTCGTGGAGACGCGGGCGCGCAAGACCCCGATCCGATCAAGGAGTTGTCCATGCAGACGCCACTCGCCGTGGTCACCGGCGGTACGAAGGGCATCGGCCTGAGCCTCAGCCGCAGGCTGCTGTCCGTGGGGTACCGGGTCGTCGCCCTGTACCGCGGCGACCAGGAGGCCGCCGCGGCCGCCGACAAGGAACTGGGCGACGGTTTCACGGCTCTCCGGTCGGACATAGCCGAGAGCCAGGAGGCCTTCCGCACCGCCGAGCAGATACTGGCGGAGCACGGCACCCCCCAGGTGCTCGTCAACAACGCGGGCCGCAACATCGACCGGCCCTTCCTGGAGATGACGCCCTCGGACTGGGACCAGGTCATCCAGGCCAACCTGTCGGCACCCTTCTACCTCACCCGGGCCCTGGCGCCCGCCATGCTCGACGCCGGCGGCGGCAGCATCATCAATGTCGCCGCCACCACCGGAATCCGGCCGCGCCTGAACGGCACCAACTACTGCGCGAGCAAAGCGGGCCTGCTCCACTTCACCAAATGCCTCGCCCTGGAACTCGCGCCCACGATCCGGGTCAATTCCCTGATCCCCGGGATGATCGACACCGAAGAGATGAACACCCGGTTCAGGACGGACGAACCGGAATTCCGTGACCGGCTGCTGGCCGAGATCCCGCAGGGGCGCATCGGCAGCCCCGAGGCCATGGCCGACGCACTCGAATTCCTCGTCAGCGACAAGGCCTCGTACATCACCGGACAGAAGATGATCGTCGACGGCGGCCAGTTCATGTGGTGAGGGCCCACCCCGCCGCGCCCGGTCCCGCCTCGCCCCGGAACGCCTTTTGCCCGATCCGGCACAGACCCCTCAACGAAAGGCACGTCACATGCAGTCACGCATGGAACGCTACGAGAACTTCCTCACCAACGAGTACCGGAAGGGCTTCCTCAAGCCCGAGGAGTACTCCCTCGCGGACATGACGGACGACCTCCGGCTCAAGATAAAGTCCGGACAGTTCAAGCGGGTCGTGTTCACCGGGATGGGATGCTCGGCCATTGTCTCCGACGTCGTGGCGGCCTTCTTCCAATCGGCGGGCAGCGAACTGGAGTTCCATGTCCTCAACGACTACGACCACCGGTACCTGCTCCCGTCCTCCCTCATGGACGACGAGGGGACGCTCATCATCCTCAGCTCCTACAGCGGCCACTCCAACGAGCCGGTCCACGTCTTCCACCAGCTGCGGCACGCCCACGACAGGATGCTGCTGCTCACCTCGGGCGGACGCCTCGGCGCCCTCGGCGAGGAGGCCGGGGTGTCGATCGCGCGCTGGACGCTGAGCGAGCCGGACCGCGAGTACCCGCTGTTCCACGTCGGGCAGTACTTCGCCATCCTGCTGGACATGTTCCTCGAGCTGGGCCTGATCGAGCAGGACCACCGGCAGGAGGTGCGCCTGCTCCCCGGTCACCTGGAGAACGACTTCACCGAGGCGCACCGCGAGCTGGCCCGCACGGTGGCCGAGCGCAGCCGTGACGCCAACGTCATCATGCTGGCCTCCCCGAAGTGGCACGAAAGCCTGCTGAAGCTCGGCAAGATGCACCTCAACGAGATCGCGATGGTGCCGGCGGCCCGCAACTACTTCCACGAGTTCTGCCACAGCGAGGTCGCCACGCTGTCCGACCCGACCAGGAAGCACAGCCTGATCATCTTCCGGGACGAGGACGACGACGACTACACCAAGGCGAAGATGGAGAACCTGGTGGGGCTGCTCACCGGCGACCGCCCGGAGAACCGGAACATCGAGGTCTCGGTGGTGCCCCTCGCCGAACCCACCTTCACCCGCAAGTACTTCACCGCGCTCGAATTCATCCAGTACCTCACCCTGGACCTCGGCCGGGCGCACGAGACGCGTTCGCGCGAACTGATCTCGGAGGCCGCGGGAAACCCCTGGTACCACGGGGACACCATCCGCGCCGAGGAAGTCGCCGGCTGACGGGGCGGTACGGGGCACGGCACGAGCCCGGACGGACCTCGGGGCCACCGTCGAGGGTGGCCCCGAGGGCGCGATCAGCGATGGGCCGGCTTGACCCACCCCTTCTTGACCAGCTGGTCACAGTGCCACTTGCCGTACGCCCGGCTCTCCCCCTTCTGCGCGGTCGCCTTGAGGCAGTCCGCGTACGGGAACGGGGGCCCCTGGACGGCGGGGGCGGCCTGGGCGGTCACCGCCGACAGGCCGAGCCCGCCGGCGGCCACGGCCAGGGTCAGGGCGATGCTGATGCGACGCACAAGGTTCTCCTTCTTCTCGCGTTCTTCTCGCGCCGAAGCGGAACGCTCCGGACAGCCACGCCGTCGTGCCGCGGCCTGCGGCCGCACAAGATCGGCGACTGCTCAACGAGGGAGACCGCCGGCAGGACATCACCCATCCGCATTGCTTCTCCGGTCACGCGGGAATCGGTGAGGGTCATCCTCGCCACTACACTTCTCCCGAGTCGGCCGTGGAGGAGATGGGTGGCCCGGAAAGTGTTGAGAGAGGTCACCGCGACCCGTTACGTCGAGCCCCTGCGCACCGGTGGCTCCGTGCCCGGTGTCGTCGAGGCCGATGACCTCGGTACGTACGTCGTCAAGTTCACCGGGTCGGCCCAGGGCCGCAAGGCGCTCGTCGCCGAGATCGTCGTCGGCGAGCTGGCGCGCCGGCTCGGGCTGCGCTTTCCCGAGCTGGTCCTCGTCCACTTCGACCCCGCGGTCGCCGCCGACGAGCCGCACCAGGAGGTGCGGGACCTGCTGCACGCCAGCGCCGGCCTCAACCTCGGCATGGATCTGCTGCCGGGCGCGCGGGACTTCACGCCGGACGCCCTCGACGTGGACCCGCTGGAGGCAGGCAAGGTCGTGTGGTTCGACGCGCTCACCGCCAACGTCGACCGCACCGTGCACAGTTCGAACCTCATGGTGTGGCCCACCTTCGGTACGCGCCCGCCGAAGCTGTGGCTCATCGACCACGGCGCGGCCCTCGTCTTCCACCACCGCTGGGGGGCGTCCGCCCCCGACAAGGCGTACGACTTCCGCCACCACGCCCTCGGCGGATACGGCCCCGACACGGCCGCGGCCGACGCCGAACTGGCGCCGCTCGTCACGCAGTCCATGCTGCGCGAGGTCGTCGCGCTCGTGCCCGACGCGTGGCTCGCCGACGAGCCGGGGTTCGCCTCGCCGGACGCCGTGCGCGAGGCGTACGTCGCTCATCTGCTGGCCCGTGCCCGCTCCTCCGCCGTCTGGCTGCCGACCGACTTCCCGACCCGCGGCGAGCTGGCCGCCGCCGACGCCCGCCGCGCCGCCGCCACCGAGAAGGGGCGCCCCGACTGGCTCAAGCGCGTACCGGACCTGCACGGCAAGCCCGCGGCGGAACAGGACTGGTCGGCGCACCTCGGCTGACGGCGCGCGCCCACCGGGAGGGGAGCGCGCGCCGTCAGCCTGCCGCACGAGGGCGGAGGGGGATCAGCTCTTGGGCATCAGGACGGTGTCGATGATGTGGACCGTCGCGTTGGAGGTCTCGACGTTGCCGCAGACCACCTTGGCGGAGTCGTTCACCTTGAACGACTCACCCGAGCCGGCCGTCGTCAGCCTGCTCTTCTCCAGCGTCTCGTAGGAGCCCTTCTCCAGGTCACCGGGGGTGAGCTTCTGCCCGACCACGTGGTAGGTGAGGATCTTGGTGAGCTGGGCCTTGTCGCTGAGGACCTTGTCCAGGTCCGCCTTCGGGATCTTCGCGAACGCGTCGTTCGTCGGGGCGAAGACGGTGATGTCCTTGGCGCTGTTCAGCGTGTCGACGAGGCCGGCCTTCTTGACCGCCGTGACCAGGGTGGACAGCTCGGGGTTGTTCGAGGCGGCGGTGGCGACCGGGTCCTTGGCCATGCCGTCGAAGCTGCCCTTGCCGCCCTCGGGCACGGCCGAACAAGCGGGGCCGAAGGGCTTCGTCATGCTCGCCATGTCCTCGGAGGGGCTCTCGTCGGCCTTCTTCTCCGTGGCCGACGACTTGGACGCGTCGGACGACGAGCCGCTGTCGTCGCTGTCGTCCGAGCAGGCCGTGAGGGCCAGCGGGAGGAACGCCACCGAGGCGACGGCGAGAGCGGTACGGCGCAGACGGCGGGAAGTGGTGTTCATGATGTCTTCTCCTGAGATATGAGGTGTTAGGTGCGAAGAGGTACGAGTGGGGGCGCGGGCAAGCGCCGTGACGTGCGGTTCAGTCGACGGTGACCACCACCGAATGCCATCCGCTCGCCCCGTCGGGGATCGTGCGGGTCCGCTCGTCGGTCTGGACCGTGCCCGTGCGGTCGGTCGCCCGCACGGTGAGGGTGTGGCCGCCGGAAGTGGCCTGCCACGCGAAGGACCACAGGCGCCAGGTGTCCCGGGTGTTCTCGGCGGCGAGGTCGGCGGGCCGCCAGGGGCCGTCGTCCACGCGCACCTCGACCTTGTCGATGCCCCGGTGCTGGGCCCAGGCGACCCCGGCCACCATGACCGTGCCCGCGCGGGGCCGGGCGAACGGCTTGGGGGCGTCGATGCGCGACTGGGTCTTGATCGGTGCCTTACGGGCCCAGTCCCGCTTCACCCAGTACGAGTCGTAGGAGTCGAACGTGGTCAGCTCGATGTCCTTGATCCACTTGCAGGCCGACACATAGCCGTACAGCCCGGGGACCAGCATGCGTACGGGGAAACCGTGCGTGAAGGGGAGCGGTTCGCCGTTCATGCCCAGGGCGAGCATCGCGTCGCGGCCGTCCATCACGTCGTCCACGGGAGTGCCGATGGTCATGCCGTCCACGGACCGGGACACCAGCTGGTCGGCGGGGCCGCCCCGGGACGGGGGCCGCACACCGCACTCGTCGAGCAGCTCCGCCAACGGCACCCCGATCCAGCGGGCGTTGCCCACGTAGGGGCCGCCGACCTCGTTCGACACGCAGGTCAGGGTGATGTCCCGCTCGATCAGGTCGCGCCGCAGCAGGTCCGCGTACGAGACCGTCCGCTCGCGCGCGACGCCCTTGCCGTGGATCCGCAGCCGCCAGGTGTCGGCGTTCACCTTCGGGACCACGAGCGCGGTGTCCACCCGGTAGAAGTCCTTGTTGGACGTGACGAAGGAGCTGAGACCGGGCACCTTCGGCCGTACGCCCCTCGGCACGGCGGCGGCCGCCGAGGCCGGGGCGGGGAGCACGACGCCCGCGCGCGAGGCGACGGCGTCCTTGCCGCTCGCGGCGTTCAGCGACTTGCCGAGGACACCGGCCCCCGCCGACGCGGCGGCGGCCGCGCTCGCGGCGAGCAGGAAGCCCCGCCGGTCCCACTCACCCCGGGGAGCCGTGTCGAGTCCGGCCGCCGCGGGGACCGGGCGCGGGAGGAGCCGCCCCATCAGTACGTACAGGAGCGCGGCCCCGACGGCCGCGCCCACGAGCGAGGGCACGGCGTCGAGGAAGCCCGTGGAGTCCGGGCGGGTGAGGGCCGCGAGGGCGCCGACCACACCGAAGAACAGGACGCCCGCCGAGCCCGTCCGGCGCCGGCGCAGGGCCAGCAGGCCGAGCACGAGCGCGAGAAGGGCCAGGACGGCGAGGATGCCCGCCTGGAGGACGAGTTTGTCGTCCGTCCCGAACCGCTGGATCGCCCAGTCCTTGACGGCCGCGGGTGTGCGGTCGATGGCCGCGCCGCCGACCGCCACCACCGGGCCGGACTCGGGGCGCACCGCGGAGGAGATCAGCTCCGCCGCCGCGAGCGCCGCGAACCCGGCGAGTGCCCCGCTGAGGGCACCGGCCAGGAGACGCCACCGGTCGAGGCGCCGCCACGGGACCTTCCGTTCTGTCTTCACGAGGGGTATTCGGTGCCGACGGCCGCGCGGATTGGTCGATTACCCGATCGAGTGAACGAGCACGTCAGGCCGGGAAGGCCACGAGTGCCACCGGCGCCGAGGTCGGCTCGTCCGAGCCGCCCGCGGGCTCCACCGTGACGCCCATGCCCCGCGCGTCGCCGACCTCGCCCCGCATCAGCACGGCCCCGGTCGGACGGTCGGGGTCCATGAGGCCGGCCGGCCGCATGGTTCCGCCGTCGTCGAACCAGAGTTGGTAGACCTTGCCCAGCGGCGGCCGCGCCATCCCGTCGGCCACGAACACGGCCTTGTCGCGGCTCTTGGACACGACGACCGTGCCCCTGGCCCCGCCGTCGAACGTGCCGGTGCGTGACCTGGCGTCAGGGGCGGCCAGTACCTCCGCGAGTTCCCGGGACTGCTCCCCGGCCCGCTCCTGGACCTGCTGGGCCTGCTCGCGCGCGTCCTGCGCCCGCTGGTGCTGCCAGACCGCTGTGCCGCCGAAGGAGACGGCCGCGGCGAGGCACGCGGCGAGGGCCCAGCGGGGCGCCTCCCGGGTCACACGTGCCCTGCGCGGGCCCGGGTCCCGGCTCGTTCCCCGGTCCGTACCCGGGTCCTCGGCCGGGCTCGGGTCGGGTTCGCCGTGCGGGACGTCCTGACGGACCGTGGCGATGCGCGCGAGCACCTCCTCCTTCATGGCGCGCCGGGGTGCGACGGCCGAGGCCATCGCGAGCCGCGCGACGGTCGCGGTCAGCTCCCGCACCTCCTGGGCGCACGGCGGGCACAGCGCGAGGTGTTCCTCGAACCGGGCGCGTTCGGCGTCCTCCAGGGCGTTCGCGGCGTAGGCCCCCGTGAGGGTGTGCAGATCGGCTGTGGTGCTCACGCGTTCACCCCCAGGCAGTCGCGCAGCCGGATGAGTCCGTCGCGCAAGCGGGTCTTCACCGTGCCCAGCGGCAGGGCGAGGAGTTCGGCGACCTGCCGGTAGGTCAGGCCGCGGTAGTAGGCGAGCGTCACGGACTGGCGCTGCACCTCGGTCAGGGAGCGCAGGCACCGGCGTACCTGTTCGCGCTCCAGATGGGTCTCGACCTGCTCGCTGACCTCGTCGAACTCCGGGGTGCGGGAGAGCAGGGCGGCCTTGTGCTCACGGGCCGAGGCCGCCTCCACGGAGCGGACGCGGTCCACCGCGCGCCGGTGGGCGAGGGTCAGCACCCAGTTCATCGCGGTGCCGAGGCCCGGCCGGTAGCGGGGCGCGGTGCGCCACACCTCGACGAGGACCTCCTGGGCGACCTCCTCGGACTGGGCGTGGTCGCGCAGCACCCCGCGGACGACGCCGAGGACGGGGCCCGCCACGGCGTCGTAGACACCGGGGAAGGCCTCCTGATCGCCGCGGGCGACGCGGGCGACCAGTTCTTGCAGGTCGGGTCCGGGCGCTGACCGGGAGCCGATGCGGACGACTTCATTCACGCGGTGATCCTTCGGGACGCGGGTCGGCGTACATGACTGATACGTAGCCGAGGGCCCCGCGGATTGCCCGGTCAAACACACGATCCGCCCCCGGCTCTGTGCGGTGCCGGGGGCGGATCGGGAACGCGGGCGAGGGAGACGTACCCGCGAGAGGTGCGAGAGGTGTCAGCGGAGCTGCTCGTACGCCGGGAGCGTCAGGAAGTCCGCGTAGTCCTCGTCCAGCGAGACCTGGAGGAGGAGGTCGTGGGCCTGCTGCCACTTGCCGGTGGCGAAGGCCTCGTCGCCGATCTCGGCGCGGATGGCGCCCAGTTCCCGGGCGGCCACCTCGCGGGTCAGGTCCGCCGTGGCCCGCTCGCCGTTCTCGAAGACGACGCCCGCGTTGATCCACTGCCAGATCTGGGAGCGCGAGATCTCGGCGGTGGCGGCGTCCTCCATGAGGTTGAAGATGGCGACGGCGCCGAGGCCGCGCAGCCAGGCCTCGATGTAACGGATGCCGACCTGGACGGCGTTGACCAGACCCTCGTACGTGGGCTTCGCGTCGAGGGAGTCGATGGCGATCAGGTCGGCCGCCGAGACCCGCACGTCCTCGCGCAGCCGGTCCTTCTGGTTCGGCTTGTCGCCGAGCACCGCGTCGAAGGACTCCATGGCGATCGGGACCAGGTCCGGGTGCGCCACCCACGAGCCGTCGAAACCGTCGCCGGCCTCGCGGTCCTTGTCGTTCTTGACCTTCTCGAACGCGACCTTGTTGACCTCCGCGTCCTTGCGGGAGGGGATGAACGCCGCCATGCCGCCGATCGCGTGCGCGCCGCGCTTGTGGCAGGTGCGCACGAGCAGCTCGGTGTACGCCCGCATGAACGGGGCGGTCATCGTCACGAGGTTGCGGTCCGGCAGGACGAACTTCTCGCCGCCGTCACGGAAGTTCTTGACGATGGAGAAGAGGTAGTCCCAGCGGCCCGCGTTCAGGCCGGAGGCGTGCTCGCGCAGCTCGTAGAGGATCTCCTCCATCTGGTACGCGGCGGTGATCGTCTCGATCAGGACGGTCGCGCGGACCGTGCCCTGCGGGATGCCGACGTAGTCCTGGGCGAAGACGAAGATGTCGTTCCAGAGGCGGGCCTCCAGGTACGACTCCGTCTTCGGGAGGTAGAAGTAGGGGCCCTTGCCCAGCTCGATGAGGCGCTTGGCGTTGTGGAAGAAGTACAGGCCGAAGTCGACGAGCGCGCCGGGGACCGGGCGGCCGTCGACCTGGAGGTGGCGCTCGTCCAGGTGCCAGCCGCGCGGGCGCATGACGACCGTGGCCAGCTCGTCGGCGTCCTTGAGGGCGTACGACTTGCCGGTGCGCTCGTCGGTGAAGTCGATGCGGCGCTCGTAGGCGTCGGTGAGGTTGAGCTGGCCGAGGACCACGTTCTCCCAGGTGGGCGCGGAGGCGTCCTCGAAGTCCGCGAGCCAGACCCGGGCGCCCGAGTTCAGGGCGTTGATGGTCATCTTGCGGTCGGTGGGGCCCGTGATCTCCACGCGCCGGTCGTTCAGCGCGGCCGGGGCCGGGGCGACCCGCCAGGAGTCGTCCTCGCGGATCGCGGCGGTCTCCGGGAGGAAGTCCAGGGTGGAGGTGGTGGCGATCTCGGCACGGCGCTCGGCGCGCCGGGCGAGGAGCTCGTCACGCCGTGGCGTGAACAGCCGGTGCAGCTCGGCCACAAAGGCGAGGGCCGCGTCGGTGAGCACCTCTTCCTGCCGGGGCAGGGGCTCTGCGTCGACGATGGCCAGCGGCGACGGCGCTAGTGCGGACATGAGCTGTCACTTCCTTCAGAGAGCTGCGCGGACGGTGCCGGGCGAGCCGCCGGGCAGACGCGATGGCACCGAGTGCCACAGGGGCCGAGGTACGGCTGCGGGGCCCCGTCCGAGGGAACGGGCCTTCTGGTCAGTGGATACTAGTTTCCTCATGGTGGAAGTTCAATCGTTTGTTGATGTCGAGATTCTCCTCATCGACAGAACGTGTCGCTGAGTGCCACCCCCGTCACTCCAGGTGGATCAGGTCCTCGGCCGTGTCGATGTCGTACGCGTCGGCCACCTCGCCGCACTCGATCAGCGTGACCGCTTCGGCGTGCGCCCGCAGATAATCCCGGGCCCCGCGGTCGCCGGCCGCCGTCTCCGCGATGCCCGCCCAGTGGTCGCGGCCGAACAGCACCGGATGCCCGCGCCGCCCCTGATACGCGGCCGCCGCGAGCGTCGCGGGCGAGCGGTAGGCGTCCCACACCCGCGCCGCGGCCACCGCGCCGATCCCCGGCTGGTCGACCAGCGAGACCAGCACGGCCCGCGCTCCCGAGCCCCGGAGCGAGGCGAGGCCGGCCCGGAGGGAGGAACCCATGCCCCGTGCCCAGTCCGGGTTGTCCACCAGCACACAGTCCGGGAGCAGGGCACGCGCGCGTACGGCCTCGCGGGAGGCGCCGAGCACCACGTGCACCGGCGCGCAGCCCGCCTCGCGCAGCACCCGCGCCGCGTGCTCCACCAGCGGGCGGCCCCGATGCTCCAGGAGCGCCTTCGGGCGGCCGCCCAGACGCCGGCCGCCGCCCGCGGCGAGCAGCAGCCCGGCGACCTCGCCCGCCCCGGCGGGCGGTCCGTCCTTCGTTTCTGTCGTCATGGCTCCTGCATACCCCGCACCGCGGGGGCGCCGCCCGAAAGTGGCGCGTCCCGACCCGGGGGCGCTTTACTGACCTGCGGCCCTGGTGCCTGACCAGCACCGAAGGCCGGGAACGACGCACGAGAGACAGCGCACGAGGGTGTGCGCGGGGGAGAGCTGTGTTGCGGGGCATGGAGCAGAGGCGGATGACGGGCGACGACGGGGACCCGCGGGTGGCGAAGCTGTGCGCCGCCGTGGCCCGACTGCGTCGCGAGCTGGCGGCGCACCCGGTCGAGTTCACCGACCGGGCCATAGCCGAGGACGAGCTGGCCGCCCTCGCCGCGATGGCCTCCGGCGGCGCCCCCGAACTGCGCCGGTTGCGGCGCTCCCTGCTGCTCGTCGCGGGCGCGATCGGCTCGGTCAGCGCCCTGACGACGGCGCTCGCGGAGGTACGGGGCGCGGTGGAGACATTCGGCGAGTCACGGGGCCACTGATACGCGGGGTGTCGCGGCATCGCGGGGGCGGTGGCGTGGGGGCTGGGGCGTTGCGCCACTCCGGTGGCCGGCGGTTCGGGACCGGGGTGTCACGCCGCTCAGGGGCGGCAGTTCGAGGGCCGGGATGTCGCGCCAGCTCATCGGGCGGCGTTACCGGCCTGGGTGTCACGGTCCCCTCGGGCGGCGGTTCGCGGTCAAGGCCTGACGCCACCCCGACGACCTCCTCGTGCTCGGCACCCGCCCCGGCGGACGCCGCCCGAGCCGCGTCCACCGCCGGGCCCGCGCCCGCACCGCCTGCCCGGTCCTGAGCGTCCCGTCCCCGTGGCCGCCGAAGGGCCTGCGCCGGGCGCTGCGCGGCATGTGGGCGGCGGACTTCGCGGCTGGTGGGGGAGTGAGCGGACCGCCCGGGGCGGGGCGTCAGGGGCGGCTGCGGATCAGGCCGCGGGCCGTCGCGGCCGCCACCGCGGCGGTGCGGGAGTCCACGCCGAGCTTGGCGTAGATGTGCACCAGATGGGACTTCACCGTGGCCTGGCTCAGGAAGAGTTCCCTGCTGATCCGCTGGTTGGACAGGCCGTCCTTCACCAGGCGCAGCACCTCCAGCTCCCGGCGGCTCAGGGCCTGCGCCGGGGTCCGCATGCGGTCCATCAAACGGTGCGCGATCGCGGGCGCGAGGGCGGAGCGCCCCGACGCCGCCGTGCGGACCGCCGCGGCCAGCTCCTCGGGCGGCGCGTCCTTGAGGAGGTAGCCCGCCGCGCCCGCCTCCACCGCCGCGAGGATGTCCGCCTCCGTGTCGTACGTGGTCAGGACCAGGACCCGCGGCGCCCCCTCGCGCGCGGTGATCGCGGCCGTCGCCGCCGCCCCGTGCATCCCGGCGCCGAACTGAAGGTCCATCAGGACCACGTCGACACCGTCCGGACCCGCCGCCGCGGCCCGTTCCACCGCCGCCTCCGCCGTCGCCGCCTCCGCGACGATCTCGAAGTCCGGCTCCGCGTCGAGCACCGCGCGCAGACCCGCGCGTACGACGGGATGGTCGTCGGCGAGCAGCAGACGCACCGTCGCCCCGGACGCCCGCGTCACGCCGCCGCCCCCGCCGGACGGGCGGGCAGCGGCAGCGCGATCGCCACCGCGGTGCCCTGCCCCGGTGCGGACTCGACCGTGAAGGTGCCGCCCAGCGCCCGGGCACGCGCGCGCATCGCGGGCAGCCCGAAACCGCCGTCCCCCGCACCCTGTGGCGGTTCGCCGCCCGCCGGATCGAAGCCCCTGCCGTCGTCCACCACGTCCAGCGTGACCGACCCGTCCATGAACGTCAGCGTGATCTCGGCACGGGCCGCCCCCGCGTGCCGCACCGCGTTCGCGAGGGCGGACTGCGCGACACGCAGCAACGCCACCTCGTACGGCGTGGGCAGCTCCACCGGCGTACCGCTGAGGGAGAACCGGACACGCGGGCCCGCGCTCGACGCGCACAGCCGCTCCAGGGCCCCGGCGAGCGAGCCGCGCTCCAGACCGGGCGGGGAGAGCGCGCGCACGAAGCGGCGGGCCTCGGCCAGGTTGTCCTGGGCGGCCGCCCGCGCCCGCTCGATGTGCGGCGCCGCCGGGGAGCTGTCCGGCAGCGCGCGCTGCGCGGCCCGCAGCAGCAACTGGATGGAGGACAGGCCCTGCGCGAGCGTGTCGTGGATCTCCCGGGCCAGTCGCTCCCGCTCCGCCAGGGTGCCCGCGGTGCGCTCGGCGGCGGCGAGTTCGGCCCGGGTGGCCACCAGTTCGTCGATGAGCCGACGGCGGTGCTCGCTCTCCCGGTACAGCGCCGCGTACCCGAGGACCGTGGCCACGGCGACGGCCGCGCCGAGCAGCGGCCCGATGAAGCCGCCGGGTGTCACCGGCGCGCCGTGCAGCAGGAAGCCGCCGATGGCGGCCGCCGCCGTGGCGAGGACCGCGGGCAGCGCCCAGCGGACCGGCAGCAGACACAGCTGCAGGAAGTACAGCGGGAAGGCGACCCACAGCCCGTCCGGGGACAGTGCCAGCAACACCAGCCAGGCCGCGCCCAGCGCCGCCAGCCACCAGGCCGCCGCGCGCCGCGAGCGGGCCACGGCGGTGCTCAGCGTGCCGGCCGCGTACACGGCGGCCACGAGGAGCGCCGCCGCGACGACGGCCGCGGGACGCGCCGCTCCCGGTGAGTGGGCCGGGCCGTCCTGCGCCAGCGCCTTCACCGCGGCGAGCGCCAGCAGCCCCGCGAGGAGGGCGTGCAGGCAGAGGCGGAGGGCGAGGGCCACGGGCGTGCGGGCGGACGGATGCGTGGGCGTGGGGACGAGGGTGCGGGGCATGGGGTCTCGGAGGTCCGGGGCTCGATGAGCGGGAGGGCTGGGGCTGCGGCCGGCTGGGGCGTACGCGTGTGCCCGTCCACGGTACGGGCGGAGCCCCTCGGCCCCGTCAACCGAAAGGTTGAAGTACGGCGCCGCCCTTCGATCCGGGTGAACCGTGCTGTGGCGCGATGCCCCGCCCGCGCTCCTGGCCGCAGGGTGGGGCCATGTTCGTCGCGTGGAGAGACCTGCGGTTCGCCAAGGGCCGGTTCGCCCTGATGGGGGCCGTCGTCGTACTGATCACCCTGCTCGTCGGTCTGCTGTCCGGGCTGACCGCCGGGCTCGCCAGGGAGAACACCTCGGCCGTCACCGGGCTGCCGGCCGACCACCTGGCGTTCGCCGCGCCGCCCGACGGCCAGTCGGTCTCCTTCACCAACTCGCTGGTGGAGCGGCGTGCCTGGGAGAAGTGGGCCGCACGGCCCGGCGTGCTCTCCGCGCACCCCATCGGCATCAGCACCCTCAGTGCCACCGCGGGCAAGCGTTCGGCAGCGGTCTCCGCCTTCGGCGTCGCACCGGACGCCGGCATCGCGCCGGACGGTGTCGCGCCGGGCGACGCGGTGCTCTCCGAGCAGGCGGCCGAGGACCTCGGGGCCCGGGTGGGCGACCGCGTCCGGCTCGGCGGCGGATTGCTCGGGGAGCGGGTGGCACGCATCGCGTCCGACGCCTCGTACAGCCATACGCCCGTGGTGTGGATCTCCCTCGACGACTGGCAGCGGCTCGGGCGCCGGGGTGTCCGGGGCCCGTCCGGGGAGCAGCAGGCGACGGTGATCGCGCTGCGGACCGGCGACGGGGTCGATCTGGCCGCCGGGGACGAGGCCGCGGGGACCGCGACGAAGACGCGCGACGGAGCGCTCTCCGCCATCGGCTCCTACCAGGCCGAGAACGGCTCCCTCCAGTTGATGCGGGGCTTTCTGTTCGTGATCTCCGCGCTGGTCATAGGGGCGTTCTTCACCGTGTGGACGATCCAGCGGGGCGCCGACATCGCCGTCCTGAAGGCGTTGGGCGCCTCCACTCCCTATCTGCTGCGGGACGCGCTGGGCCAGGCCGTGGCGATGCTCGTCGCCGGTACGGCGGTGGGGTCCGGGATCGCGGCGGCGGTCGGCGGGGTCATCAGCGGCGGCGACGTCCCGTTCGTGCTGGAACCGGCGACCGTGCTGGGGCCCGCCGGGGTCATGATCGCGCTCGGCGCGGTCGGGGCCGGTCTTTCCGTGCGGCGGATCACCGCCGTCGATCCGTTGGTCGCGTTGGGGAGTGCCCGATGAACATCTCTTTGCTGGTGGAGGACGTCACGCTCACGTACCCCGACGGGGCGGGGCGGCTGACCGCGCTGGACGGCGTGGGGCTGGAGGTGCCGGCGGGCACGATGACCGCGGTGGTGGGCCCCTCCGGTTCCGGCAAGTCCAGCCTGCTCGCCGTCGCGGCGACGCTGGTCACGCCCGAGCGGGGGCGGGTCATGGTGGACGGCGTCGACACGGCGACGCTGAGCCGGGCCGAGAAGGCGGAACTACGACGGCGACGCCTCGGCATCGTCTTCCAGCAGCCGAACCTGCTGGGCTCGCTGACGGCGCTGGAGCAGTTGGAGCTGATGGCGCATGTGGACGGGCGGCGCCCCGGTGGCCGGGTCCGCGAGCGGGCGCGGGGGCTGCTGGCGGCAGTCGGCCTCGCGGAGCAGGCGGGGCGCCGGCCGCACCAGCTGTCGGGAGGCCAGCGCCAGCGGGTGGGGATCGCGCGGGCGCTGATGAACGGCCCCGCGGTGCTGCTGGTCGACGAGCCGACCAGCGCGCTGGACCATGAGCGCGGGGCCGCGGTGCTGGCGCTGCTCGCGACCCTGACGAAGGAGCGCGGCACGGCGACGGTCCTGGTCACGCACGACAGGGCCGGGCTGACCCGCGCGGACCGAGTGACGGAGATGAGAGACGGCCACCTCCACCACGGCTAGCCCCTACGCCCACCTTCCAACACGGAGCAACGGGCGGGTGGGTGGGAGGCGACCGCCGCGAAGCGGCGAATTACTCCGACCGCAAGGGCGGAAAAACAGCAACCCACCCACCGCGAAGCGGACAAGGCCCCCCAGCCCCCGCCCCAGGCTCAGGAGCCGCCCGCCCAAGGCTCAGGAGCCAGCCCCAGGCTCAGGAGCCAGCCCCCGCACTGACCAACGCCGAGGAAAGCTCCACCGCCACCTGCTGCAACACCGGCACGATCCGCTCCGTGGCCGCCTCCGTGACCCGTCCCGCGGGCCCGGAGATGGAGATCGCCGCCGCCGTGGGCGAGTTGGGCACCGGGACGGCCAGGCACCGGACGCCGATCTCCTGTTCGTTGTCGTCGACGGCGTACCCCGCCCGGCGGACCTCTTCGAGCGCGGCGAGGAACCCTTCCGGCGTGGTGATCGTCTTCTCGGTGGCCGCGGGCATCCCGGTGCGGGCGAGCAGCGCCCGGACCTCCTCCGGCGGCGTGTGCGCGAGCAGCGCCTTGCCGACGCCCGTGGAGTGCGGCAGGACCCGCCGGCCGACCTCGGTGAACATGCGCATGGAGTGCTTGGACGGCACCTGTGCGACGTACACGATCTCGTCGCCGTCGAGCAGCGCCATGTTGGCCGTCTCACCGGTCTCCTCGACGAGCCGGGCGAGGTAGGGCCGGGCCCACGTGCCGAGCAGCCGCGAGGCCGATTCGCCGAGGCGGATCAGGCGCGGGCCGAGGGAGTAGCGGCGGTTGGCCTGCTGGCGTACGTACCCGCAGGCGACCAGCGTGCGCATCAGGCGGTGGATCGTGGGAAGGGGCAGGCCGCTGCTGGCGGAGAGCTCGCTGAGACCGACCTCGCCCCCGGCGTCCGCCATCCGTTCGAGCAGATCGAAGGCGCGCTCGAGTGACTGGACGCCGCCGCTCGCGGCGGGGGGCTTCGGGGCGGCGACTTCAGCAGGGGCGTCGTTGGCGCTTGACGTCGGCACGGCGCGTTCCTTTCGGTGCTGGCGGGCAAGGAAGCAGCCTACCGGGCGGTTCTTCGCGGGGGTTCTCGCGCGCGGCGGCGTCGTCGCCGGTCAGGGGGGACTTTGCCCGGTTCTTCGCTGGGTTGTCCCCTGGCGCCTCGACCTGCGGCTGTGTGGAGCTACGTTCTGGTAGGTGGAATTCTAATTCCACCTTGTGGAAACGTCCAGACGCTGCCGCTGGGGGAGGGCTGCCCGAAGTCCACTCTTGACGCCACCGGATCGAGCGTGAAAACTCCTTCAACAGAACGTTGAATTCCGTTAAGCGGAAACAAAAGGTCTGTGAAGCGGAACAGAAGAGAGGGGACACGGGTGTCCGAACAGGGCGTGGACGTGGACGCGGGCGTCGATGCGGGTACGGAGCTGGTGCTGCGCTCCACCCGCGTCGTGACCCCGGAAGGGACGCGCGCCGCCTCGGTCGCCGTCCGTGGCGGGAAGATCGTGTCCGTCGGCGGGTACGACGACGCGGTGCCGCGCGGGGCCCGGCTCGAAGACTTCGGCGACGACGTCCTGCTGCCCGGCCTGGTCGACACCCACGTCCATGTGAACGACCCCGGCCGCACGGAGTGGGAGGGCTTTTGGACCGCCACCCGCGCCGCCGCGGCGGGCGGCATCACCACCCTCGTGGACATGCCCCTCAACTCCCTGCCGCCGACCACGACGGTCGACAACCTGCGGACCAAGCAGGACGTCGCCCGCGGCAAGGCGCACATCGACGTCGGCTTCTGGGGCGGCGCCCTGCCCGACAACGTCGCGGACCTCAAGCCGCTGCACGACGCCGGCGTGTACGGCTTCAAGTGCTTCCTGTCGCCCTCGGGCGTCGAGGAGTTCCCCGCGCTGAACCAGGACCAGCTCGCCGCCTCCATGGCCGAGATCGCCGGCTTCGACGGGCTCCTCATCGTCCACGCCGAGGACCCGCACGAGCTGGACGCCGCCCCGCACACGAGCGGCCCCAAGTACGCGGACTACCTCCGGACCCGGCCCCGTGTCTCGGAGGACACCGCGATCGAGGGGCTCATCGCCCTCGCCAGGCGGATCGGCGCCCGCGTGCACGTCCTGCACCTGTCCTCCTCGGACGCGCTCCCGCTGATCGCCGCCGCCAAGCGCGAGGGCGTCCGGCTGACCGTGGAGACCTGCCCGCACTACCTGACCCTGACCGCCGAGGAAGTCCCCGACGGCGCCAGCGAGTTCAAGTGCTGCCCGCCCATCCGGGAGGCCGGCAACCGGGACCTGCTGTGGGCGGCATTGGCCGACGGCACCATCGACTGCGTCGTCACCGACCACTCGCCCTCCACCGCCGACCTGAAGACCGAGGACTTCGCCACCGCGTGGGGCGGCATCTCCGGGCTCCAGCTGAGCCTGTCCGCGGTCTGGACCGAGGCGCGCGAGCGGGGACACACCCTCGACGACGTGGTGCGCTGGATGTCCACGCGCACCGCACAGCTGGCCGGACTCGGCCAGAAGGGCGCCATCGAGGCCGGCCGCGACGCCGACTTCGCGGTCCTCGCGCCCGACGAGACCTTCACCGTGGACCCCGCGGAGCTGCACCACAGGAACCGGGTCACGGCGTACGCGGGCAAGACCCTCAGCGGCGTCGTGAAGTCCACCTGGCTGCGCGGCGAACGCATCCTGCACGGCGGCGAGTTCAGCGAACCCGCGGGCCGACTTCTGGAAAGGAACAACTGAAACAGTGACGGCGATACCCTCTTACACCGGCGACGCGAGCCCCTACGGCGGCGGCGAGCCCTACGCCGACTACCGCACGGCCGACTTCCCCTTCACCCGGTACGCCAACCTCGCCGACCGACAGCTCGGCGCCGGTGTGATCGCCGCCAACGACGAGTTCTTCGCGATGCGCGAGAACCTGCTGCTCGCGCACCCCGCCGTGTTCGACCCCGAGCACTTCGGACACAAGGGCAAGGTCATGGACGGCTGGGAGACCCGCCGCCGGCGCGGGGTCTCCGGCGAGCACCCCTGGCCCACCGACGACGACCACGACTGGGCGCTCGTACGCCTCGGCGCCCCCGGCGTCATCCGCGGCATCGTCGTCGACACCGCCCACTTCCGCGGCAACTACCCGCAGGCCGTGTCCGTCGAGGGCACCAGCGTCGAGGGCTCCCCGACGCCCGAGGAGCTGTGCGGCGACGACGTGAAATGGACTACGCTCGTCCCGCGCACGCCCGTGGGCGGACACGCCGCCAACGGCTTCGCCGTCGACGTCGAGCAGCGCTTCACGCACCTGCGCGTCAACCAGCACCCGGACGGCGGCATCGCCCGCCTGCGTGTCTACGGCGAGGTCGCCGCCGACCCGAAGTGGCTCACCGCGCTCGGCACGTTCGACGTCGTCGCCCTGGAGAACGGCGGCCAGGTCGAGGACGCCTCCGACCGCTTCTACTCCCCGGCCACCAACACCATCCAGCCGGGCCGCTCCCGCAAGATGGACGACGGCTGGGAGACCCGCCGCCGCCGCGACCGCGGCAACGACTGGATCCGCTACCGGCTCGTCCAGCAGTCCGAGATCCGCGCCGTCGAGATCGACACCGCCTACCTCAAGGGCAACTCGGCCGGCTGGGCCTCCCTCTCCGTGCGCGACGGGGAGGACGGCGAGTGGGCCGAGGCGCTGCCCCGCACCCGCCTGCAGCCCGACACCAACCACCGCTTCGTCCTGGACACCCCGGTCGTCGGCACGCACGTACGCGTCGACATCTTCCCTGACGGCGGCATCTCCCGCCTGCGCCTGTTCGGTTCGCTGACCGAGGACGGCGCGGCCGGGCTGGCCGCCCGCCACCAGGAGCTGGGCGGCTGACCCCGCCCCCCAACGCGGGGCGCACCGGGAGGACAGCCCCGGTGCGCCCCGTACTCATGTCCGGCGTGCGTCAGGCGGCGTGCCCGCCGTCGACCGACAGCTCGGTGCCGGTGACGTACGCGGCGTCGTCCCCCGCGAGGTAGGCGACCAGGGACGCCACCTCGTCGGCGGAGCCGAAGCGGCCGAGCGCCGTCATGGCGCTCTGGCCCTCGGCGAAGGGGCCGCCCGCCGGGTTCATGTCCGTGTCGATCGGGCCGGGCTGCACCAGGTTCGCCGTGATCCGGCGCCCGCCGAGCTCCCGGGCCAGCGCCTTGTTGAGGCCGATCAGCGCCGCCTTGCTCGTCGCGTACAGCGTGCCGCCGGGGCCGGGCACGCGCTGGGCGATGCAGCTGCCGATGGTGATGATCCGGCCGCCGTCGCGCAGCCGTCCGGCCGCGGCCTGCGAGGCCAGGAACACCCCGCGGACGTTGATCGCGAGGACCCGGTCCACGTCGGCGAGCGTCAGGTCGCCGAGGGGGCCGAGGACACCGATGCCCGCGTTGTTCACCAGGATGTCCAGGCGGCCCAGGTCGTCGGCCGCGCGCTCCACGGCGCCGGCGGCGTCCCCGGCCTCGGCCGCGTCGGCCCGGATGGCGAAGCCGCGCCGCCCCATGGCCTCGATCTTCGTGACGACCTCGTGCGCCGCCGCCTCGCCGTGGACGTAGGTGATCGCCACGTCCGCGCCCTCCCGCGCCAGGCGCAGCGCGATCGCCGCGCCCATGCCGCGGCTGCCGCCGGTGACCAGCGCCGTCCTGCCGGTGAGAGCGGCCGGGCCGGTGGGGTCGGTGAACCGGGTGGGAGTGGACATGTCCGTACCTCTTCCGCGTATGCGCCACACGTGGTCCGCAGGGGGACCACCGTGTGCGTCAGGGGTTTCCGCCGATCAGGGCGGTAAGTGCTTGCGGGTTCAATGAAACGCGGTGGGATGGGACGGGGCTGGCGGGAAACGGACGCCGATCTGCGAGGTGCCCGTCGGGCAGCGATGACTTCGGGCCGGTGGCACGGTCTGAGTAGATGACAGCACCGCACATCCAAGGCTCGACCACGGCACATGCACGGCATATGCACGGCACATTCAAGGAGAGGCGTCCGCCATGAAGCTCACCTTCACCCAGTTCCTCACCCTGGACGGGGTCTTCCAGGCCCCCGGTGGCCCGGACGAGGACCGCAGCGGCGGCTTCGAGCACGGCGGCTGGTCGGTGCCCTACGGCGACGAGGACTTCGGCGCTTTCGTGGACGAGGGGTTCGCGCAGGCCGACGCGTTCCTCCTCGGGCGCGGGACGTACGACATCTTCGCCGGGTACTGGCCCGCCGTGACCGACCCCGGCAACGTGGTGGCCACCAAGCTCAACACCCTGCCCAAGTACGTCGCGAGCACCACCTTGACCGACGCCGACTGGCCCCACACCCGGATCATCGGCCGCGACGACCTCGCCAAGGACGTCACCGCGCTCAAGGAGCAGCCGGGCCGCGAACTCCAGACGCACGGCAGCGGCGGCCTCGCCCGCTCCCTGCTGGCGCAGGACCTCATCGACACCCTGCACCTGCTGACGTTCCCCGTCGTCCTCGGCACCGGCAAGCGGCTCTTCACCGAGGGCTTCCCGCCCGCCGCCTTCCGGCTCACCCGCTCGCGCACGACGTCCAAGGGCGTCGTCATCAGCACGTACGAGCGCGCGGGGCGGCCGGAATACGGCAGCTACTAGTAAGCGGCGGCGAGCGTGTGTGCGCGGGGTCAGCCCTCCTTCTGGCTCTCCGCGGCGGCGAACAGCGCGATCGCCAGCACGACCATCGCGATGCTCGCGTACAGCTCATAGCCCTCCAGGGCGCCGAAGCGCCGCAGCAGGCCCCAGCCGTAGCGCTCGTCGGTGAGGTCGTGGACCGCGCCGCCGGCGCCCTGGACCAGCAGGAGGAAACCGAACAATTCCAGTAGCCGTTTCATGCCGAAGATCCTCGCCGCGCGCGTTTCCCACGCGCATCCGCCGCCGGGCGAGGATGCGTCCGGCGCACGGTCCGAAAGTCTGCGACCCGTGCGACTTCGGTCGACGACCGCGCACGGAGTGCACCCCGGGCCCTGGCCCGTGCGTAGATTTGCCGACCATGAGCGGTACCGAATCCATAGGGCGCCCCGAGCCCGCCGAACCCCGTGCCGTGCCCGGGCTGCCGGCCAGGAGCGCCTGGGCACTGCCCGCCGCGATCGCCCAGGAGTTCTACCCGGGCAAGGCCGAGCGGCCAGAGCGGTCGGGACGGCCGGGACGGGTGGGCAGGACAGGGCGGTCGGCGCGCAGGCCGCGGCGGACCGTACGCGACTGGTTCGCCGACTTCGGCTGCTTCGTCGCGGCCGTCCTCATCGGCCTGTTCGGCGCCGACGCCATCACCGCCAATCCCCACGTCTCCCAGGGCGTCGCGGACCTCGACCAGGTCCTCGGGGCGCTCGCCTGCGCCGCGGTCTGGCTGCGCAGGCGTTGGCCGGTGGGCCTCGCCCTCGCGATGGTGCCGGTCGGCATGGCCTCCGACACGGCGGGCGGCGCGACGGCCGTCGCCCTGTTCACCCTCGCCGTGCACCGACCCCTCCGCCACGTCGCGTGGATCGGCGGGGCCTCGATCGCGGTGATCCCCGTCGCGTGCTGGATGCGGCCCGACGTCGAGCTGCCGTACGCCGTGGCGGTCGCCTTCGGGGTGCTCATCACCCTCACGGTCATCGGCTGGGGCATGTTCGTGCGCTCCCGCCGCGCACTCCTGCTCAGCCTGCGCGAGCGCGCCGTCCGCGCCGAGAACGAGGCCGCCCTGCGCGCCCAACAGGCCCAGCGGCTCGCCCGCGAGGCCATCGCCCGCGAGATGCACGACGTCCTCGCCCACCGCCTCAGCCTGCTCAGCGTCCACGCCGGCGCCCTGGAGTTCCGCCCCGACGCGCCCCGCCCCGAGATCGTGCGCGCGGCGGGTGTCATCCGGGAGAGCGCCCACGAGGCGTTGCAGGACCTGCGCCAGGTGATCGGCGTCCTGCGCGGCGGCGGCACGGACGCCCCGGGCCGCCCACAGCCCACGCTCGCCGCCCTGGACGCGCTGGTCGCCGAGTCCCGCGAGGCGGGCATGCAGGTCGTCCTCGACAGCCGCGTCGGGGACCCCTCGGGCGTGCCCGGCGCCCTCGGCCGTACCGCGTACCGCATCGCGCAGGAGGCCCTGACCAACGCCCGCAAGCACGCCCCCGGCGCCGGGGTCACCGTCACCGTCGCGGGCGCGCCCGGCGAAGGCCTGACGCTGACCGTGCGCAACCCGGCGCCACCCGGCGACGTGCCCGAGGTGCCGGGCTCCGGGCAGGGCCTGATCGGGCTCACCGAACGGGCCCAGCTCGCGGGCGGCCGCCTCGTCCACGGACCCGGGCCCGACGGCGGATTCCACCTGGAGGCCTGGCTACCGTGGGCGCCATGAAACCGATCAGGCTGCTGCTCGTCGACGACGACCCGCTGGTGCGCGCCGGACTCTCCTTCATGCTCGGCGGCGCCGACGACATCGAGATCGTCGGCGAGGCGGGCGACGGCAGCGAAGTCGCCCCGCTGGTCGGTGAAGTGAGGCCCGATGTCGTCCTGATGGACATCCGCATGCCCACGATGGACGGTCTCGCCGCCACGGAGGCGCTGCGCAGACGCCCCGACGCCCCCGAGGTCATCGTCCTCACCACCTTCCACGCCGACGAACAGGTCCTGCGGGCCCTGCGGGCGGGCGCCGCCGGGTTCGTCCTGAAGGACACGCCGCCCGCGGAGATCGTCGGCGCGGTGCGCGCGGTCGCCGCGGGCGAGCCGGTCCTGTCCCCGGCGGTGGCCCGGCAGCTGATCGCGCGGGTGACGGACGCCGACCCCCGACTCGACCGCAGGCGCCGCGCGCTGGCCCGGCTCGACGCGCTCGGCGAACGCGAGCGGGAGGTCGCCGTCGCCGTGGGCCGGGGCGGCTCCAACGCGGACATCGCGGCGCAGCTGTTCCTGAGCGTGGCCACCGTGAAGGCCCATGTGTCCCGCACCCTCACGAAACTGGGCCTCAACAACCGTGTACAGATAGCGCTGTTGGCGCATGACGCGGGCCTGCTGGACCAGGAAGGCTGAGTGGCCCGCCGGGGCTTCTCAGCCCCCGGAGATCTCGGCCAGGTCCACCAACCGCCGCTCCCGCCGCGACAGTTCGCACGCCTCGGCGATCCGCAGGGCCTGCAGCGCCTCGCGGCCGTCGCAGGGGTTCGTCCGCTCCCCGCGTACGACCTCGATGAAGGCGGCCAGTTCCGCCTCGTACGCGGGGGCGAAGCGCTCCAGGAAGCCGGGCCAGGGCTTGAGCGGCGCGGCCGGGCCCGTCGGCTCCGCCGAGGTGAGGGGCGTGCGGTCGTCCAGGCCGACCGCCAACTGGTCGATCTCACCGGCCAGTTCCATGCGTACGTCGTAGCCCGCGCCGTTCAGCCGGGTCGCCGTCGCCGTGGCGAGGGTGCCGTCGTCGAGGGTGAGGACCGCCGCCGCGGTGCCGACGTCGCCCGCCGCCCGGAACATCACGGGCCCCGCGTCGGAACCGGTCGCGTACACCTCGGTGACCTCGCGCCCCGTCACCCACCGCAGGACGTCGAAGTCGTGGACCAGGCAGTCGCGGAAGAGCCCGCCGGACAGCGGCAGATACGCGGCCGGGGGCGGCGCCGGGTCCGAGGTGAGGGCCCGCACGGTGTGCAGCCGCCCGAGCCGGCCCGAGCGCACGGCCTCGCGCGCCGCCGCGTACCCCCTGTCGAAGCGCCGCTGGAAACCGAGCTGCAACACCGTGCCCGCCGCCTCGACCTCGGCGAGCGCGGCCAGCGTGCCCGGCAGGCCGAGCGCGATGGGCTTCTCGCAGAACACCGGGAGCCCGGCGCGCGCCGCCCTGCCGATCAGCTCGGCGTGCGCCGCCGTCGCCGCCGTGATCACCACGGCGTCCACGCCGACGGTGAAGACGTCCGCCACGGAGGGGGCGGCCACCGCCCCGGTCCGCGCCGCGAGGCCGGCCGCCCGCACGGGGTCCGCGTCGGCGACGACGAGCGAGGTCACCTCGGGATGACGGCTCAGCGCCACGGAGTGAAATGTGCCGATGCGGCCCGTTCCGACCAGTCCGATACGCATGGCCACACCCTCGCCACGCCCGCCCGCCCTGTCAATCCCTTGTCCTGACAAATACATCGTCCGGACAACGGAACGTCCGAACTTCCCGTCATCATCCACCGGGACTACGCTCGGCCCGTGTCCAAACCAGTCGCCAAACCAGCTCAGGACAAGCGGGCCACCGACCCCGCCCTGACCCTCAGGCTCGGCGTCGACCGCAGCAGCCCGGTGCCGCTCTACTTCCAGCTCGCCCAGCAGCTGGAGGCGGCGATCGAACGCGGCGCCCTCACCCCCGGCAGCCTGCTCGGCAACGAGATCGAGCTGGCCGGGCGGCTCGGCCTGTCCCGGCCCACCGTCCGCCAGGCCATCCAGTCCCTCGTGGACAAGGGCCTGCTGGTGCGGCGCCGGGGCGTCGGCACGCAGGTCGTGCACAGCCAGGTGAAGCGCCCCCTGGAGCTGAGCAGCCTCTACGACGACCTGGAGACGGCGGGCCAGCGCCCCGGGACCCGCGTCCTGCGCAACACCGTCGAGCCCGCCTCCGCCGACGTCGCGGCCGCGCTCGGCGTCGGCGAGGGCGACGAGGTGCACCGCGTCGAGCGGCTGCGCCTGGCCCACGGCGAGCCCATGGCGTACCTCACCAACCACCTCCCGCCCGGTCTCCTCGACCTCGGCAGCGAGCGCCTGGAGGCCACCGGCCTCTACCGCCTGATGCGCGCCGCCGGCCTGACCCTGCACAGCGCCCGCCAGTCCGTCGGCGCCCGCGCCGCCACCGCCGAGGAGGCCGAGCGCCTCGCCGAACCCGCCGGCGCCCCGCTGCTCACCATGCGGCGCACGACGTACGACGACACGGGCCGCGCGGTCGAGTTCGGCGCGCACGTCTACCGTGCCTCGCGGTACTCCTTCGAGTTCCAGCTCCTCGTACGGCCGTAAGGTCTCCAGTCGTCCACTGCCGTCCACGTTCGACAGAATGTTCTGACAAAGCCATTGACGCTGCCGAGCGGCCGCCGCTAGAACTCCCCCAAGCACACCGCCCGCGGTACCCGATGAACGCACGCGCGAGCCGTGTGGTCGATACTTGGGCGGCCGGGGTCGGGTATCCCCACCGGCCGCACCGAGGAAGCAGAAACAAGAAGGGCACGGCGTCGTGACAAGGGTTCGGACAGGGGTACGCGCGGTGGGCGCCGTGCTGGTGGCGGCGCTCGGAGTGTCCCTCGCGGGGTGCAGCAGCACCGGCGGCAAGCGCGCCGAGGACGCCCGCAAGGCAGCGGCGGCGGGCGGGAGGGCCGCGGTGGACACACCGCGCTGGACCTTCGGCATGGTGACCCACTCGGGTGACGGCGACACGTTCTGGGACATCGTCCAGAGCGGCGCCGAGCAGGCCGCCGTCAAGGACAACATCAAGTTCCTGTACGCCCATGACGACGAGGCCCAGCAGCAGGCCCAGCTGGTGGACTCCTACATCGACAAGAAGGTCGACGGGATCATCGTCTCGCTGGCCAAGCCGGACGCGATGAAGGGCGCCCTGGCCCGCGCGAAGAAGGCCGGCATCCCGGTGATCACCGTGAACTCCGGCTCCGCGGAGTCCAGGAAGTTCGGCGCGCTCACCCACATCGGCCAGGACGAGATGATCGCGGGCGAGGCCGTCGGCGAGGAGCTGAACAAGCGCGGCCGCAAGAAGGCGCTGTGCATCCTGCACGAGCAGGGCAACGTCGGCCACGAGCAGCGCTGCGAGGGCGCCAAGAAGACCTTCGAGGGCAAGATGCAGAACCTGTACGTGACCGGCACCAACATGCCCGACGTGCAGTCCTCCATCGAGGCCCGCCTGCAGACCGACAAGTCGATCGACGCGGTCGTCACGCTCGGCGCGCCCTTCGCGGACGCCGCCGTGCAGGCCGCGGACGGCGCGGGCAGCAAGGCCGAGGTCGACACCTTCGACCTGAACGAGAAGGTCGCCGCCGGCCTGAAGTCCGGCTCCCTCGGCTTCGCCGTCGACCAGCAGCCCTACCTCCAGGGCTACCAGGCCGTCGACCTGCTGTGGCTGTACAAGTACAACGCCGACGTGCTCGGCGGCGGCAAGCCCGTCCTGACCGGCCCGCAGATCGTCACCAAGAACCAGGCCGACGAGCTCGAGGACTACGCGAAGCGGGGCACCCGATGACCGCCACCGCCCCGGCACCGGCCCCGGACACCAAGAGCGACGAGCGCCTCCTGAAGACCTCGCCGCTGAAGAAGCTGCTGGGCCGCCCCGAGCTCGGGTCGGTCGTCGGCGCCGTCGCCGTCTTCGTCTTCTTCGCGATCGTCGCGGACAGCTTCCTGCAGACCAACAGCCTCGCCACGGTCCTGTACGCCGCCTCGACCCTCGGCATCATGGCGGTGCCGGTGGCGCTGCTGATGATCGGCGGCGAGTTCGACCTGTCGGCGGGCGTCCTGGTGACGACCTCCGCGCTGATCTCGTCGATGTTCAGCTACCAGATGACGGCGAACGTCTGGGTCGGCGTCCTCGTCTCGCTCGTCGCCACCCTCGCCGTCGGGGTCTTCAACGGCGTCATGCTGACCCGCACCGACCCGCCGAGCTTCATCATCACGCTCGGCACGTTCCTGATGCTGACCGGCATGAACCTCGGGTTCACCAAGCTGATCAGCGGCACGGTCTCCACCAAGTCGATCGCCGACATGGAGGGCTTCTCCTCCGCCAAGAAGGTCTTCGCCTCCACGATCTCCGTCGGCGGCGTCGACTTCAAGATCACCATCGTGTGGTGGCTCGCCCTGATCGGTCTCGCCACCTGGATCCTGCTGCGGACCCGCGTCGGCAACTGGATCTTCGCGGTCGGCGGTGGCGAGGAGGCGGCCCGCGCGGTCGGCGTCCCGGTCGCGGCGACCAAGATCGGCCTCTACATGGGCGTCGCCTTCGGCGCCTGGATCTCCGGCCAGCACCTGCTGTTCAGCTACGACGTGGTCCAGTCCGGCGAGGGCGTCGGCAACGAGCTGATCTACATCATCGCGGCCGTCATCGGCGGG
The DNA here is from genome assembly GCF_055581265.1 of Streptomyces sp. NPDC031466. Classification (NCBI taxonomy): domain Bacteria; kingdom Bacillati; phylum Actinomycetota; class Actinomycetes; order Kitasatosporales; family Streptomycetaceae; genus Streptomyces; species Streptomyces sp. NPDC031466. Next base: position 170,321 of record NZ_JBVIJT010000014.1, read on the forward strand.
TGTCTGATCACCGGCGGATACGGCTCCGCGGTCGGCGCCGCCGTCGGCGCGCTGATCTTCGGCATGGTCAGCAAGGGCATCGTCTTCGCCGAGTGGAACCCCGATTGGTTCAAGTTCTTCCTCGGAGTGATGCTGCTCCTGGCCACGCTGCTCAACCACTGGGTCCGCAAGCGCGCGGAGGCGACGAAGTGACCACGGACACGACCAAGGCGGACGCGGCGCCGACGGCGGAGCGGACCCCGCTCGTCGAACTCGACGACGTCAGCAAGTACTACGGCAACATCCGCGCCCTCGAAGGCGTCTCCCTCGAAGTCCACGCGGGGGAGATCTCCTGCGTGCTCGGCGACAACGGCGCCGGCAAGTCCACCCTCATCAAGATCATCGCGGGGCTGCACCAGCACGACGCGGGCGACTTCCGCGTCGAGGGCGAGGAGACCCGTCTCGGCTCACCGCGCGAGGCCCTGGACCGCGGCATCGCCACGGTCTACCAGGACCTCGCCGTGGTCCCGCTGATGCCGGTGTGGCGCAACTTCTTCCTCGGCTCCGAGCCGACGAAGGGCGTCGGCCCCTTCCGGCGCATGGACGTGGACCTCATGCGCCGGACGACGCGTGCGGAACTGCTGCGCATGGGCATCGACCTGCGCGACGTCGACCAGCCCATCGGCACGCTGTCGGGCGGCGAGCGCCAGTGCGTGGCGATCGCCCGCGCCGTCCACTTCGGCGCGAAGGTCCTCGTCCTGGACGAGCCGACGGCGGCGCTCGGCGTCAAGCAGTCGGGTGTCGTCCTGAAGTACGTGGCCGCGGCGCGGGACCAGGGCCTCGGCGTGGTCCTGATCACGCACAACCCGCACCACGCCTACCTGGTCGGCGACCGCTTCGTCCTCCTCAAGCGCGGCGCGATGTCCGGCTCCTACACCCGCGCCGAGATCACCCTGGACGAACTGACCCGCCAGATGGCGGGCGGCAACGAACTGGACGACCTCCGGCACGAACTGGAAGGCCGTTAGGCCCTTCCCCAGGGGCGCGGGGAACTGCGCGCTCAGCCCACGAAAAGCCGCAGTCGCCCTGCGGGGTGACCACGCAGACGCGTCTGCGGCATAGCCGTGGCTGGTCGCGCAGTTCCCCGCGCCCCTTGCGGGGCGCAATACTCCCGGCGCTCGCCGGGGTGCCCGTTGTGCGCGCCCCCGCGGGCGTGAGGCAGAATCGCCGCAATGAGCACCTACCGCGACCTCGCGCACCGCGGCTCCGCCCGAGCCACCGTCCTGCGGACCGTGGGCACGCGTGAGCGCCGATCCCATCTGACGGCGCCCCGCGTCAACACCGTCGGCATCGACATCGGCGGCACGAAGGTGATGGCGGGCGTCGTCGACCCCGACGGCAACATCCTGGAGACGCTCCGCACGGAGACCCCGGACAAGTCCAAGAGCCCCCGCGTCGTCGAGGACACCATCATCGAGCTGGTCCTCGACCTCTCCGACCGGCACGACGTGCACGCGGTCGGCATCGGCGCGGCCGGCTGGGTCGACGCGGACCGCAACCGCGTCCTGTTCGCCCCGCACCTGTCCTGGCGCAACGAACCGCTGCGCGACCGCGTCTCGGGCCGCCTCGCCGTGCCCGTGATGGTCGACAACGACGCCAACACCGCCGCCTGGGCGGAGTGGCGCTTCGGCGCGGGCCGCGGCGAGGACCACCTCGTCATGATCACGCTCGGTACGGGCATCGGCGGCGCGATCCTGGAGGACGGCCAGGTCAAGCGCGGCAAGTTCGGTGTCGCCGGCGAGTTCGGGCACATGCAGGTCGTCCCCGGCGGCCACCGCTGCCCGTGCGGCAACCGCGGCTGCTGGGAGCAGTACAGCTCCGGCAACGCGCTCGTCCGCGAGGCCCGCGAGATGGCCGCCGCCGACTCCCCGGTGGCGTACGGCATCATCGACCGCGTCAAGGGCAACGTCCCGGACATCACGGGCCCCCTCATCACCGAGCTGGCCCGCGAGGGCGACGCGATGTGCGTCGAGCTGCTCCAGGACATCGGCCAGTGGCTCGGCGTCGGCATCGCGAACCTCGCCGCCGCCCTCGATCCGTCCTGCTTCGTGATCGGCGGCGGTGTCAGCGCCGCCGACGACCTGCTGATCGGCCCGGCCCGCGACGCCTTCCGCCGCCATCTGACGGGCCGCGGCTACCGCCCCGAGGCCCGCATCGCCCGCGCCCAGCTCGGCCCCGAGGCCGGCATGGTGGGCGCCGCCGACCTGGCCCGCCTGGTGGCACGCCGCTTCCGCCGCGCCAACCGCCGCCGCGTCGAGCGCTACGAACGCTACGAGCGCTACGCCGAGGCCCGCCGCTCCGACGACCGCACTGCGCAGGGAACCCCGTAGATGACCGTGCCCCGCCAGCCCTCGCCCCCGGACCTCCCCGGCGCGCCCGAGCCGGGCCGCGACGCGGGCAGGGCCGAGGACCGCCGCCACATGATCCGCCGCCGCTGGCTGACGGCGACGATCATCGTGCTGCTGATCGGCATCCCCGCCGGGTACCTGGTGATCTCCGCGAACCAGAGCCGCAACAGCGGCCGCGACAAGGAGGACAAGTACTCCGCGACCGGCCTCACCGAGGGCTGGCCCTCCAAGGTCCAGCGCCGCCTGTACGACGTGCCGGTCCCGCCGTACTCGGCGGAGGTCGCCTACTACGAGACGAACAATTGGCGCACCAGCCGCCTGTACGTCCAGTTCCTCACGAGCAACGAGGGCCTGGCCACGTTCCTCAAGGAGATCGGCACGAGCGAGACCAAGCTCAAGCCGAAGGACCTCACCATCGGCAAGCGCGACCGGAACGTCGTCGGCTGGGAGTTCACCGGACCGGGCCCGTGGTCGGGCCTCACCCACGAGCAGAAGGACCCGGCGCCTTCGCACGACGTGGTGGTGGACCGCGCCAACCCCGAGCACCCGATGGTCTACGTGGTGTCGATGACGACCCCCTGACCCCGCTCGGGCGTGCGAGCCGCCGGCCGTCCCGGCCCCGCCCTCTCAGCCCCGGCCGCCCCGCCCCTCGTACACCGCCGCCGCCACGGCCAGGTCCTCCCAGGCCATCCCCGCCGACTTGAACAGCCGGGGCCGGCCGTCGACGGGCCTCACCTCGCCGCGCACCAGGGCGGCCAGCGTGTTCACGTGCGCGAGGTCGAAGGCGCCCTCCTGAGCCGCGAACACCAGGTCGCCGCACTCCCGGCGGGCCACCCCCTGGGATTCCGCGACGACCGTGGCGCGGGCCACCAGGCGGGCGTCGACCTCGCGGGCGTCCGGCTCGTGGGAGCCCACCGCGACGACCGTGGCATGGCCCGGCAGGAGGGCGCTGTCGAAGAGGGGTTCGCGCGCGGTGGTGCAGCAGCAGACCACGTCCGCGTGGGCCACGGCCCCGGGGTCCGCCGGTGCCGCCGAGAGGCCCGCCGCCCGGCAGCGCGCCACGAAGGCGGCCATCCGCTCGGGGTTCCGGGCCACCACGTCGACGTGCTCCAGCGAGGGCCGCACCGCCCGTACCGCCGTCACATGGCCCCACGCCTGCGGCCCCGTACCGAAGACAAGGAGCCGTCGGCTGTCGGGGACCGCCAGATGCCGGACCGCCAGCCCGGACACGGCGGGCGTGCGCAGCGAGGTCAGCGCGATGCCGTCCAGCAGCGCCGCGGGGGCGTGGGTCGCGCCGTCCAGGAGGACGTACAGCCCCTGGACGCGGGGCAGACCCCGGCCGGGGTTGGCGGGCGTGACGGTGGCCAGCTTCACGCCGGTGTACGAGGCGGTGGACGACGGCATCAGGAGCAGCTGGCCGCCGGGCACGTCCACGACCCCGCGCGCGGGCTCCGCCTCCGGGTCGAGCCCGGCGACGAGGACCGCCTCCAGGGCGTCGATCGCGGCGGGCATCGGGACGAGGCGCGCCAGGTCCGAGGCGTCGAAACGGGGCAGGTCCGCGGCGGGCGTCCGGTCATTCATACGATCTTCCACACCCCCCCATCTGCCCACTCGCCGCCGGCTCCACCCGGCCGCGCACGCACCCGCAGTACGCGGGTCAGGGGGCCGGGGGCTACGCTCTGACGCTTGCGGCAGGCGAACCGGTGTGCACCGGCGGGGGGAGAGCGGCGTTGATCGTCTGGGTGAACGGAGCGTTCGGCAGCGGGAAGACCACCCTGGTGGAGGAGTTGCGGCCGCGCTGGCCCGAGGCGCTGGTCTTCGACCCGGAGATGATCGGCTTCGTGCTGCGCGGGATCGTGGAGGTGCCGACGGGCGACTTCCAGGACCTCCGGTTGTGGCGGCGGCAGGTGGCCGCCATGGCGGTCGGGCTGGTCGAGGAGTACCGCCGCCCGGTCCTGGTCCCCATGACGCTGGTCGACCCCGGCTACGTCGAGGAGATCTTCGGGGCACTGGAGGACGCCGGCGTCGATCTCCACCACTTCTTCCTCGACGTCCCCCGGGACCTGCTGGAGAAGCGGATCGAGGGGCGCGTCTTCTTCCCCGACGACCCCGCTCGGGAGGAAGAGGTCCGGCGCTGGAGCAAGGACAGGATCCGGGTGTGCACCGCCGCGATGGCCACCCTGCCCCCCGGCACCGTGTTCCTGGACGGCCGGCTGGCGCCGCGTGAGCTGGCCGACCAGGTGCTGGGCCGGGTCCAAGGCCGACCGGAGCAGGCAACGGGCCGGAGTCGGTGAACTCCGGCCCGCCGCACACCCGTTGAGCCTTACTAGCCCCCGATGTCGGGGAGGCTCGCGCCCAGGCCGACCGCGCGGAGCTTGGCGGGGTCCAGGATGCGGTAGGTGCGGTTCGTCCGCCCGGTGGAGGAGTCGGCGAGGATCTTGTGCTCGCGCAACTCCTTGAGGGACTTCTCCACGGTGGAGACGCCGAGGCCGAGGGCGTTGGCGAAATCGCGCTGGGTGGGGCCGGTCACGGTGTGGGGGTCCAGGGCGCCCGAGAGGATCTCGGCACCGAGGTCCTGCTGGTAGGCGAGGTGCGACAGGAGCCGGGCCACGCGGTGCAGCGGCTTGCAGGCGTCCGTGCCGTAGATGTCCTCCACCTCCAGGACGTAGGTCATCAGGCGCTGGTGGATCATGCGGACGACCGGCAGATTGCGCACCGCGATGGAGCGCAGCGCCCCGCGCGGGATGCGTACCGTGCGGGCGGCAGACAGGAACTGGACCTGTTCGAGCCTGCTGACGGACGGCACGTCGGTGAACAGGTCGAGATTGCCGAGGACGTAATTGCCGCCCCAGATACGCCCGTTGACGAGCACCGTGCCGAACAGCACGAACTCGATGTACTGGGGGTTCAGCGGCTCGGGCTCGGCGGAACGCTGGTGCCGGTAGAGCGTGCTGAAGCGGGCGACCTCGTCGGCGACGTCATGGGGGAGGCCCTGCTGCAAGTAGTAGTGCTGCAACACGCGTTGGGCACGCGCGGTGCGGGGCTCGACCGTGCCGGCGCCGGGCACCTCGAACGCCGGGGCCGGGCGCGGCACGGCGAGCGAGGCCGGGGCAGGGTGCGGTGAACGGGCCGTGGTGCGCTCGCCGGTCCCGTCGTTCCTGGTGCGGGCGTCGGTCACGGCTGCCCCGCCCCGACGTCGGTCCGCGCGGCGGCGGCCGTGGCGGGCCCGGTCACGGGCGGCGCGGCGGGCTCGGTCAGGAGCCTGGTGATGGGGACCATCGACCCGACGAGTGTGCCGATGCCGACGACGACGGCGACGACGCGGGCCGGCGTCGACTTGAGCCGGTCGACGGCGAAGGCGATCGTGGCGAACACGATCAGGAAGATCGCCACCAGGACGACGAGCCGGACCAGGTCGGTCTCGGGCTCGGGCGGTGGCTCCATCAGGACGCGCGTGATCGGGACCAGCGCCCCGACCAGAGTGGCGAGCGCGGTGACGAGGGCCGCGACCCGGACGGGCTTGGACTGGAAGCGGTGGACGACGAAGGCGATCGTCGCGAAGACGATCAGGAAGATCGCCAGGAGGGCGACCAACGGAGCCGTGGCGGACACGAGCAGTTCTCCCGGGTACTGGAACGGACGGGGGACTGCGGCTGCTGCCCGGCTTCCCTCCGGTGGCTGATGCCGGAGGGAGGACGAGCCCGGCACGGGTGCCGGATGCCGCTGGACTGTTCTTCGCTCTACATGCGGTGGCCGGGCTTCGGCACCCGTGACAGGCTCCATCGACCGGTTAATCGCTGACGATACCGAAGTCCGACAACGTGCCCAACTAAGGCCCCCCGAGAGGGATTTGAAGATCAATCACCGAAGTGGGACGGAAACCGCCAAACGGCCAATTGTCGGTCTTTCGCAGGGTTAGTTCGCCGCCGGGAAACCCATACGCGGAGGGCTTTGGGCGCGTCCGCCCCCGGAACCCCTCCGGATACGGCATAAGGAGCCACCAAGTTCGGTTACATATCCAGTGCTGGACACGGGCTCTGGACTGGCCTTCGCTCAGCATCATCGGGCATTTGCCCGGAGGGTTGGCCCCCTTCGGGTGCCCGATGTTCCTCGTCACCGATGGCCCCGCCGACGGCGGGGCCATCGGCGTTTTCCCAGTTCATGCCAGCTGGGTCCTCCGGGAAAACCGTGCCCCTTCGGCCGGGTGCGCCCCCCGCCGTACACCGGAACAGGATCTTCCGCCTGCTTTCGATCATGACTCCTCACGCGGATCGAATGTACGGACGAAGCCGACCAAAAGGGACCCTGCCCTGAGATTGCGGAATCGGCTACAGGCTGTAAGATGCCGCGCCCTTCATCACCCGACGCGACCGTCACGTACTCACCAGTAATCGAATGAGCAGGCGAAACGCCGGGTTAGGGGATCTTGTGGGGTCATATGTCGGCTTTCGCGCGAAACCACGCTCTGTCGATGCCGAACGCGACGTGGTGCGCGATGTGCCACGGAGCCACCACTGCCGGTCGACTCCGAAAGGCGCGGTCGGGCGCCTGCCGACGGGTGACGGCACACGGCCACGCGGGTGAGGTGTGCGGCCGGGTCATTGCCCGGAGCGGCCCGGGAGAGTTGATGTGGGCTCGTTCCGCTCGCTCGCCACCTGGAGGTTCCCTTGCCGCGCACCCCTGCCCGTACCCGGCTGTTCCGCGCCGGTGTCCTCACCGCCGCTTGCGCGATGCTCACCGGCACCGCATTGACCACCACCGCGCAGGCGGCCCCCGTGGCCAAGCCCAAGGAGAAGGTGAAGGTGCTCGACTGGCTGTCCGTCAAGCAGTCGGACACCAGGCCCCACCACCCGCGCGTCGGCACCGACTGGGTCATCCACTCCCACCTCTACACCAACCGCAAGGGGCACCTCGGCAAGAAGATCGGCGACGCCTCGTCCCACTGCAGTGTGGCCGCCATGGACCACCGCGGCTATGTCTCCCTGTGCCACCGGGTGCTGCGGACCGACGACGGCGGCATCAGCCTGAGCGACACCATCGACCACTTCGGCCCCACGCCGTACAGCGGCCTCTCGATGGTCACCGGCGGCACGGGCAAGTACCGCGAGGCCGAGGGCCAGGCGGAGATCACCCTCCATCCCGGCGTCACCCGGTACCGCATCATGCTGGACGACTGACCGGCACGCGGAAAGGGGCGTGACCGCGCGCCCCGCCCCAGAACCCGGCCGGCCTGCTGCGCCCAGGCCGGCCGGAGGGGCCGCCCGCTACGGCGTGCCGCAGAACTCGGCGTCGACGATCTTGCGCCTGAACCCCGTGTCCCAGCCCGAGTTGTAGTTGAAGGCGAGCTGGTGGCGGCCGTCCCCGGTGGACAGTGCCATGGAGAGCCACCCCACCATGCCTCCGCCGTGCCCCCAGAGCGTCGTGCCGCAGCTCGTCTTGAGCCGGGTGAGCCCGAGGCCGTAGGACACACCCGGGGACTCCGGCGCGGACACGGTGGTCTTCATCGCCTTCAGCTGCTTCGGCGGCAGCAACTCGCCGCCCAGCAGGGCGTGGTAGAAGCGGTTCAGGTCGCCCGCCGTGGAGATGATGTCACCGTCGGCCCAGCCCTGCGACCCGTTCATCTCGGTGATGTCGTCGATCCGGTCGGGCGCCGACTCGAACAGCTTCGCGTAGCCGCGGCTGCTGGGCCGGGGCAGGTGAATGCTGTTGCCGGGGTTCGAGGTGTTCTTCAGCCCCAGCGGCCCGATGATGCGGTCGTGGACCTCTTCCTCGTACGTCCGCCCGCCCACCTTCTCGATGATGAGTCCGGCCAGGACGTAATTGGTGTTGGAGTACGAGTGCTTGGCGCCCGGCTCGAAGAGGGGCTTGTGCGCGAGCGCCACCCGTACGTGCTTCCTGGGCGACAGGGTGTCGTAGCGGTGCTCCAGGTAGCCCTCGAGCAGGTACTTCCTCTGGTACTCCGCGTCGGCGAGGTAGTCGAACAGCCCGCTGGTGTGGTTGAGCAACTGCCGGACGCGGATCCTGCGGCCGTCGTTGCCGTTGCCCCGCACCACGCCGGGCAGCAGCCGCTCCACCTTGTCGTCGAGGTCGAGTCTGCCCTCCGCCTCCATCTGGAGCAGGACGGTCGCCACGAACGACTTGGTGATGCTGCCCACGCGGAACTTGTCGTTCTTGCCGCGCGGCGCGCCCGTCGTCCTGTCGCCCACGCCCGACGCGGCCTTCCACACGCCGCGGCCGTCACGTGCCTGTGTCGTGATGCCGGGGATGCCCGACGCCACGGCGTCGTCCATGGCGCGCTGCGTGGCCCGATGCCCCGTCCCCGCCGCGGGCCCCGGATCCGACGCCGCCTGGACGGGCGCCGCGAAGGCGGTCACCGCCAGAGCGGCCGCCGCGATGCCCGCCCCGAAGACCTTCGTGCTCCTGCGTAAAGCCATTGCGTGCTCCTTGCGGTTCTGTAGTCGTCTCATGTCCGGCCCGTCCGTACGACTCGTCGCGAAAGGGCCGTGTGGGTACCAAGACCACGCGCGGGGCCGAAGGGGTTGAGACGGACTGCGTCGGACCGGGCCCGAGCCCGGAGGCGGAGCTGCCGGGTTGCGAGCGGTGAGCCGTGGGGCCGCCCGGGATCCTGCCCGGTCCAGCGGCTGCTTCGGAACGAATTTTCGAGGGGATGCGTGGAAACCGGATCGGCGGGCACAAGAGCTATCGCACCGAGGTCCTGCTGGACTTCTGAGTCGGCCGGGACCTTCCGGCCGAGGGGCACACTCAGGCCTTTGTACCGCGTCCGAGTCGGACTTGACGATGGGAACTCGAAATGATCATTCTTGGACTTATTCTGCTGATCATCGGCCTGCTTGTCGGCATGGGGCTGCTGACGACCATCGGCGGCATCCTGATTCTGGTGGGCGCCATCCTGTGGATCCTGGGCGCGACCGGTCGCGCGGTCGGTGGACGCAAGCATTTCTTCTAAAAATTGGGCGAGAGCCCGGTCATGAACAGGTGGGAACCACACGGCCCCGGCCGTGTGGTTCCCACCTGTTCATGTGGTGACAAGTTCGAGCGGACCGGTGCCCTGGTGGCCGCGCCGAACGCCGCCACCACGGCGTCGTACCGGGGCCACGATCCCCACCCACCCCCAGCGTCTCCGCGAGCCCTTACTCGTTCGGCCTGTGGCCTCGGACAGGGATGCCGAAGTGTTGGGCGATCGCCTCGGCCCGGCCCGATACCCCGATCTTCCGGTAGATCGAGTGCAGATTGTTCTTCACTGTGCGTTCGGCTATGTCGAGCCTGCGCCCTATCTGGCGGTTCGAAAGACCGGTCACAAGTAGTTCGAAGACTGCGTTCTCACGATCCGTGAGGTATTCAATTCTGCCGACGGATAACTCCGTGTCCGGGGTGGCGAATCCGGGATTCGACCGGCGCTCCTCAACCAGACTCCTCAACAGCTGGGCCACCTCGTCAAGGGCCCGTAGCAGCGCCCGAAGACTGCACATGAGTTCCTCATGGCAGGAGTCTTCTTCGTCGGGCATGACATCGTCCCCCGGGATGAGTCTGTCGCTCATGGACGGGACAGCGGCTCTGACGTCGGAAGCGGGCAGGCAGGCTCATCATTCCCTAATTCGCGGGGCGGTGAACCCAGGAATCCGGTCAGCTTACGGTTCCTCCTGCCCGGCCGTTCCCGCCGTGATCCGAGATGCCTGCACCCTCCCTCGTCAGTGCGTCCTCACTGGTTCCTTTCTGCCCCTGCGGCACCTGACGTCACCGGACGGCACTCCACCGTGTACGGGGCGCCTTGTGGGCGTCAAGGCGGGACCAAAGGGCCTGGTGCCGTATCAAAGGTACCGAATTACTCGCTGTTTTCGGATACGGGGCTCGGGCACTCGTGACTGCGCAACGGAGCCGACAAACAACGCTGGCGAGGGAATTCATGAATGCCGGTCCTGTATCTGCTGCTGCCCAGTTGCTCGTCGAGCAGGAGCGAATTATCGGGCAGCGTGACAGCGCGCTGCTGCGAATTGCCCGCGACGGCCGGGTGAGCCGACAGAATCTCCGTCGCATGGTGCAGGCCGACCAGTTGTGCCTGGAGACCGAGACCGTGACCTACGCGGTACGTCTCACCCGTTTCCCGAGTGGACCAGCAGCCGACCTTTTCGCCGGGCTGATCTCCGGTCTGCGCTCCGTCAGGCCGAGCCCCGACCGGTGCGCGAAGGCGGTGGGTTCACCCCCCGTCTCCGCTCTCGACCCGTTGACGGCCGCCGGCGCGTTCGCCTTCCCCATGGCGGTTTCCACCGTCGTGGAGGACGGCGCCCGCGAAGGCGACACGTCCGACCACGCCGCGGCGGTCGCCAAAACCCTGCCGGCCGGCCTCGACGGCTTCTGGCGGTTCGCCGCGGGGGCGGAGCGAGCACCAGAAGCCGTCCAGGCCGGCCGGCGAAGCCGACAAGGGTGATGACCGTGCGCGTGGGAATAGCGGGCGGCGGAATCGCCGGTCTGACGCTGGCCTGGTTGCTCGACGAAAGCCATGAGGTGCTCCTGCTGGAGGAGCGGACGAGGCTCGGCGGGAACGCTGAGTCCGTACAGACAATGGCGGACGGCGGTACTCACGTCATCGACCTCGGTGTCAGGGAGACACCCGTCGAGGTGTCTCCGGTCTGGCGGCACATCGCGGCGTCGGCGGGTGTCCCGGCGGGGGATCTCGTGGCGACCACGGCTTCTCGCGTGGTGTTCCGCAAGCACGAGCACCCGGCCGTGTGGGTCTCCGCCGCGGAACCCGCCGACGTGGCACGACCGGTCACGACCGGGGGAGCGGCGTACCGGGCCATGGTCCGTTTCGCCGAGGAATCCGCGCGGTGGGAGACGGAGGGGATGTCCTGGGACGTCACGCTCGACGACGTCCTGCACGCGTGGTCGCTGCCCTCACCCTCGGTGGAGCACCTGCTGTGCGCGCTGCCGGCTGCACTCCACGGCTGCACGCTGGACGAGGCGAGAACCCTGTCCGCCCGGGCGGTCGGCGCGACCTTCACACCGCCGGACACGGTCCCCCGGACCACGTACCTGCGAGCGGGGTCCGCGTCCCTCGTCCACGCACTTGCCGCCGGCTCGCCTTCGGTCAGGCTGCGACTGGGGACCGGCTTGCGGGCGGTGCGCCAGGTCGCGGAGGGCTTCGAACTCGTGGACGGAACGGGAGCCGTCCACCCGGTGGACGCGGTCGCCCTGGCTCTGCCGGCGGACCACGCCCTGGCAGCACTCTCCGGTCTGGCCGGCACGGGAGCCTGGCAAGCGGCACTGAACGCCGTCGCGTACCGGCAAGTGACCTACGTCCTGCACCGCGACCCGTACGGAATGCCCGAGGACCGGCGCGTGTGGTCCGCCGGCAACACGACGGTGGAGTCGGGCCGGAGCGAGACCACGACCTGGTACGGCCCCTCGCTGGGTGTCGATCTGTTCGTCAGCCAGGTCGACCACCGCGCCGGGCGGCCCCGTGCGGAACTCGCCCGCTCCTCGTTCCGGGCGACGCTCCCCACCCCGCGGGCATGCCGGGCAAGGCAACGGCTGGGCGCGATCGAAGAGGGCCAGCGCCTCCTCTTCCTCGGACACTGCACGACCCCGGTGGAAACACAGGAAGCGGCCATGGCATCGGCTCTGGCAGTGGCAGATCACCTCGCACCCCGCGGCCCACGGCTACGGCGGCTGCGCAACTACCTGGAAGGCGGATGACCGATGCGACAGGGAATGCGACAAGGAAGCGGCACCATGGACACTTGGGCCCAGGTGGCCCGGCAGGTGATTCCCTGCATCGACGTGCGCGACGGCGTGGCGACCGACCCGTCCGGGATCCCGGGTCTCGCCGACCCCCTCGACGTCGTCGGCATCGCCGCCGGCTACGCGCACGACGGTGCCGGCCAGTTGTTCCTGGACGTCGTCGATCCCTGGACCGCCGTCGGCTATCTGCCCGACCTGCTGCGCGAGTTGCACGGGACGGGCCTGGAACTGCTCGTCTCGGTGCAGCACGGAGTCCTGCCGTCGCCCGAGGAGTGCGAGGAGTTGCTGTCCGCGGGCGCGGACGCGCTCTCGGTCAGCACCAGCATGGTCGATGAACCCGACCGGGTGGCGGGCGCCGCCCGCCTGTTGGGGGGCCGACGGCTCATCGGCGTCGTCAACTGCTCGGGCGACCGGCAGCGAGGATGGCGGACCGTCATCCACGGCGGCGCCACCCGCACCACGGTGGACGCCCTCACCGTAGCCCGGCGGTTCGGTGAACTGCGCGTGCGCTCGCTGCTCGCCAACAACGTCGACCGTGAGGGCACGGGCATCGGTTACGACCTGGAACTGACCCGCGCCACGGCCCGGGTGTCCGGGCTTCCGGTCATCGCCTCCGGCGGTGCGGGCTCGGCGGGACAACTGGCGGACGCGCTGCACGGTGGCGACGCCACCCACGTACTCGTCAACAAGGTCGTCCACAGCGGCCGGGAGACGGTGGGTTCGCTGAGCGAGAGCCTGTACCGGCACCTGCGCGGGGAAGCGGGCTGATCGTGCGGGCCGTGGCCTTCCAGGGGTACGGACATCCTGCCCGCGTGCTCCGCCTGACAGACCTCCCCCGTCCCGAACCGGGCCCGGGCCAGGTACGGGTACGGCTGACCGCCCGTCCGATCAACCCCTCGGACCTCCTGTTCGTCCAAGGCTCCTACGGTCGCGAGGCTCGTTTCACCCCGCGACCGGACGAGGGCACCCGGGAGAGCGGCTGGGCTGTCGCCGGGTTCGAGGGGGCGGGCACCGTGGACACCCTCGGCCCCGGCACCAGGGGGCCCGCACCAGGCACCCGGGTGGCGGTCTCCGCCACGGGAACGTGGCAGGAACACATCTGCCTACCCGGCACTTCGGTGATCCCGGTCGAGCACGGCGTCTCCACCGAGGCCGCCTGCCAGCTCACCGTGAACCCGTTCACCGCCCACCTGCTCGTGCGTGACCTCGCCCTCGATCCGGGCGCCACGCTGCTCCTCACCGCGGGTGCCTCCGCCGTGAGCCGCATGGTGATCCACCTGGCGAGCGAGCGCGGTGTCCGGTGCCTGCCCGTGGTCAGACACCGCGAACAAGCACACGCGCTGACGCGCCTGGGCGCGCGGCCCCTGACGGCCGGCTCCGCGGGCGCCCTCACCGAGGCGGTACGCGACACCGTGGAGTGCGGCCAGGTGGACGCGGTGCTGGACGCGGTGGGCGGCGCTCTCGGCGACGCGGCTCTGCGCTCCCTCCGTCCCGCCGGACGGTTCGTCTCCTACGGCATGCTGTCCGGCCGCCCCCTCTCGGTGCGCCCCGACGACCTGGTCTTCCGGCAGGTGAGCGTGTGCGGCTTCTGGCTTCCCGCCCGTATGGAGCGCCTGGACGAGAAGGAGCTGGGCGTTCTCACCGGGGAGGTCCAGGAAGCCGTCGCACGTGGCCTGCCCGGCCTGGAGGTCGCGGAACGCTACGACCTCGCCGACTTCCGTACCGCGCTCGAACGCACGGGGCGACCCGGACGCGCCGGAAAGGTCCTGCTCACCGGCTGACCGCAACCGGCCCCGCACATCCCGGCCAGTCGACCCAGGAGAGGAGTCGATCATGCCGTCGACGGCGCCCACGCCGAACGGCCGCACCCGTCGGCACGTCCGCGCGTGCGAGGACACCCCTACCGGCGACCTCCGCGACGCCCTGCTCCCGGACCTGTTCGCCCGGCAGGCACGGCGGACCCCCGACAGCGAGGCGCTGGTGTGGAACGGCGGCCGCTGGACGTTCCGGGAGCTGCGCGACCGGGTGTACGGCGCCGCCGCGCACCTGCGGGCTCGCGGCGTGAGCGACGGCGACGTCGTCGCCGTACTCCTTGACCACTCCCCGCAGTCGGTGGTGACCACGCTCGCCGTCCTGGAGGCAGGCGCCGTCCACCTCCCCCTCGACCCGCGCACTCCCGGCGAACGGCTGGCCACGATGATCCGGCACGCGGCCGCCAGGTATGTGGTGACCCTGCCGGACGCCACCGTCCCCCCGGCTCTCCCGCTCGTCCGGGTCACCACTCGCGAACTGGAACCGGAGAGGACGGCACGGCCCAAACCGCGCCGGACCGCAGGACGGGTGGCGACGGACGCCGCGTACCTCGTCTACACCTCCGGTTCGACCGGCGCGCCCAAGGGCGTGCTGTGCCACCACCGGGGACTGGTCCGCTTCGTGACCGCCGACCACCCGGCGGTCCCCGGGCCCGGCGACCGCCTGCTCGCCACGACCCACCCGACGTTCGACGTCTCGTACTACGAAATCTTCTGCACCTTGCTCAACGGTGCCTGCCTGGTCCTCCCGGAACCCGAAGTCCTCCTCGACACCGAGACCCTGCGGCAGTGCCTGCGCCACCACCGCATCACCACCCTGTGGCTGGCCGCCGGACTGTTCCACGTACACGCCCGGTCGGCACCCCGCATGTTCTCCGGACTGCGCTGTCTGATGGTGGGCGGTGACTCGGTCAGCCCCGGCGCCGTCCGCGCCGTACTGGCCCACGGCGCGCCGGCCACCTTGATCAACGGCTACGGGCCGACGGAGAACGGCGTCATCACCACGTCGTACAAGGTCCGCGACCTGCCCGACCACGCGGAACTCGTCCCCATCGGCAGGCCCGTGCCCGCCACCACCGTCCACGTGGTCCGGCGCGACGGCAACCCGGCCAAGGCAGGGGAGGAGGGGGAACTGTGGGTGGGCGGGGACGGTGTGGCGATCGGCTACCTCAACGACCCGGAACTGACCGCGGAGCGCTTCGTTCCCGACCGCTTCGGCGACGACCCGCAGGGCCGCCTCTACCGGACGGGCGACATCGTGCGCCGCCGGGACGACGGCGTGCTGGAGTTCCTGGGGCGCAGGGACAGGCAGGTGAAGCTGCGGGGCTTCCGGATCGAGCTGGACGAGGTCGAGGCCGTGCTGTCCACCCATCCGGACGTCCGGGAGGCCGCCGTCGGCGTACTGGGCGAAGGACTGGGGAAGCACCTCGGCGCGGTCGTGGTCGCCACCCCGGGCGCCGATGCCACCGCGCTGGCCGCGCGCCTGTACGACCACGCGCGGGACCGGTTGTCGGCCCATATGGTGCCCAGCAGGATCGTCTGCGCCCCGGACCTGCCCCTGACGACGAGCGGCAAGGCGGATCGCGCCCGCCTCCTGACCCTGCTCACCCGGCAGGGAACCGGTCGACGCGAGGGCGCAACGCCGCACGGCGTGGACGAGAGGGCTCTCGAGCGCATCTGGTGCGAGGTCCTGGGCACGGACGCCGTGCGGCGGGAGGACGACTTCTTCGCCCTGGGCGGCACGTCGTTGACGGCGACGCACGTCGCCGCGGCCACCCGCCGCCACTTCGGCATCGACCCGGGGATGGGCAGCGCCCTCGTCCGCGAGCTGCTGAACAGTCCGACCTTCGGTGCTTTCGCGGGGCGGGCGCGGCGACTCGCCGGGCAGGGGACGGCGCGGGCCGCACCCGCGAAGCCGGACCTGCACGCCGAGGCGCGACTGCACCGGGCGCTGCCGTTCACCGGACCGCGGCCCGCATCCGGCCACTTGGGACGGGTGTTCGTCACCGGCGGTACCGGCTTCGTCGGCGTCCACCTCATCGATCGGCTCCTGTCGGCCGGCGCGGAACGCCTCTACTGCCTCGTCCGCGCGCGGGACGACGCACAGGGCACCGCGCGCGTCGCCGCCCGGATGCGGCGCTACGGCCTGGATCCGCGACGCCTGGACGGCCGGGTCACGGTGGTCACGGGTGACCTGTCCGCCGAACGGTTCGGATTGGACAGGGCAGCCTGGGGGCGGTTGGCACGGGAGAGCGACCTCATCGTGCACTGCGGCGCGCAGGTCAACTTCGCGTACCCGTACGAAACACTGGCTCCGACCAACGTCGGCGGCACGCGCACAGTCATCGAACTGGCGGCCGCGCACCGGCTCAAGCCCGTGCACCACATCTCCACCGTCGGAGTCCTCACCGGCCTCGGCCGCACGGGGGTCCGGCACGTGACGGAGTCCACCCCGCTCGGCCGTCCCGGCCGGCTCCCGGGCGGTTACACCCAGACGAAATGGGTCGCCGAGAAGCTGCTGGCCCAGGCCGCGCGCCAAGGGCTTCCCACATCGATCCACCGTCCCGCCGAGGTCACGGGCACCGGTGACCGGGGCGTGTGGCACACCGACACCCTGATGTGCGCGCTGTTCCGCACGATCGCACAGACCGGCATGGCCCCCGACGTGCCGCTGGCCCTCGACTTCGTCCCCGTGGACCACACGACCGAGGTGATCACCCGGGTGATCACCCACGAGAAGCCCGACGGCCGCGTCTACCACATCACCAACCCCGACGTGGCACAGCTGTCCCTCCTCGTGGACCGTCTGCGTGCCATGGACTACCGGGTGCGCACGGTCGGATACCGGCCATGGGCGGCCGGAGTCGTCCGGGCGGCCGACGCGGACCCCCGGCACCCGATGACGCCGTACCTCCCGCTGATCGCCGCGCCCGCGACCGGCACGGACCCCGCCGTCGAGCCGACGTATCTGACGAGCACATTCCCCCGTCTCAGCCGCGACAACACCGCCCGTGTGTCGGCGGACGCCGGCCTGACCTGCCCGCCGGTCGACGCCCGGCTGATCGACCTCTACCTCGGCCGCCTCCGGGAGAGCGGATACCTCCCGCCACCGCGGGCCACCGATGGCCCCACCGCCTGAACCGCTCACCACCCGCACCGACGACGGCCATCCGTCGCCGACCACCACCGAAAGGAAGCACATGACCACCCGAAGCCACATGGACGCCAAGGCCCTGGCCGACGACGTCCGACAGAGCCTCACGAGCGAGGCCCCCGGCAGTCCGCTCACCCTGGCGCCCGTCACCGAGCCCGGCGTCCTGGAACCGCTGCGTCGTCTGGTGGCGGTCGAGTACCGGGCCCACGCGGTGGAACTCGTCGCGTACGGCACCCTGCTGACCCGGTATCCGCACCGGCCCGCCGCCGAACTCTGGGTGACCCTGGCACGCATCGTCCACGAGGCCACTCCCAAGTTGCGGGAAGTGGCCCGGGCCCTGGAAATGACGGAAGCCGACCTGGTGGGCCCGCCGACGAGCAGCGGCGCCTACTCCTTCCACGGCGCCATGTCCTGGATCGCCGCATGCGGGAGCCAGACTGCGGCAGCCCTGGCTGCCCACACCGACATGCACGTCTACTACTCCGGCGCCACTGCCGTCGCACGACGCCTGCGGGAGACGGGTGCACCGGTGCCGCGAGAGTTCCTCGACTACTACGACGACCCCGGCGACGCCGCCCTGGCGGAACTCGCCCTGACCGTCGCCCAGGACGGCTTGGACCGGGGCGACGATCCGCAGGAAGCGCTGTTCCACGCCCACCGCATCGCAGACGCGCTGCTGGACGTCTGGAAGGCCGCGGCGGCCGACACGGTCTGAGCCCGTGACACCCCGGTGCCGGGGCCGCCGCCCCGGCACCGCGTCACCTGTCCAACACCGCCTGTCCGACAAGGAGGCAACCGATGAACGGCATCGACGAACCGACGTATGACGAACCGGCGTATGAGGTACTGCCGAGCCACCACAGCGACCCGTTCCGCGCTCACGTGGTCCGGGCCTACGAGGACTCTCCGGGCGACTGGCAGATGGTCCTGGGCGAGCAACTGCACTTCCAGTGGGGCGTCTTCGACCACCCGGACTCCCCTCGCCCCGTGTCCCTCGACGAGGCGGGACGCAGGCACCTGGAACGGCAACTCGCCCTCGCCACGGGCGACGGTCCCGGCCACACCACCCCGCGACGCATCCTGGACATCGGGTGCGGATGGGGGGCGACGCTCAGGCACCTCGCGCAGGTCTATCCCGACTGCCCGCGCCTGGACGGCATGAACATCAGCGCCCAGCAGCTCGTGCACTGCGCCGGCCTGGTGCGCGACGTGCCCCGGCCGGACCGTGTGCACCTGTATCTGTGCGACGCCGCCGACATCGCCGAGCTGCCCGACCCGGAGCAGCCCTACGACCTCGTGGTCGCCCGGGGAGTCATCACACACCTCCCCCCACAGGTGTACGAAACCGCGGTCGAGGCGCTGGCCCGCCGCATGCGGCCCGGGTCCCTGCTCGTCGTCTCCGAGACGCTCTACACCGAGGAGTTCCTGGACCGTGAGCCGGATCTGCCCGCGGACGCGGACCATCTGGCGCTGCGCCACCGCAAATCGCCGCGCTACGTCACCGAGGTCCTGCGGGACGGCGGATTCCGGATCCGGGACGACCGGGTGCTGCCCTGCCCGGAGGACGCCGCCCGATGGGTGCTGGAGCTGAAGAGCAACATCGACGTCCACTTCCCCGAGAAGGCGAGCCCGCCTCTGGAGGCGATCCGGCGCATGGCCGCGGAACTCGCCGTCACCCTGCTGCGCCAGGACGCCTCGGCCCACAGCATCGTCGCCGAGAGGAGCCCCGCGTAGGACAGCCGGTACCGGCGTCCCTTGGCGCCGCGCCCAGCGGCCCAACCGGGCGGCGGAGTGAGACTCCCGTCGGCACGGCGACGCCGTGCGCGGTCCGGTGTTCCGCTCCTGACGCTTCCGCGCGGGCCCCCGGCGGGCCGCCCCGCACACCATCCCCCCTCACCACGCCGGCCCCCTGTCGGGGTGACGCCCCAGGACAACGACCTGACCACCCAAACGAACCCGAGGAGTCGGCGTGGCAATGCCGAACGACATCACCCCCACCCCCCTGCCCCGGCATGCCCGTAACTGGAACCAGGTGTCCACCGGCCATCCCCGGACGGCCACCATCCCGCTCCTCTTCACGGAACAGGTCGACGCCCGGCCCGAGGCAACGGCCGTGGAATGGGCGGACGGTGCATGGACCTACCGCGAGCTGGCGGAGCAGGTCCGGCGCGGTGCGACGGCGCTGCGGGCGCGTGGAGTGGGTGCCGGGGACGTGGTCGCGGTGGTCATGCGCCGGTCGCCGGCGGCAGTGGCCACCATCCTCGCGGTCCTGCACGCGGGCGGGGTCTACCTCCCGGTCGGTCCGGACCAGCCCGCCGACCGGTTGACCCTGATGCTGCGGGACGCCGGAGTCCGGGTGGCGGTGCACGGCGCGGACGGGCCCGTGGAGGTACCGGACGCCACGACCGCCGTCCGCGCCGACGACCTGTTCACCGTTCCCGAGGACGCTGATCCGCAGTGGTGGCGCGAACGCGCCGCCGGTGAGGCGGCGTACGTCATCTACACCTCCGGATCGACCGGCACGCCCAAGGGCGTGGTGTGTCCCCACCGCGGCCAGACCAGGCTGGCCCGCGGGGCGGGGGAGCTGCGCATCCGGCCCGACGACCGCGTTCTCGCCACCACCGACCTGACCTTCGACGTGTCCTGCTTCGAGATCTTCGCCACCCTGCTGAACGGCGCCTGCCTCCTCCTCACCCAGGACTCGGACCTGCTGGACTCCAAGGCACTGGAGAACGTGGTGCGCGGCCGGCACGTCAGCGTGATGTGGCTGAGCGCGGGCCTCTTCCACCAGCACGTCCACCTCGCACCGCACCTCTTCGCCGGGTTGCGTCTCCTCGTCGCGGGCGGCGACGTGCTCAGCCCCCGCGCGGTACGCGCCGTGCTCGCGGAGGGCCGGCCGGGTGCCTTCCTCAACGGCTACGGGCCCACCGAGAACTCCTCCCTGTCCACCGTGTGCCGGGTGGACCACCTGGCACCGCAGGCCGAGAACGTGCCCATCGGGGTGCCGGTCGCGGGCTCGACCGCCTACGTGGTGCGCGAGGACGGCGCGGTCGCCGCCCCCGGCGAGACGGGCGAGCTGTGGGTCGGCGGCGACGGGGTGGCGCTGGGTTACCTGGGCGACCCGCGCAGGACGGCGGAACGCTTCGTCGAAGACCGGTGGAGTCCCGAGGGGATACGCGGACGGCTCTACCGCACCGGCGACATGGCACGGTGGCGCGAGGACGGGGCGCTCGAGTTCCTCGGGCGGCGCGACCGCCAGGTCAAGATCCGCGGCTACCGCGTCGAGCTGGACGAGGTCGAGTCGGTGCTGTCGGCCCATCCGCACGTGCGTCAGACGGCGGTCGACGTCGTCGGAGAGGGGGCGGGGCAGCGGCTGGTGGCCGCTGTCGTGGCGCAGGGTGGACGTGAGCACAAAACCCTCGTGGCTCGCCTGCATGAGCACGTACGCGACCGGCTGCCCAGCTACATGGTGCCGACGCGGATCGCCCTGGTGGACGCGCTCCCCCTCACCTCAAGCGGCAAGGTCGACCGCAGGTCGCTGTCCGCCCTGGCCACGCCCGCCACGTCGGCGGCCCGTGCCGAAGCGCCCCGGGGAGAGGTGGAGGAGATCCTCGCCGATGTGTGGCGCGATGTCCTCCACGAGGACACGGTCGCCCGCGACATGCGCTTCTTCGCTCTCGGCGGTACATCGCTGCGGGCCACTCAGGTCACCGCCGCGGTACGCGAACGGCTGAAGGTACCGGCCGGGTTCGGGCGTGCGATGATCCGCAGCCTGGTCGCCGACCCGTCCCTGCGGGACTTCGCCGCGACGGTGCGGGACCTGCTCGACGGGCACGAGGAGTCCGCCGGCGCGGACATCGACTTCGCGGCCGAGAGCCGACTAGATGCGGACCTGCGGTACACCGCGCCCGCGACGGCCGCTCCGCGGGCGCCTCGGCAGGTTCTGCTGACCGGCTCGACCGGGTTCCTGGGGAGCTACCTCGTGGACCGGCTGTTGCGGGAAGGCGTGGAGCGCGTGCACTGTCTGATTCGCGCCGACGACCCACCGCAGGCCCTCGCGCGGCTGGCCGCCAGGATGCGGCGCTACGGGCTCGACCCCGAACCGCTGCTGGAGCGTGTCGTCCCCGTACCCGGAGAGCTGGCCGAGCCGCACCTCGGCCTGTCCGAAGGCGACTGGGACCGGCTGGCCCGCGAGACCGACCTGATCGTGCACTGCGGCGCACGGGTCAACTTCGCCTACCCCTACGGCGCGCTCGCGCCGGTCAACGTGGGCGGCACCCGCACGGTGCTGGAGCTGGCGGGCGAACACACCACCAAACCGCTCCACTACGTCTCCACCCTCGCGGTGATCGCCGGGTTCGGCACCGCAGGCGTCGGACACGTCGACGAGAACACCCCGCTCGACCACGCCGACCGCCTGTCCCTGGGCTATCCCGAGACCAAATGGGTCGCGGAGAACCTCGTTGCCGAGGCCGGCCGGCGCGGCCTGCCGGTGGCCGTCCACCGCCCCTACGAGGTGACCGGCACCGTGGGCCGGGGCGTGTGGAACACCGACACCATGATGTGCGCCCTGTTCCGCACCGTCGCCGAAACCGGCCTCGCCCCGGACCTGGCCCTGCCGCTGGACTTCGTGCCGGTGGACTACACCGCCGACGCGATCACCCACATCATCACCCACCAGGAACCCGACGGACGCGTGTACCACCTCACCAACCCCCGCGCGGCCCGTCTGCCCCTGCTCGTGGAACGCCTGACCGCCATGGGCTACCCGGTGCGGACCGTGCCCTACGACGCGTGGACAGAGATGCTCGCCGACCTGACGGCACGGATGCCCGACCACCCCATGGCCCCGTACGTCGCCATGTTCGTCGAACCGGCTCGTGACAGCGAGGTCTCGGTCGAGCAGATGTACACCGAGGGGGTCTTCCCCGCCTTCGGCCGCCGCAACACCGACGCCGCACTCGCGGACAGCGGACTCGTCTGCCCGCCCGTCGACGCCGGGCTGCTCGACACCTACCTGCACGAGTTCAGGCGCACCGGGTTCCTCGCGTCGCCCTCCGCGTCCGCCCGCGACACGGCCTGATCCTCGAAGCGCGCACGCATGCAACGAATGAACACCTGCTCCGCCGCGGCGCGGGTGGGAGGAGTACGCCGGTCAGCGGACCCGGCCTTGGCGAAAAGACGTGCCAGGCCCACCGTCCGGTGGGGCGTCGGGGGGCCGCTGTGTGTCCTGGTGCCGGAGCGTCCCGGTGCCCGGGATGCGGGGTGGCGACGTGCAACTGGCGCGGGCCCCGACTGTGTCTTCGCCGGCAAGACCGCCCTCGGGGGACCGTTGACGAGCCATGACGGCGCTTCAGGCGGTGCGGCTGACACCAGTATCGGGGAGAGCGCATGAAGCACAGGGGACACATCCGGATGGCGGCGGTGGCCGCCGTGGCGGTGGCGGCAGGGGGCGTCATGTTCACGTCTGCCGGGGCGGCAGCGGCGGCCGCGCCCGCGGCCCCGTACAACAAGGCATGCGGCGCCGGCTACAAGGTCGTGAACCAGATCAACATCGGGAGGGCGGGGACGTCTTACCTGACGTACAACTCCGCGACGGGAAAGAACTGCGCCGTGACCGTCCGCAGGACCCCGGGGGCGGCCGTCCACATGTACGCCTGGGTCCTGCGGGACGACACCAGGGACTATGCCGATGACGACGGCTACTACCGGTCGTACGCGGGCCCGGTCTACCTCGCCGCCAAGGGCCACTGCGTCTCCTGGGGCGGCGTGATCGCCGCCGAGTCAGCCGGCAGAAACGGCACGAATTGCGGCCGGATCGCCCGGTGACCCATGAGGCCGACCACCTCCGGCTACGCGTCTTCGAGCCGGGTGACCGCGTGCGATCCGCCGCCGGGGTCCACAGGTGTGAGGAGTCGAGAGGAGGGTACCCCCCAGCAGCAAAGATCATGGTCCACTGATGCGTCGACGCGGACCCTGAAAGCGCCATACGGAGGAAGTCGCGGGTGTTCTCGGTGCAGGTCACGCATGAGGCGCAGGGGGCGGTGTTCGTGCTGCGCGGAGAGCTCGACTTCGAAAGCGTGGTGCAGCTCCAGGAAGCCGGTGCCCAGGAGCTGGTCAGGAGTCGGGCCGCGGGCCCGGTCGTGGCCGACTGCACCCACCTGACGTTCTGCGACTCCTCCGGCATCGGCGCTCTGCTGCGGCTCTTCCAGGATCTGGCGGCGCGGCAGCGGGTGCTGCGCGTGGCCGCCGTGCCCGGCCCGGTGGCCCGTCTGCTGTCCTTGACGGGGCTGGATCAGGTCTTTGGCGTGTACGCCGACGTCGCGCAGGCCCTGGCCGTGGACATCGACCGAGATGACATCGCGGATGCCGGCCCGGACGGTCCGGCACGGCCGAAGGAGAGGCAGAACATATGACGCGCGTACCGGGGCAGCACGCCTTCCCCTCTGCCGCGACGGCAGAAGCGCGCACCGCCGCTCCCACGGACGCGGACCACGATCTGCGGGCGCTGTTCGGGCACTCCTCGGCCGTGTTCGCCTCCCTGGCCGGGCCGGCGCACATGCTGGAAAGCGCGAACGAGGCCTTCTTCGCGGCGATCGGCGGTCCCGAGCGCACCCGTACCGGAGTGCCGCTGGCCCAGCTGATGCCGGAACTCGTCGAGCAGGGCTTCATCGCACTTCTGGACCGGGTCTACCGCACCGGCGCGCTCTACACCCGGCGGGAGGCCCGGGTGGTGCTGGGCGTGGGCGCGAAGTCGCGCGAGGCGTTCTTCGACTTCAGCTACGAACCTCGTGTGGACGTCGGCGGCAACGTCCTGGGCGTACGCGTGATCGGGGTGGAGACCACCCAGGTCAAGCAGGCGCAACGGCTCACGGCCGAGCACCGGGTGCTGCTGGAGCAGATTGCCCGCCAGGCACCCCTGCCCGAGGTGCTGGAGGGCATGGCGCGTGCGATCGAGGACCTTGCGCCCGAGGAGGTGCTGGTCTCCGTCCTGCTCGCCGACCCCGACGGCCGCCACCTGCGCCACGGCGCCGCCCCGAGCCTGCCCGGCTTCTACAACGAGGCCATCGACGGCATCGCCACCGGCGAGGGGGTGGGCTCGTGCGGCACCGCCGCCCACCGCCGAAAACCGGTGATCGTCCCCGACATCGCCACGGACCCGTTCTGGGACGACTTCCGCGACCTGGCCGACAAGGCCGGCGTGGCCGCCTGCTGGTCCACCCCGATCCTGGCCCGCGACGGCTCGCTGTTGGGGACCTTCGCGATGTACCACCGCGTCCCGCGCGCCCCGCAGGAGGCCGACCTGGCACTGGCCCGGGTCTTCGCCGGTACCGCCGCCCTGGCGATCGAACGCCATCAGGCCGAACAGGCACGCATCCGGGCCGAGGCCCGCGAGAAGGCCGCCCGCGGCGATCTCGCCTTCCTCCTGAACGCCAGCACCGCCCTGTCCTCCGACCTGGACGCCGCCCAGACCTTCCAGCGCCTGGCCGCCTCCTGCGTCCCGCGCCTGGCCCCCGTGTGCGCCGTGGACGTCATCGAGGCAGGGAGAGTACGCCGCGTCGCCACCGCCGCCCCCACCCAGGACGAGCAGGCCCTGCTGGCCTCGCACATTCCCGTCTACGATGCCGCCGACGACGCCGTTGCCCGCGTCCTGGCCTCCGGTGCCAGCGAAATCGCCCGTCGCACGCCCACCGGCCCCGGGCCCTGGCACGACCTGGGTGTCACCGGCTACCTGTGCGTCCCTCTCCTGGACCGCGGCAGCGCGTTCGGCGCCGTGACCCTCCTGTCCACCGGCGAGCACACCTTCGACGGGCACACCGTCGCCCTGGCCGAGGAACTCGCCTCCCGCGCCGCCCTGGCCGCCCGCAACGCCCGCCAGTACACCCACCGGGCCACCCTCGCCCGCGACCTGCAGGCCGGCCTCCTCCTGCCCGACCTGCCCCAGGTGCCCGGCGCCGAGGTGGCCACCTACTACCGCCCCGCCGGCGAGGGCCTCGACATCGGCGGCGACTTCTACGACGTCTTCCCCCTGGACGACGGCCGCTGGGCGTTCCTGCTCGGCGACGTCTGCGGGCGCGGCGCCATCGCCGCCACGACCACCGCGCTGGTCCGCCACACCGCCCGCGCCGTCGCGCCGCTCCTGCCCGGGCCCAAGGCCGTCGTCGAGGCCGTCAACCGCGCCCTGGTCAACCGGCCCGCCGGGCACGGCACCGGCTTCGTCACCCTTGTCTACGGCCAGCTCACCCCCACCCCCGCGGGCCTGGACGTCGAACTCGTCCGCGCCGGCCACACCTTCCCCCTGCAAGTGGACGCCGACCGCGCCGTCCACCCCGTTGACACGCCCGGCCTCTTGCTCGGCGTCGGCCCCCACACCCACCTCACGCCCCGCCACCTGCGGCTGCGCCCCCACGAGAGCCTGGTGCTCTACACCGACGGCATCACCGAAGCACGCTGCCGCGGCGACGAACTGTTCGGCGAGGAGCGCCTCGCCGAGGCCGTGGCCGGCGCACCGGCCCGGCCCGCGGCCCAGCACCTGATCGATGCCGTCACCCGGACCGTGCACGCCTTCACCGGCGGCCAGGACATCGACGACGACCAGGCCATCCTGGTCCTGACCGCCACCGACCCCGGCCGGCCCGAGACGCCTCCGACGGCCCGACGGCCATGACACACGAGCAGCCGCGTTCCTCCAGCGCGAGCCGGAAGCAGACACTGCGGCCATAGCCGGCGTCCGCCACGACCACCGGAACGCTCAGCCCCTGCCCGGCGAGATGCGAGTGGCTTCTTCGTGTGCGTCTTCGATGGGGTATCCGGCGTCTTGCAGCATGCGGACGCCGGTCTCCAGCGAGAGGGCCCCGGCAGTCACACCCTTGACCACCTATTCGAGGATCGCTGTCCGATCGGTCGGGGTGTGCGGCCCGAACACCAGCCGAGCGGGAAGAACGGCGCCCTGCGGCCGGCCGTCGGCCCGGCCCGCCTGGTGGGACCTGGCCGAGTCGTACGCCGGAACGACCGCGACCCGGTCGGTGTCCTTGCGGAGGTCCCGCATGGACTGGTGGTGTGGGATCAGCAGGGGCAGACGCGTGCCGCGTCCATGACCCGCTCGACGAGGTCGGCCTGGAGGACGGCGTCCGCGTGGTGCCGCGCGAGTCGGCCGGGGTCCCGCCTCGCGGAGAGGGCGAACTCCCGCACCAGGTTGGCGAACTGCGCGTCTGCCGGCAGGGTGAGCACCTCGAAGGTGTCCTGACGGGCGATCTCCAGCCGCGGCAGGTGGGTCTCCGGCGGAGTGAAAGCCCGGTCGAGACGGAGACGGCCGGCGGTGCCGAAGAGGGTGTACTCCGCGCGGTAGGCGTGCTCCATGCCGAAGGCCAGATCTGCCACCACGCCCTGTGGCGTGGCGAGCAGCACATGGCCGGAGAGCACCACGTCGCGGCGCCGCTCGTGGCGCAACACCGCGCCGATGACCTCGAGTTCGGGGCCGAGGATGTGCAGTGCGGCCCGCAGAGGATAGATGCCGATGTCGAGCAGAGCGCCGCCGCCGACGTCAGGCTGGTATCGGATGTCGCCCTCCGCCTTGGGAGGGATGGTGAAGGCCGCGGAGAGGGAGCGTAGTTCTCCGATCGCGCCCTCACCCAGCTGCTTCATGACGGCGGCGTGCTGCGCGTGGTGCAGCGACGTGAAGTTCTCCATCAGGACCAGGCCGCGGGACCGGGCGAGGTCGATCAGCTCCTCGGTGCGCGAACGGGTGGCGGCCAGGGGCTTCTCCACCAGGACGTGTTTGCCCCGCAGCAACGCGGCCTCCACCCATTCCGTGTGCAGCATCACCGGCACCGGGATGTACACCGCGTCGATGTCGTCGCGGCTCAGCAGCGCGTCGTAGCCGGTGACCGCCTTGCACCCGAACCGTTCGGCGAACCGGGCGGCCTTGGCCGCGTCCCGGCTGGCTATCGCGGTCACGTCGATGTCCGGGTCGGCGATCAGCGCCGGGATGGTGCGGCGCAGGGCGATGTCGGCCGCGCCGAGCACTCCGAATCGTAGGCGGGACGAGGACATGCGGTTTCCCTTCGGGCCGTGCTCAGCGCAGCGCCTGAATACAGGCGACGAGGCTGCGGGCCTCTACGTTGAGGTAGTTGCTGTGGGGCAGCAGGGCGAGGAGCTGGTGCAGGGTGAGCCAGCGGAAGTCCTGGTCCACCTCGACCGGGAAGTCCTCCCCGGCCTCCACCACGACGTAGCGGTTCTCGGCGTGGTGAAAGCGGCCTCCCTCCTCGGACTGCGGGGTGTCGTACCGAATGCGCCCCGGTTCGGCCGACAGTACGTAGTCCAGGTACGCCGGCCGGTGCTCGTGGGGGACCGACTGGTAGTTGGACGGCCGGCACTGCACGGTCGGCGCCATCTCGGGTCCGTTGAGGGAACCGGCCTCGGTGCGGGCCTGGATCAGGACGTGCAGCACGCCGTTGATCCGTTTGGTGACGAAGGCGGCGAGGCCGGGACCGGTGGGGGCCAGCAGCGGCTGGGTCCACGACGAGACCTCGCGGCTGCTGGCCTGCACACTCACCCCGATGACACGGAAGAAGTCGCCGTGCTCGTGGGCTATGGAGTCGTCGCCACGCCGCCAGCCGCTGCGTTCGGTCTCTTTCAAGGGGACGCGCTGCTGTACCAGTTCCCTCTGGGACCGGACGTCGGTCAGCCAGCTGAGGACCTCGCGCATGTCGTGCAGCGCGGCGGAGGCATCGGCCAGGGACTGTGTGACGGCGGTGGCGAACGGGTCCACCGGCGCCGGCAGTCCGTCCGCGGGGGGCGACACGTCCGACGGGAAGCAGGACAGCACCGTACGCGTGTCCATGTTCACCATGTGCGGAGTGAGCAGGAGCTCCCGCAGTTGGGCGAGGCTGAGCCAGCAGAAGTCGTCGTCCAACGGCACATCGTCCAGGGCCTCGACCACCATGTTGCGGTTCCGCTTGTGCAGGAACCAGGAACCCTGCTCGGATTGCAGCACATCGACGAGGATCCGGCCGCGCCGGCGCGAGGTGAAGTACTCCAGATACTTGACGCCGCTGCCCCGGTGGACCCGGGTGTAGTTGCTACGGGTCGCCTGAACTGTCGGGGAGAGCTGGAGGCCGCTTATATTGCCCGGCTCGTGCTTGGCCTGGATCAAAACGTGCAGCACGCCGTTGAACTTCTTGACCAGCAGCCCTAGAATTCCGACTTCCGGCTGGACGATGATGGGCTGGGTCCAGCTGCCGAACCAAGCGTGGTCCGTCCGTACCTGGAGTCCCTCGACCGAGAAGAAACGCCCGCTGGTATGCCGTAGATTCCCCGTGCCGTCGTCGAATTCCCATCCGGCCAGCCCGTCGAATGGAATGCGGTCCACCGTCAGCCGATTCGACCGCTGGCGATCGGCGAACCATGACCGGAATTCTTCGGGCGATGTGACCTCGTCCCCGGTAGCCAAAATCGAACCCATTGATTCGCTCACTTCTGCCATCTTCTCCCGGATCAGGCGACCCGTACCGGGAGATGCTGGTACGGAGGTCGACTCGGAAACACCACCGGAGGCGCGATGGAGCCCGGAAAGGCGTGCGGGCTCCGCAAACGGCCGTCGGCCGCAATGCGACAGACGGTCCCACCCCCGTGGCCCGGTCACACCGGTTCGATTTTGTGACGTGCGATGCATCGTGGACCGGTAGCCCGACTACTGCTTTGCGACAGGATGATCTACGAAATTGGCCATGTCAAGCCTTGATCAAGTCCGAGCGCCACACTACCGTCTGGCGGGACAGGAAAGGCGTGTCCTGCTTCGATGGAATCGGGCTCGATGGAGTGCGGTGACATCGCGCGCGGCCGCTTTTATCCTGCGGGGCGTTCGGGGTGTGAGCGGGGCGAATTCCCTTGAACGGGCACGTTCCGGCGCGGGGTGTTTCCGTCGACGCCGCCGCCCGATTTGTCCACGGGGGTCACCGGCGCGCACGGGGTCGTGCGCGCGCCGTCGTCGACGTGTCTCGAGGCTCGCCCGCCTGCGGTCCCGGGGCCCCGTCCCGCTGCGCGACGGGGCACCGTCACAGACCCTCCCGCGCCGACCTGCGTGGGCCCCATCCATGGCCTGACCTGGGCGTAAACCCCTCCAACGGAGGCCTGTGACTGACCTCACAGGGGTGTGGGGTGCCGAGCGTGATCACTTTCGATGAGGATGGCCGGGGGTGCGCTCGCCGATCTTGGGGGTGTGGTCCGAACTTCCTTTGACCCAGTTTTCATTCGTCATTCCGTCCATCCTTGACTGTCGGTGATGGATTTGGTGTGACGCTTTTTTCGACCGAGCGGGGGCCGTCGATCGTGTTGTCGGATGCTGGTTTGGTGCGGGATGACGCGGTGGCTGTTGTTGGTGTGTCGTGTCGTTT
>NZ_JBVIJT010000015.1:0-198899 GCF_055581265.1 Streptomyces sp. NPDC031466
CCTCCGGGCGCTTCCCTTCGGTGTTTCTTTTGTTCTTGCGTTTCCGACTCTATCAGACTCTTTCGTGTCCGATTTCCTCGGTGCCTTTCCGGTTCCCGCTCCAGCCTTTCGGCTTTCGCGTTTCCCTTTCCGGCGGCTCCGACTTTATCAGAAGTTCTGAGTCGGATTTCCCGCCCCGGTCGGAGCAGCTCCTCGCACACAGGTGCGCGGTGCTTCCCGGTTGGGCGGAGCCGTAAACCTAACGGAGCGGGGCGCCCCGATGCAAATCGAGGCGCCCCGCTCCGGAGAGCACACGGTCAGGAGGGTCAGACCTCGACGACCACGGGCAGGATCATCGGGCGTCGGCGGTAGTTGTCCGACACCCACTTGCCCAGCGTGCGGCGGATGAGCTGCTGCAGCTGGTGGGGCTCGACGACGCCGTCCTGGGCCGACTTCTCCAGGACCTCCTGGACCTTCGGGATGACGGAGGTGAAGACCCCGTCGTCGATGCCCGAGCCGCGGGCCTGGATGTGCGGGCCGCCGGTGATCTTGCCGGTGCTGGAGTCCACCACCACGAAGACCGAGATGATGCCCTCGTCGCCGAGGATCTTGCGGTCCTTCAGCGCGGGCTCACCGACATCGCCGACGGAGAGGCCGTCGACGTACACGTATCCGGCCTGGACCTTGCCGACGATCTTCGCCTTGCCCTCGACGAGGTCCACGACGACGCCGTCCTCGGCGATCACGATGCGGTCGTGCGGGACGCCGGTGAGGGCGCCGAGCTCGGCGTTGGCACGCAGGTGGCGCCATTCGCCGTGGACCGGCATCAGGTTCTTGGGCTTGCAGATGTTGTAGAAGTACAGCAGCTCGCCGGCCGAGGCGTGGCCGGAGACGTGCACCTTCGCATTGCCCTTGTGGATGACGTTGGCTCCCCAGCGGGTCAGGCCGTTGATCACGCGGTAGACCGCGTTCTCGTTGCCGGGGATGAGCGACGACGCCAGGATCACCGTGTCGCCCTGGACGATGCGGATCTGGTGGTCGCGGTTGGCCATGCGGGAGAGCGCGGCCATCGGCTCGCCCTGCGAACCGGTGCAGACCAGGACGACCTGGCTGTCGGGCAGGTCGTCGAGCGTCTTGACGTCCACCACGAGGCCCGGCGGGACGCGCAGGTAGCCCAGGTCGCGGGCGATGCCCATGTTGCGGACCATCGAGCGGCCGACGAAGGCGACTCTTCGGCCGTACTCGTGCGCGGCGTCCAGGATCTGCTGGATGCGGTGCACATGGCTGGCGAAGCTCGCCACGATGATGCGCTTCTGGGCGCCGGCGAAGACGCCGCGGATCACGCCCGAGATATCGCGCTCCGGCGGGACGAAGCCCGGCACCTCGGCGTTCGTGGAGTCGGAGAGGAGGAGATCGATGCCCTCCTCGCTCAGCCGTGCGAACGCGTGCAGGTCGGTCAGGCGGCCGTCCATCGGCAGCTGGTCCATCTTGAAGTCACCGGTGGCGACGACCAGACCCGCGGGGGTGCGGATGGCGACGGCCAGGGCGTCCGGGATGGAGTGGTTGACCGCGATGAACTCGCAGTCGAACGGGCCCAGGTGCTCGCGGTCGCCCTCGACGACCTCGAGCGTGTACGGACGGATGCGGTGCTCCTGGAGCTTCGCCTCGATCAGCGCGAGGGTCAGCTTGGAGCCGATCAGCGGGATGTCCGGCTTCTCGCGCAGGAGATAGGGGACACCGCCGATGTGGTCCTCGTGACCATGCGTGAGGACGATGCCCTCGATGTCGTCGAGGCGGTCCCTGATGGACGTGAAGTCCGGCAGGATCAGGTCGATGCCGGGCTGCTCCTCCTCGGGGAAGAGCACTCCGCAGTCGACGATCAGAAGACGACCGTTGTACTCGAATACGGTCATGTTGCGGCCGATCTCGCCGAGGCCGCCGAGCGGGGTGACCCGCAGGCCGCCCTTCGGGAGCTTGGGCGGGGCGCCGAGTTCAGGATGCGGATGACTCAAAAGACTCTCCTCACCACGCGCGCCACGTACCTCCGGGGCACGTGGCGCGTATGACGTTCGTGCAGTAGCAGTTGTTGTTGGGTGGAACGTATTCAGTTGTGAAGTCCGTGGTTACAGCTGTACCCCGCCCGCGGCGAGGTCGATCTTGAGTTGTGCCGTCTCCTCGGCCGTCAGCTCCACCATCGGCAGGCGCAGCGGGCCGGCGGGGCGGCCCTGTAGGGCGAGCGCCGCCTTGGTCGTGATGACACCCTGCGTACGGAACATGCCCGTGAAGACCGGCAGCAGCTTCTGGTGGATCTCCGTGGCCTTCTGGACGTCGCCCGAGAGGTACGCCTCCAGCATCGCGCGCAGCTCGGGGGTGACGACGTGGCCCACGACGGAGACGAAGCCGCACGCGCCGACCGACAGCAGCGGGAGGTTCAGCATGTCGTCGCCGGAGTACCAGGCCAGGTCGGAGCGGGCGATGGCCCAGCTCGCGCGGCCGAGGTCGCCCTTGGCGTCCTTGTTGGCGACGATCCGGGGGTGCTCCCCGAGGCGGACGATGGTCTCGGTGTTGATCGGTACGCCGCTGCGGCCCGGGATGTCGTAGAGCATGACCGGCAGCTCGGTACTGTCGGCGATCGCCGTGAAGTGCCGCAGCAGTCCCTCTTGCGGGGGCTTGTTGTAGTACGGCGTGACGGTCAGGAGGCCGTGGGCGCCGGCCTGCTCGGCGGCGTGGGCGAGCTCGATGCTGTGCCGGGTGTCGTTCGTGCCGACGCCCGCGACGACGTGGGCGCGGTCTCCGACGGCGTCCAGTACGGCCCGTACGAGCTCGTTTTTCTCCGCGTCACTGACAGTCGGGGACTCGCCGGTGGTGCCGTTGATGATCAGGCCGTCATTGCCTGCGTCCACCAGGTGGGCGGCGAGCCGCTGCGCGCCGTCGAGGTCGAGTGCGCCGTCCGCCTTGAAGGGCGTGACCATGGCGGTGAGGACCCTCCCGAAGGGGGTCTGCGGAGTGGAGGTCGGAGCCATGGGTAACACGCTACTCGCTGCTCAGCACGGGGTCCCCCCTCGGGGGACGTGAGCGGACCTGACAAGTGCGGAGCCCGGCACTGCCTGCTCGGGGGTTCAAGCAGTGCCGGGTCCGTTTGATCAGGCTAGATGAACTTCACGAAGTGCCGCAATACGGACACTTCGCTCCGCGCATCCGTACATCAGTGCCTTACGGCGCCACGCGTCCGTTCTTGTTGAAGGCCGCATGGGTGAGAGGCATCAGTTCCGCCCAGTACTTTTCCATCTTCTCGCCGACCATCTCGATCTCCCGCTGCGGGAAGGACGGGACCTTGGCCAGCTCGTGCTGGGTGCGCAGGCCGAGGAAGTGCATCAGCGAACGGGCGTTGCACGTCGCGTACATCGAGGAGTAGAGGCCGACGGGGAGCACGGCACGGGCGACCTCGCGGGCGACGCCGGCGGCGAGCATCTCCTGGTACGCCTCGTACGCCTGGCGGTAGGAGTCCTCCATGACGCGGCCGGTCAGCTCCTGCTGGGCCTGGGTGCCCTCCACGAAGACGTACTTCCCGGGGCGGCCCTCCTGGACCAGCTTGCGGGACTCGTCGGGCACGTAGAAGACGGGCTCCAGCTCCCTGTAGCGCCCCGATTCCTCGTTGTACGACCAGCCCACGCGGTGTCGCATGAACTCGCGGAAGACGAAGATGGGGGCGCTGATGAAGAACGTCATCGAGTTGTGCTCGAAGGGGCTGCCGTGGCGGTCCCGCATCAGGTAGTTGATCAGCCCCTTGGAGCGCTCCGGGTCCTTCTGGAGCTCGTCCAGCGACTGCTCGCCCGCCGTGGAGACACGGGCGGCCCACAGGACGTCGGAGTCGGTGGCGGCGTGCTTCACCAGCTCGACGGTGACCTCGCTGCGGAAGCTGGGCTTGAGGTCTTCGGTGGGGGTCTCGCTCACAGGCGGGGGTCCTTCCATGTGCATCACTCGGGCGGCGCCCACTCTATGGCCCGGCACCGACAATCGGCCGTTCGGTGACCCGCCACGACATTCTTCGACTAATTTGCCGAAACAGGGCACCTTTTGGGCGATTCGAGCGTCTGTCCGGATGAGAGAGAAAGTTCGATACCCGTGAGGAGAAGCGCGCCCCATGTTCCGTCGGCGAGAGCCCGTCCCGTTCGCCTTCATCGCCGAAGCCGACAAGTTCCGCAGCAACGTCACTCCCCCGCCCCGAGAGCGCGCGTCGGCCGGTCAGATCATGGGCCGCACGCTCATAGGCCTGACCGTGGTGGCCGGTCTCGTGGGTTCCCTGCTCTTCGGGATGCCCGCCATGTCGGCGGACCAGTCGCCCGCCAAGACGCAGCAGTCCGAGGCCTCGAACGGCCGCTGACCTGCCAGGGTCGCCGGCCGGGCGGCGGCTGACCCGCCCCCACTGCTCTGATGGCGTGGGA
The DNA here is from genome assembly GCF_055581265.1 of Streptomyces sp. NPDC031466. Classification (NCBI taxonomy): domain Bacteria; kingdom Bacillati; phylum Actinomycetota; class Actinomycetes; order Kitasatosporales; family Streptomycetaceae; genus Streptomyces; species Streptomyces sp. NPDC031466. The sequence continues at coordinate 4,425 of NZ_JBVIJT010000015.1, forward strand.
GGCACCCCCATGGCCCCCCGTGGGTGGTAGCGGGGGGCACGGCTCGATAGCCTCACCGGGCACAGCCCATGTGCGGATTGAGTGAGGATCAGCCCGTGCCCCTGCCTTTCCTGACCGCGGACCGCACTGTCGACGACGCGGCGGACGACGAACCGCTGCCCTTCGACGACCGTGATCAGTGGCGCCGCCCCTACCGCCCCGGCCCCTGGCGGGTCGGCGCCGCCGCGCTCTCACTGCTGCTCGCCTCGTATCTGCTCTTCGCCGCCGTGATCGTCGCCTTCGCGGACTCGCTCACGGGGGGCGCGATCTGCGCGGGACTGGCCGTGGCCGTCATCGTCGGTTCCCTGCGCCTGCTGCGCGTGGGCACCTGGGTGAGCGCGCGCGGGGTGCGCCGGGTCGGCTTCCTGCGCACGCGGACCGTGCCGTGGGAGCAGATCTCCGCCGTGCGGACCGCTCAGCAGCCCGTGCGGTGGATGGGGCTGCCCCGCACGGTGCAGGGGCAGGCCCTCATCCTCGTACGCCGTGGTGAGGCAGTCGACGGGCAACTGCTGATGACCGACCGCAACGCCGACTTCCTGGCCCGGCACGAGGCCTTCAACCAGGCCGCCGACTCCATCGAGGGGTGGGCCGAGGAGTACCGGCCCACGGCCTGATCAGACGTTGACCGGCTTGCCCGCGTGCAGGGCGATCGCCCGCTGCATGGCCTTGCGCGCGCGGGGGGTGTCCCGCGCGTCGTGGTAGGCGACGGCGAGGCGGAACCAGCAGCGCCAGTCGTCCGGCGCGTCCTCCGTCTCCGCCTTGCGGCGGGCGAAGACCTCGTCGGCCGAGTCGCGGTCGATGCGGCCGCCCGGGGTGCGCCGCAACTCGTCGACGGGCAGTCCGCCCTCGGCCTCCAGTTCGGCGGCGAGCCGGTTGGCGCGCTGGACGAACTGGGTGTTCTTCCAGAGGAACCAGATGCCGATGAACGGCAGGATCAGCACCGCGACACCGAAGGTGACGGTGAGCACGGTGCCGTGCTGGATCAGGAGCACGCCACGGCTGCCGACCAGGACGAAGTAGACGACGAGGACGGCTGCCGTGACGGCATAGGTGATCTTCGCTCGCATGGGGTCCGCTTCCCGGTCAGCCGAGGTCCAGGAAGTGTTCCAGGCCGAAGGTCAGGCCAGGAGTGCTCACCACCCGGCGCGCGCCGAGCAGGATGCCCGGCATGAAGCTGCTGTGGTGCAGCGAGTCGTGGCGGACGGTCAGGGTCTCCCCCTCGCCGCCCAGCAGGACCTCCTGGTGCGCGAGGAGCCCGCGCAGGCGCACGGAGTGCACCGGTACGCCGTCGACGTCCGCGCCGCGGGCGCCGTCCAGCGCCGTCGACGTGGCGTCGGGCTGGGCCGGGCTGCCGGCCCGGCGGCGGGCCTCGGCGATGAGCTGGGCGGTGCGGGTGGCGGTGCCGCTGGGGGCGTCCGCCTTGTTCGGGTGGTGCAGCTCGATGACCTCGACGGACTCGAAGTAGGGCGCCGCGAGCTGTGCGAACCTCATCGTCAGGACGGCGCCGATGGAGAAGTTCGGGGCGATGAGCACGCCCGTCTCCGGTGACGCCGCCAGCGACGTACGCAGGTGCGCGAGGCGCTCGTCGGTCCAGCCCGTCGTGCCGACCACGGCGTGGATGCCGTGGCGTACGCAGAAATCGAGGTTGCCCATCACCGAGTCGGGGTGGGTCAGTTCGACCGCGACCTGGACGCCGGATTCCGTGAGGGTCTCCAGCGCATCCCCCCGGCCGAGCGCCGCGACCAGTTCCATGTCGTCGGCGGCCTCGACGGCCTTGACGGCCTCGGAGCCGATGCGGCCCCTGGCGCCGATGACCGCCACGCGCAGCTTGCTCATGTCCTTCATTCCTTACGTCGAGCCCTGGGGCGTTGAGCCTTGCGTGTCAGGCGACCACGTCGTGGAGGCGGGCCGCCTGCTTGTCCTTGAGCGGGCCGATGGCCGCGAGGGACGGGCGGCGGCCGAGGACGTCGCGGGCCACTTCGCGCACCTCGTCGGGGGTGACCGCGGAGATCTTGGCCAGCATCTCGTCGACCGACATGTGCTCGCCCCAGCACAGCTCGCTCTTGCCGATGCGGTTCATCAGGGCGCCGGTGTCCTCCAGGCCGAGGACGGTGGAGCCCGCGAGCTGGCCGATGGCGCGGCCGATCTCGTCGTCCGACAGGCCGTGCTGCGCGACCTGGTCCAGCTCGTCGCGGCAGATCTTCAGCACGTCGTGCACCTGGCTCGGGCGGCAGCCCGCGTACACGCCGAAGAGGCCGGTGTCCGCGAAGCCGGAGGTGTACGAGTACACGCTGTAGGCCAGGCCCCGCTTCTCCCGCACCTCCTGGAAGAGGCGGGAGGACATGCCGCCGCCGAGCGCGGTGTTCAGGACGCCAAGGGCCCAGCGGCGCTCGTCGGTGCGGGCCAGGCCCGGCATGCCGAGGATGACGTGGGCCTGCTCGGTCTTGCGGTTGATGAGCTCGACGCGGCCCGAGGTGCGCAGGGCGCGGGAGCCCTGGCGCGGGGGCAGGGGGGTGGCGTCGGTGCGCCCGAGGGCGCCGGCCTTCTCGAAGGCGGCGCGGACCTGGCGTACGACCTTGTTGTGGTCGATGTTGCCCGCGGCGGCGACCACCAGGTGCGTGGGGTCGTAGTGCTTCTTGTAGAAGCGGCGGATGCGGTCGGCGTCGAGGGCGTTGATGGTCTCCTCGGTGCCGAGGACCGGGCGGCCGAGGGGGGTGTCGCCGAGCATCGTGTGCGCGAACAGGTCGTGCACGCAGTCGCCCGGGTCGTCCTCGGTCATCGCGATCTCTTCGAGGATGACGCCGCGCTCGGCGTCCACGTCCTCCTGGCGGATCAGGGAGCCCGTCAGCATGTCGCAGACGACGTCGATGGCCAGCGGCAGGTCCGTGTCGAGCACGCGCGCGTAGTAGCACGTGTACTCCTTCGCCGTGAAGGCGTTCATCTCGCCGCCGACCGCGTCGAGCGCGGAGGAGATGTCCAGGGCGCTGCGCTTCTTGGTGCCCTTGAAGAGCAGGTGCTCCAGGTAGTGCGTGGCGCCGTTCAGCGACGGGGTCTCGTCGCGTGAGCCGACGTTCGCCCAGATGCCGAAGGTGGCGGAGCGGACGGAGGGCAGGGTCTCGGTGACGACGCGCAGGCCTCCGGGGAGGGTCGTCCTACGGACGGTGCCGATGCCGTGCTCGCCCTTGATGAGGGTTTGGGTACGGGCGACGGCCCGCGCCTCCGAGGAGGTGCGGGCCGTCGTCGTGGTGCTACGCGACGTCACTTGTCGGTGTCGTCCTTCTGGTCGGCGGCCTGCTCGTCGCCCTCTTCGCCGTCGATGACGGGGATGAGGGAGAGCTTGCCGCGGGAGTCGATCTCGGCGATCTCGACCTGGACCTTCTGGCCCACGCCGACGACGTCCTCGACGTTCTCCACGCGCTTGCCGCCGGCGAGCTTGCGGATCTGCGAGATGTGCAGCAGACCGTCCTTGCCCGGCATGAGCGAGATGAACGCGCCGAAGGTCGTCGTCTTCACGACGGTGCCCAGGTAGCGCTCGCCGACCTCCGGCATGGTCGGGTTGGCGATGCCGTTGATCGTGGCGCGGGCGGCCTCGGCCTGCGAGCCCTGGGCGGCACCGATGTAGATGGTGCCGTCGTCCTCGATCGTGATGTCGGCGCCGGTGTCCTCCTGGATCTGGTTGATCATCTTGCCCTTGGGGCCGATGACCTCACCGATCTTGTCCACGGGGATCTTGACGGTGATGATCCGCGGGGCGTTGGGGGACATCTCGTCCGGGACGTCGATGGCCTCGTTCATGACGTCCAGGATGTGCAGACGCGCGTCACGGGCCTGCTTCAGCGCGGCGGCCAGGACCGAGGCGGGGATGCCGTCGAGCTTGGTGTCGAGCTGGAGCGCGGTCACGAACTGCTTCGTGCCGGCGACCTTGAAGTCCATGTCGCCGAAGGCGTCCTCCGCACCGAGAATGTCGGTGAGGGTGACGTAGTGCGTCTCGCCGTCGATCTCCTGGGAGATCAGGCCCATGGCGATACCGGCGACGGCGGCCTTCAGCGGCACACCGGCGTTCAGCAGCGACATGGTGGAGGCGCAGACGGAGCCCATGGACGTCGAGCCGTTGGAGCCGAGGGCCTCGGACACCTGACGGATCGCGTAGGGGAACTCCTCGCGCGTCGGCAGCACCGGCACGATCGCGCGCTCGGCGAGCGCGCCGTGGCCGATCTCGCGGCGCTTGGGGGAGCCGACGCGGCCGGTCTCGCCGGTGGAGTACGGCGGGAAGTTGTAGTTGTGCATGTAGCGCTTGCGCGTCACCGGGGACAGCGTGTCGAGCTGCTGCTCCATGCGGAGCATGTTCAGCGTGGTGACACCCAGGATCTGGGTCTCGCCGCGCTCGAACAGCGCCGAGCCGTGCACGCGCGGGATGGCCTCGACCTCGGCGGCGAGGGTGCGGATGTCGGTGACACCGCGACCGTCGATCCGCTTCTTCTCCTTGATGACGCGCTCACGGACCAGGGACTTGGTCAGCGAGCGGTACGCGGCGGAGATCTCCTTCTCGCGGCCCTCGAACTTCGGGAGCAGCTTCTCGCCGGCCAGCGCCTTGACGCGGTCCAGCTCGGCCTCGCGCTCCTGCTTGCCGGCGATGGTGAGCGCCTGGGCCAGCTCGGTCTTGACCGCGGCGGTCAGGGCCTCCAGGACGTCGTCCTCGTAGTCGAGGAAGATCGGGAACTCGCCGACGGGCTTGGCGGCCTTGGCGGCGATGTCCGACTGGGCCTTGCACAGGAGCTTGATGAAGGGCTTGGAGGCCTCGAGACCGGCGGCCACGACCTCCTCGGTGGGCGCCTCGGCGCCGCCCTTGACGAGCTCGATGGTCTTCTCGGTGGCCTCGGCCTCGACCATCATGATCGCGACGTCGCCGTCCTCCAGGACGCGACCGGCGACGACCATGTCGAAGACGGCGTCCTCAAGCTCGGTGTGCGTCGGGAAGGCGACCCACTGGCCCTTGATGAGCGCCACGCGCGTGGCGCCGATCGGGCCCGAGAAGGGCAGGCCGGCCAGCTGCGTGGAGCAGGAGGCGGCGTTGATCGCGACCACGTCGTACAGGTGGTCGGGGTTGAGAGCCATGATCGTCTCGACGACCTGGATCTCGTTGCGCAGGCCCTTCTTGAAGGAAGGGCGCAGCGGGCGGTCGATCAGGCGGCAGGTGAGGATCGCGTCCTCGGAGGGGCGGCCCTCGCGGCGGAAGAAGGAGCCGGGGATCTTGCCGGCCGAGTACATGCGCTCCTCGACGTCCACCGTGAGGGGGAAGAAGTCGAGCTGGTCCTTGGGCTTCTTGGACGCGGTGGTGGCCGAGAGGACCATCGTGTCGTCGTCCAGGTAGGCCACGGCGGAGCCGGCGGCCTGACGGGCCAGACGGCCCGTCTCGAAGCGGATGGTGCGGGTGCCGAAGGTGCCATTGTCGATGACGGCCTCGGCGTAGTGGGTCTCGTTCTCCACTGTTCTCCTACGTGTCTACGTTTCGTCTTCTCGCCGTCCGGGCCCGTGTGGTCCGGAGGCGGCGTCCCGTGGGTCCTTCGTGGACCGGGACTGGGTGGAGAAGCGCGCCGTGGGTGCGGGCCGGTCTTCGATCGAAGCACCCGGGGATGTCTCCCGGGGGCCACTACCGAGGACCGGCGGCGGCGAGGTGCGCCTCTCCCTCATGGGGTTGTGCTCGATGTCCCGGGGGCCGGTGGATCTTCCATGATCCCTACCCGCGGGGACGTGCTTTCATCACCCACACTACAAAGCGTCGGTGGCACCGCGCACGTACGGCAGCGCACGTACGGCAAAGGGAGCGGCCCCCTTCGAGTGCTTCGAGTGGGAACCGCTCCCTCCACGGCGTCTTACTTGGCGCCCGCCGCACCGCGGCGGATGCCGAGGCGCTCGACCAGGGCGCGGAAGCGCTGGATGTCCTTCTTGGCCAGGTACTGCAGCAGGCGGCGACGCTGGCCGACCAGGATCAGCAGACCACGACGGGAGTGGTGGTCGTGCTTGTGCGTCTTGAGGTGCTCGGTCAGGTCCGAGATGCGGCGCGAGAGCATGGCGACCTGGACCTCGGGGGAGCCGGTGTCGCCCTCCTTCTGGCCGAACTCGGTGATGATCTGCTTCTTCGTAGCAGTGTCGAGCGACACGCGTACTCCTCGTGATGTCTTCGAGTGCCTCCGAGTGCCCCTGGTCTACATCTCAGGGGAGCTTCCGTGACTCGGGAGGCGGGGATGAGCCGTCGGGCGCGGGTTCCGGTCCCGGGGACCAGGGCGCAGACAGACGGTCGTCAAACAGGGTACCAGTCGGCTTGAGCGCGCTTCGCCTCCGGGCGGCGGGGCCGTCAGCTCGTCATCGCTCTGGCCCCGGCGTACACGTCGAAGACCGCGAGGGCCAGCGGCACCAGGGTCAGGAGGACGAAGCCCTCGGCGATCTCCGGGAAGCGGCCCCAGAAGGGTGTCACACCCGCGCGCGGGACGAATCAGAGCGATGCGGTGACCAGCGCCGTGGCCGCGGCGATCGCGGCGACGAGCCAGACGGTACGCAGGTCGGGCGCGGCCGGGTCGCCGGCCCGGGCGGCGCGCGGGAGGCCCTGCGGCGGGTCGAGGCACAGACCCGCGCCGAGCAGGACCAGAGCCGTGAGGCCGGCGGCGAGGGCCGTCGCGACCCGCGCGGTATAGCGGTATAGCGGTATAGCGGTATAGCGGTATAGCGGTATAGCGGTATAGCGGTATAGCGGAAGAGCTGGGCCCGGGTGAGCATCGCGATGCCGGTGGCGAGGGCCAGGAGCTGCGCCCATACGGCGTCGGAGAAGCCGAGGACGGCCGCGGAGCCCACGACGACCAGGGCGCGGCCGCCCACCAGGCCTATCAGCAGCTCACGGCCGCGGCGTGCCCGGACGGCGACGCGCTCGGCGTCGACGGGTTCCTGCGGGGTGCGCTCCGGTTCGTAGGGCCCGCGGCTGCCGGCCGGGGGTTCGAAGCCGATGGGCAGGCGGGCGAACCGCATGGAGAGCCCGGGGAGAAAGGCGAGGGCTCCCACGGCGAAGGGGGCGCACAGTGCGGCGGACTCGGCCGGCGTCAGCCGCTGGAGGCCGGCGAGGAACGCGGCGAGGGGGCTCATTGCGGAGGCGGTCATGGGCATGGTCATGGTCGCGTCCCGTGCACGTCGGTCTCGGCCCACAGGGAACTCGCCACGCCCCTTGTGTCGCCGCAAACCGCTCCTGTGGACCAGCTGGAGCCGCTCACGGCGCTCGCGCTGTCGCGCTGTCGCGCTCGCCTCGCCCGAGGGGGCGGAGGCGCCGGCCCGCCAACTGGCGCCGCCGCGCGAGCCGTCCGGCGGCGACGAGGCCGAACTCCCACTGGCCGAACTGGAGTTCACCGGGCTGCCGAACCCGGGCTACGCGGAGTCGGTGGACACCGGCAGGACGTGGCACCCGCGCACCCAGGCGGAACGGCTGCGCGTCCCGATCGGGGTCGGTGCGGACGGCCGCCCCGTGATGCTCGACCTTAAGGAGGCCGCGCAGGAGGCCATGGGCCCGCACGGCCCGTGTGTCGACGCCACCGGTTCCGGCAAGAAAGGCGGCGCCACCTTCGCGTACAGGGCCAACTGCCGCACGTCGCCGCGCTCATCACCAACCTCGCCGACGACCTGACGCCGGCCGACCGGGTGGGCGACTCGATCCGGGGCGAACTCAACCGCCGCCAGGAGCTGCTGCGGGACGCGGGCCCGTACGCGAACACCCACGACCACGAGAAGGCGCGGATGGCGGGGCCCCGCTCCAGTCGATCTGCCGCCAGGCCCCCTGTTCCTCGGCCAGGGTGTCCGAGCGCAGCTGGTCTCAGGGCCCCCGGCGTCGCCCGTCGCTGTGCCGTCCGGTGTGCCCGAGTGCGGGCTGCCGCAACGTCCGAACAGGGGAGGATCACCCCAAGTAGGGTGGACGCGCAGCTCTTTCGTAGCTCTTTCGTACGTTGTGAAGGGACCCCTCCGCCATGACCGACGCCCACGACCCCGAGGCCCAGGACATCAAGACCGAGGACATCGAGGCCCAGGAGAAGGCGCGTAAAGAACGCGAGAAGGAGGAGCTCTACGCCCTCGACATCTCCGGCGCCGAATGGCACAGCGCGCCGGGCACCGAGGAACACGAGGAGCGGGTGGAGATCGCCTACCTCCCCGAGGGCGCCGTGGCGATGCGGTCGTCGCTGGACCCGGAGACGGTGCTGCGGTACACGGAGGCGGAGTGGCGGGCGTTCGTGCTGGGGGCCAGGGACGGGGAGTTCGACCTGGAGCCGTCGCCGCGGAACGGTGGGGTCGCTGCGCAGGGATGAGGGGCCGCTGCCGGGTGGCGGCGGGGACGTGATGTAACGCCGGTCATGGTCGCGGGTGCCGCCTCGGGGGGCCTCGGCCAGGAGCCCTGTGCTGGTGGTGCGGGACTGCGGGATGCGGCCGCCCCGGGGCGGGTCGTCCCCGGGGCCTGGCAGTCCGCGCTGACCGTGCTGCCCTGTCTGAGCCCCATCGCGCCTCGGCTCATTCAGCGGGCGCGGCTCGTCGGGGCGCAGCGGGTGTCGCCCGACGAGGCGGTGCAGATCGGGCGGTCGCTGGGGTTGCCCCGGGAGGACGTGGAAACGTTGCCGACGCTCGCGGACGGGTCACGTTGTGGTGTGCCGATCGTGCCCGGCAGTACGTCCGGCAGTACGTGATGACGCAGGCCACGGACGTCGAGACCGGATTGTTGGGTGCCGCTCGGCGGATGGATCGAGGGCCGGGGACGCTCATGGACTGCGGATTCGGGGCGTTCCGGGCGCTGTTGAGTGGTTTGTCCAGTGCCTTTCGTGGCGTGTGGATCACCCCTGCGCCGAGCGGGACGCAAAGGGCGGTGCGGGCGGGGTGGCCTGCCCTGACGTGCCGGTGGTTTCGGTGATTAGTCTGGGGAAGGACGCGACGCCGGAAACCCGCCAGCGGGCCGCGCGCGTCCTCAACGGGGAGAGCCAGGCGGATCGGACGACAGGAACGGTCGCCCCCCACCACGGCACGAGGGTGCTCGACCACACCAGGAGGCATTGTGAACAGCGATCGGGACGAGATCCGCGGGGGCTGGGACACACCCGTCGATGATCAGTCCGACGCGGAGTCCGCCGCCGAGACGACGGGCGAGTTCACCATCGACTACGCGCCGCCCGCCTGGTACACGCAGAACGCTTCGGGCCGTACGGAAGAGACGCCCTCGGGTGCGTCCGCCGGCTCTGTTCCGGGCGACTCCGACGACTCCGGTTCGGGCGGTTCTGACGACTCCGGCTCGGCTGGCTCCGACGACTCCGGTTCGAGTGGCGCTGACGACTCTGGTTCGGGCGGCTCCGATCCGGTTCTTCCTGCTCCGGTTGGCTCTGCGTCGGACGGCTTTGAGTCGGGTGGCCCTGCGTCGGACGGCTCTACTCCGGTCATCTCTAGGTCGGGCGGCACTGATTCGGACGGTTCGGCTCCCTCTGCGGCCAGTGATTCCGCGTCGGGTCGTTCCGGCGCCCCGGCGGAGGTTCCGTCGGTTCCTGCCATGCCGTCCTTCGCTCCGCCCGCCGGGCCGGTGCCGCCCGCCCCTGCCGAGGCGCCGGTCGAGGGCGACTCGAACGCCGTGCCCAGCGTCGTGCCGAAGCTCCCGGTGGGGAGTGGGTTCCGGCCTGCCGCTCGCGATGAGGAGCCGGTGGCCGGGGGCGGTGTCACCGACTGGAGCAGCGCCGTTGCCGGGCCCGCCGCCTCCGTTCACGTGACCGGTGTCGTACCCAAGAACGAGGTCGACGACCTCGCTGAAGCCAAGCCCAAGGCCAAGGCGGAGTCCGAGGCTGAGGCTGAGGCCGTCGAGCCCGTGGACGGGAGTGGCGACCTTGAGAGCGGGGCCACCATGCGGTTCTCCGCTCGCGCCCTCCAGCGGGAGATCGAGAAGCGCGCTACCGCCTCGGCACCCGAGTCGGGGGAAGAGGCAGGGGGAGGGGCTGAGGCAGAGGCAGAGCCTGCGGTTGCGGTCGTCCCTGTCGCCCGGGGTGAGGCTCAGCCGGAGGCCGACGATGACACCGTTGCGGGTGGCTCCCCTGCGAGTGACCCCGACGTGAGCACCGGTGAGGTAGCCGGCGGGGTCTCCGGTGACGCCGAGCCTCCTGTGGGCGATGACTCCGTCGGTTCCCCGGCCTCCGCCGGGGAGCACGGTGTGCCGCCTCAGGGCTCCGCCCCCGCCGTCAGCACTGACGACGTGCACGACTCCGTACCGCGCTCGTGGACTCCGCCGCCGCCCGCGCCCCAGAGCGGCATTCCGCCGTTGCCGCCCGCCTACCAGCCCGCGGCCCCGACTTCCGCCCCGCAGTGGCCCGCGCCCACGCAGGCCTCGCCGCCCGTGGCCCCGGTTCAGGCCGAGCCGGCGCCCGCGCCCGTACAGGCGCAGACTCCGCCTCCCGCCGCGGTGCCTCAGCAGGCGCCGGTCCAGCCATCACAGCAGGCCCCGGCGCAGGTGCCGGTCCAGCAGCCGCAAGTCCCGGTCCAGCAGCCCCAAGGCGGATACGGTTTTCCGCAGGCGGCGCCCGGCGCGCCCTTCACGCCTGCGCAGCCTCCCGCCCAGGCCCAGGCCCAGGCCCAGGCACCCGGCCCCCTCCCCGCGCCGCAGGCCGGATACGGGTTCCCGCAGCAGGGCGCGCCTGCCGACGCCGGGGTCAACTCGCCTGCCACGGGCGCCGGTTACGGATTCCCCCAGCCGCCCGCACCTCAGGCACAGCAGCCGCAGGCGCAACCACCTCAGGTCCCGCAGCACCAGGCTCCGCAGCCGCCGGTCCAGGCCCAGGCCCAGGCCCCGCAGCCTCAGCAGGGCCAGCCGCCCGTCGACCCCCGTACCGGTACCGCCTGGCCGCAGCCCGTGCGGCACGATCAGCGTGAGCGCACCAACCCGGGGGCTCCCCTCGGTTACACCGCCGCCGTCGAACTGTCCTCCGACCGGCTGCTGCGCAACACCAAGCCGAAGGCCAAGAGCAGCCGGGCCGGGGGCGGTTCGCGGTTCAAGCTCGGCGGCAAGAAGGAAGAGGCCGAGCGGCAGCGCAAGTTGGAGCTGATCCGCACGCCGGTGCTTTCCTGCTACCGCATCGCCGTCATCAGCCTGAAGGGCGGCGTGGGCAAGACGACCACGACCACCGCGCTGGGCTCGACGCTGGCCACCGAGCGGCAGGACAAGATCCTCGCCATCGACGCCAACCCGGACGCCGGTACGCTCGGGCGGCGCGTGCGGCGCGAGACCGGGGCCACCATCCGTGACCTCGTCCAGGCGATCCCGTACCTCAACTCGTACATGGACATCCGGCGCTTCACCTCGCAGGCGTCGTCCGGTCTCGAGATCATCGCCAACGACGTCGACCCGGCCGTGTCGACCACGTTCAACGACGAGGACTACCGGCGCGCGATCGACGTACTCGGCAAGCAGTACCCGATCATCCTGACGGACTCCGGTACGGGCCTGCTGTACAGCGCCATGCGGGGCGTACTCGATCTCGCCGATCAGCTGATCATCATCTCGACGCCGTCGGTGGACGGGGCGAGCAGCGCGTCCACGACGTTGGACTGGCTGTCCGCGCACGGGTACGCGGATCTCGTCTCGCGGTCCATCACCGTCATCTCCGGTGTGCGCGAGACCGGAAAGATGATCAAGGTCGATGACATCGTGTCCCACTTCGAGACACGGTGCCGGGGCGTCGTCGTCGTGCCCTTCGACGAGCATCTCGCCGCGGGTGCGGAGGTCGACCTCGACATGATGCGGCCGAAGGTGCGGGAGGCGTACTTCAACCTCTCGGCGATGGTGGCCGAGGACTTCGTGCGGGCGCAGCAGCAGCAAGGGCTCTGGACGTCGGACGGGAATCCGCCGCCGCACGTGGCTCCGCCGCTGCCCGGCCAGCAGGTGGCTTCTCCCGGCGGGCAGCCTCAGTCGTACGCCCCCGCGCCGCAGCCCCAGCCGTACGCTCCCGCCCAGCCGCCGCAGGGACAGCAGCCGCAACCCCAGCCACCGGCGCCCCAGCAGGCGTATCCCCCGCAGCCGGGCGCGCCCCAGGCATGGCCGTCGCAGGCGCCGCACCAGCCTCAGCAGCCCTACCAGCCCCACCCCCACCCCCAGCCGCACCAGCCCCCGGCCCACGACGGCCAGGCGCCCCCGCCCGCCGCGCAGCCCGGGGCACCCTTCCAGCCGGGAGGCCCCGTCCAGCCGGGCGCACCCTTCCAGCCGCCCCAGCCCCCACCACAGCAGCCGCAGCAACCGCAGCCGCCCCAGCAGTAAGACCCGTCAGCAAGACCCCTCGTCCCCAGCGGGCCCGCGCCGTTCCCCGGCGCGGGCCCGTTCCCGTTCCGTCCCTCGCGCGCCGGGCGGAACGCCTGCCCACGGCGTGGTCCGCCGCACCGCCACCCCCTCACCAGCCAGGCGTCAGAGGTCTTGACCAATGCGGGTGAAATTCCGGTCAACTCGTTATTTCCGCAGGCCACATGGGGTTCACCTGCCGTTGACTCGCCCAGACCGCCGCTGGTAGACACACACATCAACCCGCCGACGTCCCTTGATCAACCAGCGTGCCACCAGCCATCCCTGCGCGAGCGATGACGCGAGGTCACCGACCCATGGACACACAAGATCAGCACGGCAGACCAGCAGCACCCGACGCATCACCGGCCGCCCCCGCCCTCGCCCCCGGGCCCCGCCCGCGCGGCGACGGCACGCGCCGTCGCCGCCTGAAGCCCCTCCTCGCCGCGGGGGCCGCCGCGTTCACTCTTACGGCCGGTCTCGCCACGCCCCTCGCGCCGGCCCCGCAGCAGGCCGCGGCCGAGGACGGCGGGGACAAGAAGGTCCTGACCGTCGCCGTGGCGCAGAGTGTCGACTCGCTCAGCCCCTTCCTCGCCCAGCGGCTGCTCAGCACCAGCATCCACCGGCTGACGTACGAGTACCTGACGAACTACGACGCCGAGAACAACAAGGCGATCGCCGGGTTCGCCACCGACTGGAAGCCTTCGGCCGACAAGCTGACCTGGACGTACACCATCCGGTCCGACTCCACCTGGTCGGACGGCAAGAAGGCGACGGCCGAGGACGCCGCCTGGACGTTCAACAAGGTGATGTCCAAGGAGGGCACCGCCACCGCGAACTCCAACTTCGTCACCAATTTCCGCAAGGTGACCGCGCCCAGCCCCACCAAGCTCGTCATCGAGCTGAAGAAGCCGCAGGCCACCATGGCCGCGCTCGATGTGCCGATCGTTCCCAAACACGTGTGGGAGAAGGTCGACGACCTCTCGAAGTTCAACAACGACAAGGACTTCCCCGTCGTCGGCAACGGCCCGTTCATCCTGACGGACTACAAGGTCGACCAGTACGTGCGGCTCAAGGCCAACAAGGGCTTCTGGCGCGGCGCGCCCAAGTTCGACGAGCTGGTCTTCAAGACGTACAAGGACCAGGACGCGGCCGTCTCCGCCCTCAGGAAGGGCGAGGTCTCCTTCGTCGCCGGGCAGCCCGCCCTCACACCGGCGCAGGCCACGTCCCTGGAGAACGAGAAGAACATCAAGGTCAACGAGGGGCCCGGCCGCCGCTTCTTCGCCATCGCCACCAACCCGGGCGCGAAGACGCGGGACGGGAAGAAGTTCGGTGACGGGCACCCCGCGCTACTGGACAAGCGGGTCCGCCAGGCGCTGTTCCTCTCCGTGGACCGCAGGACCATCGTGGACAAGGTGTTCCAGGGCAACGCCGTCGAGGGCGCCGGCTACATCCCGCCGCGCTTCTCCGACTACGCCTGGAAGCCCGCCGCCGGCCAGGAGATGACGTACGACCCGAAGAAGGCCGCGCGCCTCCTCGACGAGGCCGGGTACAAGAAGAACGGTGACGGCGAGCGCGTCGGCAAGGACGGCAGGCCGCTCAACCTGCGCATCCTGTGTCACGCCACCGACCCCAACGACAAGGCGGTCGGCAAGTACCTGAAGGAGTGGTGGGGCGACCTCGGGATCGGGCTCAAGGTCAACTGCCTCGACGACGTCTCCGTGCCCTGGTACGCGGGTGAGTACGATCTGGCGTTCGACGGCTGGTCCGTCAACCCCGACCCCGACTTCGTGCTCGGCATCCACACCTGCGCCGCGCTGCCGGTGAAGGCCAAGGAGAGCGCCGCCACCGACAACTTCATCTGCGACAAGAAGTACGACGAGCTGTACGCGCAGCAGCTGGCCGAGTACGACCCCGCCAAGCGGGCGGAGATCGTCAAGCGGATGCAGTCGTGGCTGTACGACTCCGGGTACATGAACGTCCTCGCGTACCCGAACGCCGTCGAGGCCTACCGCACCGACCAGATCAAGTCCATCACCACCATGCCGACGGCCGCGGGGAACATCTACGGCCAGGACGGGTATTGGAGCTGGTGGTCGGCGGTCCCCGCGGAGGGGAAGAGTTCCTCCAAGGACGGCAGCTCGTCCGGTGTCATCATCGGTATCGCCGCTGCCGCGGTGGTGCTCGTGGGCGGCGGAGTCCTGTTCGCCCTGCGCCGCCGTTCTACCGCAGAGGACCGCGAGTAACGCATGACCGCTGACAGCAACCCCGCACTGCTCGACACCGAGGGCCCGCTGGGCCCCGGGGCCGGCGGTGGCCCGGCCGATGCCGGGTCGCCGTCGGCCCGCGGGCCACGTGCCCGCACCACCCGCGCCTATCTCCGCTATGTGGCGGGCAAGCTCGGCGGCGCGATCGTGTCGCTGTTCGCCGTGCTCGTCACCAGCTTCTTCCTCTTCCGGCTCATCCCCGGCGATCCCGTCAAGCAGATGACGGGCGGCAAGCGCGTCTCGGCCGAGCAGCTCGCCGCCATGCGCCAGGAGTTCGGCCTCGACCAGCCGGTCATGACCCAGTTCCTGGACTACACCGGCAATGTCCTGACCGGCGATTTCGGCACGTCCTACCAGTTCCACGCGCCCGTCCTCGACAAGATCACGGAGGCGCTGCCCGCCACGCTGCTCCTCACCGGAACGGCCTACGTCCTCTACACGCTGCTCGGCATCTGGCTCGGCACGCGCACCGCATGGCGCAACGGCGGGTTCGGCGACCGCCTCAACACCGGGCTCGCGCTGACGCTGTACTCCGTGCCGTCGTTCTGGCTCGGACTGCTGCTGATCATCACCTTCTCGGTGGGGATCGGGCCGATTCCCGGGATGTTCCCCACCGGCGGCCTGGAGTCGGGCGGGGAGACGGGCTTCGCGTACGTCGTCGACGTCGCCCACCACATGGTGCTGCCCGTCATCACGCTGGTCGCCGTCGGATACGCCCAGACGCTGCTCGTCATGCGGTCCTCGCTCCTGGACGAGATGGGCGGCGACTACCTGACGACCGCGCGGGCCAAGGGGCTCCGCGACGACCTCGTACGCCGTCGGCACGCCGTGCCCAACGCGCTGCTGCCCACCGTCACCCTGATGTTCGTCAATCTCGGCACGGTGGTGGCGGGCGCGATCCTCGTCGAGACCGTCTTCTCCTGGCCGGGGCTCGGCGGGCTGTTCTACTCGGCGCTGAGCGTGCCCGACCTGCCGCTCGTGCAGGGCCTGTTCTTCGTCTTCTCCACCGCGGTGATCCTGATGAACACCCTGGCCGACGTGATCTATCCGCTGCTCGATCCCCGGGTGGGCCGATGACGACCGAATCCGCACCGACCACCCCCGCCGCGCCGGTCAAGAGCGCGCGCTCCCTCGCCCGGACCCGGCGCCGGCACTCCGCGGCACGCTTCTGGCGGGAGTACCGCACGCACCGGGCCGGCCTCGTCGGCCTCGCCGCGCTCTTGGTGATCGCCCTCGCCGCCGTCCTCGCGCCGCTGCTCGTCGGCTCGGACGCGCAGAGCGTGACCGACGCGCCGGGCAGGCCGATGGAGTCGCCGAGCGCCGCCTATCCGCTCGGCACCGACCAGTTCGGGCGCGACCTGCTCGGCCTGCTGGTGTGGGGCGCGCGCATGTCGCTGACCGTGGGGCTGCTCGCCGCCGTGCTCTCGGTGGCCATCGGCACACTCGTCGGCATCACGGCGGGCCACTTCAAGGGCTGGTACGCCACGGTGATCATGCGCGTCACCGACTGGTTCCTGGTGATGCCGACGCTGGTCCTCGCCATCGCCCTCGCCGCGGTGCTCTCCGGCTCGATCTGGACGATCATTCTGGCGATCGGCGTGACGACCTGGCCGACCACGGCCCGCCTGGTGCGCGCGCAGACACTCGCGGTCGAGTCCCGGCCCTACATCGAACGGGCCCGGGCGCTCGGCGGCGGCCACGGCCACATCATGACCCGGCACGTCCTGCCCAACGTCATGCCGCTCGTCCTCGCGCAGACCACCCTCGTCATCTCCGGTGCCATCCTCACCGAGGCGACACTCGCCTTCCTCGGCCTCGGCGACCCGACGAGCGTCTCCTGGGGCGGCCTGCTCCAGGACGCCCGTGAGGCCGGGGCGGTCAGCGCCGGCCACTGGTGGTACCTCGCCCCGCCCGGCCTCGCCATCGCGATCGTCGCCCTGGCGTTCACCCTGTGCGGGCGCGCCGTGGAATCCGTGCTCAACCCCAGGCTGGGGGCCACCCGTTGAACGACGTACGAAAGACGCCGGGGGCCCGGCTCCTCGACGTGCTCGACCTGAAGGTGACGTACCCGAACGGCGCCGCCGCCGTGCGTGGCGTGCACCTCCATGTCGACGCGGGCCAGAAGCTCGGCGTCGCCGGCGAGTCGGGCTGCGGCAAGTCCACGCTCGCGCTGGCCCTGCTGCGGCTGCTCCCCGCGGGCACGAAGGTCTCCGGCGAGGTCCTGCTCGACGGTGAGGACGTCCTCACCATGAAGTGGGGGCGGGTCCGCGCGGTGCGCTGGGCGGGCGCCTCGATCGTCTTCCAGGGCGCGATGCACTCGCTGAACGCCGTGCACCGCGTCGGCGACCAGATCGCCGAGCCGATCCTGCTGCACAAGAAGGCGACGCAGGCCGGCGCGCGGAAGAAGGTCGGCGAGCTGCTCGAACACGTGGGTCTGCCCGCCGCCCGCGCGCAGGCCTACCCGCACGAGCTGTCCGGCGGCCAGCGGCAGCGCGTGATGATCGCCATGGCGCTGGCCTGCGATCCCCGGCTGATCATCGCGGACGAGCCGACCACCGCGCTCGACGTGATGATCCAGGCGCAGATCCTGCGCCTGATCCAGCAGCTGGTCTCCGAGCAGGACCTCGGCCTGGTGATGATCAGCCACGACCTGGCGGTGCTCTCCGACACCTGCGACCGGCTCGCGGTGATGTACGCGGGCCGCGTCGTCGAGGAGGGCCCGGCCACACAGGTCTACGAGAGCGCCCGGCACCCCTACGGGCAGGCCCTGTCGGCGGCCTTCCCGAGGATCGGGGACGCGGCGTCCCGGTTCGCGCCGCGCGGTCTGCCGGGCGACCCGCCCGACCCCTCCGCGCTGCCCACCGGCTGTACGTTCCATCCGCGCTGTCCCGTCTCCCTGGACGTCTGCACGACACAGGACCAGACGCTGCGGGACGCGGGCCCGCACCACCGCGCCGCGTGCGTCCACGCGGGCGCGCAGCCCACCGCGGCGCCCCCGGCCGCGGAGCGCGCGCCGTGACCGACAGCCTCCGTGACCCCGTGAAGAGGAACCGCGCATGACCACTCGCGAGCCCGGCGGCCCCCTGCTGTCCGCAGCCGATCTGCACATCGCCTTCCCCGGCCGCCGGGGCGCGCCGACCGCGCGGGCGGTGGACGGCGTCGACCTCGACATCCAGGGCGGTGAGATCGTCGCCCTGGTCGGCGAGTCGGGCTGCGGCAAGACGACGCTGGCCCGCTCCCTGCTCGGGCTCGTGCCGCCGACCTCCGGCACGGTGACGTTCGCCGGGCAGCCGCTGGACTACTCGGGGCGCGCCCTCAAGGCGTACCGCAAGCGCGTCCAGCTGGTCCTCCAGGACCCCAGCGGGTCGCTCAACCCCCGGCACACGGTGTACGAGGCCATCGCCGAGGGGCTGCGCATCCACCGGTACGCGGGCGACGAGCGGGCGGCGGTCGCCGAGGCGCTGTCCCGGGCGGGGCTGCGGCCGCCGGAGCGGTTCTTCCTGCGCTACCCGCACGAGCTGTCGGGCGGCCAGCGCCAGCGTGTCGTCATCGCGGGCGCGCTGGTCCTGCAGCCGGAACTCATCGTCGCCGACGAGCCGGTGGCGTCCCTGGACGCGTCGGTGCGCGGGGAGATCCTGGCGCTGCTGCTGCGCCTGCGGGCCGAACTGGGCCTGTCCGCGCTGGTGGTGACGCATGACCTGGGCCTCGCGTGGAACATCGCGGATCGCGTCGCGGTGATGTACTTGGGGCGCATCGTCGAGACGGGCACGGTGGAAGAGGTACTGACGGCGCCGCAACACCCGTACACACAGGCCCTGTTGTCGGTGCTGCCGGAGGCGCCGGGCTCTCCCGTCGTCCTCACCGGTGAGCCACCGGACCCCTCGCGGATCCCCGGGGGGTGCCGGTTCCACGTGCGGTGCCAGGTGCTCGCCGCGGGCGAGGCGGACGCCGCGGGCGTCGCGAGCCGGTGCCGTACCCAGGACCTGGCCGTGCTGTCCGGCGCCGGACGGACGCAGGTGGCCTGCCACTGGGCGGCGGCCGGCGGGACGCCTCAGGAGGCGCCCGGCGACTAGGCGCCGGTCTCCGCGATGAGCTCGCGGGACTTCTTCACGTCGTCCGCGATGGCGACGAGGAGCGCGTCGATGGAGTCGAACTTCGCCTGGCCCCGCACGAAGGCGAGGAAGTCCACGGCGACGTGCAGCCCGTACAGGTCGAGCCCGACGCGGTCGATCGCGTACGCCTCGACGGTGCGCTCGGTGCCGTCGAACTGCGGGTTCGTGCCGACGGAGATCGCCGCCGGCATCGCCTCGCCCTGGGCGTGCAGCCACCCGGCGTAGACGCCGTCGGCGGGGATGGCCGTGTGCGGCAGCGTCTCCACGTTGGCGGTGGGGAAGCCCAGCTCGCGGCCGCGCTGGGCACCGCGCACGACGACGCCCTCGACGCGGTGCGGGCGTCCGAGGATCTCGGCGGCGCCCGTCACATCGCCCTCGGCGACCAGGCTCCGGGTCAGCGTGGAGGAGAAGGGCCGACCGCCGCCGGCCTCACCGGTGACGTACAGGTCGATGACGTCGACCTCGTAGTCGTACGTCCGGCCGAGCTCGGCCAGGACGTCGACGTTGCCCGCGGCCTTGTGGCCGAAGCGGAAGTTGGGGCCCTCGACGACCACGCGCGCGTGCAGCTTGTCGACGAGGACCTTCACCACGAAGTCGGCGGGCGACAGCTTGGAGAACTCGCTGGTGAAGGGCAGGATCAGCAGCGCGTCCACCCCGAGGTCGGCCATCAGCTCGGCGCGCCGGTGGTGCGGGGCGAGCAGCGGCGGGTGGCTGCCGGGGCGCACGACCTCGCTGGGGTGCGGGTCGAAGGTGACGACCACGGCGGGCACACCGAGATCCCGGGCGCGCCGCACGGCGCGGCCGATGATCAGCTGATGACCGCGGTGCACGCCGTCGTAGGAACCGATGGTGACGACGCTGCGCCCCCAGTCCTGGGGGATGTCCTCCAAGCCACGCCAGCGCTGCACTTCTTTGCTCCTCGCCGAACCCGTGTGTGTCACGTACGTCTGTGCGTACCCATTGCCGATTGCGCAGGTCTAAGACTGCCATGCCGACCGGTTCCCTCCGCCATCGGTGTCTCTTCGGAGGGGGTGGCGGGGGTCACTCCGTGCCGGGCCGGCACCCGGGCACCACCGGGGGCGAGGCCGAGAATCGTCCGGGAGGCGCTCGGGCCGGTCAGGGCGGCCCATTCCTCGGGTGCGTCGCGGAGCCAGTGCGCCACGAGCGCGGCGAAGCGCGGCTCGTGACGGGCCTGTTCGACCAGGCACCGGTCGAAGCGGGAAGCGCCTTCCAGGGTGCGTCCGAGGAGCAGTCCGACGCGGTGCACACGCGCGCGGGCGCGGACCTCGCCGCCGCGCACCGCCTCCCGGGCAACGGCCCGCAGCACGCTCTCCAGGACCGCCGGGTCGCGCTCCTGGCCGAGCAGTACGTCGAGCAGCTCGTCCCGCAGCTCCCGCGAGGCAGCTGTGCCCCGGGCGGCGAGGACGGGGGCGAGGGCGACGCGCACCTGAGCGGGGCGGCTCCGCAGCAGACCGGCGATCAGCGGGAAGAGGGCGGGGCGCGCTCCGGGGTCCTGTTCGAGCAGGTGGTCGAGGTGGGCGGCGGCGGTGGCGGCCGTCTCGGGGCGGGCCTCCAGCAGGTCCCGCACCAGGTCGGCGACGCGGCACGCGAGGGCGGGCGTGGTGCTGTCGAGGAGGCGGCGCAGCGCGTCGTCGGCGTCCGGCCCCGGCTGGTGCAGCCGGGTGCCGAACGCGGCGAGCACCGGCTCGGGGTGGGTGGCCAGGGCTTCGGCGACGGTGTCGGCGGGCAGGCGCGCGTCCCCGGCGGCGAAGCGGCGAAGGGCACGGGCCAGGTAGTGCGGGCGTGTCGTCGGATCGCGGACGAGGAGGGCGAGCGCCGCGCCGTGCAGGGCGTCGTCGCCGGGGCGGGCGAGCAGGGCGAGGGCCGCGTTCCGCAGCCGTTCGCGGTCGATGTCGGCGGTGGTGTGCCGGGCGGCTCGCGGGCCGTGGGAGGCGGCGGCCGCGCGCCGGTCGGGCCGCTCGTCGCGCGCCCAGCGCTCGACGGCGCGGCACAGGGCCGCGGGCTCCTCCTCGGCGAGGGCGGCGAGCAGTTCCTCGGCGCGGGCGTGGGCGCACTCGACGAGGGCTTCGGTGAGGTCGTCGACGGCCCGGCGCCGGTGGGTGTGGAGCAGTGCCTGGGCGGCGGAGGCCACGGTGGCGTCGGGCGCGGCGTCCAGCGGCCGCTCGTCGGTGAACCAGCCCACCAGATGGGGTGGTACGCCGACGGGATCGGCGGCCAGGAGGCGGGCGACGGCGTCGAGGCAGCGGCCGGGGGTGCCGGGCGGCCCGTCGCGGACGATGAGCCGCCGCAGCAGCGCGAAGCGTTCCGCCGGACCGAGCGGCAGCGCCAGCCAGAAGGCGGCCTCGAACTCCCCGCGCTCGGCCAGCGCTTCGAGCACCGGGAAGTGGGCCGCCGCGTCCGGCACGCGCACCAGTACGCCGCGCAGCAGGCGCGCGGCCCACCACCGGGCGTCAGCGGCGGCGTCCGCCTCGCTGTCCGGCGCCTGTGCCGTGAGGTCGGCCAGGGCGTACGTCAACTCCCGCAACCGCTCGTCCAGTTCGGCCAGCCCCCGCTGGCGGCCGAGCGACAGCAGGGCCTGGATCACCGGGCCGACGCGGTGGCGCGGCACCGGGATCGGGCGGGCGGAGGTGGGTCCTCGGCCGCGCTGCTCGGGGACCACCGGGGAGCGCGCGGTTCGCCGGTGCCGGTGGACCAGGGACGCCAGCGCGCCGTCCACGTCCAGGTGGGCGCCCTGGAGCCAGTCGGCCAGCTCCTCGTGCGCGAAGCGGTAGCCCGCGCCCGCCGGCACCAGCAGCCCTTCCGTCAGCACGGCCGGGGCCCACCCGGTGCAGCCGTGGGCGCCCGGGAGCGCGCCCCAGGGGAAGAGCGCCTCGAAGGACTCGCGGTGCAGCTCTCCTTGACCCGGTCCCAGGCAGCGCCGTGCCGCCTCGTGGACCTGGCCGGCCACCTTCGCCGCGAGGCGGCGTACGGCTGTGCCACGCAGGCCGTTCGGCGCCGCGAGGCGCACGGCGATCCTGAGGCACAGCAGGTCCAGGTAGGCGGCGAAGACCTCTTCCCGGCCGAGGGTGCCGGGCGGTGGCGCGTCGCGCAGGGCGGCCCGCACCTCGGAGAGGAGCCGCAGCGTCAGTGGATGCCGCGCGTCGGCGCCGGTGAGCGCCCCGTCCGGGATGCCGTAGAGCGTGCGGGCCCGGCGGGCCCGCGCTTCCGGCAGGTCGTCGAGGCGCACGCACGCAGGGAACGCGGCCGGCCCGGGAACGCGGGCGCTGGGCGCGCGTGGCCCACCCTCCCCCGGCACGCCGTGCAGCAGCGCCGCGTCGAAGTGGGCCCCGGCCTGCTCCCAGTACTCCGCCCGGCAGGCGATCACGAGGCGGGCGCCCGTCTCCCGCAGCCACGCGGCCGTGCCCTCGCTCCATGCGGCGAGGCGGTGGGCGAGCGCGGGCGGCATCTCCTCGGGTCCGTCGAGCAGCAACAGCAGGGGCCGCCCCGCGTCCCGCACGAGCCGTGCCACGCGGTCCGCCGAGACGTCCGTGAGGTGGTCGCCGCCCGGCGCCTCCCGCGCGGCCGCCAGGATGCGTCCGGCCCGTTCCAGGGCCCGCTCCACCGCGTCGCCGACACCCGTGTCGGTGTCCCGCAGGTCGGCGCCGCGCAGCCACAGGGTGGGGGCCGGTTCGGCGCCCCTGGCCCGTCGGGCGGCGAGCGCGGCCAGCTCCGTCGTACGCCCTGTGCCCGGGTCCCCCACGAGGCCGAGCACGTGCGCCGGGCCGTCGGTGAAGAGGGTGAACTGCCTTGCCACATCGGGCCGTTCGACGGGGTCGGGCCGGGTGGCGCGGGGCCCGTCGGACCCCGCGGACGTGGCCGTCAGGTGCAGGGCGCCCGCCAGGTTGAGGTCGGCGCCGTACGCGGGCACGGTCGCGGCGTTGCGGACGACGAGCGCGGCGAGCGGGCCGCCCGGGTCGGCGGCGGCCGCCTCCCGCAGCGGGATCGCGAAGCCGGGCGGGCGGTGGGTGACGGGCGCCTCGCCCAGCGGGCCCGGGGCGGGCTCCTGGGGCAGCAGCGCGGTGCCGAGGACGGCGAGGACCGCGCCGGACGAGGTGTCCACCACCGGCCCGCCCGCGGCCCCGCCGCCGCGCCGCAGCGCGTCGGCGCCCTCCGTGCCGATCGCCAGCTCCAGGGCGGTGCCCAGCCGGTGGAAGCGGTCCGTCGCCGTGTACGTCACCGGGGAGCGGCCGAGGACCCGGGCCTCGCGCCAGCCGAGCGCGGCGATCCGCACGTAGGTCCCGGTCGCCACGGTGTGGCGCACGGTCAGGGGCAGGGGCCGCAGCTCCAGACCCTCGGTGCGCACGAGCGCGAGACCGGTGTCGGGCAGCGCCACCACGGCGTCGGCGGCCACCACGCAGGTGCGCCCGCCCGGGGCGTGCAGGACGATCCTGGCGAGTCCGTCGACGGCCTCATGGCTGGTGACGACCGTGCCGTGCTCGTCGGCGGCGAATCCGGTGCCGCGGGGGCGGCCCGCCAGGTCGCACACCCGCACCAGGGCACGGTCGAGCGCCGCGGAGGCGCTCCGCTCCCCCGCGCCCGCGGCGTCCCCGGCGCCTGTGGCCCGCGGACCCCGTCCCGCCATGCTCGAACCTCCCGGCTGTTCCCCGTGTCCCGACCGTAGGTCGGCGGTGATCGGCCGGACAGGACGCGGTGCGAACGCGCCCCCTTCCGCTCCCTCGGTTCACTCCGAGCGCCCGTCCGAAGGGGTGAATCGGGGCGGCGCGGTGGATAGACCTTGAGTGGGGGATGGGGGGGGAGCGTGGAGCGGCGTACTGGAGTCCGCCGCTCCACGACGAGGCGAGATGCCGGCGGACCGGCTCAGGCGAAGACGGCCAGGCTCTTGGCCTTGCCCCGTGACTCCTCCGCCAGGACCAGGAAGCGGCCCTCCTGGTCGAAGACGGCGACGGCGCCCGCCCCCGCGTACTCCTCGGGCATGTCGATCCGCACGCCGTTGAGCAGCAGCCGGCCGCGCTTGTCGTCCACGTCCCAGCGCGGGAAGGCCTGTCGCGCGGCCTCGGCCACCGGCATCACGGTCAGCTCCTCCTGGAGCTGGTCGAGGGTCTTGGCCGTGTCCAGCTTGTACGGGCCGACGCGGGTGCGGCGCAGCGCGGTCAGATGGCCGCCGACGCCGAGGCCGGCGCCGAGGTCGCGGGCGAGCGCCCGGATGTAGGTGCCCGAGGAGCAGACGACCGAGACGACCAGGTCCAGGACGGGGGTGCCGTCCTCGGCGACGGCGTCGCGGACGTCGTACACCGTGAAGGCGGAGACGGTCACGGGCCGGGCCGGGATCTCGAAGTCCTCGCCCTTGCGGGCGCGCGCGTACGACCGCTTGCCGTCGATCTTGATGGCGCTGACCTTGGAGGGCACCTGCATGATGTCGCCGGAGAGCTGGGCGATGCCCGCGTCGATCGCCTCGCGGGTGATCTTCGAGGCGTCGGCCGACGAGGTGATCTCGCCCTCGGCGTCGTCGGTGAGGGTGTCCTGGCCGAGGCGGATGGTGCCCAGGTACTCCTTCTCGGTCAGCGCCAGGTGGCCGAGGAGCTTGGTGGCGCGCTCGACGCCGAGCACGAGGACACCCGTGGCCATCGGGTCGAGGGTGCCCGCGTGTCCGACGCGGCGGGTCCTTGCGATCCCGCGCATCTTGGCCACCACGTCGTGCGAAGTGAAGCCGGACGGCTTGTCGACGATGACAAGTCCGTCCGGCGTTGTGGTGCTGCTCATGCGCGGGCGTCGCCGTCCGTCTCGTCTGCGTCGTCCTCGGGCTTCTTGTACGGGTCCGCGTCACCCGCGAACTCGGCGCCCGCGGAGACCTCCCGCACCTTCTCGTCGGACATCCGCGCCTTGTCGAGGAGGTCCTCGATGGCCCGGGCGTTGTCCGGCAGGGCGTCGGCCACGAAGGCCAGCGTCGGGGTGAACTTCACGCCCGCGGCCTGGCCCACCGCCGAACGGAGGACGCCCTTGGCGCTCTCCAGGCCGGCGGCCGCGGCCGCGCGGTCCTCGTCGTCGCCGTAGACCGTGTAGAAGACCGTGGCCTCCCGCAGGTCACCGGTCACCCGGGTGTCCGTGATCGTCACATGCGTCCCGAGCCGCGGGTCCTTGATCCCGCGCTGCAGCTTCTGGGCAACCACCTCCCGGATGAGGTCCGCCAGCCTTTTCGCCCGCGCGTTGTCGGCCACTGCTCCGTCTCCCTTATCCCCGGGCATTCCCTGGGCTTGTCTTGCTGTTGTTCAGTCGTCGTCGCCGTGCAGCCGCCGTCTGGCCGACAGCAGCTCCACTTCGGGCCGGGCGGCGACCAGGCGCTCGCACCGGTCCAGTACGTCCGTGAGATGGCCCCAGTCGCCCGACACCGCGGCGAGGCCGATCTCGGCCCTGCGGTGCAGGTCGTGACCGCCCACCTCCGCCACGCTCACCGCGTACTTGCGCTGGAGCTCGGCGACGATCGGGCGGACGACGGAGCGTTTCTCCTTCAGCGAATGTACGTCGCCGAGGAGCAGGTCGAAGGACAGAGTCCCCACATACATGTGTGTCCGGATGTCCCGCCGGTACGGGGTCGGCGCCCCGCCAACCACTTGGCGGGGACACCAGAACCGTACACGCAACGGCCGGGGCCGATCGACGGGATTTCCCCCGTCGACCGGCCCCGACACCACCGCGTGCATCGGACTGCGGTGAGGCAGTCGATCAGCCGCGCGGCTTCTCGCGCATCTCGTACGTCGCGATGACGTCGTCGATCTTGATGTCGTTGAAGTTGCCGAGGTTGATACCGCCCTCGAACCCTTCGCGGATCTCGGTGACATCGTCCTTGAAGCGGCGCAGACCCTCGATGTTGAGGCTCTCCGCGATGACCTTGCCGTCGCGGAGCAGTCGGGCCTTGGTGTTGCGCTTGACCTCGCCGGAACGGATGAGGACACCCGCGATGTTGCCGAGCTTGGACGAGCGGAAGACCTCGCGGATCTCCGCGGTGCCGAGCTCGACCTCCTCGTACTCCGGCTTGAGCATGCCCTTGAGGGCCGCCTCGATCTCCTCGATGGCCTGGTAGATCACCGAGTAGTAGCGGACGTCGACGCCCTCGCGCTCCGCCATCTGCGCGGCACGGCCGGCCGCGCGGACGTTGAAGCCGATGACGATGGCGTCGGAGCCCATCGCCAGGTCGATGTCCGACTCGGTGACCGCACCCACACCGCGGTGCAGGACGCGGATGTCGACCTCTTCGCCGACGTCGAGCTGGAGCAGCGAGGACTCGAGAGCCTCCACCGAACCGGACGCGTCGCCCTTGATGATGATGTTGAGGTCCTGGACCAGGCCCGCCTTGAGCACCTGGTCGAGGTCCTCGAGGGACACCCGGCGGGTGCGCTTGGCGAACGCGGCGTTGCGCTCACGGGCGGCACGCTTCTCGGCGATCTGACGGGCCGTGCGGTCCTCGTCGACGACCAGGAAGTTGTCGCCCGCGCCCGGGACGTTGGTGAGACCGAGCACGAGGACCGGAGTCGACGGGGTCGCCTCCTCCACGTTCTCGCCCTTGTCGTCGAGCATCGCGCGGACTCGGCCGTAGGCGTCACCGGCGACCATCGTGTCGCCGACGCGGAGGGTACCGCGCTGGACGAGGACGGTCGCGACGGCGCCGCGGCCCTTGTCGAGGTGGGCCTCGATGGCGATGCCCTGCGCGTCCTGCTCCGGGTTGGCCCGCAGGTCGAGCGAGGCGTCCGCGGTCAGGACCACGGCTTCGAGCAGCTGCTCGATGTTGAGGCCCTGGCGCGCGGAGATGTCGACGAACATCGTGTCGCCGCCGTACTCCTCGGCCACCAGACCGAACTCGGTGAGCTGACCGCGCACCTTGACCGGGTCGGCACCCTCGACGTCGATCTTGTTGACCGCGACCACGATCGGCACGTCGGCCGCCTTGGCGTGGTTCAGCGCCTCGATCGTCTGCGGCATCACACCGTCGTTCGCCGCGACCACGAGGATCGCGATGTCGGTGGACTTCGCACCACGGGCACGCATGGCGGTGAACGCCTCGTGACCGGGGGTGTCGATGAAGGTGATGGCGCGCTCTTCGCCGTTCACCTCGGTCGCGACCTGGTAGGCACCGATGTGCTGGGTGATGCCACCGGCCTCGCCCGCGACGACGTTCGTCTTGCGGATGGCGTCGAGCAGACGGGTCTTGCCGTGGTCGACGTGACCCATGACGGTGACGACCGGCGGACGGGAGACGAGCATCTCCTCGCCGCCCTCGTCCTCGCCGAACTCGATGGAGAACGACTCCAGGAGCTCGCGGTCCTCCTCCTCCGGGCTGACGATCTCCAGGACGAAGTTCATCTCGTCCGCGAGGAGCTTCAGCGTCTCGTCGGAGACGGACTGCGTGGCGGTGACCATCTCGCCGAGGTTCATCATCACGCCGACGAGCGACGCCGGGTTGGCGTTGATCTTCTCGGCGAAGTCGGTGAGCGAGGCACCGCGCGACAGGCGGACGGTCTGTCCGTTGCCGCGAGGCAGCATGACGCCGCCGACCGACGGGGCCTGCATGGCCTCGTACTCCTGGCGCCTCTGCCGCTTCGACTTGCGGCCACGACGGGCGGGCCCGCCGGGACGGCCGAACGCGCCCTGCGTGCCACCACGGGCACCGGGGCCACCGGGACGTCCACCGAAGCCGGGACGGCCGCCGAAGCCACCGCCACCGCCGGGACGACCCGCACCGCCGCCACCGGGACCGCCGGGACGACCGGCGAAGCCGCCGCCGCCACCACCGGGACCGGCCGGACGGCCGGCGAAGCCGCCGCCACCGGGACGACCGGCGCCGCCACCCGGGCGACCGCCGCCGCCACCGGGACCACGGCCACCGCCGGGGCCACCACCGGGACGCGGGCCCGCAGCGGGACGCTGCGGCATCATGCCCGGGTTCGGACGGTTACCGGCGGGACCGCCGCCGGGACGAGGCGCCTGCGGGCGGGGCATGCCGCCCGGGGTCGGACGGGCGCCGCCCTGACCCTGCGGACGCGGGGCGCCACCGGGGCCGCCCTGGCCCTGCGGGCGCGGGGCGCCGCCGGGGCCACCCTGGCCGCCGGGACGCGGGGCGCCGCCGGGACGGGGCGCCTGCGGGCGCGCCATGCCGGTGGAGCCACCGGAGGTGAACGGGTTGTTGCCCGGACGCGGACCCGCGGGACGGGCACCGCCGGGACGCGGGGCGCCCTGGCCACCGGGGCGCGGGGAGCGCTCAGGACGCTCGCCACGACCGCCCTGGCCCTGACCCTGGCCACCCTGGGCGGGAGCCGGACGGCCACCGGGCTTGGGGGCGCCGGGACGGGCCGCGGCCGGACGCGGGGCCTGCGACGCCGCGGGGGCGGCGGGGGCTTCCGGAGCGGCCGGAGCCGCCGGTGCGGCGGGCGGAGCCGTGAACTCCGGGGTGGTCGGCGCCGGGGAAGCCGGGGCCGGCTTGGGGGCCGGGGGCTTCGGGCCGGGGCGCGGGCCCGGAGTCGCGGGAGAAGCCGCGGGCTTCTCGGCCGCGGGCTTGGGGGCCGGCGGCTTGGGCGCGGCCGGACCCGGACGGGCGGCCTGCGCGGGAGAGGGGGACGCCGAGCCCGAGGGGGCCGGCGGCTTGGGGGCGGCCTGCTTGCGCGGCGCGCCGGGCTTGGCGGCGGACTTGCCGCTGCCGCCCTGCTGGAATGCGTCAGTCAGTTTGCGTACCACGGGCGCCTCGATCGTCGAGGACGCCGAACGTACGAATTCACCGAGTTCTTGAAGCTTGGCCATGACGGCCTTGCTCTCTACCCCGAACTCCTTGGCGAGTTCGTATACCCGGACCTTAGCCACTTCGCTCCTTTTAGGTCCGGGTTACGCCGGACCGTCGCTACTTCATGGGCGTACTCATCGCGTGCTCATCGAGTGCTCATCGCAATCTCGACCTACTTCCAACTCGCGGAATACCAAG
Source organism: Streptomyces sp. NPDC031466 (assembly GCF_055581265.1). Classification (NCBI taxonomy): domain Bacteria; kingdom Bacillati; phylum Actinomycetota; class Actinomycetes; order Kitasatosporales; family Streptomycetaceae; genus Streptomyces; species Streptomyces sp. NPDC031466. Next base: position 33,150 of record NZ_JBVIJT010000015.1, read on the forward strand.
GCCGCACGGGGTTCCGTGCGACCACGTCTTACGGTGTTGCCTGCTCGGCAACTGTCTCGACGAGGCGGCGCAACGCCTCTGTGCCGAACGGTCCCGGGGCCCGGAAGGCCCTCGAAAACGCCCGGCGGCGGACCGCCAGGTCCAGACAGACCAGGGCGGGGTGCACATAGGCGCCCCGGCCGGGCAGCGTACCGCTTGGGTCGGGGACGCAGGCGCCCTCGATCGCCACGATGCGCAGCAAATCGCTCTTGGCCGCTCGCTCCCGGCACCCCACACAGGTGCGCTCAGGGCATGCGCGGGCATGCGTCCGGCCAGACACGCTTAAGTCTACCTCCCCGCACCGACCTCACCCCTGTGGGGCAAGAATCGAACGGCTACTCGCCACATACTGTCGTGATCCAAGCGGTGCGCGCCCGGATTTATTCCCGTGGCCGTCGGCGGAGCTGACCGCCGACGGGCCGTGGTGCCGGTCCGCTACTGGTCGGCGGGCTGCTCGGTATCGGGCCTGATGTCGATGCGCCAGCCCGTGAGCCGCGCGGCCAGGCGGGCGTTCTGCCCCTCCTTGCCGATGGCCAGCGAGAGCTGGTAGTCCGGCACGGTCACACGGGCCGAGCGGGCGCCGAGGTCGACGATCTCGACCTTGCTGACGCGGGCCGGGGAGAGCGCGTGGGCGACCATGTCCGCCGGGTCGTCCGACCAGTCGACGATGTCGATCTTCTCGCCGTTCAGCTCGGCCATGACATTGCGCACACGGCTGCCCATCGGGCCGATGCAGGCGCCCTTGGCGTTGAGCCCCGAGCGCGTCGAGCGCACAGCGATCTTGCTGCGGTGGCCGGCCTCGCGGGCGATGGCCGAGATCTCGACGGAACCGTCGGCGATCTCGGGCACCTCCAGCGCGAAGAGCTTCTTGACCAGGTTCGGGTGCGTGCGCGACAGCGTCACGGACGGACCCCGGACGCCCTTGGCCACCCGGACGACGTAGCTGCGCAGGCGCATCCCGTGGGGGTACTCCTCGCCGGGGACCTGCTCCTGCACCGGCAGGATGGCCTCCAGCTTGCCGATGTCGACCAGGACGTTCTTCGGGTCGCGGCCCTGCTGGACCACGCCGGTGACGATGTCGCCCTCACGCCCCGCGTACTCGCCGAGCGTCGCGTCGTCCTGGGCGTCGCGCAGCCGCTGCAGGATGACCTGCTTGGCGGTCGTCGCGGCGATGCGGCCGAAGTCGGACGGGGTGTCGTCGAACTCCTTGGCCTCCTGGCCCTCTTCGAGGTCCGCCGGGTCCTCCGTCGCCCACACCGTGACGTGGCCGCTCTCGCGGTCCAGCTTCACCCGGGCACGACGGAAGCTTCCCTCGGTGCGGTGGTAGGCGATGAGGAGGGCCGACTCGATCGCCTCGACGAGGAGGTCGAAGGAGATCTCCTTCTCCCGGACCAGACCCCGCAGGGCACTCATGTCGATGTCCACGGCTACGCCTCCTCTTCCTTCTTGTCCTTGCGGTTGAACTCCACCTGCACGCGCGCCTTGTCGATCTCGCCGAAGGCGAGGCGGCGGGAGGTGGCCTTGCGGCCCTTCACACCGGGCACCTCGAGGTCGAGTCCCTCGTCGTCCACGGTGAGGATGCGGGCGGTCACCTCGCCGCCCTCGGTGAGCTGGAATCTCACCAGGCGGCCGACGGCGCGCACGTAGTGGCGGTGCTCGCTCAGCGCGCGCTCGGCGCCGGGGGAACCGACCTCCAGGTCGTACTCGCCCTCGCCCATCGCGTCGGTCTCGTCGAGCTTCGCGGAGAGCAGGCGGCTCACTTCCGCGATCTGGTCCAGATCCACGCCGTCCTCGGAGTCGATCACGACTCTCAGCACACGCTTGCGTCCGACCGAGGCCACTTCGATCTCTTCGAGATCCAGGTCCTGGGAGCTGACGAGCGGTTCCAGTAGTTGCCGCAGCCTCTCGCTCTGGGTGGTGCTCATCCGGGTGACTCCTCGGCCGCGTGTGCTGTTGTGGGTGCGTTGCAAGTCTGCGTGTCAGGTCAAAGGGTATCCGGTCCGAAGGGGTGTCGCCGCCCACCTGGGGGCGGTGCCCCGGTCGGCGCCGAGTCGCTCACACGTACGGAGACCGTCCGAAGGTACGGTGATCACCGGGCCCGCGCCCACTTCCTTCCTTCTCGCTCGCGCCTTTTGGCCTTCCTTCCGAGGACGTCTGCCGTGCCGTCGTACCCCACCGCCCCACGGTCCCGCCCGCGACCGCGCCGCAGGAGCCTGCTCGCCGGCGCCGCCGGTGTCGCGTCCGCGGCGCTGCTCACGGGCTGTTCGGACGCCGCGGATCCCGGCGCCGAGGAGCGCTCCGCGGCGCGCCGCCTGCGCGCCGCGGCGGCCAAGGACGGCCGGGAGCTGCTCGCGCGCTACGACGCCGTACTGGCCGCCCACCCCTCGCTCGCCGGGCGGCTGCGGCCGCTGCGGGCCGAGGTGGACAAGCACACCGAGGCGTTCGCGGACGGCCACGCGCCGGCGCCCGCGCCGACCGCGCGCGGTGCCGCCTCCCCGGCGCCCGCGGTGTCCTCGGATCCCAAGAAGGCGGTACGGGAACTCGCCGAGGCCGAGCGGCAGCTGGCCGACCGGCGGGGGGCGGCGCTGGTCGACGCCCCGGCCGAACAGGCGAGGCTGCTGGCCTCGGTGGCCGCCGCGGGGGCCGCCCACGCGTATCTGCTGACGGAGGGGGACAAGTGAGCGAGGCCAAGGACGAGGAGCTGAAGGCCGTACAGGCCGCCCTGGGCGCCGAGCACGCCGCCGTGTACGGCTACGGCGTCGTCGGCGCCCGGATCGGCGAGGGGCGCAGGGACGAGGCGCGCACGGCGTACGACGCGCATCGCGCACGGCGCGACGCGCTGCAGCGCGCCGTGCGCGATCTGGGCGGCGAGCCGCAGCCCGCGGACGCCGCCTACGCGCTGCCCTTCCCGGTCCCGGACGCCCCCGCCGCCGCCCGGCTCGCCACCGAACTGGAGGACCGCCTCGCCGGGGTCTACTCCGATCTCGTACGCGCCTCCTCGGGCCACCGGCGTGACACCGCCGCCCGGGCACTGCGCGAGGCGGCGGTCCGGGCGGCGCGCTGGCGGGGCGGGAGCGTAGCCTTCCCTGGGCTCGCCGAGCGGACGTCACCCGCGTCGGCACCGGCGACACCCAAGGCGTAACGCGCTCAGAAGGGAACAACTCGCGCATGGCTTTCGAACCGCCGCGGCGCCTCGTCACCGCATACCGCGAGACGGCGCAGCCCGGCGACGACTGGCTGGAGAAGCTGCCCGAGGCGGTGGAACGGGCCGTCGCGCTCCGCGAGTTGACCGTCGAGCGAGTCCATGTCCCCGGTGGGCGCAGTGGCCTGGTCGTGCTGGTGCGCCGGGCCGACGGCACGCCCGCCGTGCTCAAGCTGGTGCCGCCCCGGTCGCGCCCGCAGAGCGAGCGGGCCGCCCTCGCGCACTGGGCCGGGCTCGGCGCGGCCCGGCTGCTGGACCCCGAGTGCTCGGACGGCGCGCTGCTCCTCGAACGGCTGCACCGTGACGTCTCCGTGCGGTCGCTGCCCGAGGCCAAGGCGCTGCTGGAGGCCGCGGGGACGCTGCGGCGGCTGTGGGCCCCGCCACCCGCCGGGCACCGTTTCGAGACCGTCGCCGAGCGGACCGGGCGGCAGGCCGAGGCGATGCGGGCCTCCGCCGACGCGGAGGTCGCGCCGCTGGTCGACGCGGCGCTCGTGGCGCGTGAGGAACTGCTCGCCGGGACCCCGGAGCCGCGGTTGCTGCACGGCACGTTCCGGCAGAGCAAGGTGCTGGCCGGGGAGCGGATGCCGTGGCTGGCCGTGGGGCCCGACCCGGTGGTCGGTGAGCCCGCGTTCGACCTGGCGCGGCTCGTCCGGGACCGGGTGGAGGACCTGATCGCCTCGCCGTCCGGCGCCTCGATCACGCGGCGGCGCGTGAAGAAGCTCGCGGAGTCCCTCGAGGTGGACCAGGAGCGGCTGCGCGGGTGGACGTTGTTCCGGGCCGTGGAGTCCGGGGTGCGGGCACTGCGCGTGGGGCGCGGGCAGGACGCGGAGCTGCTGCTGGAGTTCGCCGGGTGGTTGTGACCGGTCGACCCGGTGGGCGCGGAGGCTGCGGACCGTACGTGGCCGGCCGCGCAGTCCCCCGCGCCCTGTGGGGCGCTTTCCCTAGGCGGTGAGGCGGGCGACGGCCTCCGCGACCGTCAGTTCCTCGCGTTCGCCCGTGCGGCGGTCCTTCAGTTCCAGGACGCCCTCGGCGGAGCGGCGGCCCGCGACGAGGATCTGCGGGACACCGATCAGCTCGGCGTCGGTGAACTTCACGCCCGGGGAGACCCCGGCGCGGTCGTCCACCAGGACGCGGGCGCCCGCGGCGCCGAGCTGCTCGGCGACGTCCAGGGCCAGCTCCGTCTGGAGGGCCTTGCCCGCGGCGACCACGTGGACGTCGGCGGGGGCGACCTCCTTGGGCCAGCACAGGCCCTTGTCGTCGGCGGTCTGCTCGGCGAGCGCCGCCACCGCGCGGGAGACACCGATGCCGTAGGAGCCCATGGTCACGCGGACCGGCTTGCCCTCCTTGCCGAGGACGTCGAGCTGGAAGGTGTCGGCGTACTTGCGGCCGAGCTGGAAGATGTGGCCGATCTCGATGGCGCGGTCCAGCTTGAGGCCGGCGCCGCAGTTGGGGCACGGGTCGCCCTCTTCGACCACGACGACGTCCAGGTAGTCGTCGACCTCGAAGTCACGGCCGCACACGACGTTCTTGGCGTGGGTGTCCTGCTTGTTGGCGCCGGTGATCCAGGCCGTGCCGGGCGCGATGCGCGGGTCGGCGATGTAGCGGACCTTGTCCAGGCCCTGGGGGCCGACGTAGCCGCGTACGAGGTCCTCGCGGCCCTCGAAGTCCTCGGCGGTGACCAGCTCGACCTCGGCCGGGGCCAGGTGCTCGCCGAGCTTGCCGAGGTCGACCTCGCGGTCGCCGGGGACACCGACGGCCACGATCTCGCCGTCGACCTTGACCAGGAGGTTCTTCAGGGTCGCCGACGCGGGGACGCCGAGGTGCTCGGCGAGGGTCTCGATGGTCGGGGTGTCGGGGGTGTCCAGCTCCTCGACGGGGCCGTGCGCGGAGCCGTCGACCGGGGCGAGCGCGAAGGTGACGGCCTCCGTGTTGGCGGCGTAGTCGCACGCCGGGCAGTCCACGAAGGTGTCCTCGCCGGCCGGGGCCGGGGCGAGGAACTCCTCGGACTTCGAGCCGCCCATGGCGCCCGCGACGGCGGACACGATGCGGTAGTCGAGGCCGAGGCGCTCGAAGATGCGCTGGTAGGCGCCGCGGTGCAGGGCGTAGGACTCGGCGAGGCCCTCGTCGGTGGTGTCGAAGGAGTACGAGTCCTTCATCTGGAACTCGCGGCCGCGCAGCACGCCGGCGCGGGGGCGCGCCTCGTCGCGGTACTTGGTCTGGATCTGGTAGAGGATCACCGGCAGGTCCTTGTAGGACGAGCACTGGTCCTTGACGACCTGGGTGAAGATCTCCTCGTGGGTCGGGCCGAGGAGGTATTCGGCGCCCTTGCGGTCCTTGAGGCGGAAGAGCAGGTCGCCGTACTCCTCGTAGCGGCCGGACGCCTCGTAGGGCTCCTTGGGCAGGAGCGCCGGGAGGAGCACCTCCTGGCCGCCGATGGCGTCCATCTCCTCGCGCACCACGCGGGCGATGTTCTCGTAGACCTTCTTGCCGAGCGGCAGCCAGGTCCAGATGCCGGCGGCGGTACGGCGGACGTAACCGGCCCGGACGAGGAGCTTGTGGTTGAGCGTCTCGGCGTCCGCGGGGTCGTCGCGCAGTGTCTTGACCATCAATCGGGACATGCGCTGGACCTGGGCCATGATCAACTCCTGCTACAAGGGGGTCCCCTCTGCTCGGCACGGCCGAGAGCGTGGGGAGGGTAATGAACAGGAGGTTAGCCGGGGCGCGGGCGCGGGCGGAAATCGGTTTGGGTCCGGACCCCGGCCGGTTCTCCTCGGACCCCGGCCCGTCCTCGTCTCAGACGCGGCGCGGCAGGGGCAGCGGGGCGCCCATCACGGCGTACGGCTTGGCGGCGCTCGGGAAGAGCACGCGGCGCGCCAGGTCCGTGTAGCCGAGGGAGCGGTACAGGCCGCGGGCCGGGCTCTCGACGTCGATCGCGGAGAGGATCGAGCGGGGCTCGGCGACGCCCTCCGTGATGGTGGTGATCAGCGCCCGGCCGATGCCGAGGTTCTGGTGGCCGGGGCGCACGTGGAGTTCCGTGATGACGAAGGAGTCGTCGAGCCAGTCGTCCAGGTCCCGGCCGCGCAGGTAGGGCTCGACGACCGTCGACCACCAGTGGTGGCGGTCGTTGGGCATGCCGTAGACGAAGCCGACGAGCCGGTCATCGGGCGTGGTCGCGCCGAACGAGCGGGCGCCTCGGTAGGTGAGGTGGCGCAGGACGATATGGCGCCGCACGGCCACCTCCTCGTCGCTCAGCCCGAAGGCGTGGGCCTGGACGTCCAGCGCTTCGTCCACCCGCGCGGCGAGGTCGATCGGCCCGATCACGACGTCGTCAGTCATGGGGCCGACCCTACTTGGCGCTGTCGCGCATCTGAACAGGGCGCTCGGGCGGCGGCGGCCGGGCGTCAGAACAGGACGCTCATGAACGCGCCGACCTCTTGGAAGCCGACACGTCGGTACGCGGCTCTGGCCGCGGTGTTGAAGTCGTTGACGTACAGGCTCGCCACGGGGGCGATGTCCTCGAGGGCGTAGCGCAGGACGGCCGCCATGCCGGGGGCCGCGAGGCCGCGGCCGCGGTACTCGGGCGCCACCCAGACGCCCTGGACCTGGCAGGCGTGGGGCGTCACGGCGCCGATCTCCGCCTTGAAGACGACCTTGCCGTCCTCGTCGAGGCGGGCGAACGACCGGCCCGAGCCGACCAGTTCCGCGACGCGCGCCTGGTAGAGCAGGCCGCCGTCGCCGGCCATCGGCGAGACGCCGACCTCCTCGGTGAACATCGCCACGCAGGCGGGCATGATCGTGTCCATCTCGTCCTTGCGGACGCGTCGGACGCACGGGTCCGGGGTGATGTCGTCCGGGAGCCGGTCGGCGACCATCAGGGGCTGGCGGGAGCGGACCTCGCGGGCGGGGCCCCAGGAGGGTTCCAGGAGGCGCCACAGCTGGGCGGTGGAGGTCGCGGGGCCGACGATCGAGGAGCAGCGGCGACCGGCCCTGCGGGCGCGGTCGGCGAAGCCGCGGACGGCTCGCGGGGTCGCGCAGATCGGGACGAGGTTCGCGCCCGCGTAGCACAGGGACGCCAGCATGCCGTCCTCGTACCAGCCCCACATCTCGCCGCCGAGGCGCCAGGGGTCGAGGCCGGCCACCTGGACGCGGGCGGTCACGAAGGCGTTCGTGACCGGCTCGCGGTCGAGCACGGCGAGCGCGGCGTCCAGGTCACTCGGGTCGAGGACCCTGGTGGTGGTCTGAGTCAACACGTGCGGGGGCCTCACCATACGGTCTGCTGATCTCCGCACTGTACCTGGCGGGGGCGCCTTGTGCGGGGGGTGCCTTTTGTCCGCCCCTTGGGGGGGCGGCTCTTCCTCTGGGCGGGTCTTTCGCCGCTTCGCGGCGGGTCTCCCACCCACCCACCCGTTTGCCCCGGGTCGGCTCGGTGCCGTAGGAGCGGGGGGACTCCCGCTCATCCGTTTACCCCGGGGCAACGTAGTGCCGTCGGGGCCGGGGCCCACTCGCCCGTTGAGCCCGGGTCAGCACGGTGCCGTCGGGGCCGGGGGGGCTCCCACTCGCCCGTTTCCCCGGGTCAGCACGGTGCCGTAGGGGCGGAGGGCTCCCACTTGCCCGTTTCCCCGCGACAGCGTGGTGCCGTAGGGGCGGGGGGGCACCGGACGCCAGAGGGCGGGGTCCCTGAGGGGGATGCGGGCAGAGATGGGTGTGCCCCGGCGCTTGGGGAGCGGCGGGGCAGTGTGGGGAGAGGGGCGGGGTGGGGCCGTGGGGTGTGGGGAGGGTCAGCCGGCGATGGCCACGGTGGGTTCGCCGGAGGCTACGCCGTCCTTCTCCATCTGCTCGGCGATCTTCATCGCCTCTTCGATGAGCGTCTCCACGATCTTCGACTCCGGGACGGTCTTGATGACCTCGCCCTTGACGAAGATCTGGCCCTTGCCGTTGCCGGAGGCGACACCGAGGTCGGCCTCGCGGGCCTCGCCGGGGCCGTTCACCACGCAGCCCATGACCGCGACGCGCAGCGGGACCTCCATGCCGTCGAGGCCCGCCGTGACCTCCTCGGCCAGCTTGTAGACGTCCACCTGGGCGCGGCCGCAGGAGGGGCAGGAGACGATCTCCAGGCGGCGCTGGCGCAGGTTCAGCGACTCCAGGATCTGGATGCCGACCTTGATCTCCTCCGCCGGGGGGGCCGAGAGGGAGACGCGGATCGTGTCGCCGATGCCCTCGGAGAGCAGCGCGCCGAAGGCGACCGCCGACTTGATCGTGCCCTGGAAGGCGGGGCCGGCCTCGGTCACGCCGAGGTGCAGGGGGTAGTCGCACTGGGCCGCGAGCTGGCGGTAGGCGTTGACCATGACCACCGGGTCGTTGTGCTTGACCGAGATCTTGATGTCCCGGAAGTCGTGCTCCTCGAAGAGGGACGCCTCCCACAGGGCCGACTCGACGAGGGCCTCGGGGGTCGCCTTGCCGTACTTCTTCAGGAGACGGGCGTCCAGGGAGCCGGCGTTGACGCCGATGCGGATCGGCGTGCCCGCGTCCTTGGCGGCGCGCGCGATCTCCTTGACCTTGTCGTCGAACTGCTTGATGTTGCCCGGGTTCACCCGCACCGCCGCGCAGCCCGCGTCGATCGCCGCGAACACGTACTTCGGCTGGAAGTGGATGTCCGCGATCACCGGGATCTGCGACTTCTTGGCGATGACGGGCAGCGCGTCGGCGTCGTCCTGCGTGGGGCAGGCGACGCGCACGATCTGGCAGCCGGACGCCGTCAGCTCCGCGATCTGCTGGAGCGTGGCCCCGATGTCCGACGTACGCGTCGTGGTCATCGACTGCACCGACACGGGCGCGTCGCCGCCGACGGCCACCGAACCGACCTGGATCTTGCGGCTGACCCTTCGGTCGGCGAGCTTGGTCGGAACGGACGGGATTCCGAGCGATACGGCAGTCATCTGGCGAGCATCCCCAAGAGTGTGGATCACAGAGTGCGGGTCACCGGAGTGTGGATCTCGGTCCCGAGATCGGCGGGCTCCAGGCTTCGAGATTACGGCACCCCGGGGTGCCCGGGCACATCACGTCCGCAGGACCACCCGATGGAAGGCGGCCCGGCACCTTCCGTGCCGGGCCGCCGTGCACCACGTACGGCTAGGAGATCCGCACCGGATTCACCACGTCCGCGATGAGCACCAGGATCGTGAAGCAGATGAAGATCCCCGCCACCACGTAGGCGACCGGCATCAGCTTCGCCACGTCGAAGGGGCCCGGGTCGGGCCGGCGCAGCACCTTCGCCACGGTGCGGCGCACGGACTCCCACAGGGCGCCCGCGATGTGCCCGCCGTCCAGCGGGAGCAGCGGCAGCATGTTGAAGAGGAACAGCGAGAGGTTGAAGCCGGCGATGAGGAACAGCATCATCGCGATCTGGTTCTGCGGCGGGATGTCCAGGGTGAACACGTCACCGCCGACGCGCGCGGCGCCGACCACGCCCATCGGCGAGTCCTGCTTGCGCTCCCCGTCGCCGAACGCCGCGTCCCACAGGTCGGGGATCTTGGACGGCAGGGCGATGATCGACTCGACGCCGCTCTCCATCATGTCGCCCATGCGCTCCACGGAGTCGCCGAAGGACTGCTGGACGATGCCGGTGGCGGGGGTGAAGCCGAGGAAGCCGGCGTAGACGTACTTGCCCTCCACGTAGGCGCCCTCGCCGTCGGTCTTGGTGACCTGGTTCTTGATGAGGTCGGCGTGCAGGTCCAGGCGCTTGCCGTCGCGCTCGACCGTGAGGGTGGCCGGGCCGATGGTCTCGCGGATCCGCGACTGGAGCGTGGACCAGTCGTCGACGGGCCGGCCCTGGAAGGCGACGATCTTGTCGCCGGGCTTCAGGCCGGCCGCCTTGGCGGGCGCGGCCTTGTCGCCCTTCTCGCACTTGGCGCGGTTCTCGCTCTGCTGGATGACGCAGTCCGAGACCTTGCCGACCTGGGTGGTCTGGGTGCTGATGCCGAACGTCATCATCACGCCGAGGAAGATCGCCACGGCGAGGACGAGGTTCATGAAGGGCCCGGCGAACATCACGATCACGCGCTTCCAGGGCTTGCGCGTGTAGAAGAGACGGCTCTCGTCGCCCGGCTTCAGCTCCTCGAAGGCCGCCGAGCGGGCGTCTTCGATCATGCCGCGCCAGGGGGACGTCGAGCGGGCCTCTATGCGGCCGTCGGCTCCCGGCGGGAACATGCCGATCATGCGGATGTAGCCGCCGAGGGGGATCGCCTTGATGCCGTACTCGGTGTCGCCCTTCTTGCGCGAGAACAGGGTCGGGCCGAAGCCGACCATGTACTGCGGCACGCGGATGCCGAACATCTTGGCGGTCGACAGGTGCCCCAGCTCGTGCCAGGCGATCGAGAAGAGCAGCCCGATCACGAAGACGACTATCCCGAGGATCATCATCAAGGTCGTCATGCACGAGCCTCCGCGGTCGTCTTGGCTGCCAGTTCGCGTGCCCGGGCGCGCGCCCAGGTCTCCGCTTCGAGGACGTCCGCGACGGTCAGGGAAGTTCCCGACGCCGCCGTGCCGGGGTCGCCGTGTTCGTCCACGACCCGCGTCACCGTCTCCATGATGCCGTTGAAGGGCAGCGCGCCCTTGAGGAACGCGTCCACGCATTCCTCGTTGGCGGCATTGAACACCGCCGGAGCCGTGCCCGCGAGCTGTCCGACGTGCCGGGCGAGGCCGACCGAGGGGAACGCCTCTTCGTCGAGGGGGAAGAACTCCCAGCTCGACGCCTTGGTCCAGTCGAAGGCGGGCGCCGCGTCGGGCACCCGTTCGGGCCAGCCGATGCCGATGGCGATCGGGCCGCGCATGTCGGGCGGGGTGGCCTGGGCGAGGGTCGAGCCGTCGGTGAACTCCACCATGGAGTGCACGTAGGACTGCGGGTGGACGACGACCTCGATGCGGTCGAAGGGGATGTCGTAGAGGAGGTGCGCCTCGATGACCTCCAGGCCCTTGTTGACCAGCGTGGCGCTGTTGACGGTGATCACCGGGCCCATGGCCCAGGTGGGGTGCGCGAGCGCGTCCTCGGGGGTCACGTGCGCGAGGTCGGCCTTGGTGCGTCCCCGGAAGGGGCCGCCGGAGGCGGTGACGACGAGCTTGCGCACATCGGCGCGGGTGCCGGCCGCCAGCGCCTGGAAGAGGGCGGCGTGCTCGGAGTCGACCGGGATGATCTGGCCGGGCGCGGCGATCGCCTTGACGAGCGGGCCGCCGACGATCAGGGATTCCTTGTTGGCGAGCGCGAGGGTGCGGCCCGCCTCGAGGGCGGCGAGCGTCGGCGCGAGGCCGATGGAACCGGTGATGCCGTTGAGGACCGTGTGGCAGGCGGAGGCGGCGACCTGCGTCGCGGCGTCCGGTCCGGCCAGGATCTCGGGGAGCGGCTCCCCCGCCTCGTACTGCCCCGCGAGGGCCTCGCGCAGCGCCGGTACGACGTCCTCGCGGGCGACCGCGACGGTGCGCACCCGCAGCCGGCGGGCCTGCTCGGCGAGGAGGCCGACGCGGCCGCCGGCGGCGGAGAGCGCGGTGACGCGGAACCGGTCGGGGTTGCGCAGGACGAGGTCGATGGCCTGGGTGCCGATCGAACCCGTGGACCCGAGGATGACGATGTCACGCGGCCCCGTCCCGTTACCGCCGTCGGTGACGGGGAGGGGGTCGAAGACGCGATGCGGGTCGGCGAGGGGAGATGGGCTGTCGCTCATGCCCCCATTGTGGCCGCTGCGCCTCCCCGCCCGGACCGCGCGCGCCCGGCGGGCGGGGAGGTGTCGGCCTCCGTACGGCTTGCTTCGGGAAATGTCCCGACTTTTCTCGGGGCGTCGCAGCGGACGAGGCGTCGCAGCGAATGGGGCGTCTCAGCGGATGGGGCGGTGGACGTTGTCGCGCTTCGAGGGGCCGGGGGCGGCTTCCGCGATCCAGGGGCCTTCACCGGAGGAGTCGATGACCCCTGCTTCGAGCCAGGTGTAGGTGCCGGACAGGACGCCCTTGACCACCTTGCGGTCGAGGTCGTCGGTGTTGGTCCACAGGCGGGCGAAGAGTTCCTCCACGCGGATGCGGGACTGGCGGCAGAAGGCGTCGGCCAGCTGATAGGCCTCGCGGCCGTGGTCCTCGGTGGTGCGCAGGAGTTCGGCGCGTACGCAGGCCGCGCTCATCGCGAACAGTTCGGCCCCGATGTCGACGATCCGGCCGAGGAAGCCCTGCTTGCTCTCCAGCTTCCCCTGCCAGCGGGACATGGCGTAGAAGGTGGACCGGGCCAGCTTGCGGGCGCCGCGCTCCACGTAGCGCAAGTGGCCGGAGAGGTCGACGTGGCCGGGCGGGTGGAACTCGGCGTAGGAGCGCGGGAGCTGGCCCGGGCCCGCGACCAGCTTCGGCAGCCAGCGCGCGTAGAAGCCGCCGGCCCGCGCGCCCGCCCGCGCCTTGTCGGCGAGGGTCTTGTCGGGGTCGATGAGATCGCCCGCGACCTTCAGGTGGGCGTCGACGGCCTCGCGGGCGATCAGCAGGTGCATGATCTCCGTGGAGCCCTCGAAGATGCGGTTGATGCGCAGGTCGCGCAGGATCTGCTCGGCCGGCACGGCGCGCTCGCCGCGGGCGGCGAGGGACTCGGCGGTCTCGAAGCCGCGGCCGCCGCGGATCTGGACCAGTTCGTCGGCCATCAGCCAGGCCATCTCGGAGCCGTACAGCTTGGCGAGGGCGGCCTCGATGCGGATGTCGTTGCGGTCCTCGTCGGCCATCTGCGAGGAGAGGTCGAGGACGGCTTCGAGGGCGAACGTCGTCGCCGCGATGAAGGAGATCTTCGCACCGACCGCCTCGTGGTACGCCACGGGCTTGCCCCACTGCTCACGGGCCCCGGACCACTCGCGGGCGATCTTCAGGCACCACTTTCCGGCGCCGACGCACATGGCGGGCAGGGAGAGCCGCCCGGTGTTGAGCGTGGTCAGGGCGATCTTCAGGCCCGCGCCCTCGGGGCCGATGCGGTTCGCGGCCGGGACGCGCACCTGGTGGAAGCGGGTCACGCCGTTCTCCAGGCCGCGCAGGCCCATGAACGCGTTGCGGTTCTCCACGGTGACGCCCTCGGCGGTCGCCTCGACGACGAACGCGGTGATGCCGCCCTTGTGGCCCTCGGACCTCGGCACCCGTGCCATCACGACCAGCAGGTCCGCGACGACGCCGTTGGTGGTCCACAGCTTCACGCCGTCCAGGACGTAGTCGTCGCCGTCCGGCACGGCCGTGGTGGCCAGGCGGGCCGGGTCGGAGCCGACGTCCGGCTCGGTCAGCAGGAACGCCGTGATGTCGGTGGTGGCGCAGCGCGGCAGGAAGGCGTCCTTCTGCTCCTGGGTGCCGAAGATCTTCAGGGGCTGCGGTACGCCGATCGACTGGTGCGCGGAGAGCAGCGCGCCGATCGCGGGGCTCGCGGAGCCGGCGAGGGCGAGGGCCTTGTTGTAGTAGACCTGCGTGAGGCCGAGTCCGCCGTACTTCGTGTCGATCTTCATGCCGAGGGCGCCGAGTTCCTTGAGGCCCTTGATGACCTCGTCGGGGATGCGCGCCTCGCGTTCGATGCGGGCCGAGTCGACCTTCGTCTCGCAGAAGTCGCGGAGCCGGGCGAGGAACTCCTCGCCGCGCCGCGCGTCCTCGTCGGCGGGCAGGGGGTGCGGGTGGACCAGGTCGAGCCGGAAGCGGCCGAGGAAGAGTTCCTTGGCGAAGCTCGGCTTTCGCCAGTCCTGTTCGCGTGCGGCCTCGGCGACCTGCCGGGCCTCGCGTTCGCTCACGGACGGCTTGGGGGTTGGTGCGGTCATGAAGCTCACCTCGCCGCGCAGAGGGGTCGGATGCTGCTTCGGTCTTCGGTTACCGGCTGGTGCTACTGGATCGTTGGTACCCCATTCGTCCCGACCCCACCAGTCCTCGCGCAGCGTTCGCATGAGATGCGACCGCCCGTGCGCCGGGCCGCGCCGCGCGTACGCACGCGAACGGCCGGAGCCCCCGCACAGTGGGCTCCGGCCGTGGCCTTGGGGACGAACGTCGCTTACAGGGCGAGGCCCGTCAGCACCATGACCCGCTCGTAGGTGTAGTCCTCCATCGCGTAGCGGACGCCCTCGCGGCCGACGCCGGACTGCTTGACGCCGCCGTAGGGCATCTGGTCGGCGCGGTAGGAGGGGGCGTCGCCGATGACCACGCCGCCGACCTCGAGGGCGCGGTGCGCGCGGAAGGCGGTCTGCAGGTCGTGCGTGAAGACGCCCGCCTGGAGGCCGTACTTGGAGTCGTTGACGGCGGCGAACGCCTCCGCCTCGCCGTTCACCTTCTTGAGGGTGAGGACCGGTCCGAAGACCTCCTCGCGGGCGAGGGTCACCTCGGCCGGCACGTCGGCGAGGACGGTCGGCGCGTACGTGGCGCCGTCGCGCTTGCCGCCGGTGAGCAGCCGCGCGCCCGCCTGGACGGCCTCGTCGACCCAGGACTCCACGCGCTTGGCGGCGTCCTCGTTGACCAGCGGGCCGACCTCGGTCGCCGGGTCGGCGGGGTCGCCGGTGACCTGGGCCTCGACGGCCTTGACGACGCGCTCCACGAGCCGGTCGTAGACGGCGCTGTCGGCGATGACCCGCTGCACGGAGATGCAGGACTGGCCGCCCTGGTAGTTGGAGAAGGTCGCGATCCGCGAGGCGGCCCAGTCCAGGTCCTCGTCCGAGGAGAAGTCGTCGAGGACGACGGCCGCGCCGTTGCCGCCCAGCTCCAGGGTGCAGTGCTTGCGCGGCACCGAGTCCATGATCGCGTAGCCGACCTTGTCGGAGCCGGTGAAGGAGATGACCGGCAGGCGCTCGTCCTGGACGAGGGCGGGCATCTTGTCGTTGGCGACCGGCAGGACCGACCAGGAGCCGGCGGGCAGCTCGGTCTCGGCGAGCAGCTCGCCGAGGATCAGGCCGGACAGCGGGGTCGCGGGGGCCGGCTTCAGGATGATCGGCGCGCCGACGGCGATGGCCGGGGCGACCTTGTGCGCGCAGAGGTTCAGCGGGAAGTTGAACGGCGCGATGCCGAGGACGACGCCCTTGGGGAAGCGGCGCGTCAGGGCGAGGCGGCCCTGGCCGCCGGCGTCGGTGTCCAGGCGCTGGGCCTCGCCGCCGTTGAAGCGGCGGGCCTCCTCCGCGGCGAACCGGAAGACGGAGACCGCGCGGCCCACCTCGCCGCGGGCCCACTTGATCGGCTTGCCGTTCTCGGCGGAGATGAGCTGCGCGATCTCCTCGGTGCGCTCGACGAGCCGGCGGCTCACGTGGTCGAGGGCGGCGGCGCGGGCGTGGGCCGGGGTCGCGGCGAACTCGTCGCGCACGGCGTACGCGGCGGCCACGGCCTCCTCGACCTGGGCGTCGGTCGGGACGGCCGCCTTGGCGACGAGCCGCCCGTCCCAGGGCGAGGTGACGTCGAACGTGGTCTCGCCGGTGGTCTGGCGACCGGCGAGCCAGAAGGCGTGGATGGAAGTCATGCGAATTCCCGGCCCTTCCGCGGAGCTGTGTCTGGAGGTACGTCCCTCACCGTAGGGGCAGCGGAAGTCCGGGGCGTTTGTCCGACTCGGCGTACTGCCGGGGGGCGTCGCACCGCTTTGGCAGGGGTGGGGGTTTCCGTACGCGGAAGGGGCGTGCCCCGTGGGCCGTCCGCCCTGGTCCGCCCCCCCGCTACGTCAGTCCGACCCCGTCGACGTCGCCTTCAGCGAGAGCCACAGCTCCATGCGGACGTCCGGGTCGTCCAGTGAGCGGCCGAGGATCTCCTCGACCCGGCGCATGCGGTAGCGCAGGGTGTGCCGGTGGACGCCGAGGTCCGCCGCCGCCGCGTCCCACTGGCCGTGCCGCGAGAGCCAGGCCCGCAGCGAGGCCACGAGGTCGCCGCGGCCCGTCGCGTCGTGCTCGCGCAGGGCCCGGAGCAGTCCGTCGGCGAAGGCGCGCACCGCGTCGTCGGCGAGCAGCGGCAGCACCGATCCCGCGGCGAGCTCCTCGTGCTCGACGAGCGCCCGCCCGCGCCTGCGGGCGACGGACAGTGCCTGTTCGGCCTGCTTGTAGGCGGTGGCGGCGGCGATCGGCCCGGCCGGCGCGGACAGGCCCATCACCAGCTCGGCCTCCTCGCCGGACACCGTGGCCTCGCGCCCCGCGGCGCCCCGCCCGGCCTCCAGGGCCGCCGCGTACTGCGCGCAGGCCCGCGCCCCCGCGCCGCCGTCCACGACCAGCAGCACCAGCCGCCGGCCGTAGGGGACGACGAGCAGTGCCTCGCCGGAGCGGGCGGCGGCGGCGTCGACGACGTCGACGAGCGCGGCGAGCGGATCTCCGCCGCCCGACGCGTCGCCCGCCACGGCGAGGACCGCGGCGGAGGCCGAGGCGGGGGCGGCGGCCTGCGCCGGAGCAGTGCCGCTCTCGGCGCCCTCGCCGGGTGCGGCGCCCGCGCCCGCCCGCACCCGGGCCGCCGAGGCGGAGGCCACCTCGGCGACGACGAGCCGGAAGGGGGCGTCCAGGAGGCTTCCGTAGAGCTCGCCCGCGACGGTCCGCGCGTGGTCGGGCTCCCCCGCGAGCAGCATGCGCAGCACGGCGGCACCGATGCGCTGCTCGGCGGCGTGCAGGGAGCGGGAGCGCTCGGTGGTCAGGGTGAGCAGCGCGATGGCGGAGTGCACGGCGTAGCGCTCGGCGGTGCCGAGGGTCGATGCCGTGCCGACGGCGAGGGCGGCCCGTGGTCTGCGGCCGGTGCCCAGCGAGTGCAGCTCGATACGGTCCTCGGCGCCGGCGACGACCGAACTGGCGGGCGCGGGCCGCTCCCGGAGGCGCTCGACGTCGGCGGTGAGGCGGGCGGCGCGGCGCGCGGCCCACTCCGGGGCGGTGGCGACGACGGCGCCCGAGGCGTCGTAGAGCGCGGCCCAGCCGTCCACCTGTCCGGCGAGCGCGAGCAGCAGGCCCTCGGGGCCGTCGCTGAGCGCCTGCTTGGTCAGCTCGCGCTGGGCGGAGAAGCCGGCGGTGACCGCGCGGTACTGCTCCTCGGCGATGGCGGCGGAGACGGCCTTGCTGATGGCGAGGAACGGGGTGCGCCGGGGCACCTCGATGAGCGGCAGGTTCGCCTCGGTGGCGGCGTCCAGGAGGGCCTTGGGGATGTCCGGGTAGTGGACGCCGACGGCGAAGCCGAGGCCGACGACGCCGGCGCCCGCGAGCCGTTTCACGTAGCGCCGCATGGCCTGGGGGTCCTCCGCGTCCAGCTTGAGCGCGGTGATCAGGAGCAGCTCGCCGCCCTCCATGTAGGGCACCGGATCGGCGAGCTCGCTCGCGTGCGCCCAGCGCACGGGGGTGTCCAGGCGCTCCTCGCCCGCACGCACGGTCAGCTTGAGCGCGGAGTGGTGGACGAGCGAGGCGAGCGTGGGCGGCATGGGACCTTCAGGTCTGCGGCGGTGGGGTGGATCTTTTGGCCGGTCCGTATGAACGACCTGTGTCGATTCTGCCTCACCGTACGGTGGGGACAAGACGGAAGCCCGCCGTCCGCACCCGTCCGCACCCGTCCTCACCCGTTCTGGCCGGACGCCGTCCCGCTCCGCAGATCCACGAGCAGCGGCGGCGCGTGCTCGCCGTCCACGGTGGTGAGCGAGAGCACGGCGTGGCCGGGCGGCAGCGCGTGGGCGAGGTCGGAGGCGGACCAGCGCTCCCGCTCGATCTTGCGTACGGTGACCGCGTCCGTGGTCACCGCCTTGCCGGTGACGAGCTTGCGCAGCGAGTGCAGCGCCCGTGTCATCGGCTGGTCGGCGAAGACGGTGTGCTGCGCGACTTCCTTGGTCTCGATCCATTCGGTGCCCCAGGCCTCGGTGAACCGGCGCCCGTCCCACGTCGTCACTCCGGAGAAGGCCATCCGGCAGCCGACCGCCGCGTACAGCGGCCCCTGGAGCGCCTCCGGCACCTCTCCTATGGTGCGCAGGCCCAGCACGACGCCGGCGTTCAGCGAGCGCAGCCGCTGGATGGCGCGCACGCTCTCGGCGGTGAGCGTGCGCGAGGCGTCGTCGAGGATCAGTCCGACGAAGTGCGTACGTCGGGCGCGGCCGCGCGCCACGTAGGTGAACTGGGCGAGCAGCAGGCGTGCCAGCAGCCGCGAGGCCTCCTCGTGGCCGTGTTCGGGCAGGTCCACCCGCACGCGCAGCGGATGGTGGGCGAGGGCCCGCATGGAGAAGGGGTGCCCGTCGCCGCCGGGGTCGAAGAAGTCGGCGAACGCGGGCCGGTCGAGCAGGGCGAGCCGGTCGGCGAGCGCGGGGCCCGGGTCGTTGGGGGAACCGGACTGGCGGATGCGGGCGTCCAGCTCACGGCGCATGGCGGCGTGTTCCCCCGCGGCGAGGCCCGCCTGGAGGGCGGTGAGCGCGGCTCGGTCCCCTTCGAGCAGTTCCCGCAGCACGGGTACGGAGGGGAAACGGCCGTGCAGGGCGCGGTAGGGGCCGAGCAGCTGGGCGAGGGTGGTGGCGGCGCGCCGCGTGTCGACGGCTTCGAGGTCGCCGACCAGGCCCTCGGCGAGGAAGGAGGCGGCCTCGTCCGCGTCGGCGCAGTCCGCGTACAGGTCGATGTCGTGGACGGACGCCGGGGCGCCGGGTTTGACCACGACGTCGTACGTCTCGTCGGCGCCGAGCCGGGTGCCCGCCGCGCACACCACGACGACCGCGCACTGTCCGGTGAGGGCGCCGAGGGCGAGCGACTCGGCGACGGGCCGCATGAGCCGGCCGGTCTTGCCGGCGCCGGAGGGGCCCACGGCGAGCAGCGAGGTGGCGAGCACTCTCCGGTCGAGGGCCGCGCCCGCGTCGCGTACGGCGTGGGGGTTGCGTTCGTCCTTCGCGAAGCGGCCGATCCTGACCTGGCCGGTGAGCAGGTCGTGGACGGCGGTGCGGGCCGGCAGGTCGCGCTGGCCCGAGGGGTGGACCCAGGCGGCGGCGCCGCTCCTCGCGACCGTGTCGACGAACCCGGCGAGGGCGGTCGGGTCGGGGGCGGCCGTGCGCCAGGCGTGGGCGAGGCGGGCGCAGTCGACGTCGGTCATGCGCCCGGCGAGCAGTTCGCCGCAGAGCAGGTCCGCGGCCTTGTCCTGGCCGGCCGCGCGCAGTTCGGGCCAGTGGGCGTGCGCGGGGGCGGCGGGGGGGCGGGGCGGGGCGGCGGGACGGCGCGCGCCGGCGCTCCTGGCCTCGCGGACCGCCTGCCACCAGCCGCCGATCCGGGCGAAGGGCCACAGCACGGCGAGCGTGATCAGGCCGTACAGGGCGTCGATGACCACGGGTGAGGCGAAGACTTCGTAGCCGCCTGTGACCAGCGCGACCAGGGAGAAGACGGGGTCGGCGACGGGCAGCGGCCGCATGTCCAGGCCGAGGGCGCTCGGCCAGACGAAGATCAGGGCGCCCACCGCGGCGACGGAGGCGAGCACGGCGCGGGACGGTTGCGGGCGCCGCACCACGAAGTGGCGGATCGAGTCGGGCCAGGCGCCGAGCCGTCCCACGGCGTACACCAGCGCCCCGAAGACCACCCCGTCGTAGACGATCCGGGCGTCCGTGCCCTGCCACACCTTGGGCTGGGTGCTGCCGATCCACCACCACTCCCCCGGGGTGAACAGCTTCAGCAGGGCCCACTGGTAGGGGATGCTCCCCTGCCGCCACAGCGACCAGAACAGCAGTCCGAGCAGGGTGGAGATCACCATGCCGACGACCAGGCGCCGGTCGGCGCCCTCGCTCTCGGCCTCGGGTGCGGGGGGCCGGTGGCGGTAGCGCCAGATGCCCGGGGCGGCCTCGGGGCGGGGGGCGGCGAGCCAGTCGGCGACGGTGGCGGGCCGGTCGTCGCCGGGCGGCCGCCGGGGCATCGGCGGCGCGGCGGGGGGCGCCGGTGGCGCCGGGCGCGGTGCCGGTGCGGCCCGCTGCCCGTCGCGTGCCCCGTGCGTGCCCTCGGTGTCCATGGCCGTTGCCCCCTGACCTGCCGGTCCGTCCGTCGATCCGGGCTCAATCTAGTGCCAGCGGGTGGGGAGTTCACCGGTTACGCGCCCGGTCCCTCCGGGCGGCCGGACGGCCCCTTGTGTCCAAGTCGGACAACCCTGCCGGCCGACCCCACCCCGATGGAGCATGACCGGCCGCCCGTCCCACCCCTAACCTGCGAGAAACCCCGTCGAACCAGGCAACCCCGTCGACCGGCGCTGGCCCGGCGCCGGCGCAGCCGTCCAACCCGAGAAATACAGGAGCCCCGCATGAGCACCATCCCGCAGGAGCGCCGCGTCGTCACCGCCATCCCCGGCCCGAAGTCGCAGGAGCTGCAGGCCCGCCGTGCCGCCGTGGTCGCCGGTGGTGTGGGCTCCGTGCTGCCCGTCTTCACCGCTCGCGCGGACGGCGGCATCATCGAGGACGTCGACGGCAACCGGTTGATCGACTTCGGCTCCGGCATCGCCGTGACGTCCGTGGGCGCCTCCGCCGAGGCCGTGGTGCGCCGCGCCTCCGCCCAGCTCCAGGACTTCACGCACACCTGTTTCATGGTCACGCCGTACGAGGGGTACGTGGCCGTCGCCGAGGCGCTCGCCGAGCTGACGCCGGGCGACCACGAGAAGAAGTCGGCGCTGTTCAACTCCGGCGCCGAGGCCGTCGAGAACGCCGTCAAGATCGCCCGTGCGTACACCAAGCGGCAGGCCGTCGTCGTCTTCGACCACGGCTACCACGGCCGTACGAACCTCACGATGGCGCTGACCGCCAAGAACATGCCGTACAAGCACGGCTTCGGCCCGTTCGCCCCCGAGGTCTACCGCGTCCCGGTCGCCTACGGCTACCGCTGGCCGACCGGCGCCGAGAACGCCGGCCCCGAGGCCGCCAAGCAGGCCATCGACCAGATCACCAAGCAGGTCGGCGCGGAGAACGTCGCCGCGATCATCATCGAGCCGGTGCTCGGCGAGGGCGGCTTCATCGAGCCCGCGAAGGGCTTCCTGCCCGCCATCGTGAAGTTCGCGAACGACAACGGCATCGTCTTCGTGGCCGACGAGATCCAGTCCGGCTTCTGCCGCACCGGCCAGTGGTTCGCCTGCGAGGACGAGGGCATCGTCCCCGACCTGATCACCACCGCCAAGGGCATCGCGGGCGGTCTGCCGCTCGCCGCCGTGACCGGCCGCGCCGAGATCATGGACGCCCCGCACGCGGGCGGCCTCGGCGGCACCTACGGCGGCAACCCGGTGGCCTGCGCCGGTGCGCTCGGCGCCATCGAGACGATGAAGGAGCTCGACCTCAACGCCAAGGCGAAGAACATCGAGGCCACCATGAAGGCCCGCCTCACCGCGATGGCCGAGAAGTTCGACGTCATCGGTGACGTCCGCGGCCGCGGCGCGATGATCGCCATCGAGCTGGTCAAGGACCGCGCGACCAAGGAGCCCGACCCGGAGGCGACCGCCGCCCTGGCCAAGGCCTGCCACGCGGAGGGCCTGCTGGTCCTGACCTGCGGCACCTACGGCAACGTGCTGCGCTTCCTGCCGCCGCTGGTCATCGGCGACGACCTGCTGAACGAGGGCCTGGACATCATCGAGGGCGCCTTCGCCGGCGTCTGAGTCCGGCGAGCGTCCGGGCGAGCGTCGGGGCGTGTGAAGAAGGTGTGCGGGCCCCATGACGGGTTGCCGAGGTGCCTGTCGGCCCGCCACCGTCTGCCGTACGGTTTTCCGCAGATGAGAGAGACACCCCGCCCACAGGGGACGGTGGGCGACACCAGGGCGGAGCCTTCCCGGCCCCGTCCCGGTCGTGCCTTCGCGCACACACCCGGCGCCCCTGGCTCCGGAACTCCTCACCGATCGGACGGCCGCACGCCCCACACCCCCCGGGGCGCGCGGCACCCCGGTCCTCCCGGCCGCCCCGGAACCTCCCCCCCTGTTCCGGGGCGGTCGCCCCTTTTCCTCGTGCCGGCTCTCGGCTCGCTGCTCTTCGCGCTGTGCACCTGGCAGGTCGTGGCCGGCGGGCCGCTGCGCCGCGCCGACGAGCGCGTGGGGCGGGCCGTCGCGGGCTGCGGTTTCCCCGAGGGCGTCGCGGAGTTCTTCGCCGACCTCGGCAACGCGAGTGTCGCCGTGCCGGTCCTCCTCGCCGTCCTCCCCCTGGTGACCTGGCGCGGCCGTCGCGCCGGCGTGCCCCGCTGGTGGCTGCCCGGCACGGCCTGCGCCGTCGCCCTGGCCGCGGTGCCCGCGCTCGTCGTCCCGCTCAAGGCGGCCGTCGGCCGGCCCGGCCCGCCCGGCATGTCCGGCCACGACGGCTTCTACCCCTCGGGCCACACGGCGACGGCCGCCGTCGCCTATGGGGCGGCGGCGCTGCTCCTGCTGCCGCTGCCGCGCTCTTCGTACGGGCGCGTCGCCCTGCTCATCGGCTGTGCGGCGCTGAACGTCGCCGTCGGCTTCGGTCTCGTGCGGCGCGGGTACCACTGGCCGCTGGACGTGGTGGGCTCGTGGCTGCTGTGCGGGGTGCTGCTCCAGGTCGTGGCGGTGGCGGTGGGGCGGTCGCAAAGGCTCACCACTCCTGATCCCGGGCCCCCTGGGTGAGGCCCGCGGCCGCCTCGTGCATCGCCAGTTCGAGCAGCGCGGGGTCCGTCAGGGTGCCCGAGCCGTCGGGGGCGATCAGCCAGCGGACGCCGCTCGCGGCGCGGCCCGGGTAGGGCACGACGATCCAGGTGCCGTGCCCCGCGCCGCGCACTCCCGTGCCGAGCCAGCGGGCCGCCGTGCCGGCCGGGACGAAGAAGCCCGTGCGCCCGTCCCCGAAGTCGGTGAGCACCGGCCCGGGGCGGTCCACGCAGCGGCTCAGCACGTCCAGCGTGGGGTGGCCGAGGTCGCCGGGCAGGATCAGCACGTCCCAGCGGCGCCCGGCGGGCAGCAGCGCGACGCCGAGGGGGTTGCGCTCCCATTCCCAGCGGCAGGCGTCCGGATCCGGTGCCACCGACACCAGCCATTCGACCGCCGCCCTCGTTCCCGAGCCACCCGAGCCAGTCATGGCGGGACCTCCCTTTCCTGTACGACAACGGTGCGTGTCACAGGAGAGAGAGGCCCCGGGGCGGATCATTACGCGAGTTCGCCTACGTGCCGGTAGCGCGGCGGCGCGCGGTGATCCCCCCGGCGTACGCCGGTTCAGCTGTCGAAGCCGAGTCCCAGCTTGTCCATCGTCTTGAGCCAGAGGTTGCGCTTGCCGCCGTTGGCGTCGGAGCGGGCCAGCGACCACTTGGTCAGCGCGACACCGGTCCAGGCGAACGGCTCGGGCGGGAACGGCAGCGGCTTGGTGCGGACCATCTCCAGGCTCGTGCGCTCGGTCTGCTCGCCGGAGAGCAGGTCCAGCATCACGTCGGCGCCGAACCGGGTGGCCCCGACACCGAGGCCCGTGTACCCGGCCGCGTAGGCGACGCGCCCCTGGTGCGCCGTGCCGAAGAACGCGGAGAACCGCGAGCAGGTGTCGATCGCGCCGCCCCAGGCGTGCGTGAAGCGGACCCCCTCCAGCTGGGGGAAGCAGGTGAAGAAGTGCTCGGCGAGCTTCGCGTACGTCTCGGGCCGGTCGTCGTACTCGGCGCGCACCTTCCCGCCGTACGGGTAGATCGCGTCGTAACCGCCCCACAGGACGCGGTTGTCGGCGGAGAGCCGGAAGTAGTGGAACTGGTTCGCGCTGTCGCCGAGCCCCTGCCGGTTGCGCCAGCCGATCGCGGCCAGCTGCTCGCCGGTCAGCGGCTCGGTCATCAGCGCGTAGTCGTAGACCGGGACGGTGTACGCGCGGATCCGCCTGACCAGCGAGGGGAAGATGTTCGTGGCGAGCGCGACCTGGCGGGCGAAGACCCTGCCGTACGGCGTGCGGACCGCCATCCCGGCGCCCGCCCGGGCCAGTTCGAGGGCGGGCGTGTGCTCGTAGACGCGTACGCCCTTCTCCAGGCAGGCCCGCTTCAGACCCCAGGCCAGCTTCGCCGGATGCAGCATGGCGACGCCGTCGCGGTCCCACAGGCCGCCGAGGAACGTCGGTGAGTCGACCTGCTCGCGCACGGCGTCCGCGTCGAGGAGTTCGCAGCCGCCGGCCAGGCCGTGGGCGGCCATCTCGTCGTACATCTCGCGCAGTTCGGCCACCTGGTGCGGCGCGGTGGCGACGTCGATCTCACCGGTGCGTTCGAAGTCGCAGTCGATGGAGTAGCGCTTGACGGCCGCCTCGATCGCGTCGAGGTTGCGGGCGCCCAGCTCTTCCAGCTTCTCGATCTCGCCGGGCCAGCGGGCCAGGCCGTTGGCGATGCCGTGCGTGAGGGAGGCGGCGCAGAAGCCGCCGTTGCGGCCGGAGGCGGCCCAGCCCGCCTCGCGGCCCTCGACGAGGACGACCTCGCGGCGCGGATCGCGCTCCTTGGCGTTGAGCGCGGTCCACAGGCCGCTGTAGCCGCCGCCGACGACGAGCAGGTCGCACCGGTCGTCGCCGGTGAGGGCGGGCTCGGGGGCGGGCCTGCCGGGGTCGTCCAGCCAGTACGAGACGGGCTGGGCGTCGGAGAGGGACTTGGTCCAGCGGGTCATGGCGCTTGGGGCCATGATTTCCACTCCTTCAGAAATTGCGGGGGTGATGAGATTTCTTACCGGGACTTCTTACCGGGACTACTGGGACTGCTTGTTGCGGCGCTTGCCGGCCAGCATTCCGGCGAGTACGAGCAGCACCGCGACGAGGAACATCGCCGTACCGATCACATTGATCTGAACGGGTGTGCCCCGCTGTGCCGATCCCCAGACGAACATGGGGAAGGTCACGGTCGAGCCCGCGTTGAAATTCGTGATGATGAAATCGTCGAAGGAGAGCGCGAAGGCGAGCAGCGCGCCCGCCGCGATGCCCGGGGCGGCGATGGGCAGCGTGACCCGCAGGAAGGTCTGCACGGGACCGGCGTAGAGGTCCTGGGCGGCCTGTTCCAGGCGGGGGTCCATCGACATGACGCGCGCCTTGACGGCGGTCACCACGAAGCTGAGGCAGAACATGATGTGGGCGATGAGGACGGTCCAGAAGCCGAGCTGCGCGCCCATGTTGAGGAAGAGCGTGAGCAGCGAGGCGGCCATGACGACCTCGGGCATCGCCATCGGCAGGAAGATCAGCGAGTTGATGGCGCCGCGCGCCCGGAAGCGGTAGCGCACCAGGGCGAAGGCGATCATCGTGCCGAGCACGGTGGCGCCGATCGTCGCCCAGGTGGCGATCTGCAGGCTCAGGCTGAGCGAGCCGCACATGTCGGCGACGCCGCACGGGTCTTTCCAGGCGTCGGTGGAGAACTCCTTCCAGGAGTAATTGAAGCGCCCCTTCGGCTTGTTGAAGGAGAACACGGTGACGACGACGTTCGGCAGGAGCAGATAGGCGAGCGTGCACAGGCCCGCGATGACGACGAGGTTGCGCCGCAGCCAACCGAGAACAGCCATCAGACCAGGTCCTCCGTTCCGGACTTGCGGATGTAGAAGGTCACCATGAGAAGAATGGCGGCCATGAGGATGAAGGACAGGGCGGCTGCCGTCGGATAGTCCAGGATGCGCAGGAACTGCGTCTGGATGACATTGCCGACCATGCGGGTGTCGGTCGAGCCGAGCAGGTCCGCGTTGACGTAGTCGCCCGCGGCCGGGATGAAGGTGAGCAGCGTTCCGGAGACGACGCCGGGCATGGAGAGCGGGAACGTCACCTTGCGGAAGGTCGTGGACGGTCTGGCGTAGAGGTCGCCGGCGGCCTCGTGCAGCCGTCCGTCGATGCGCTCCAGCGAGGTGTAGAGCGGCAGGATCATGAACGGCAGGAAGTTGTACGTGAGGCCGCAGATCACCGCGAGCGGGGTGGCGAGGACCCGGTCGCCGGAGGTGACGCCCAGCCAGCTCGTGACGTCCAGGACGTGCAGGGAGTTGAGGGCGCCCACCAGGGGGCCGCCGTCCGCGAGGATCGTCTTCCACGCCAGCGTGCGGATGAGGAAGCTGGTGAAGAACGGCGCGATGACCAGGACGAGGATGATGTTGCGCCAGCGGCCCGCGCGGAACGCGATGAGGTAGGCGAGCGGATAGCCGAGCAGCAGGCACAGGACCGTGGCGGCGCCGGCGTAGAGCACCGAGCGCAGGAACTGCGGCCAGTACTCGGTGAGGGCGTCCCAGTAGGTGGCGAAGTGCCAGGTGACCTTGAAGCCGTCTTCGAGCGAGCCGGTCTGCACGGACGTGGAGGCCTGGTAGACCAGCGGCAGCGCGAAGAAGACGACCAGCCAGAGGATGCCGGGGAGCAGCAGCCAGTAGGGGACGAGGCGGCCGCGCCTGCGGGGCTTGCGCGGCGCGGACCCCGGAGCTTCGGGGTCTTTCGCCGGGGGCGCTTCGGTGGGGGCGGTGGTCATGCGGAGGCGTCCTCCTCGACCTTCGCGGCACCGGCCTCGATGTCCTGGGCGGCGTCCAGGCCGAAGGTGTGCGCGGGGTTCCAGTGCAGGACGACCTCGGCGCCCGGGGTGAGGCGGCCGTCCCGCTCGATGTTCTGCGCGTACACCTCGAAGGAGTCGCAGGCCGGGCTGTCGATGACGTACTGCGTGGAGACGCCGATGAAGCTGCTGTCGGCGATGCGTCCGGTGACGCGGTTGCGGCCGGCGGGGATCTGCCCCGCGTCGTCGGCGTGCGTCAGGGAGATCTTCTCGGGCCGTACGCCGACCAGGATCCGGCTGCCGGTGGCGGTGGGGCCGCTACATCGGGCGGCGGGCAGCGTCAGCGTGCAGTCGCCCGCCTTGAGGATCAGGTCGTCGCCGCTCTTCGCCGTCACCTCGGCCCCGATGAAGTTGGAGGTGCCGAGGAAGTTGGCGACGAAGGTGGTGCGCGGGTTCTCGTAGAGGTCGGCGGGGGCGCCGAGCTGCTCGACGCGGCCGCCGTTCATCACGGCGACGGTGTCGGCCATGGTCATGGCCTCCTCCTGGTCATGCGTGACGTGGACGAAGGTGATGCCGACCTCGGTCTGGATGCGCTTGAGCTCCAGCTGCATCTGGCGGCGCAGCTTGAGGTCGAGGGCGCCGAGCGGCTCGTCGAGCAGGAGCACCTTGGGGTGGTTGATCAGCGCGCGGGCGACGGCGACGCGCTGCTGCTGGCCGCCGGAGAGCTGGTGCGGCTTCTTGCGGGCCTGTTCGCCGAGCTGGACGAGGTCGAGCATCTCGCCGACCTGCTTCTTCACGGACTTGATGCCGCGGCGGCGCAGGCCGAAGGCGACGTTCTCGAAGATGTCCAGGTGCGGGAAGAGCGCGTAGGACTGGAAGACCGTGTTCACGGGCCGCTTGTACGGTGGCAGGGCCGTGACGTCCTGCTCGCCGAGGTGGACGGTGCCGGAGCTGGGCTCCTCCAGGCCGGCGATCATGCGCAGCGTGGTGGTCTTGCCGCAGCCCGAGGCGCCGAGCAGCGCGAAGAAGGAGCCCTGCGGCACGGTGAGGTCGAGTGGATGTACGGCGGTGAAGGAGCCGTACGTCTTGCTGATCCCGGTGAGACGGACATCGCCGCCGTGTTCTTGAGCAGTCGTCATGATGGGTCCAGGGGAATCGAGGGGGAACAGAGGCGCCCCGTCAGGGGCGCGGGGCTGTGACATTTGTGGCTCCGCCACGGGGCGCGACCAGCCACAACGGGCCCGCAGGTGCAAACCGTCAAGCCCAGCGCAGCGGCACCGCACCTAGACGCCGGTGAGCTTCGCGAACTTCTCCTCGTACGCGGTCTCTTCCTTGGAAGTCAGCGACCGGAACGCCCGGGACTTCTCCTTCATCTCCTTGTCGGGAAGGATCAACGGGTTCGACGCCGCGTCCTTGTCGATCCTCGCGAGGGAGTCCCGCACCCCGTCCACCGGGCACACGTAGTTGATGTAGGCGGCGAGGCGGGCCGCCGGTTCGGGCTCGTAGTAGTAGTCGATGAACCGCTCGGCGTTCTTCTTGTGGCGCGCCTTGTTCGGGACGAGCAGGTTGTCCGTGGACGTGATGTAGCCCTGGTCCGGGATGTGGAAGCCGATGTCCGGGTTGTCCGCCTGGAGCTGTACGACGTCGCCGGCCCAGCCGAGACAGGCGGCCATGTCGCCCTTGGCGAGGTCCGAGGTGTAGTCGTTGCCGGTGAAGCGGCGGATCTGCTTCTTGTCGACGGCCTTCTGGAGGCGGGCGATGGCCGCGTCGAAGTCGTCGTCGGAGAAGTCGGCGGGGTCCTTGCCCATGTCGAGCAGTGTCATGCCGACGGTGTCGCGCATCTCGGAGAGGAATCCGACGCGCCCGCGCAGCTTGGGGTCCTCCAGCAGCTGCGCCACCGAGGTGATCTTCTTTCCGCCGGTCGCCTTCTTGTTGTAGGCGATGACGGTGGAGATGCCGGTCCAGGGATACGAGTAGGCGCGGCCCGGGTCCCAGTCGGGGGTGCGGAACTGGCTGGAGAGGTTCGCGTATGCGTGCGGCAGGTTCGCGGGGTCCAGTTTCTGGACCCACCCGAACCGGATGAGCCGGGCGGCGAGCCAGTCCGTGACGCAGATGAGGTCGCGGCCGGTCTCCTGGCCCGCGGCGAGCTGCGGCTTGACCTTCCCGAAGAACTCGACGTTGTCGTTGATGTCCTCGGTGTACTTGACCGTGATCCCGGTGCGTTTGGTGAACGCCTCCAGGGTGGGCCGCCGGTTCTCGTCCTTGTCGTCGACGTCCATGTACTCGGTCCAGTTGGAGAAGGTGATCTGCTTCTCCCGGGCCGAGTGGTCGTCGGATGAGACCTCGCCCTGCCTCTTGCCCGCCGCGGGGATCCCGCAGGCGCTCAGCGCCCCGAGACCTCCGAAGGCGAGCGCGCCGCCCGTGGAGGCGCGCAGCAGGGAACGGCGGGTCAAGGACCCTCTGCCGTTTCGCAGACTGCGCCGCATGGCGGCCCACTGGGCCGGGGAGAGGCTGTCGGGCTGGTTCTGCTCCATGCGCGTGGTTGCCCTTTCGGGAATCAGGCGGCCGCTGGTCGGGCGGCCTGTAATGACGTGGCTACGTGACTAGCGGTCCCCGAAGATCGTGCGGTGCCAGTCCTTGCGGACGACCGCGGTGTTGTCGAACATGACGTGCTTGACCTGCGTGTACTCCTCGAACGAGTACGCGGACATGTCCTTGCCGTAGCCGGACGCCTTGTAGCCGCCGTGCGGCATCTCGCTGAGGATCGGGATGTGGTCGTTGACCCAGACGCACCCGGCCTTGATCTCCCGGGTGGCGCGGTTCGCGCGGAACACGTCGCGGCTCCAGGCGGAGGCGGCCAGACCGTAGGGGGTGTCGTTGGCGAGCCGGATGCCCTCGTCGTCGCTGTCGAAGGGCAGCACGACCAGCACCGGCCCGAAGATCTCGGACTGCACGATCTCGCTGTCCTGCGCCGCGTCCGTGACGAGGGTGGGCCGGTAGTAGGCGCCCGGGTGCGTGAGCGCCTCGCCGCCGGTCACCACGCGCGCGTAGGAGCGGGCGCGCTCGACGAACCCCGCGACACGGTCGCGGTGCGCGTGGGAGATGAGCGGTCCCATGTCGGTGCTCGGGTCGAACGGGTCGCCGAGCCGCACACTCTGCATGAGGTCGGCGACACCCTGCACGAAGGCGTCGTGGAGCGGGCGTTGGACGTACGCGCGCGTGGCGGCCGTGCAGTCCTGGCCGGAGTTGATGAGCGCCCCGGCGACCGCGCCGTGCACGGCGGCTTCGAGGTCGGCGTCGTCGAACACCACGAAGGGCGCCTTGCCGCCGAGTTCCAGGTGCAGCCGCTTGACGGTGGCGGTGGCGATCTCCGCGACGCGCTTGCCGACGCCGGTGGACCCGGTGAAGGAGGTCATCGCGACGTCCGGATGCCCCACGAGGTGCTCACCGGCGTCCCGGCCCGCGCCCGAGACGACGTTGACGACACCGTCCGGGATACCGGCCTCCGTGGCGGCCTGCGCGAAGAGCAGCGAGGTGAAGGGCGTCAGCTCAGCGGGCTTCAGGACGATGGTGTTGCCGGCCGCGATGGCCGGCAGGACCTTCCAGGCGGCCATCTGGAGCGGGTAGTTCCAGGGCGCGATGGACCCGACGACGCCGATGGGCTCCCGGCGTACGTAGGAGGTGTGGTCCCCGGTGTACTCGCCGGCCGACTGGCCCTGGAGATGCCGGGCCGCGCCCGCGAAGAAGGCGGTGTTGTCGACCGTCCCCGGGACGTCGAACTCCCGGCTCAGCTTGATCGGCTTGCCGCACTGCAACGACTCGGCCTGCGCGAACTGCTCGGCGCGATCGGCCAGGACGCCGGCGAAGCGGTGCAGGGCGTCGGAGCGCTCGCCCGGGGTGGCGCCGGCCCAGCCGGGGAACGCCTCGGCCGCGGCGGCGACGGCGGCGTCCACGTCGTCGCGCCCGGCGAGTTCGTACGTGTGGACGTCGTCGCCCGTGGCGGGGTCCACGACGGTGTGGGTCCGGCCGGACGTGCCCTTGGCCGGCCGGCCGGCGATGTACTGCGCGCCGTCCGCGAAGTGGTCCCGCGCCTGGAAGTTGTGCATGACGCTCTCCTCCGCCGCCCGCCCCGTCCCGCCGGGGTCGACGTAGCTCCAGATCGATTTGAGTGCCGATCCTGACAGAGCAGTAGTGGTCCAACAAGTGATTCCGTTGTTGCCTTTTGGTTACGCGACGGAATCTGTCGACCAGGTGTCGAGTCGTCCCGGAAAACCCGGGACGGAGTGTCCGTGGTGCGTGCCAGACTCGCGTGCATGACGGGAATCGAGTCGATCCGCTCGGTGAAAGCGCTGGTCGGCGCGGTGCGCGCGGGCGAGAAAGTGAAGTACCTGCACTTTTGGGGACATACGCCGAGACGGGACGGTTCGCTCGGCGCGAGCTGCCTCAGCCAGTGGTGGCCCTCGCCCTTCACCGTGGACGGCGTGCGGTACGCGACCGCCGAGCACTGGATGATGGCGGCCAAGGCCCGCCTCTTCGGCGACCCGGACGCGGAGCGGGCCGCCCTCGCGGCGCGGACCCCCGCTGAGGCGAAGACGGCGGGGCGGCTCGTGCAGGGCTTCGACGAGGCGACGTGGACGCGCGAGCGGTTCCGGATCGTGGTCGAGGGCACCGTCCACAAGTTCTCCTCGGATCCGGCGCTGCGGGACTTCCTGCTGGGGACGGGATCGCGGGTCCTGGTGGAGGCGAGCCCCCTGGACCGGGTCTGGGGCGTGGGGCTGGCCGCGGACGACCCGCGCGTGGAGGACCCCGAGAAGTGGCAGGGCCCCAACCTGCTGGGCTTCGCGCTGATGGAGGCGCGGTCCCGCCTCTGACCGGCGGGGCGCCTCAGGTGCTTCGGGGCGCCGCGGCCTCGCCGACCGCGGGGGCGCCTGCCACGGCGGAGCCCTGTCGGGCCGGCCGGGTCAGCCGCTTCTGTACGAGACGGCGCTGCGCCGTCACCGTCACGATCACACCCGCACCGAGGACCGGCCAGGCGAGCGGGCCCGCCGCGATCACGGCGGTGACCAGGAGCGGCCCGCCGCTGCGCTGGGCCGACGAGGACAGGCCGTGCACCCCGAGGTAGGCACCCTGGGCGTCGTCGGGGGCGAGGGCGATCGACAACTCCCAGGAGGCGATGGCGTGGAGTATCTCCGCGAAGGTGAGCGCGGTCGCCGCGACCGTGAGGGCGGCGACGGCGAGCCAGGTGCCGCCGAGCGTGGAGACGGTCAGGGCGGCACATCCGACGACGAAGCAGGCCGCCAGGGGGACCAGGAGTGCGCGGGCCCGGTCGGGGGTGCTGCCGAACCGGGACAGCGGTACCTGGCAGCAGACGACCAGTACGCAGTTGAGCACCATGAGGAGTGGCGCGAGACCGTGCGGGGCGTCGGTGGCGTGGACGATCCACAGGGGGATGCCGACCTGGAGCACCGCGTCGTCCAAGAAGAGGGCCGCCTCGGTCACCGTGAAGAGCAGGTAGGAGCGGTCGCGCCAGGGGTTGGACGGCGGGGTGACCGGTGTGGTGGCCGTGGAGTCGGTGATCAGGCGGGACGGTGAAGGCGGCTCGCCGCAGCGCAGGGTGAGGGCCGCGGCGACGAGGAAGCTGAGCACGTTGCCGACGAGCAGTGCCTGGTAGGCGTGGGTGCTGCCGAGGGCGAGCGCGAGCGCGCCGGCGAGACCGCCGATGGCCCAGCCTGCGTTGGAGACGGTGCGCTGCACGGCCTGGTACGTGGTGCGGTCCGGGCCCGCGACGCGGGCGGCGTACAGCTTGGTGAGCACGTTGGCGCCGCGGTCGGCGAGGCTGTTGACGGCCGAGTACAGCAGGAGCAGCGCGAAATGGTCCGTGGTCAGCAGGGCCAGCAGCGCGACGGCTTGCTGGAGTTGGGCGCCGATGATGACACGGGTGACCGGGAAGCGGTCGGCGAGGTGGCCCGCGAGCGGCGCGCCCGCGATGCCGGCGGCGCCCGAGACACCCAGGAGCGTGCCGACCTCCGCGACGGACAGACCGGTGACCAGGGTGAAGTAGAGAGCGGCCGCCCCCATCCACAGACCGGTCCCCGCCTTGTTGATCAGAGCGATCCAGAGCATGCGGCGGCCGTCGGCACCCCCCGGTATGCGTGCGTACAGCGCGGACCGTCGACGAGCGAGGCTCACCCATCCCCCTTGACCCAGCGTTTTGTATCGGTACATACTTGCTTCTGTGGCAGCACAATATTCGATCAGTGGGTCGACCGCCAAGGGCATTACCGCGTCGGTCGAACAGGCCGTGGCCGACGGTGGGTTGGCGCCGGGCGCCGCGCTGCCTCCGGTGCGTCGGCTCGCCGACGAACTCGGGGTGAGCGCCGGCACGGTGGCGACGGCCTACAAGGAACTGCGGCAGCGCGGCATCGTGGTGACACGCGGCCGGGGTGGCACGGTCGTGGCACGCGCCCCGGCGGTCGGGACCCGCAGACCGCCCAGAGCACCGCGGGGGGTGCGCGACCTGGCGGGCGGACATCCGGACTCCGCTCTGCTGCCGGTCCTGGCGCCGCCTGCCCGGGTGGAACCGGTGAGCGGTTCGCACCGCGCGGCGCCGCGCCTCGCGGAGCTGGAGGAAGTGGCCCGGGAGTGGTTCGCGCGGGACGGAGTGCCCGAGGAGCGGGTGACCTTCGCCCACGGAGCGCTGGACTGCATGGCCCGGCTCCTGTCGGTGGAGCTGAAGCCGGGCGACGCGGTGGCCGTGGAGGACCCGGGCTTCCACCATCTCCTCGACCTCGTACCGGCGCTCGGCCTTCGCATGGTGCCGGTGGCCGTGGACGACGAGGGCATCAGGCCGGAACCGCTCCGCCGGGCGCTGCGGGCGGGCGCCAGGGCCCTGGTGTGCAGCCCGCGGGGGCAGAATCCGACGGGCGGCCACTTCACCGCGGCGCGGCGCGAAGCGCTGCTCGACGTCCTCGGCGGTCACCCGGACGTGCTCGTCGTCGAGGACGACCACAACGCCGAGGTGGCGGGGGTGGCCCCGCACTCGCTGGCGACCGGCGGACTCGCGCGCTGGGCGCAGGTGCGCACCGTCTCCAAGCACCTGGGCATCGACCTGCGGTGGGCGGCCCTCGCGTGCGACGCCACCACACTGGCCAGGCACGAGGGGCGGATGCTGCTCACCTCGGGGTGGGTCAGTCACGTACTGCAGGAGACGGTCCGGCGGACGATGACCGACCCCGCGGCGCGCGAGGTGGTGGGCCGGGCCGAGCGCGCCTACGCGGAGCGGCGCGAAGCGCTGATCCGTGAGCTCGCGCGACGCGGGATCACGGCGCGGGGGGCGAGCGGGATGAACGTATGGGTGCCCGTGCGGGACGAGTCCGCGGTCGTCAACGGGCTGCGCTCGCGGGGGTGGTGGGTGGCCGCGGGGGCGCGCTTCCGCATCGCCGCGCCCACCGCCGTGCGCGTCACCACGGCCGCGCTGGGGACGGCGGACGCCACCCGGCTGGCCGCGGACTTCGCCGCCGTGCTCGACGAGTCCGAGGCCACGTACGGGGGTTGAGCCGGTGCCGCGCCCGGGACGCCGGCTAAGGCCCGACGACCGACACGGCGGAACGGTCCGTGTCGTCCGACGGAAACCTCGCGTCCATGTCCTCGTCCGGCACCACGATGAGGACCACCAGCAGGGCCGCGCCCAGCACGATGCCGACCGCACCGCAGATGATCCCGGCGAGGGCCTGGCCCCCGTTCGTCGCCTCGCCCCGCCGCGCCCTCCCGCGTCCCACCGCGCCGAAGATCACCGCGAGGACGCCGAGCACGATGGGCAGCGGCCCCAGGCAGAAGACGACGGTCGCGATGACGCCGAGGACCAGTGCGGCGACCCCCATGCCGTTCGCGGGCGCCCCCGGCATGGCGGGCCAGCCGTATCCGGGCCCGCCCTGACCGACCGGGTGGCCCATGGGTCCCGGGTACCCGTACGGCGGCTGCGGCTGGCCCGGCCCGTCCGGCGAGATCGGCGGCGGCGGCACCGGTTCTCCGGGTGCCGCGAAGAGGTGGGCGTCTGCCGCCTGCGGGGCCGCTTCCGGCATCGGGATGGACGTCCACCGACCGTGTGCCCAGTGATCGTGGGGCGACTGGCCTTGGACCGGCTCACCGGGGGCCGGCTGACCGTAGCGCGACTGGCCCTGGACCGGCTCACCGTGCGCCCA
This sequence comes from Streptomyces sp. NPDC031466, assembly GCF_055581265.1. NCBI lineage: Bacteria > Bacillati > Actinomycetota > Actinomycetes > Kitasatosporales > Streptomycetaceae > Streptomyces > Streptomyces sp. NPDC031466. The sequence goes on from NZ_JBVIJT010000015.1 coordinate 67,928, forward strand.
CTGACCGGGGACCGACTGACCGTGGACCGGCTCACCGGGGGGCGGCTGACCGTAGCGCGACTGGCCCTGGACCGGCTGACCGTGCGCCCACTGACCGGGGACCGGCTGGCCGTAGGGCCACTGGCCGTAGGGCCACTGGCCGCGGGGCGACTGGCCGTAGGGCGGTTGGCCGTAGGGCGACGACGGTCCCCGCTTCTTCCGCGGCGCCGCGTCCTCCGGCGGCGGTGCCCACGGATCGCGCTCCTCCGGCGCCCCCGCGCCGCCCGCGCCGGGCACGGCGTCGTCCTCGGACTTCGCGGACATGACGGGTCACCCCTTCCCTACGTTCCGTCATGCTACGGCCCCCGCATCCCCCGGGCCCATCGCCGCCTACGATGATCCCGACCCACCCGATCAGCCGATCAAGTCCGTTCCTGGGGAGGAAACCGTGACCGAGCAGCAGCAGCCCGCAGCCGCGACAGCCGAAGACCCGCACGCCTTCATCGCAGGACTGCCCAAGGCGGAGCTGCACGTGCACCACGTCGGCTCGGCCTCCCCCCGCATCGTCTCCGAGCTGGCCGCCCGGCACCCGGACTCCGCCGTGCCGACCGACCCCGAGGCGCTCGCCGACTACTTCACGTTCACCGACTTCGCGCACTTCGTGCAGGTCTACCTCTCGGTCGTGGACCTGATCCGCACCCCGGAGGACGTCCGCCTGCTCACCTACGAGGTGGCCCGCGACATGGCCCGGCAGAACGTGCGCTACGCCGAGCTGACCATCACCCCGTACTCCTCCGTCCGTCGCGGCATCGACGACCGCGCCTTCATGGACGCCGTCGAGGACGCCCGCAAGGCCGCCGAGGCGGAGTTCGGCACCGTGCTGCGCTGGTGCTTCGACATCCCCGGCGAGGCCGGTCTCGCGGCGGCCGAGGAGACCCTGCGGCTCGCCACCGACGAGAAGCTGCGCCCGGAGGGGCTGGTCTCGTTCGGGCTCGGCGGCCCCGAGATCGGTGTCCCGCGTCCGCAGTTCAAGCCCTACTTCGACCGGGCCATCGCGGCCGGCCTGCGCTCCGTGCCGCACGCGGGCGAGACGACCGGGCCCCAGACCGTCTGGGACGCCCTGGTCCACCTGGGCGCCGAGCGCATCGGCCACGGCACCACCTCCGCGCAGGACCCGAAGCTCCTCGCCCACCTCGCCGAGCACCGCGTCCCGCTGGAGGTCTGCCCGACCTCGAACATCGCCACGCGCGCGGTGCGCACCCTGGACGAGCACCCGGTCAAGCAGTTCGTGGACGCCGGTGTGCTCGTGACGATCAACTCCGACGACCCGCCGATGTTCGGCACCGACCTGAACAACGAGTACGCCGTCGCGGCCCGCCTCCTCGGCCTGGACGAGCGCGGCATCGCCGCCCTCGCCAAGAACGCGGTGGAGGCGTCCTTCCTCGATCCGGCGGGCAAGGCCCGGATCGCCGCCGAGATCGACACGTACACGGAGGCGTGGCTGGCCCCGTGATCCGCCGGCACCACACAATGGGTCCATGCGCACCGTGACAGCTGTGGCCCACCGAGGCGATCCCTACCGTGTCCGCGAGAACACCCTCCCGTCCCTGCGCTCCGCGTTCGAACGGGGCGCGGACGCGGTGGAGATCGACGTCCGCCTGAGCAGCGACGGCGTACCCGTCCTGCTGCACGACGCGACGCTCGAACGGCTGTGGGGGTACGCACGTCCGCTCGGCGCCCTGTCCGCCGCCGAGCTGGACGGTCTCACCGAGGGCGGCGTGCCGACGCTCGAAGCGGCCCTCGCGGCCACGGAGGGCCGCCGGATCATGATCGACCTGCCGGGCGCGACGCACGACGCAGTCCGTACGGTCGTCGGGGCCGTCGCGGAGTGCGGGGCGGCCGAGCGCGTGTACTACTGCGCGGGCGGTCAGACGATGCTCGCGCTGCGCGACGCCGATCCGGCCGCGGAGATCGCGCTGACCTGGACCACGCTGGCCCCGCCCCGCCGCGTACTGCTCGACGCGGTGAAGCCGCGCTGGCTCAACTACCGCTTCCCGCTCGTCGACGGCGAGCTGGTCCGCCAGGCGCACCGGGACGGTTTCCTCGTCTCGGCGTGGACCCCGGACACCCGCCGCTCGATGCGCCGGCTGCTCGACGCGGGTGTGGACGCGATCACCACCAACCGCATCGACGTCCTGGAGTCGCTGCGCGCCTCCTGACACATCAGGGGCACGTCGGGGGCGCGTCGGGGTACCCGGACCGGATGAACGACATTCTGGTGGGGACCTGTTCGTGGACGGACCGCGCGCTGCTGGCCAGCGGTTGGTATCCGCGGGGGTTCAAGGACGCCGAGGGGAGGCTGCGGCACTACGCCGGCCGTTTCCCGGTGGTGGAGGTGGACGCGACCTACTACGCGCTCCCCCGCGAGGAGACCTGCCGGCTGTGGGCGGACCGCACGCCGGACGGCTTCCGCTTCGACGTGAAGGCGTTCTCCCTGCTCACCGGACACCCGACCCGGCAGGCGGCGCTGCCGCCCGACCTGCGGGGCGAACCGGAAGGCCCCTGGCTGCTCGACGCCGTGTGGCAGCGTTTCAGCGGCGCGCTCGAACCGCTGCGTCGGGCGGGCCGGCTGGGGACGCTGCTCTTCCAGTTCCCGCCGTGGTTCACCCCGGGGCCCCGGGCGGAGAAGGCGCTGCACGAGTGCGCCGAACGCGCGGCGGGCTGGCCGGTGGCCGTGGAGTTCCGCCACCCCGCGTGGTGGGACGAGGACCGGCGCGCCCGCAGCGAGGCGCTGCTGACGGAACTGGACCTGGCCGCGGTCGCGGTGGACACGGCACAGGGCCTGTCCGGCTCCATGCCTCCCGTGGCCCCCGTCACCGCGGCGCGGCACGCGGTGGTCCGCTTCCACGGTCGCAGTGCGGCGTGGGGCACCGGTTCCAAGGAGGACAAGTTCCGGCACGTGTACGCGGCGGCGGAACTCGCCGAGTGGGTCCCGCGGATACGCTCCATGGCCGAGCGTGCCGACGAGGTCCACGTGCTGTTCAACAACTGCTGCGGGGATGCCGCTGTCCGTGCGGCCGAGTCGATGAGTCGACTCCTCGCCCCGGACTCCCCGGACTCCCCGGAGCGCCCGGAGACCCCGGCCGACGCGATGCTCCCGATGGACTGGGCGCCCCTAGGGGACAACCCCGGGAACTCCCCCGGCGCGTAGGCTCCTTGACCCCGGTGCGGTCCAGGGCACGCACCCTCCCTACGGACGATCCACCGCTCCGCCATGATCACGAGGATGAGGACACCAGGTACCAGACCACAACCGCACCAGGAGTCCCCGTGAAGGTCCCCGCCCGCGCCACTCTCGCCACCGCCCTCATCCTCGGCCTGACCGGCGCCGCGACCGCCCCCGCCCTCGCGCACACCCCGGCCCGCGGGACGACCGTGGACGCCCCCTCGGCCCGCCCCGACTCGGCCCGCCCCGACTCCAAGGCCCTGCGCGAGGCGATCAAGGGGCTGCCGAACGCCGACGCGACCGCGGCCCTCGTCCGCGTCGGCAGCACGGACGGCACCTGGCGCGGCAGTGCGGGCGTCCACGACCTGGTCACGCACCGTCAGGCCGACCCGCGGGGCCGGTTCCGCGCCGGGTCCACGACCAAGATCGTGACGGCTGCCGTCGCCCTGCAACTGGCCGCCGAGGGCGCGCTCGACCTGGACGAGCCGGTGCAGCACTACATGCCGGAACTGTTCGGGAACGAGTTCCGGCCCATCCCCGTCCGCAGCCTCCTGAACTACACCAGCGGCCTCAAGCCGGGCGACGGCTTCGACGACGAATACGCCCACCGCTACGACACGTTGGACCCGCGGACCGTCGTCGCCTCCGCCCTCGCCAAGGGCCCCCAGCACGACCCGGGCGCCGAGCAGCACTACCGCAACATCGGCTACACCGTGCTCGGTCTGCTGATCGAGAGGGTCACCGGAGACACGTACGCCCATCAGGCCCGGCAGCGGATCTTCGAGCCGCTGCACATGCGCGACACGTACTTCCCGGGCACCGACCCCCGTATCCGCGGGCCGCACAACCGCGGCTACCAGACGATGGAACGCCCGGACGGCACGGCCCGGCTGGTGGACGTCACCGAGTGGAACCAGTCCGACCGCTTCGCGGCGGGCGACATGATCTCGTCCACGGCCGACCTGGAGACCTTCACACGGGCCCTTTTCGGCGGACAGGTACTGCCGGACGCCCAGCTGAAGGAGATGCTCACGCTGCCCCGCCTCGCACCGGACGTCCCCGAGGCGGTCTACGGCGGGGGCCCGCAGCACATGAAGATCGGCGGCAAGGACGTCTGGCTCAAGACCGGCGCACGCTACGGCTACACGAACCTGATCGCCGCCACCGAGGACGGCTCACGCACCCTCGTCTACTCGGTCAACGCGACCGACGCGAAGGGCTCGGGCAAGAACCCGGTGGCCGAGCGCATCGTCGGGGCCGCGCTGCAGTGAGAGACCTGACCGGCCGACCTACGTGCCGTTCCGGAAGCCGCCGCCGTGGTCCAAGTGGCGGTACGCCGCCGAGGACGCCTGGCACGCCCGTGCGGCGCCGCCGTTCCTGAGGCGGCGCCGCACGGAGTCCCGGGCCGGTTACTTCGCGGACTCCACCGCGTGGCCGCCGAACTGGTTGCGCAGCGCGGCGATCATCTTCATCTGCGGCGAGTCGTCCTGGCGGGACGCGAAGCGGGCGAAGAGGGACGCGGTGATCGCCGGGAGCGGGACCGCGTTGTCGATGGCCGCCTCGACGGTCCAGCGGCCCTCTCCGGAGTCCTGCGCGAAGCCGCGCAGCTTCTGCAGGTGCTCGTCGTCGTCCAGCGCGTTGACCGCGAGGTCCAGCAGCCAGGAACGGATGACCGTGCCCTCCTGCCAGGAGCGGAAGACCTCGCGCACGTCGGTCACCGAGTCGACGGCCTCCAGCAGCTCCCAGCCCTCGGCGTAGGCCTGCATCATGGCGTACTCGATGCCGTTGTGGACCATCTTGGAGAAGTGGCCGGCGCCGACCTTGCCCGCGTGGACGTAGCCGAAGTCGCCTTCCGGCTTGAGGGCGTCGAAGACCGGCTTGACGCGGGCGACGTGCTCGTCGTCGCCGCCGACCATGAGCGCGTAGCCGTTCTCCAGGCCCCAGACGCCGCCGGAGACGCCGCAGTCCACGAAGCCGATGCCCTTGGCCTTGAGCTCCTCGGCGTGCTTCTCGTCGTCCGTCCAGCGGGAGTTGCCGCCGTCGACCACGATGTCGCCCTCAGACAGCAGGTCCTTCAGTTCGTCCACGGTCGACTGGGTGGCCGCGCCCGCCGGGACCATCACCCAGACGACGCGCGGGCCTTCGAGCTTGTCGACGAGTTCGGCGAGCGAGGCGACGTCGGAGACGTCGGGGTTGCGGTCGTAGCCGATGACGGTGTGGCCGGCGCGGCGGATGCGCTCGCGCATGTTGCCGCCCATCTTGCCGAGGCCGATGAGTCCGAGCTGCATGTCAGTTGCTCTCTTTCCGGGGGTCAGCGGAGGTCGGGGTTCAGGAGGTGCGGCCGCGCAGGGCGCGGTAGGTGGCGACGAGCGCCTGCGTGGAGGCGTCCAGGCCGGGGACCTCGGCGCCCTCGGTGAGGGCGGGCTCCACGCGCTTGGCGAGGACCTTGCCGAGTTCGACGCCCCACTGGTCGAAGGAGTCGATGTTCCACACGGCGCCCTGGACGAACACCTTCTGCTCATAGAGGGCGATGAGCTGGCCGAGGACCGAGGGCGTCAGCTCGCGGGCGAGGATCGTCGTCGTGGGGTGGTTGCCCTTGAACGTCTTGTGCGGGACCAGTTCCTCGGGCACACCCTCGGCGCGCACCTCCTCGGGCGTCTTGCCGAACGCGAGGGCCTGGCCCTGCGCGAAGAGGTTGGCCATCAGCAGGTCGTGCTGCGCGGCCAGGTCGCCCAGCTCCACGACGGGCTTCGCGAAGCCGATGAGGTCGGCGGGGATCAGCTTCGTGCCCTGGTGGATGAGTTGGTAGTAGGCGTGCTGGCCGTTGGTGCCGGGGGTGCCCCAGACGATCGGGCCCGTCTGCCACCGCACCGGGCGGCCCTCGCGGTCCACGGACTTGCCGTTGGACTCCATGTCGAGCTGCTGGAGGTAGGCCGTGAACTTGGACAGGTAGTGCGAGTACGGCAGCACCGCGTGCGACTGGGCGTCGTGGAAGTTGCCGTACCAGATGCCCAGCAGGCCCATCAGGAGCGGCGCGTTGGCCTCGGCGGGTGCCGTGCGGAAGTGCTCGTCCACGAGGCGGAAGCCGTCCAGCATCTCGTGGAAGGCGTCCGGGCCGATGGCGATCATCAGGGCGAGGCCGATGGCGGAGTCGAAGGAGTAGCGGCCGCCGACCCAGTCCCAGAACTCGAACATGTTGGCCGTGTCGATGCCGAAGTCGGAGACCTTCTCGGCGTTCGTCGACAGGGCCACGAAGTGCTTGGCCACGGCCGCCTCGTCGCCGAGGGAGGCCAGCAGCCAGGCGCGGGCGGCCTTGGCGTTGGTGATCGTCTCGATGGTGGTGAACGTCTTCGAGGCGATGACGAACAGCGTCTCGGCGGGGTCGAGGTCGCGGACGGCCTCGTGGAGGTCGGCGCCGTCGACGTTGGAGACGAAGCGGACGGTGAGGTCGCGCGCGGTGTAGGGGCGCAGCGCCTCGTACGCCATCGCGGGGCCGAGGTCGGAGCCGCCGATGCCGACGTTGACGACGTTCTTGATGCGCTTGCCGGTGTGGCCGGTCCACTCGCCCGACCGGACCTTCTGCGCGAAGGCGGCCATCTTGTCGAGGACGGCGTGCACCTTCGGCACGACGTTCTCGCCGTCGACCTCGATCACGGCGCCGGCGGGTGCCCGCAGGGCCGTGTGCAGGACGGCGCGGTCCTCGGTGGTGTTGATTTTCTCGCCGCGGAACATGGCGTCGCGCTGCCCGAAGACGTCGGTGGCGGCGGCCAGCTCCTGGAGGAGGGCGAGCGTCTCGTCGGTGACGACGTGCTTGCTGTAGTCGATGTGCAGGTCGCCGACCTGGACGGTGTAGCGCTCGGCGCGCCCCGGGTCGGCGGCGAACAGGTCGCGCAGGTGGGTGCCGTTGAACTTGGCGCGGTGGTCCTCCAGCGCGGTCCACTGGGGGCGGCGCGTCAGGAGGGGCTTGCTGTCCTTGGTGTCAGGCATGGTGAACGGGCTCCTTGGTACCGAGGGCGTCTCCGTGCAGCGCGACGGCGTACATCTCGTCGGCGTCGAGGCGGCGCAGCTCTTCGGCGATCAGCTCGGCCGTCGAGCGCACCTTCAGGGCGAGGGTGCGCGCGGGCTGGCCGGGCAGGGACAGGGTGGCGAGGGGGCCCTCGGGGCGGTCGATGCGGATCTCCCCGTCGGCCGTGCCGAGGCGGACCGCCGTGACGACGGGCCCGGCGGTAGTGACGCGCTCGACCGCGACGCCGAGCCGGGCGCCGAGCCAGCGCGCGAGCAGTTCGGCGCTCGGGTTGTCGGCCTCGGACTCGACGGCGGCCGACGTCACCTCGACGCGGGCCTGGTCGAGGGCGGCGGCCAGCATCGAGCGCCAGGGCGTCAGGCGGGTCCACGCGAGGTCGGTGTCGCCGGGGGCGTAGGACGCGGCGCGGGCCGTGAGAGCGGCGAGCGGGTCCTCGACGGCGTACGCGTCGGTGATGCGGCGGGCCGCGAGGGCGCCCAGCGGGTCCTTGGCGGGGTGCTCCGGCGCGTCGACCGGCCACCAGACGACCACCGGGGCGTCGGGCAGCAGCAGCGGCAGGACGACGGAGTCGGCGTGCTGGCCGACCTCGCCGTACAGGCGCAGGAACACGGTCTCGCCGGTGCCCGCCTCGGAGCCGACCCGCACCTCGGCGTCGAGGCGGTTGCCCTGGCGGTCGCGCGGGGAGCGGGCGGTGCGCCGGATGACGACGAGGGTGCGCGAGGGGTGCTCGCGGGAGGCCTCCTCGGCCGCCTTGACCGAGTCGTAGGCGTTCTCCTCGTCGGTGACGATGACCATCGTCAGGACCACGCCGACGGCGGGCGTGCCGATGGCCCGGCGTCCTTCCACGAGCGCCTTATTGATCTTGCTTGCCGTGGTGTCGGTCAGATCGATCTTCATGGCCTGCGCCAGCTCCGTCCGTCTCGTGCGAGCATCTCGTCCGCTTCCTCGGGTCCCCAGCTGCCCGAGGCGTACCGGGCGGGCCTGCCGTGGTGGTCCCAGTGCTCCTCGACGGGGTCGAGGATGCGCCAGGACTCCTCCACCTCCTCCGTGCGCGGGAAGAGGTTGGCGTCGCCCAGCAGCACGTCCAGGATCAGCCGCTCGTACGCCTCCGGGCTGGACTCGGTGAACGACTCGCCGTAGGCGAAGTCCATCGACACGTCGCGGATCTCCATCGACGTACCCGGGACCTTCGAGCCGAAGCGCACGGTCATGCCCTCGTCGGGCTGGACGCGGATGACGATGGCGTTCTGGCCGAGTTCCTCGGTGGCCGTGGAGTCGAACGGCGAGTGCGGGGCGCGCTGGAAGACGACCGCGATCTCGGTGACGCGACGGCCCAGGCGCTTGCCTGTGCGCAGGTAGAAGGGGACGCCCGCCCAGCGGCGGTTGTCGACCTCCAGTTTGACGGCGGCGTAGGTGTCGGTCTTCGACGCGGGGTCGATGCCGTCCTCCTGGAGGTAGCCCCTGACCTTCTCGCCGCCCTGCCAACCGGCGGCGTACTGGGCGCGGACCGTGGCGGCCGCGAGGTCGTCGGGCAGGCGCACCGCCTTGAGGACCTTCAACTTCTCCATCACGAGCGACTCGGCGTCGAACGCGGCCGGCTCCTCCATGGCGGTCAGCGCCATCAGCTGGAGCAGGTGGTTCTGGATGACGTCGCGGGCGGCGCCGATGCCGTCGTAGTAGCCGGCACGGCCGCCGATGCCGATGTCCTCGGCCATCGTGATCTGCACGTGGTCGACGTAGCTGCGGTTCCAGATGGGCTCGTACATCTGGTTGGCGAAGCGCAGGGCCAGGATGTTCTGGACGGTCTCCTTGCCGAGGTAGTGGTCGATCCGGAACACCTGGTCCGGAGCGAACACCTCGTGCACGATCGCGTTCAGCTCCTTGGCCGACGCGAGGTCGTGGCCGAAGGGCTTCTCGATGACGGCGCGGCGCCAGGAGCCCTCGGGGGCGTCCGCGAGGCCGTGCTTCTTGAGCTGCTGGACGACCTTGGGGAAGAACTTCGGCGGTACGGAGAGGTAGAAGGCGTAGTTGCCGCTCGTGCCGCGCTTGTCGTCCAGCTCCTCGACGGCCTCCCGCAGCTGGCGGAAGGCGGTGTCGTCGTCGAAGTCGCCGGGGATGAAGCGCATGCCGTCGGCGAGCTGCTGCCAGACCTCCTCGCGGAAGGGCGTACGGGCGTGCTCGCGCACCGAGTCGTGGACGACCTGGGCGAAGTCCTGGTCCTCCCACTCGCGGCGGGCGAACCCGAGGAGCGAGAAGCCGGGCGGCAGCAGTCCGCGGTTGGCCAGGTCGTAGACGGCCGGCATCAGCTTCTTGCGGGACAGGTCGCCGGTGACGCCGAAGATGACGAGCCCGGAGGGGCCCGCGATGCGCGGCAGGCGCCGGTCGCGGGGGTCCCTGAGGGGGTTGTGCCAGTCGGTGGCGCTCACTTGGTGTCGGCCTCCTTGTCCCGCAGGCGGGTGGCGACGGTGCCGAGCAGGTCGGTCCAGGCGGCCTCGAACTTGGCGACGGCCTCGTCCTCCAGCTGCTGGACGACCTCGTCGTAGGAGATGCCGAGCTGCTCGACGGCGGCCAGTTCGGCGCGGGAGGCGTCGTAGGTGCCGGTGACGGCGTCGCCGTGGATGTCGCCGTGGTCGGCGGTCGCCTTGAGGGTGGCCTCCGGCATGGTGTTGACGGTGCCGGGCGCGGCCAGCTCGTCGACGTACAGGGTGTCCTTGTACGCCGGGTCCTTGACGCCCGTCGAGGCCCACAGCGGGCGCTGCTTGTGGGCGCCCGCGGCCTCCAGGCGGGCAGCGCGGTCGGAGGCGAAGACCTGCTCGTAGGCCTCGTAGGCGAGGCGGGCGTTGGCGAGGGCGGCCTTGCCCTTGAGGGAGACGGCCTCATCCGTGCCGACCTTGTCGAGGCGCTTGTCGATCTCGGAGTCGACGCGCGAGACGAAGAAGGAGGCCACCGAGTGGATGCCGGCCAGGTCGATGCCGCGCTCGTGCGCCTTCTCCAGGCCCGCGAGGTAGGCGTCCATGACCGCCTTGTAGCGCTCCAGCGAGAAGATCAGCGTGACGTTGACCGAGATGCCGAGGCCGATGACCTCGGTGATCGCGGGCAGGCCCGCCTCGGTCGCCGGGATCTTGATCATGACGTTGGGGCGGTCGACGAGCCACGCGAGCTGCTTGGCCTCGGCGATGGTGGCGGCGGTGTCGTGAGCCAGGCGCGGGTCGACCTCGATGGACACGCGGCCGTCGCGGCCGCCGGTCGTGTCGTACACGGGGCGCAGCACGTCGGCGGCGGCGCGGACGTCGGCGGTGGTCATCATGCGGACGGCCTCGTCGACGGTGACCCCGCGCACGACCAGGTCGGCGAGCTGCTCCTCGTAGCCCGCGCCGGAGCCGATGGCGGCCTGGAAGATCGAGGGGTTCGTGGTGACGCCCACGACGTGGCTCTTCTCGATCAGTTCGGCGAGGTTGCCGGACTCGATGCGGGTGCGGGACAGGTCGTCCAGCCAGATGGAGACGCCTTCGTCGGACAGGGCCTTCAGGCGCGCGGAGGCGGGGGCGGGGGCAGCGGGTGCGGCGCTGGTCATGTGTGTCATCTTCTTTCGGGTGTTACGGGAGGTCAGGCGCGGGCGGCGGCGAGGGATTCACGTGCCTTCGCGGCGACGTTCTCGGCGGTGAAGCCGAACTCGGCGAAAAGGACGTCGGCGTCCGCGGAGGCGCCGAAGTGCTCCAGGGAGACGATGCGTCCGGCGTCCCCGACGTAGCGGTACCAGGTCAGGCCGATGCCGGCCTCGACGGCGACACGGGCCTTGACGGCGGGCGGCAGGACGCTGTCGCGGTACTCCCGCGGCTGCTCCTCGAACCACTCGACGGACGGCATCGACACGACACGCGTGGCGACGCCCTCGGCCTCCAGCCGCTCCCGGGCCTCGACGGCGAGGTGCACCTCGGATCCGGTGGCGATCAACACGACGTCCGGGGTGCCCGTGGACGCCTCGGCCAAAACGTAGCCGCCCTTGGCGGCCAGCTCGTTGGCCTCGTACGTGGGCACGCCCTGCCGGGTCAGCGCCAGGCCGTGCGGGGCCGGCTTGGCCGAGCCGCGGCGCAGGATCTCGCGCCAGGCGACGGCGGTCTCGTTGGCGTCGGCCGGGCGTACGACGTTCAGGCCCGGGATGGCGCGCAGCGAGGCCAGGTGCTCGACCGGCTGGTGGGTCGGGCCGTCCTCGCCGAGGCCGATGGAGTCGTGCGTCCACACGTAGGTGACGGGCAGCTGCATGAGGGCCGACATGCGCACGGCGTTGCGCATGTAGTCGGAGAAGACGAGGAACGTGCCGCCGTAGATCCGGGTGTTGCCGTGCAGCGCGATGCCGTTCATCTCCGCGGCCATCGAGAACTCGCGGATGCCGAAGTGGATCGTGCGGCCGTACGGGTCGGCCTCCGGCAGCGGGTTGCCCTCGGGCAGGAACGACGACGTCTTGTCGATCGTCGTGTTGTTGGAGCCCGCGAGGTCGGCGGAGCCGCCCCACAGCTCGGGGACGACCGGGCCGAGGGCCTGGAGGACCTTGCCGGACGCGGCGCGCGTGGCGAGCTTCGTGCCGGCCTCGAAGGCGGGCAGCGCCTGCTCCCAGCCCTCGGGGAGGCGGCCGGCGACGACGCGGTCGAGCAGGCGCGAGCGCTCGGGGTCGGCGGCGCGCCACTCGGCGAGCCGCTTGTCCCAGGCGGCGTGCGCCTCGGCGCCGCGGTCGAGGGCCTTGCGGGTGTGGGCCAAGACGTCGTCCTCGACGGTGAACGACTGCTCGGGGTCGAAGCCGAGGACGCGCTTGGTGGCGGCCACTTCCTCGTCGCCGAGCGCGGAGCCGTGCGCGCCCGCGGTGTTCTGCGCGTTCGGCGCGGGCCAGGCGATGACCGTGCGCATCACGACGAGGGACGGGCGCTCCGTCTCGGCCTTGGCGGCGGCGAGCGCCTCGTACAGGGCCTTGACGTCGATGTCGCCGTCGGGCTGCGGGGTGACGCGCTGCACGTGCCAGCCGTAGGCCTCGTAGCGCTTGGCGACGTCCTCGGAGAACGCGGTGTCCGTGTCGCCCTCGATGGAGATGTGGTTGTCGTCGTAGAGGAAGACGAGGTTGCCGAGCTTCTGGTGGCCGGCCATGGAGGACGCCTCGGCGGAGACGCCTTCCTGCAGGTCGCCGTCGGAGACGATCGCCCAGATGGTGTGGTCGAAGGGGCTGGTGCCCTGGGGGGCGTGGGGGTCGAACAGGCCGCGCTCGTAACGGGCGGCCATGGCCATGCCCACCGCGTTGGCGACGCCCTGGCCGAGCGGGCCCGTCGTCGTCTCGACACCGGCGGTGTGGCCGTACTCGGGGTGGCCCGGGGTCTTGGAACCCTGCGTGCGGAACGCCTTCAGGTCGTCGAGGTCCAGCTCGTAGCCGGAGAGGAACAGCTGGGTGTAGAGGGTGAGGCTGGTGTGGCCCGGGGAGAGGACGAAGCGGTCGCGGCCGGTCCACTCCGGGTCGGCCGGGTCGTGCCGCATGGCCTTCTGGAAGAGGGTGTACGCGGCCGGGGCGAGGCTCATGGCGGTGCCGGGGTGGCCGTTGCCGACCTTCTGCACGGCGTCGGCCGCCAGGAGGCGGGCGGTGTCGACGGCACGCCGGTCGAGTCCGGTCCACTCGAAGGGGCGCTCGAAGGGGTCCAGGCCGTCCGGTGTCTGCGTGCTCATCTGTATGACTTCCTTCGCATCCGTGGTGCTTCCTCGGTGCCGGGGGGCACCGGCGGTCCGGGGCCAAAGGCCCTGGTCCAGCCACCTTCGAAGTTAAAGGTCATACTTTTGCCGAGGAAGGTGCGCCCGTGTCACCGTCCGGTGAAAATGGGACAGCCGGGCCGGGCGGAAGCCGCCCGGACCCACAAGACACGGAAAAGACCCCGGGAACACGCATGACCGAGCAGGCCGACGCGCATCCGAGCGCGCACATGGGCGACGCGGAGCACATCCGTACCTACCCCTTCGACGCGAGCGCGAGCGTCTCCGGGGTGGGGATGCAGGTCGGCCCGATGGGCACGGACGGGCCCTGGGCGGGCGGCGTCGGCCTGTCCCGGCGCGTGCACCGCATCGACTTCCACGTACTGCTGTTCTTCCGCGCGGGCCCGGTCCGCCACATGGTCGACTTCACGGAGTACGAGGTCGGGGCCGGCGACGTCCTGTGGATCCGGCCCGGCCAGGTGCACAGCTTCTCGGCGACCGACGCCTACGTCGGCACCGCGCTCACGATGCAGCCCGGCTTCCTGCCGCGCTCGATCGTGGAGGCGACGGGCCTGTACCGCTACGACCGGCCGCCGCTCCTGCGTCCCGACCAGGGTCAACTGGCGGCCCTCGAAGCCTCGTTGGAGCAGCTCCAGCGCGAGTACCTGGACACCTCGACGCTGCCGCCGAGCCTGCACACCTCGGTGCTGCGGCACTGCCTGACGGCCTTCATGCTGCGGGTGGCGCACGTGTCGGCGCAGGCGGCGGCCGACGAGGGCAGGCCGCTGCCGGACTCGGCGTTCTCCCGGTTCCGCGGCGCGGTCGAGCAGGGCTTCACCACCAACCACAGCGTCAGCGCCTACGCCGACCAGCTCGGCTACTCCCGCCGCACCCTGGTCCGCGCCGTCCGCGCCGCCACCGGCCTGACCCCGAAGGACTTCATCGACCGCCGCGTGGTCCTGGAGGCGAAGCGGCTCCTGGCCCACACCGACCTGCCTGCGGGGCGCATCGGGGCGGCCGTCGGCTTCGCGGACTCGGCGAACTTCTCGAAGTTCTTCCAGCAGCGGACCGGGGTCACGCCGGCGGGGTTCCGGGCGGAGCAGGCCTGAGGCCCCGCCCACGCCCGGGCGCAGGCCCCGGGTGTCAGCCGCGGCGCAGGGCCGCCAGGTACCCGCGCAGGGTGCGGCCGGTGCGCTCGGCGCTCCACAGCCTCAGCACCTCGGCGTCGTCCGACGACCCGGCGGCGGCGATGCGCCCGTGGGTGGGCCGGTGGAGCTGGCGCTTGGCGAGGGCGTAGACGTCCGACGGCGCGCGGCCCAGCTCCCGCGCCCGCAGCAGCGCGGCGGCGAGCAGCTCGTCCGGCTCGACGAGCGTGTGCACCAGGCCGATGGCGAGCGCCTGCCGGGGCGTCAGACGCCCCGCCCCCAGCACCATCGCGTCGAGCGCCGGGCCCACGGCGTGGCGTACGACCTCCAGGCACACCGTCGGGAAGGGCACCCCGGCGGCGAGTTCGGTGAGCCCGATGGAGCCGTCGGACATCAGCCGCAGGTCACAGGCGGCGGCCAGCACACAACCGCCGGCCAGGGCGTGCCCGTTGACCGCCGCGACCACCGGCCTCGGGTGGTCGAACAGGGCGAGGGTCGCGCGGTGCAGGGCGGGCAGGAAGGCCTCGGCGTACTCCGGTCCGCCGTCGATCACCCGCTTGAGGTCCACCCCCGCCGAGAAGGACCGCCCGCGTCCGGTGAGCACCACCGCGCGGGCGTCGGCCACCTTCTCCAGGGCCTCGGGGAGGCGTGTGAGCAGCTCCTTGTCCAGTGCGTTGACCGGCCCGTGGTCCAGGGTCAGGAGCGCGATGCCGTCGTGGTCGGACACGTCGATCACTGGTCGGTCCTCCGCCCCGGTCAGTCCGCGTAGCCGTCGAGGTCGGTGAGCGGGATCTTCGACACCGTGTACGTGCCCTGTCCGGCCGCCACCAGTTTGCCGCTGTCGCTGTAGATGTCGCTGCGCGCGACGTAGAGCGTCCGGCCGGCGGTGACGACGTGGCCGACG
The DNA here is from genome assembly GCF_055581265.1 of Streptomyces sp. NPDC031466. Taxonomy (NCBI): domain Bacteria; kingdom Bacillati; phylum Actinomycetota; class Actinomycetes; order Kitasatosporales; family Streptomycetaceae; genus Streptomyces; species Streptomyces sp. NPDC031466. The sequence continues at coordinate 82,930 of NZ_JBVIJT010000015.1, forward strand.
GCGTAGATGCCCTCTTTCTGGACCGGCCGGATCAGGTTGATGTGGTAGTCGACCGTCAGGACGCTGAAGGTCTCCTCCATCGAGTTGGCCGCGACGAATCCGGCCGTGTCGCCGACCTCGAACATCATGGCGGCGTGCAGGAAGTCCGCGTTCTGGGTGAGGTCGCCGTGGAACGGGATGGCGACCCGGGCGCGCCCCGCCTCCTCGATCTCGATGGTCTTGTCCAGGAAGCGCGAGATCTTGCAGTTCATGCAGCAACGCGTGAGCTTCTCGAAGTGCGTGGACACGGTTCTCCTCTGCTGGGGGGTGGGGGCGCGGCGCGGTCAGGGGCGGGACACGACGAGGCCCGCGTTGATCCCGCCGAAGCCGAACGCGTTGATCAGACAGCGGCGGATCTCCCTCTCGCGGACTTCGCGGGCGATGTCGGCCTTGACGAACTCCGGGTCGGTCTCCTTCAGGTGCAGCGTGGGCGGGACGGCCTGGTGGCGCAGCGCCATGAGGGCCCCGGCGAGGTTAAGCGGCCCGTTCGCGGCGAACGTGTACCCCAAGTGCCCCTTGATCGACGTGACGACGGGCCGGTGACCGGTGTCCTCGGTGAGCGCGCGCAACGCCTCCAGTTCGGCGGCGTCGCCCTGCACCATGCCAGACGCCTGGGCGAACACGCAGTCGATCGCGGCAGGTTCCACGCCCGCGTCGGCGAGGGCGCCGGTCATGCAGCGGGTGACGTGGCGGGCCGAGATGCCGGTGAGGTCGTCGCCCCCGCTGTTGGCGTCGAAGCCGGTCAGTTCGCCGTGGATCACCGCGCCGCGCGCCTTCGCGTGCGCGCGTTCCTCCAGCACGAAGACGGCGGCCCCTTCACCGACGACGATGCCGTCCCGCGAGCGGTCGAAGGGGCGGGGGGTGGATTCCGGGTCGTCGTGCCGGCTGAGCACCCGCATCGCCTGGAAACCGGAGTAGGTGATCGGGGTGATGACCGCCTCCGCCCCGCCGGCGACCGCCCAGGCGCGCCTGCCGGACCTGATGGCGCGCATCGCCTGCCCGATGGCCTGACTGCCGCTCGCGCAGGCGCCGGCGACCGTGACCTGCTCCTCCTCGATGCCATGGCGCAGGGCGATCACGCTCGCCGCCATGTTGGGGATGAGGGAGGGGATCAGGAACGGGCTGGTCCTGCGCACTCCCTGCCGCTCCTGGCGCAGGACGCCCGCCTCGATGCTGGGCAGCCCGCCCATGGCCACGCCGAGGTACACGCCGCCGCCCGGCGGATATCCCCGCCGTGCCGCTCCCCCGTCCGCCCCGGGCTCCGCGGCCGCGCACAGACCACTGTCCTCGAGCGCCCGGTCGGCGGCGAAGAGCGCGTACCGCGCGAAGGCGCTCATGCGCCCCGTCTCGAACCGGAGCGGGCCGGGTGCGAACGTGACGACGGAGTCGTCCACCTCGCCGGCGTGCCGGGTGTGGAACCGGCCGGCGTCGAAGCGGGTCAGGGGAGCGATCCCCGAACGCCCGGCGACGAGGCCCTGCCACAGCTCGTCGATCGTCGAGCCGAGCGGGCACAGCACACCCGCCCCGGTGACCACCACGCGGTGTCGCGGCACGTCCGGCTCCGTCAGGCCCGCTGCTCCGAGGCGTCCAGTGTCCGCCGTATGTACTGCTCCAGATCCCGCATGGTCTGCAGATCGTCCATGACGGACTCGTCGAAGTCGACGCCGAAGCAGTCCTCCAGGAACAGGAGCAGCTCGACCATCTTGAGCGAGCTCATGCCCTCGATGGAGTTGCCGATGTTCGACTGCGGGGTCAGATGGGACACGTCGGTCTCGACGAACTCGCCGATGTGCTGCACGATCCTCTCGAAAAGCTCCTGGTCCCGCTTGTCATCCTGCATCTGGTGCCCCTCCGGAGGTCACGCGCTTCGATTCGTCGGTACGTCGGAACGGCGGGCGTTCCTCGATGATCTTTCGGCAGAGATGGCGCTGAATCTTGCCGCTGGTGGTCCGGGGCAGCTGCGCCCGCCGGATCCAGTGGAAGGTGACGCCGCTGATCCCGAACGCCTCGGCCAGCGCGGCGCGCACCTCGTCGGTGACGTGCCGCCGGTCGCGGCCCTCACCGATGCGTTCGTCGAGCAGGAGATGCAGCTGTTCGGTGCGGAGCATCGGGTCGGGGACGCCGACGGCGACGACCGCGGGGGTGCGCGGGCTCTTGGCGACGGCCTCGACGAACCTCTCGATCTGGTCGGGTATGTAGTTGCGGCCGGAGATGATCACGATCTCCTTGCGGCGGCCGGTGACGTACAGCTCGCCGTCGACCTGGTAGCCGAGGTCGCCGGTGCGCAGGTAGCCGTCCGGCCGTTTGAGCCGCTCGTCGGCCGGGCCGATCCGTGTGGTGGCGCCCTGTTCCGGCGGCTCGGAGCGCGTGGCGTCCTCCTGTGCCGGGAGATAGCCGTCGATCAGGCTGGGCCCGGACACCTCGATCTCGCCGATCACACGGTCGGGCAGCGGCCTTCCGTCGCCGTCCACCACCCTCAGCCGATGGCCCGGGACGGCGGGGCCCACGCACATCATGCTCATGCTGCGCGGATCACCGGCCGGGCGCGGCTCGGCGCGCCCCCGGGCCGAGACGGCCTCCGCGTCCACCCGGTCGACCGCGTAGGGCCGGTCGACGTCCGAGATGGTGGCCGCCAGGGTCGCCTCCGCGAGCCCGTACACCGGTCGCAGCGTCGTCTCGGGCAGCCCGAACGGGCCGAAGGCCGCCTGGAATTCGCGCAGGGTGGCCTCGTGCACCGGTTCCGCGCCGCACAGCGCGACGCGCCAGGAGGACAGGTCGAGATCGCCGGGGGGCCGCCGCTTGGCCACCCGCGCGCAGATGTGGAACGCGGAGCTGGGCGCGGGCGAGAGGGTCCCCCGGTGCCGGCTGATCCAGCGCAGCCAGGACATCGGGTTGCGCAGGAAGGTGACCGGGTCCGCCAGCACCATCGGGATGTGGGCGTGCAGCGCGTACGAGATGCCGATGAGGCCCATGTCGTGGAAGAGGGGGAGCCAGCTCACCAGTGAGTCGTCGGGTCGCGCGCGGATCGCCCCGGCGATCGCCCGGACGTTGGCGGTGATGTTGCCGTGCCGGACCATGGCCAGTTTGGGCGCGCCGGTCGAACCGGAGGTCGCCTGGAGATGGGCCAGGGACGTGGGGGTCGCCCGCGGCGCGCCGAGGGTGACGGGTTCCCCGCGCAGCGCCTCGGGGGTGGTGACCGCGACCGGCAGGAAGGCGCCGAGCGGGTCGGCGAGTTCCGGGGCCGCGACGACCGCGGTGGCCCGCGCCTGGTCGGTGAGGCCGCGCAGAGGGGCCGCGTGGTGCGGGCCGCTCCCGGCCGGTTCCGCCGCGACCACCGGCACCACACCCGCGTAGAGGCAGCCCAGGTAGACCGCGAGGAAGTCGCGTGAGGTGGGCAGGACGAGCAGGACGCGGTCCCCCTCCCCGATGCCGTGTGCCCGCAGCCCGGCAACGGTCCCGGCGACGAGGCGGCGGACGTCGGCGTAGGTGAGGGCGAACTCCTCCTCGGACCGCTCGATCACGTGGAACGCGAACCGGTCCGGGGTGCGGTCGGCGTGGTCGAGGAGTGCGTCGATGACGGTCCGCGCCGGGCGCTCCGCCGTCATCGGGCGTATCTCTTCACGAATTCCACGTCGGTGGTCTTGGACGAGCGCGCCAGCCACTCGCGCAGTTCCCCGTGCCGTGCGTCGAAGTCGGCCTTCAGCAGGTCCTCCCGCAGGGTTCCGGCCGCGGTGTAGTACGGCTTCTCCAGCTGTTCGAGGAAGTGGATGTGCTGGCGCATCCCCTCCCGGCCGCGGTCCACGCTGCGGGAGTAGGCCTTCAGGCGGGCCCGGCGCTGGGGCCGCGTCTCGATCTCGAACGCCCGCTTGAAGAAGATGTCGTAGCTGTCCAGGATGCCGCGCTGCAGTTCGCTGGGGCGCATCTCGCGCGGGAAGATCCCGACGAAGGAGTAGTGCTGGTAGGTCGGCACCTCCATGATGATCCGGTGGTCCTCGACGTCCTGGCGCGCCCCGTACAGCAGGTTCTGGAAGGGGTACTCGGCGAGGCAGACGAACACCGGGTGCATGATGCGGGCCTCGGCGCACCAGCGGGCGGTGGCCTCGATGGCCGGCCGGTCCTGGACGTCGAGCCCGAAGATGATCGCGGAGTGGATGGCGATGTCGTTCTCCGCGAAGCGCAGCAGGCGCCGGGTCTGCTCGGAGGGGTCGACGCGTTTGTTGAACGCCTGGAGCACGCTGGGGTCCTCCGACTCCACGCCCAGGCAGTATTCGTCGAACCCCGACCGTTTGAGGTCGAGTACGAGATCCATGTCGTCGGCGTGGTTGACCCGGCTCATGGCGATGAACTTGTAGTCGCGGTCCCGGAAGGTCTCGGCGATTTCCCGGCAGTAGTCCTTGCGGGTCGTGAAGTTCAGGTCGGTGACGTAGAAGCGGTTGCACCCGGTCTGCCGGTAGATGGCGTCCAGTTCGGTACGGACGTCCTGTGCCGTCTTGGTGCGGAACCGGCGTCCCAGCAAGCGGATGGCGTAGCAGAAGGAACAGGCGAAGGGGCAACCGCGGGACATCGACACGGTGGCCCAGTGCAGTTTCGGCGCGCCGGCCAGGAATTTCGGGTTGATGGCGGTGGCGATGTTCCCGTAGCGGGCGATTTTGTTCACCACGAGGTCGCCGTCGGCCCCGATGTAGGCCAGGTTGTCGACCTCGGTGAGGGTGTCGCCGCTCTCCAGCGCGTTGATGAGCTGGACGGCGGGGATCTCGCCCTCGGCGATCACCGCGTAATCGGCGTAGCGCAGCGCCTCGTAGGGGGCGAAAGCGGCGTGCGGGCCGCCCATGATGACGACGCAGCCCGGGCGTTTGGCGCGCTGGATCAGCTCGACCGTCTCGATGTTCGACCAGAAGTGGGTGGCGAGTGCCGAGATGAGGATGTAGTCGTACTCGGCCAGGGGAAAGTCCTGCGGCTTCTGCCCCCAGAACATCTGGCACATCTCGACCCGCGCGTCCGGGAATTCCTGCTGGACGAACGAGGCGACGTAGTAGATGCCGTCGTTGTACGTCGTCGCCAAGGTGGACGCGTCGGGATACGCCTCGTGGAAACTCAGCTGGACGCAGAGGATGTTGAGGCTTCTCATGCCGGCGATCCCGAGGGGCTCAGCGGCGTCGAGCGATGACGGCGTGCGAACTCCCGGCGCACCTTCGCCTTCATCTCCTGCTTGAGGGTGGCGGCGATGCGGTCGGGGTCGTTGACCTTGCGCTGCGCCCAGGCGAGCAGATCGCGGGCCTCGCTGCGGTCCATGTTCGGGTGCTTCCACACCAGGTTGTACAGGTCGTGCTTGCTGAGGTCGGGTTCGTCGACCAGGTGTTCCATCTGCCGGTAGAGGCGGGTGCCGTGGAACGGGGTCAGCAGGGTGAGCTGGCAGGCGAACAGCCCTTCCTCGCTGAGCTGTTCGATGTCGAACCGCATGTCCTCGATGGTGTCCTCCGCGAACCCGACCATGAAGGTGCCGAGGGCGCGGCGGCCGTTGTCGATCAGTTCGCGGACCGTCTGGCGGACGTTGTAGACGTCGTCGCGCTTCTTGACGTCGGCGACGTTCTTGTCCCGGTACGACTCGATGCCGACGATCGCCCCGTCCATGTAGCGGTCGGTCAGCTCGGGGATCCGGCCACGGATCAGGTCGGCGCGGGTGAGGCAGATCCAGGGGAGTTCGCGCTCCGCGAGGGCGTCGACCACCTGCTCGGCCAGGGTGTTGGTGAGGAAGAAGCTCTCGTCGTAGATGATGACGTGGGCGACGTCGGCGTCCCGGTACGCGTCGAGCGCCGCGTAGGTGTCCTCCATGAAGATGGCTTCTTCTTTGGGATTGAAGATCGGCGTCGAGCAGAACGTGCACCCGATGTTGCAGCCGCGCTTCGAGTACAGATAGCCGACCGGGGACTTGAGCCCGCGGAATCCGCTCTCGCCGAGCATGGCCGGGTGCCGCACCCGGGGCAGTGGCGTGCCGTAGACGTATTCGTGGATCGGCGCCTCGCCCGCGCCCTTCACCTTTTTGGTGAAGTAGGCGTCGATGCCCGGGGAAAGGACGCCGTAGTTCCCGGCCCATATCTCAGGGACACCGGCCTCGCGTGCCGCCTTGGCCATTTCGATCGCGACCGGGGTGGACCACGTGTAGAAGCTGACGCCGACCATGTCCCATTTCTCGGACCGTAAGGCGGCGAGATATTCGTCCCAGGTCGGATACTCGAGGATTTCGACGTCCGGCACATTGTGCTTGATGAATCGGAGCCCGGTCGGCGGACAGGTGACGGAGAGCCGGTCCTCCAGATCCACCGCACAAGTCCAGGCCATATAGGTGTCGGTCCGGTCGTACCAGTTCCCACCGACACCGTCGGGCTCGATCAAAGCCTCTTTCGGAGCGGTCGTGAGGAGCACTCTCTTCATCTGCCGACCCCTGTCGCCACGAAAACGCGCTGTTTATGGACAGCCTATTTCAGGCATGGCCGTGTCCGACCGGCCCGCAATACCAAAAACGACTTCGTTTAGCATGCACAGACTTTGGACTCTAGGATCGGCTGAATATGCGTGTCAACCCGCGCACCAAGCCGGTTATGGCCGCCACCGCATTCACGCCAACCGGCCGGTGCCCGTGCTCCTTGATCCGAATGACTCGCGCCCCGGTGAGCGCACCGCACGCCGGTTCGAGAGCCGCTCAGGGCTGCGGGCAACTCGGCCAAAACCATGCGGGAGCACGCGGGGGCCGGGGCGGGAAGCGCCCTACAGCCCTGCCAGCGCGTTCCACCGCCTGGCGAACTCCGTGCGCTCCTTCGGCGTGATGTCCCGCGCGATGGCGAGCCGCGCCCGCATGGCGTCGTCCGGGAAGATCAGCGGGTCCTCCGCGAGGGCCGCCCGCTCCTTGTCCTTGGCGGAGGCGAGGACGTCGCGGGCCGCCGGGACGGGGCAGACGTAGTTGACCCAGGCGGCCAGGTCCGCGGCCACCTCGGGGTCGTAGTAGTGGTCGATCAGCCGCTCGGCGTTCCGCTTGTGGCGGGCGAGGTTGGGGATCATCAGGGACTCGGCCCACAGCTCGGCGCCCTCCTCGGGGACGACGAACTCGATGTCCGGGTCGTCCGCCTGGAGCTGGATGACGTCCCCGCTGTAGGCCTGGCAGGCCAGCACGTCGCCGCTGGAGAGGTCCTTGATGTAGTCGTTGCCGGTGAAGCGGCGGAGGTGGTGGCCGTGCACCAGCTTCTCGACCTTGTCGCACATCCGGTGGAAGTCGTCGGCCGTCCACCGGGTGACGTCGACGCCGTCGCCCTGGAGCAGCAGCGCGAACGCCTCGTCCAGGCCGGAGAGCAGCGTCACCCGGCCCTTGAGGTCGTCGGCCCACAGATCGGAGACCTGCTTGATCTCGCGGCCGAGCTTCCGCTTGTTGTACGCGATGCCGGTGATGCCCGACTGCCAGGGGACGGTGGACCTGCGCCCCGGGTCGAAGTGCGGCGAACGCAGCAGCGGGTCCAGGTACTTGGTGACGTTGGGCTGGCGGGAGCGATCCATCTCCTGCACCCAGCCGAGCCGGACGAAGCGGGCGCACATCCAGTCGCTGATGACGATGAGGTCGCGCCCGGTCTCCTGGTGGTTCATCAGGGACGGGCTGATCTTGCCGAAGAACTCGTCGTTGTCGTTGATCTCCTCCGTGTAGCGGACGTCGATCCCGGTCCGCCGCTCGAAGGCGGCGAGCGAGGGGCGCCGCGTCTCGTCCTCGTCGTCCGTGTCGATGTAGAGCGGCCAGTTGGCGAAGGCCAGCCGCCGGTCCTCGGCCGAGTGGTCACGGGCGGAGCGCTCGTCCGGCGCGATGTACGCGGCGGGCACCCCGCAGCCCGCGAGCGCGCCGAGGGCCGCGCCCCCGCCGAGGGCGCGCAGCAGGGACCGGCGGGACACGGGGGCCATGGGGTTCGCTCGCACTCCGGCAGCATGCGCCCGCCCACCCCCGGCGGGCAATGGACGCTGCGTCGAGCGGGGCGCGGCTGACCCGACACCCTGTCGACCGCCGCGTCCTCGCGCGACTCACCCGGCGGGCTCCAGCCGGGCCATGAGGTCCCCGGCGGTGATCCGCTCCAGCGGCGCGGCGTCGACCGGGCCCGGGTAGAGGCGGTACACCGTGCCGGCCGCCGCCTCTCGCGCTCCCGCCAACTCGCCGTGCAGCAGGGCGAGAAGGGCGCGGCGGCCGGTCAGTTCGGGTGCGGCGCGCAGCGCGTCCGGTTCCCAGCCGTCGCGCACGCGCAGCGCGAAGTCGGCGCGCGGTTCGTCCGCCGCGCGGCGGTAGCCCCACAGGACGTGGCCGCGGCCGCGTACGTACACCTCGCCGTCGGTGCGGGCGGCGGCCGTCCAGCACGCCAGGTCCCACAGGGTGGCCCGGCCGCACGGCCGGAAGGTGTCGAGCAGGTCGTTGCCCAGGCGCCGGATCGGCCCGCGGTAGCGCCACACGTCGTGGCCGGTCCCCGTGGTGGCCAGGGTGACGTCCGCCCACCACGCGCGCCGCGCGCGCAGGTCGACGATCATCGGGACCCGCAGCTTCGCGTCGCCGGCGAGGTCGAAGCGCTGCCGCACGGTCCGGGGGTCGTAATCGGCCCGCTCCTTCCCCCGGACCGCCATGAAACCCGCGAAGGCGTCGGGGAGTTCGTCGAAGGGCACGTCGTTGTACGAGAGGACGGCGGGCACGACGAACCGCACCCCGGCGTGCGCGAGCCGCGGCAGGTCGAGGTCCAGGTACTCGGTGGCGCCGTGCGGGGCGGGCGCCGACGTCAGGTCCCCGGAGTGCCGGGCGGCGCCGCCCGCGTACTCCAGGTGGGTGTAGTCGCACAGGCCGACGAAGCGCCACAGGTCGTCGTAGAGCGCGACGGACAGGTCGAGGTCGACGCGGGTGCCCTTGGGCTGGAGCCAGTGCAGGAAGAGCCGCACGGTCTCGCCGTCGGCGGGCAGGGGCAGCGAGCTGCCGCGCGGCACCGCGACCAGGGAGGCGGCCGAGGCGCGCTCGGCGAACGGCACGGGCAGATCGGCGAGGGAGGCGTCCAGGACGGCCAGGTCGTAGCGCTGCCCCTCCTGCGCGGCGAGACGCCGGACGGCCTCGGCCTCGATCAGCTCCCCGGCCCGGCCCGCGACCAGCGGGGGAAGCGGCGGCCGGTGGTCCTCGACGGCGTAGGCCTTGGTGACCCGCCCGCGCGGGAAGAAGACGCGGCGGTGCCCCGGGGCGGTACGGACCTTCATGCGGCCGTACGCGCCGAGCAGCGGGCCCGGCGCGGTGCGGGGCAGGGCGTGGGCGAGGGCCTCGGCGACCGGCTGGGGCAGGGTGGTCGCGCCGGAGCGGGCCAGCAGCAGGTCGAGGCGGCGCAGGAGTTCGCCCGGGCGCTCGCGCAGCAGGGCGGCGGCGGAGGTGACGTCCCAGCGGTCCAGGGCCTCTTCGACGCGGCTCTGCCAGGTGAGCACGCGCAGCCGGTCGCCCACGAGCCGGACGTCGTCGTGCCGGGCCGCCTCGGTGAGCAGCACCTCGCCGAGCGCGCCGGCGCCGAGGCGCGTCCCGCGCAGGACGGCGAAGGCGAGCGCCGCGCGGGCGTGCCGGTGGGCGCCCTCGAAGGGGTGCAGGATCTCGCCGGCCCGCTTCCAGGCGTGCGGGTGGCGGGCCATGTCCTCGGTGAGGCGCCCGAGGTCGAGGCGGTCGAGCAGGCCGAGCAGTGCGCGGCGCACGGGGCGCGGAAGACCGCGCAGGCGCGGCGGTTCGAGCAGGTCGGGGTCGCCGCCGGACCGTACGACGAGGATCCGCAAAATGTCCGTGGCGGTGTCCGCGTACCGTCCGACGAGGGGCCGCACTTCGGGGACGTCGAGGAGCGGGGCGAGGGCGAGGGCCTTGCTCTCGCGCAGCGGGACGGCCTCGGGGAGCCAGTCGGCGGCGGCGAGCGGGTCCGTGTGCCCGAGGAGCAGGAGCAGGTCGTCGTGGTCCTGGGGGCTCAGGGGGGTGCGGCGGGCGAGCAGCGCGGAGAGTTCGGCGGCGGTGTCGCCGGGCGCGGCGAGGCGCAGGACGCGCAGGACCGGGCCGCCGTCCCCGCCGAGTCCGGCGCCGGTGTCGAGCCACGGGTGGGTGGGCCCGTCCGTCTCGTACCGGTTCTCGCAGACCGGGCAGGCGTACCAGACGCAGCACTCGTCGCAGCAGCCCCAGTCCTTCTCCTTGCCCAGGCAGTCGTCGCACAGGAGATGGGCGCAGGGCCCCAGAGCGCGGACGCGCCCCTTGGTGTTCGCGCAGTTCATGCAGGGCTGGTGCGGCTGGGCGGCCAGGCGCGCGAGGACGGCCGAGGCGTAGCGGTCGTGGGCGAGCCGGTAGGGGATCTCGTCGGGGAAGCGCTGGAACAGCGGGGCGTGCCGGCGGTCGGAGCCCATGAGGGCGTCGACGTCGGCGAGCAGCCCGCGGCCGGTCGCGGCGAGGTCCGCGGCGGACAGGCCGGTCAGCGCGCGGCGCAGGCCGGTGGTCAACAGGTGCCCGCGGTCGGCGAGTTCGGCTTCGAGGACGACGACCCCGGCGTCGACCTCGGCGGACCGCCCGGGCCCGGCAGGCACGTACACACTCTGCCGGCGGCGCAGCAGCAACTCGGCGAGGTCATCGGACGTCATCGGATCCCACCCCCGTGGCGCGTGGAGAAGCGGGGGCGGGGAGTGGATGCGCTACGGATCTTTTTGCATAAGAAGAAAGAAGGAAGCACACCGCGGAGCCGCCCCCGCGTACCCAACGGTACGCGGGGGCGGAGAGACGGTCACACGATTAAGCACCGGGCAGCGGGACGCCCCCGAAGGGGCGCGGGGCTGTGACATGTGCGGCTCCGCCGCGTGGGCGCGACCAGCCCCCACCCACCCGCGGGTTCCGACTAACCGAGGGACGTCATCACGTGCTTGATGCGCGTGTAGTCGTCGAACCCGTAGGCCGAAAGGTCCTTGCCGTACCCGGACTTCTTGAAGCCGCCGTGCGGCATCTCGGCCACGAGAGGAATGTGCGTGTTGATCCAGACGCACCCGAAGTCCAGCACCTTGGACATCCGCATGGCGCGCGCGTGGTCCTTGGTCCACACGGAGGACGCCAGCGCGTAGTCGACGCCGTTGGCGTACTCGACGGCCTGCGCCTCGTCGGTGAAGGACTGCACGGTGATGACGGGGCCGAAGACCTCGTTCTGGATGATCTCGTCGTCCTGCTTGAGGCCGGAGACGACGGTCGGGGCGTAGAAGTAGCCCTTGTCGCCGACCCGCTGGCCGCCCGCCTCGACCTTGGCGTGCGCGGGCAGCCGCTCGATGAAGCCGGCGACCTGCTTGAGCTGGTTGGCGTTGTTGAGCGGGCCGTAGAGCACGTCCTCGTCGTCCGGCTGCCCGGTCTTCGTGTCGGCGGCGGCCTTGGCGAGCGCCGTCACGAACTCGTCGTGGATGGACTCGTGGACGAGCACGCGCGTGGCGGCCGTACAGTCCTGGCCCGCGTTGAAGAAGCCCGCGACCGAGATGTCCTCGACGGCCTTGGCGATGTCGGTGTCCTCGAACACGACGACGGGCGCCTTGCCGCCCAGTTCCAGGTGGACCCGCTTGAGGTCCTTGGCGGCGGACTCGGCGACCTGCATGCCGGCGCGCACGGAGCCGGTGATGGAGGCCATCGCGGGGGTGGGGTGCTCGACCATGGCGCGGCCGGTGTCGCGGTCGCCGGTGACGACGTTGAAGACGCCGGGCGGCACGATGGAGCCGATGATCTCGGCCATGAGGACGGTCGAGGCGGGGGTGGTGTCCGACGGCTTCAGCACGACCGTGTTACCCGCCGCGAGGGCCGGGGCGAACTTCCATACGCCCATCATCATCGGGTAGTTCCACGGCGCGACCTGCGCGCAGACGCCGATCGGCTCGCGGCGGATGATGGAGGTCAGGCCCTCCATGTACTCGCCGGCGGCGCGCCCCTCCAGCATCCGGGCCGCGCCCGCGAAGAAGCGGATCTGGTCGACCATCGGCGGGATCTCCTCGGACCGCGTGAGTCCGATCGGCTTGCCCGTGTTCTCGACCTCGGCGGCGATCAGTTCCTCGGCCCGCTCCTCGAACGCGTCGGCGATCTTCAGCAGGGCCTTCTGCCGCTCCGCGGGCGTCTGGTCGCGCCAGGCGGGGAACGCGTCGGCGGCGGCCTTCATGGCGGCGTCGATGTCGGCCTGACCCGACAGCGGCGCGGTGGCGTACGCCTCGCCGGTCGCCGGATTGATCACCTCGGTGGTCCGTCCGTCGGCCGCGTCCCGGAATTCTCCGTTGATGTAGTTGCGCAGACGGCGCAGCTCGGTGCTCACTTCCGGCCCTCCAGTCAGATGTCCAGTGGATGAGACACCCACAGTAGTCGCTGTACCGACGCTTTCAACATACCCAGCGCCCCACAACTGCGGAATCCGTGAGTATTGAAGTCGCAGACAACGAATTTCATCGGTTTGGTCTTGCGGAAGTGACGAGACGTCGTGCACAGTGAAGTCGTGGCCAGTCGCAGCGCAGACCCCAACAGCCCCCGCGGCTCCCGCACCGGAAATCCGGGCGGCAGCGGCAATGGGAACGGCACCCCTCCGGTGGACGCCGTATCCCTGGCGATCATCGAGCAGCTCCAGGAGGACGGACGCCGTCCGTACGCCGCCATCGGCAAGGCCGTGGGCCTGTCCGAGGCGGCCGTGCGCCAGCGCGTCCAGAAGCTGCTCGACCAGGGCGTGATGCAGATCGTCGCCGTCACGGACCCGCTCACCGTGGGCTTCCGCAGGCAGGCGATGGTCGGCATCACCGTCGAGGGCGACCTCGATCCGGTGGCGGACGCGCTGACGGCCATGCCGGAAGCCGAGTACGTGGTGATGACCGCGGGCTCGTACGACCTCCTGGTGGAAATCGTCTGCGAGGACGACGACCACCTCCTGGAGGTCATCAACAAGCGCATCCGCGCCCTCCCCGGCGTGCGCTCCACCGAGAGCTTCGTCTACCTCAAGCTCAAGAAGCAGACCTATATGTGGGGAACCCGATAGCCGTGAGCAAGGACCTCAGCCAGACCGCGTACGACCACCTGTGGATGCACTTCACCCGCATGTCGGACTACGAGAACGCACCCGTGCCCACCATCGTGCGTGGCGAGGGCACCTACATCTACGACGACAAGGGCAAGAAGTACCTGGACGGTCTGTCCGGACTCTTCGTCGTCAACGCCGGCCACGGCCGTCACGAGCTGGCCGAGACCGCCTACAAGCAGGCGCAGGAGCTGGCCTTCTTCCCGGTGTGGAGCTACGCCCACCCCAAGGCCGTCGAGCTGGCCGAGCGCCTCGCGAACTACGCGCCGGGCGACCTCAACAAGGTCTTCTTCACCACCGGTGGCGGCGAGGCCGTCGAGACCGCGTGGAAGCTGGCCAAGCAGTACCACAAGCTGACCGGCAACCACACGAAGTACAAGGTCATCTCCCGCGCGGTCGCCTACCACGGCACCCCGCAGGGCGCCCTGTCCATCACCGGTCTGCCAGCCCTCAAGGCCCCCTTCGAGCCGCTCGTGCCGGGCGCGCACAAGGTGCCGAACACCAACATCTACCGCGCCCCGATCCACGGCGACGACCCGGTCGCCTTCGGCCGCTGGGCCGCCGACCAGATCGAGCAGGAGATCCTCTTCGAGGGCCCCGAGACGGTCGCGGCCGTCTTCCTGGAGCCGGTGCAGAACGCGGGCGGCTGCTTCCCGCCGCCGCCCGGCTACTTCCAGCGGGTACGCGAGATCTGCGACAAGTACGACGTGCTGCTCGTCTCGGACGAGGTCATCTGCTCGTTCGGCCGCCTCGGCACGATGTTCGCCTGTGACAAGTTCGACTACGTCCCGGACATGATCACCTGCGCCAAGGGCATGACCTCGGGCTACTCCCCGATCGGCGCCTGCATCATCTCGGACCGGCTCGCCGAGCCGTTCTACAAGGGTGACAACACCTTCCTGCACGGCTACACCTTCGGCGGCCACCCGGTCTCGGCCGCGGTCGGCATCGCCAACCTCGACATCTTCGAGAAGGAGGGTCTCAACCAGCACGTCCTCGACAACGAGGACGCGTTCTACCAGACCCTGCGCAAGCTGCACGACCTGCCGATCGTCGGCGACGTCCGCGGCAACGGCTTCTTCTACGGCATCGAGCTGGTGAAGGACAAGGCCACCAAGGAGACCTTCAACGACGAGGAGACCGAGCGCGTCCTGTACGGCTTCCTCTCCAAGGCGCTCTACGACAACGGCCTGTACTGCCGCGCGGACGACCGCGGCGACCCGGTCGTCCAGCTCGCCCCGCCGCTGATCTCCACCCAGGAGACCTTCGACGAGATCGAGGGCATCCTGCGGCAGGTCCTCACGGAGGCCTGGACGAAGCTCTGAGCTTCGGCCGATCGGGCGTGATTGTCCGATCAGCACCGGCCCGGGGGCGCCCGTTCGAGTGAGAACGGGCGCCCCCGGGCCGCGTCCTTTCCGGGCAAGTCCGCCCGAATCCCTAGCGTGCCCAGTGACCGATCGGCCCCGCCTTCGTTCCCCCGTACGGGGGAGGCAAACTGATCTGAACCGAGGTGTACGCCATGGTGGCCCCGCCGGACAACGACGTGCTGTGGGCACGCGCACTGCACGTCACACACAATGGCTCCCCCGCCCTCACCGGCGTCTCGCTCGGTGTCCGCGAGGGCGAGATCCTCGCCGTGAACGGCCCGCGCGGCAGTGGCAAGACGACCCTGCTGCGGTGCCTGTCGGGCCAACTGCCGCCCCAGCAGGGCGAGATCTGGTTCAACAGCACGCCCGTGCACACCATGGGTCCCCTGGTGCGGGAGCGGCTGCGCCGGGAGCGCTTCGGCTGGATCGACCCCGCGCCCCACCTCGTGCCCGAGCTGAGCGCCTGGGAGAACGTCGCCCTGCCGCTGCTGCTGCGCGGCGCCCCGCACCGCGTCGCCAGGCCCGCCGCCCAGGAGTGGCTGGACCGCCTCGACGTCGGCGGCTGCGCCCGCAAGCGGCCGCACGACCTCCGCCAGGCCGAGCGCCAGCGCGTCGCCGTCGCCCGCGCGCTCGTCACCACACCGACCGTGATCTTCGCCGACGAGCCGACCGCCCCGCTGCACCGCGCCGACCGCGCGCACGTCCTGCGCACGCTGATGACCGCGGCCCGCTCGCACGCCATCACGGTCGTGCTCGCCACGCACGACCAGGACCTGGCCGCCCTCGCGGACCGCACCGTCACCCTCCTGGACGGCCGCCGCGTCAACACGCTCCACCTGCCACCCCTCACCGGCACCCCCGCACCGACGGGCCCGGCGCGGGACGCGGAGGCGGCGGCCTCGGCCGGGGCGGAGGCCGCCGACGGTGCTCCCACGCCCTCCCCCGACTCCGGGGACACCGCTCCCCCCGGCTCCCAGGACACAGGGGCCCCGAACACCACGGACGCCTTGAACAGCACCCCGGACGCCCCGAGCACCCCGGACGCCCCGGACGCCCCGGGTGCCTCGGGTGCCTCGGGTGCCTCGGGTGCCTCGGGTGCCTCGGGTGCCTCGGACAATCCGGCCCCGGACACCTCAGACGCCTCGGATGCCCCGAGCACCTCGGATGCCCCGGATGCCTCGGCCTCGGACACCTCAGATGCCCCGAGCGCCTTGGACACGCCGGACGCCTCGGACGCCTCGGACGCCCCGAGCACCTCGGATGCCCCGGATGCCTCGGCCTCGGACACCTCAGATGCCCCGAGCGCCTTGGACACGCCGGACGCCTCGGACGCCTCGGACGCCCCGAGCACCTCGGATGCCCCGAGTGCCTCGGACACGCCGGACGCCCCGGACGATCCGGCCTCGGACACTTCGGACACCCCGAACGCCCTGAGCGCCCCGAACGCCTCGGGCACCCCGGGCACCCCCGGTACCTCAGACGCCCCGGACACCCAGAGCAGCACCCCAGACGCCCCGGACGCCTCCGTAGCCCCAAGCGCCTCGGACGCCCCCCAGGGCCCGGGGTCCCCGGACGCGCCGCGTGCCGGGGCGCGCCCCGGGTCCGGTGTCTCCGACGCGGAAGGTCGGCCCGCGTGCTCGCTCTCCGTCTAGCCCGCGGGGCGCACCCCCTCGTCCAGTTGCGGCGGCTGCTCGTCGCCGGCGCGTCCGCCGGCACCGGCTTCCTGCTGCTGTGCACCCTGGCGTACGCCATGCGGCACCCGGGGGCCGGTTCCGTGCTGCGGCTCGCCTGGTGCGTCGCGCCGATCGCCGCGACCGTGTACTTCGCCGTCGCCGTGGCCCGCGCCGACCCGGGGACCCGGCCCCGCGCCGGGCTCTCCGCCGTGGGTCTCGGTCCGGGACGCCTGATGGTGCTCGCCGCGATCTCCACGGCCTTGGCCTGCGTACTGGGCTCCCTGCTGGCGCTGCTCTGCTTCCTGCATCTGCGCGGCGACCTGACGGGCCTGCCCTTCGACGGCGCGGCGGCCGAAGTCCTCGCCGCCGACCGGCCGTTGCCGCTCGCCGCCACGCTGACCCTGCTCACCGTGGTGCCGGTCGCCGCCTCCGCCGCGAGCGCGGCCGCGCTGCGCCCCGCATCGGGCAAGCCGGGGGCGTCCGGCGCCCGGACCGCCGAGGCCGCGCAGGAACCGGACGCCCCCGCCCCGCCCCCGAGCGGCCTGCCCTGGGGCGTCGCGCTGCTCGCGGCGGGCCTCGCCGTGGAGACGTACGCGGGCAGGTCCGGCGCCGGCTCGGGCCTGCCGCTGCCAGGCGGCGGCGTCACGGGCGACCCCGCGGGCGTCCTCGCCGGCTGGGCCCTGACCGCACTCGGCCTCGCGCTCGCCGGCCCCGGCCTCACACACCTCTGCGGCCGGATCCTCCAGGCGGCACGGCCGGGCGCCGTACGGCTGCTCGCCGGGCGGGTCCTGCAAGAGGAGGCCCGGCGCATCGGACGGCCGCTCGGCGTGCTGTGCGCGGTGGCGTCGGGCGCGTACGCCTCCGCCGTGCTGTACGCCGGTCCGCGTCCCGGCATCGGCCCGCTCACCGCCCTCGGCGGGCTGCTCGTGGCGGGCTGTGCCGTGCTGACCCTTCTCACGGCGGCCGTCGAGGCCCGCCAGTCCCGCGCGGACACCACGGCGGCGCTGCTGCGACTGGGGGCGCCCGCGACCGTGTTGCGCGGCTCGGCGGCGCTGCGGGCCGGCGCGCTGACCGCCGTCTTCGCCCCGCTGACCTGGGTCGTCGCGGAGCTGGCGGCGCTCCCGCTCACCCGTTGAGAAATTTGTGCGAGAAAAAGCGCGACGAGCGATGAGTTCGGTGCCGGTCCGCCGTCTAACCCTCCGTACGACACACGCGTACGGCAGACGTGCACAGCACACGCAACTCACCGGGAGAGACGCCCATGTACCAGCAGATGATCTTCGTCAACCTCGCCGTGGACGACGTCGAGGCGTCGAAGAAGTTCTTCACCGGCCTCGGCTACCGCCTGAACCCGCAGTTTTCCGGCGACGAGAGCGCGTGCGTGGTCATCAGCGACACCATCGTCGTGATGATGCTGAGCAAGCAGCACTACGCGCAGTTCACGCAGAAGGAGATCGCGGACTCCGCGAAGACCAGCGAGGCGATGCTGTGTCTGAGCGCCGAGAGCCGCGAGCAGGTCGACGAGATCGTCGACAAGGCCGTCGCCGCCGGTGCCACGCCCGGCAAGGTCCAGGACTACGGCACGATGTACGGTCGCGCGTTCGACGACCTGGACGGCCACACCTGGGAGTTCATGTGGATGGACCCCGCCCAGGTCCAGGGCTGACCGACAGCCCGCAGGCGGCGCCGGGCCCGTCCCCCCACCGGCCGGGCGCCGGCGGTCAGCAGTGGAAGTGGCCGTGGATGGTCGTGCCCGCCTGTGGGTCGGTGTGGATGCGGACGAGGTCCGCGACCACGTGCACGAGCAGCAGTCCCCTGCCCCCGCTCTGGCCCGGGGGCGGCGGGCGGCGGCCCGCGAGCGGGTCGGCGAGGACCCCCTCGTCACGCACCTCGCAGACGACGGAGCGGTCCTGCGCCCAGACCCGCAGCGCACCGGACCCCTGCCCGTGCACCACGCTGTTGGTGGTCAGCTCGGCCACGGCCAGGGCGAAGTCGTCCAGCCGGGACGCGGGCAGGCCCAGCTCCGCCGCCCGACCGGTGGCGTAATGCCGTACGTCGGGCAGTGTCTGCGCCGTGTAGTGCGTCTGCGGCACGTCGGCGGGCGCGGTCAGCGGCTCGTTGTAGCGGGAGATCACCGCTTCGGGGGCGTAGGCCGCGCTGGGGCCGTGCCGACCGGCCTCGATGACCGTGGGGTGCGTGGCGTAGGCGTCGGACAGGACCGTTTCTTCCAGCCGCTCCAGGTCATAGGGACACAGGATGGTCGCCGCGCGGCCCTGGAAGGCGAGGTTGATCAGCGCCTCGTGCTGGACGCAGGCGGGGTACTCCGTCGGGGTGCGCCCGGCCCAGATGGGCTCGCCGATGATCCGCACCCGCCCGGTGGGGTGGGCGTCGGCGAAGGCACGCAGCACCCGCGGGATGATCCGGCCGGGGTTGCGGCCCACCTGCGTCATGTCGAGGAGGCGTACCTGAGCGGCGCGCGGGCCCAGCACGTCGCGGATGAGCTCCAGGTTCGGCCCGGGGACCGCCACGGCCACCGCCTCACCCGCGTCCAGGCCCTCTTCGACGAACGGTACGGTGCCGGCCACGTAGTCCCGCTCGCCCCGGTAGAACAGCGCCGGGTGGACGAAGGGTTCGGTCTCGGTCACGGCACTCATGATGTGGCCACCTCGATTGCAGACAGATCGGGCCAGAAAAGCTCCAGCAGACGGCTCAGGGCAGGCGGCGGGCTCTCCAGAACGAGCCGCTGCTCGCCGTGCAGACCCTGGGCCGTCATCGCCAGGGCCGTGGCGCCGGCCATGTCGATGAAGGTCAGTGCCGAGAGGTCGAAGTGGTACGGGCCGTGCTGCCGCCGGGCCGCCCGCTCAAGGGCCCGCTCCCACGCCGCGTGCGTGGGCAGGCAGACCTCGCCCGCCACCTCCAGGCCGGCGCGGTCCGGCAGGGGGCAGATGTGCAGTCGCTCGCCGGACGGCGGCGCTTCATCGGCCTTCACTTTCCCCCCATGCGGCTCGTTCACGTCGTCCCTCTGCTTCCGTCCCGTACGTCGCGCTCAGGTGACCCGGACGCCGATGAGACAGGTGTCGTCATCGGTGTCGGAGGCGCTGTGCGTGAGCAGTCTGTCGAGTTGCTGCTCCAGGTTCGCGGTGGGGGGTCCCGCTGTGGTCAACAGACGGGCCAGGGAGTCCTGCACCGATTCGTCACGGCGCTCCACCAGTCCGTCGGTGTACATCAGCAGGATGTCACCGGGTTCCAGGCTCAGTTCCTGTTCCTCGTAAGAGGCGTCGGACAGGGCGCCCAGAAGGATACCGCCCGCCTGGGGCAGCGGTGCCGCCTCCTGCCCGCGCAGCAGTACCGGGGGCAGGTGTCCGGCGCGCGCCCAGCGCAGGGTGTGGCGCTCCGGGTCGTACAGGCCGCACACGGCCGTGGCCGTGACCTGGCTGGTCAGGTGGTGGGCCACGATGTTGAGCCAGGACAGCAGCTGCCCGGGTCCGGCCCCGGTGACGGCGAGCCCCCGCATGGCGTTGCGCAGGACCACCATGCTGGTGGCGGCCTCGATGCCGTGTCCGGCCACGTCGCCCACGCACAGCAGGATCTGCTTGGACGGCAGGGTCACCGCGTCGTACCAGTCCCCGCCGACCATGGACTCCGACTCCGCGGGCCGGTACCGCACGGCGATCTGCAGCCCCGGGCTGCTCAGCGGGGCCTGGGTGGGCGGCATGATCGCGTGTTGCAGCTGGAGGGTCAGGCGGTTGCTCTCGGCGGCCTGCTGTTCGGTGTGCGCCAGCTGGTCGCGGGTCGCCGCCAGCGCCACCTCCGTCCAGTGCTGGGAGGAGATGTCCTGGTAGGCGCCTCGTACGGAGAGCAGTCTGCCGTCGGCGTCGAGCACCGGTTCGGCGATCACCCGCATGTGCCGGGTGACGCCGTCGGGGCGGCCGAGGCGGAAGGCGGCCGTGGACGACCGGCGGTGATGGAGGACCGTGCGCAGGAAGCGGCGGATGGTGGTGGCGTCGTCGGGGTGGGCGTACGACGTCAGCGCCTCCAGTGGCACGGGCGACGCGTCGTGCGGCCGGCCGTAAAGATCGAACAGCTGATCGTTCCAGGTGACCTCGCCCGTGGTGAGGTTCTCCTCGAAGCCGCCGATCCTGCCCAGGCGCTGGGCGTGCTGCAGGAGGTGGGCCAGGCGGGCGGCCTCGTCCTCGATGCGCCAGATGAGCAGCACGCAGCCACCGTGCCGGCTGATGCTGACGTCGGCGACCGCGGCGAGCGAGACCTGGCCGACCAGCGCGGTCAGGGTCATCCGGCGGGTGCGGAACGGCTCGCCGGTCGCGTAGACCCGTTCGATCCTGTCGAACAGCTCGCTGCCGCTGACGGCCATGGGGTAGGCCTCCAGCAGCAGCGCTCCGTTCACCGCGCTGCGCGGCCGGCCCGCGGGGTCCACGAAGCTGCTGTTGACGTGGTGGACCCGGAAGTCCGTGAGCTGTCCCTCCGCGGTCAGGTGCGGGATCAGGACCAGGGCGGGGTCGTACAGGCCCTCGGCCAGCTCGACCAGCTCGGCGAGTTCCGGCGCGGGCACCCAGGTGTCCACCGAGGGCGCGGCCGCCGTGTCCGGACGGCTCTCCAGGGTGTGGGCGCACAGCTCCGCCAGCGCCTCGATCTGGCGCAGGATCTGCGGTGTCTGCGGTTCCAGCGGGTCCGGCCAGCAGATCTCCAGGACGCCGCTGACGCGGCCGCCGGTGCCCACCGGCAGGGCGATGCGGCCGCCGCGGGGGTGCTGGGCCCGGCCCACGGACGGCAGGCCCTGCGCGGCCATGTCCGTGACGTGCACGGTCTGCCGCTCGGTCAGCGCCCGGCGGGCCAGGGTGGACACGCCCGGCGGTACGTAGCGCCAGCGGTCGGCCTCGACCGCTCCGAAGCCCGCGTGCCCGGCCAGGGTCAGGGACGCGTCGGTCCCCGCGCTCCACACGGCGACGGCGCAAGCGCCCAGCGGGGTCAGGGCGTGCGCGAGGAGCGACTGGGCGGCCGCCTGCGTGTCGCCCGAGGCCAGCGCGCCGCTCTCCGCCGTGCGCAGGCGCACGCCGACGGAGGTCGCGGCCGGCTCGGCGTCCGGTTCGCCGTTGGCCCGGCTGGCGAAACCGCTGGCGATCTCGGCGAGGCGGTCCTGGGCCGACTGGTTGATGATGTCCGCGGCCAGCTCCAGCTGGGAGACGCCCGCCTCGTCGGCGAGCGAGGCCAGTTGCCGCGCGGCCATGGCGGGACCGCACCGCAGCCGCTCGACCAGCACGCCCTTGGCCAGTTCGATCAGGGCGCGGCCGTCGGCGGCCGCCTGCGCGGCGAGGATCTCGCCGCGCAGCCGCTCCACCGTCGCGGCGAGCCGCCCCACGCCGCTGCGCTCCGTCTCGGCCTCGGGCGGCTGGTGACCCGGCGGGGCGGAGAGCTCCGACGGGGACGGTACGTCCTCGCGGGCGGGGTCCTCACGGGGTGTCGAGGTGGTCATTGTGTTGCCGACTCCTCACTGAGCCAGCGCCCCATGCAGGCGACGAGATCGTTGGCGTCGACCGGCTTGGTGACGTAGTCGCTGGCGCCGGAGGCCAGGCTCTTCTCCCGGTCGCCCGGCATGGCCTTCGCCGTCACGGCGATGATGGGCAGCGTCGCGTAGGCCGGGTCCTGCCGGATCTCCGCCGTCGCCGCGTAGCCGTCCATCTCGGGCATCATCACGTCCATCAGGACGAGGTCGATCTCCGGGTTGGCGCGCAGCGTCTCGATGCCCTTGCGTCCGTTCTCGGCGTGCAGGACCTCGACGCCGTGCATCTCCAGGATGCCGCTGATGGCGTACAGGTTGCGGGCGTCGTCGTCCACGACCAGCACGAGCCGTCCGGACAGTCCGCCGCCGGCCGCCTGCGGAGGCCGCTGCTCGCCGACGTCATCCCCGCGCACCAGCGGGACCACGTCGCCGGGCTGCTCGGCGGACAGGTGCAGTGCGATGCGCTCGCGCAGCTCGTCGAGGCTGGAGATCAGTTCCAGGGGCCGGGTCAGGGACCGGGACTGGAGGCGTTGCTCGTGCTCCGGGTCCAGCCGGCGGCTGTTGTGCGCGAGGACGGGCACCGAGGTCACGGCGGTGTCGCCGTCCATCGCGTCGAGGAACCGCAGCGCCTCGTCCTTCGGCATGTCGAGTTCGAGGACGACGCAGTGGCAGGCCCCCGCGGCCAGGCTCTCGGCCGCTTCCACCGCGCCGACGGCGGTGATGACCTCGATGCCCGCGTCCGCCGACTTCACGGAGAGGTCGCGGCCGCCGGACAGGTCGGCCACGGCACTCTCGGCGACCAGGGACAGCAGGCCGCGGGCCCGCCCCTCGACCACGAGCAGCCGGCGCCGCTGCCGGGGCTCCGGGGCGGCGAGGGGGTTGCCCGGCCCGTCGTCCTGCGGACGCACGGGTGCGATCTGCGCGGGGGGCGCGGGGGCGCCCACGGCCTTCTCCCACTCGGCGCGGGTCACCGGCAGGTAGAGCGTGAACGTGCTGCCCTGCCCGTGCGTGCTGGCGGCGACGACCACGCCGCCGAGGAGGTGGGCGATCTCGCGGCTGATGGACAGGCCGAGGCCGGTGCCGCCGTACTTGCGGCTGGTGGTGCCGTCGGCCTGCTGGAACGCGCCGAAGATCGCTTCGAGCTGGTGCTCGGCGATGCCGATGCCGGTGTCCTTGACCCGGAAGGCGAGCATGGCCTCGCCGCGCCGGACGGACGCCGGCACCTCGCTGTCCCCGGCCATCTCGATGCGGAGTTCGACGCTGCCGCGCTCGGTGAACTTGACCGCGTTGGACAGCAGGTTGCGCAGGATCTGGCGCAGCCTCGAATCGTCGGTGCGCAGCTCGGCGGGGACGTCGGGCGCGGTGCTGATGGTGAATTCGAGGTTCCGCTGGGTGGTCATCGGCCGGAAGGTGGCCTCGACGTAGTCCAGGAGCTTGCGCAGCGCCACCCGCTCGGGGGTGATGTCCATCTTGCCCGCCTCGACCTTGGACAGGTCGAGGATGTCGTTGATGAGCTGGAGCAGGTCGGAGCCCGCCGAGTGGATGATGCCGGCGTACTCGACCTGCTTCGCGGTGAGGTTGCGGGTGGGGTTCTGCGCGAGGAGCTGGGCGAGGATGAGCAGGCTGTTCAACGGGGTGCGCAGCTCGTGGCTCATGTTGGCCAGGAACTCCGACTTGTACTTGGAGGTGAGGGACAACTGCTGTGCCCGGGCCTCCAGTTCCTGGCGCGCCTGCTCGATCTCCAGGTTCTTCGTCTCGATGTCGCGGTTCTGGGAGGCCAGCAGGGCCGCCTTCTCCTCCAGTTCGGCGTTGGAGCGCTGCAGTTCGTCCTGCTGGACCTGCAACTCCGTGGAGCGGGCCTGGAGTTCGGCCGTGAGCCGCTGGGACTCCTCGAGGAGTTCGTCGGTGCGCGCGTTGGCGACGATGGTGTTGACGTTCACCCCCAGCGTCTCCATCAGCTGTTCCAGGAAGTCCCGGTGCACCGGGGTGAACTGCTCGAACGACGCCAGCTCGATGACGCCGAGCACCTGGTCCTCGACGAGGATCGGCACCACCATCAGGCTGCCCGGCACGGCCTGCCCGAGCCCGGACGAGATGCTGACGTAGTCCGCCGGGATCTGCTGGACGGCGATGGGCCGTCTGCTGCGCGCCGCCTGCCCGACCAGGGACTCCCCGAGCCCGAAGCGCCGGTGGCCGGCGGACTCGACCGGGCGGCCGTAGGACCCGACCAGCCTGAGGTCGGTGGATCCGTCCGCCTCCTCGGCGAGGTAGAAGGCCCCGTACTGCGCGGCCACCAGGGGCGCCAGCTCGTCCATCACGAGCTCCGCGACCACGGCGAGGTCGCGGTGTCCCTGCATCAGGCCGGAGATGCGGGCGATGTTGGACTTGAGCCAGTCCTGCTCCTGGTTGGCCATGGTCGTCTCGCGCAGCGACTCGACCATGGTGTTGATGTTGTCCTTCAGTTCGGCGACCTCACCGGAGGCGTCGACCGTGATGGAGCGGGTCAGGTCGCCCTCGGCGACCGCGCTCGCCACCTCGGCGATGGCGCGTACCTGCCGGGTGAGGTTGCCCGCCAGTTCGTTCACGTTCTCGGTCAGGCGCTTCCAGGTGCCCGAGACGCCCTCGACCTCGGCCTGGCCGCCCAGCCTGCCCTCGCTGCCGACCTCGCGCGCCACGCGCGTCACCTCGGCGGCGAACGCCGAGAGCTGGTCGACCATCGTGTTGATGGTGGTCTTCAGCTCCAGGATCTCGCCGCGGGCGTCGACGTCGATCTTCTTCGACAGGTCGCCGTTGGCCACCGCGGTGGTGACCAGGGCGATGTTGCGCACCTGGTTGGTGAGGTTGTTCGCCATCGAGTTGACGTTGTCGGTGAGGTCCTTCCACGTGCCGGCCACGTTGGGCACGCGGGCCTGGCCGCCGAGCTGGCCCTCGGTGCCGACCTCGCGCGCCACGCGCGTGACCTCGTCGGCGAACGCCGAGAGCGTGTCGACCATGGTGTTGATGCCGCCCGCGAGCGCGGCGACCTCACCCTTGGCCTCGACGGTGATCTTCTGCGAGAGGTCGCCGCGCGCCACCGCCGTGGCGACCTGGGCGATGGAGCGCACCTGACCCGTCAGGTTCGACGCCATGACGTTGACGTTGTCGGTGAGGTCCTTCCAGGTGCCGGAGACACCGCGGACGGTCGCCTGGCCGCCGAGGTTGCCCTCGGTGCCGACCTCGCGGGCGACGCGGGTGACCTCGTCGGCGAAGGCGGAGAGCTGGTCGACCATCGTGTTGATGGTCTCCTTCAGCTCCAGGATCTCGCCCCGGGCGTTGACCTTGATCTTCTGCGACAGGTCGCCGCCGGCCACCGCGGTGGCCACCTGCGCGATCGAGCGCACCTGGTCCGTCAGGTTGCCGGCCATGCTGTTCACGGAGTCGGTCAGGTCCCGCCAGGTGCCCGAGACGCCCTTGACGTCGGCCTGGCCGCCCAGGATGCCCTCGGTACCGACGTCACGCGCCATGCGGGTGACCTCGTCGGCGAACGAGGAGAGCTGGTCGACCATCGTGTTGATGGTGTCCTTCAGCTCCAGGATCTCGCCGCGCGCGTTGACCGTGATCTTCTGCGACAGGTCACCCTTGGCCACGGCCGTCGTGACCTGGGCGATGTTGCGGACCTGGTCGGTGAGGTTGCCGGCCATCAGGTTCACCGAGTCGGTCAGGTCCCGCCAGACGCCGCCGACACCCGGCACCTGGGCCTGGCCGCCCAGCCGGCCCTCGCTGCCGACCTCGCGAGCGACGCGGGTGACCTCGTCGGCGAAGGCGGAGAGCTGGTCGACCATCGTGTTGACGGTGTCCTTCAGCTCCAGGATCTCGCCCCGGGCGTCCACGTCGATCTTCTGCGACAGGTCGCCCTTGGCCACCGCCGTCGCCACCTGGGCGATGTCGCGGACCTGGGTGGTCAGATTGCCCGCCATGGCGTTCACCGAGTCGGTCAGGTCCGCCCAGGTCCCGGAGACGCCCGGCACGACGGCCTGACCGCCCAGGGTTCCCTCGGTGCCGACCTCCCGGGCCACCCGGGTCACCTCGGAGGTGAACAGCGACAGCTGGTCGACCATGCCGTTGAAGACGGTGGCGATCTCTCCGATGAGTCCGTCGCCCTCGTCCGGCAGCCTCGTGCCGAAGTCCCCGTCCCGCACGGCAGTAAGTCCCGCGAGCAACTGCCGCAGCTCCGGCTCGCCCACTCCGCCGCCCTCACGAGAGGACCGCGATCGTGGCGCCGAGCGCTCCTTCTCGACCGCCGCCTCAGCCATGATCGCTCGACCTCGTTTCGCTCGGTTACTCACGACAAAGGGCAGCCCCGACCGGGCAGCACTCGCCTGCCCATCGGGACCGCCATCGGACTCGCACAAACTTCACCGTCTGAACACGGCTGTACAAACATACGCAGCGAGTGGTTCAACTCGTACCCAGGGGCCGAGATTTATCTCTCAACGCAAAGCGCCCCAGAACCGACATTCCGGATGCCGCCGGTCCAAAGGCGCCCTCCTAGTATGGGCGCATGCAGCCGACCGACGAACACGCATCCACCCCGGCGCCCGGTGAGGACCGCGAGATCGAGACCCTCGCCGAGTTCGACGACGTCCGGGAACGGGGCGCGCTCGCCGGCTGCCGCGTCCAGGCCGTCGACCTGACCGAGCGCACCGCCGCGCTCCTGAGCGCCGATGTCGCGGGCGCCGTCTTCCTCGGCTGCCCCATGGACGAGGAGGCGGCGGCGAAGGTGCGGGCCTCGGGCGCCCTGGTCTTCCCGCCGGTGCCGGGTCTGCCGTTCAATCCCTACCGCGGGCTGCTCTACACCCCGGACGACCTCTTCGCCGGCCTCGCCGACGGCGGCTACGACGCGACGCCGGACGCCCACGCCTACGCCTGGTTCCAGCGGACCAAGACCGACGGCGACGTGTTCTCCTCGATGCTGCGCGCCATACACGACGACTCCATCTCCGACGCCCTGGACGAGCTGCTCGCCGGGGCCGGTGTGGTGGGCGTCATGGGCGGCCACGCGATGGCCCGGGGCACCGAGGCCTACGCGGGGGCGGCGCGGCTCGGCCGCGCCCTGGCCCGCTCCGGGTTCACCGTCGCCACCGGCGGCGGGCCGGGCGCGATGGAGGCGGCGAACCTCGGCGCGTACGCCGCCGTCTTCGCCGACAGCATGCTGGACGAGGCGCTGGAACTCCTCGCCAAGGCCCCCTCGTTCACGCCGTCGGTCACCGAGTGGGCGCGGGCGGCCTTCGCGGTCCGCGAGCGCTGGCCCTCGGGGGGCGCCTCCGTCGGCATCCCGACCTGGTTCTACGGCCACGAGCCGCCGAACGCCTTCGCCTCCCACCTGGCGAAGTACTTCGCCAACGCCACCCGCGAGGACGGCCTCCTGGCCCGGTCGAACGCGGGCGTCGTCTTCCTGCCGGGGGCCGCGGGGACGGTCCAGGAGGTCTTCGACAACGCCACCCCCAACTACTACGAGTCGCGCGGCACGCCGACCCCGATGGTCCTGGTCGACCGCGCGCACTGGACGGACCACCTGCCGGTCTGGCCGCTGCTCCGGTCCCTGGCGAGCGGCAGGTCCATGGAGTCCCGGATCGCGCTGGTGGACCGGGTGGAGGACGCCCCGGCCGCGCTCGACTCGCTCCTGTCGGGCGCGGGTCACGCCTCCAACGGCCCCGCGAGCACCTCGTAGGACCGCCCCCGGAGCGGACGGCCCGCGAGCGCGAGGGACCCGCCCCGGTCTCGCGGCGCCGGGCCCGGAGCCGTCAGCCGAACGTGGCCCGCTCCAGCCAGAAGTCCAGCAGCTCCCGCTCCCCCAGCACCTCCACGCGTCCGGCGTCCAGTGGCCGCCGCCGGTAGAAGGCCAGCAGCACCTCGGTGAGCGGGCCGCGCAGCGTGACGTCCGCCTCGGCGTGGCCGCGCCGCCAGGTGAAGCCGTCCTCGCCGAGCTCGACGAGCCACTCGGCGTCCAGGCCGGGCGGCGCGTCGGTCGCGTGCAGACGGAGGGAGCGTCCGGTGCCCCGCAGCTCCGCCGCACTGCCCCCGGGGATGTTGAGCTGAATGAACCGTAGGAGGTCCAGCCACTCGTCGAGCGCGTCGGCGGCGATCTCCGGGGCGATTTCGTAGGCGACACCGACGGCGATCGCCGCGTCCGCGCGGTGGATCGCCAGCTCGTGCGTCATGCGCCGCGCCCAGAACCCGGCGGTGTGGTCATCGGCCCACGCCCACACCTCGGCGTCGGCGCCCGCCTCGCGGAAGGTCCGGGTGCCGAGCGCGGCGGTCTCGGCCAGCCAGGCGTCCAGGGCGGCCGGGTCGTCGCCCTCGGGCCCCGAGGCGTGCGGGACCTCCTCGGCCGGGATGTTCCGCCGCGCGCGCGTCGCGACCAGCCGCTCGCTCCAGCGCACCGCCCCGCCCGCGTGCCGGGCGAGCTGCGCCAGCGTCCAGTCGGGGCACGTCGGGACGGTGGCGGAGAGGTCCGCGCCCTTCAGCGTGGCTCTCAAGAGGTCGAGTTGGGTGGTGACTTCGGCGCAGTAGCGGTCATGGCTCAGAGTCGTCATGATCGAACATTAGAGTGATTTACGCACCGGGGACACTTCAATTTCCGGCGTCGCGTCCTGCTGTCCCGACGCCCGCGCCGAGCCCGCCTCCGGCACCGCGCCCGCCTCCCCGAGGATGACGATGTCCCCGGCGTCGAAGCCCGCCCCGACGACCTCGCCGACCTCGGGCGCACGGCGCAGCGCGCACGCCGCCTCCAGGCTCGGCCCCTCCTTCGGCTGGAGGCGCAGGGCGACGTGGGTGCCGCGGAACGTACGGGCCGTCACCTCGCACGGCAACCCCTCTTCGGGGGCAAGCAGCCGCACCCCGGCGGGGCGCACCAGAATCCTGTGCCGTCCCGCGGGGGTGCCGGGTGGCACGGGAACGGCTCCCCACACCGTCGTGGCCGTCCCACCGGTGACCGTCGCGTCCGCGATGTTGTCGAAGCCGAGGAAGCGGGCGACGAACTCGTCCGCCGGACGCCGCCAGACCTCAAGCGGCGTACCGGACTGGGCGATCCGCCCGTCCCGCATGACGACGACCCGGTCGGCGAGCGCGAACGCCTCGCCCTGGTCGTGCGTGACGGCGAGCACGGTCGTACCCAACTCGCCGAACAGGTCCCGCAGTTCCACCACCAGCCGCTCCCGCAGCGACCGGTCGAGCTGGCCCAGCGGCTCGTCCAGCATCAGCAGCCGGGGCCGGGGGGCCAGCGCGCGCGCGAGCGCGACCCGCTGCTGCTCGCCGCCGGACAGCGAGGCGACCGCGCGCCGCTGCGCCTTCGGCAGCCCGACGAGTTCGAGCAACTCGGCGACCCGGTCGGCCTGTTCGGCCCGCGAGGCACCGCGCATCCGCAGCCCGAAGGCGACGTTGCCCGCCACGTCGCGCTGCGGGAAGAGCTGGTGGTCCTGGAACATGAGGCCGACGCCCCGCTTGTGCGCCGGCACCCCGCGCTGGTCGCGACCGTCCAGCTCGATCCGCCCGGCGTCGAGCGCCTGGAGCCCCGCCACCACCCGCAGCAGCGTCGACTTGCCGCTGCCGCTCGGCCCGAGCACACAGACGATCTCGTGCTCGGCGACCTCCAGGTCCACGGCGTCGAGCGCGGCCCGCGCCCCGAAGCGGACACTCGCCCCGGAAAGTCTCAGCAAGGTCATCAGAACTCTCCGGAGGTACGGTCGGCCCGCAGGCGTTCCAGGAGCAGCAGGGACACCGCGCACACCACCATCAAAAGGGTCGACAGGGCCATCGCCTGCCCGTAGTTGACGTCACCGGCACGGCCGAGCAGCCGCGCCACGGCGACCGGCAGCGTCGGGTTGTCGGGCCGCGCGATGAACACGGTCGCCCCGAACTCGCCGAGCGAGACGGCGAACGCGAACCCGGCGGCGATCAGCAGCGCCCGCCGCACCATCGGCAGGTCCACCTCCCGCCAGGCCCGCAGCGGCGAGGCCCCGAGGACGGCCGCCGCCTCGCGCAGCCGTCCGTCGACCGCGCGCAGGACGGGCAGCATGGTGCGTACGACGAAGGGCACGCCGACCAGGGCCTGGGCGAGCGGCACCAGGATCCAGGTGGCCCGCAGATCGAGCGGCGGCTCGTCCAGCGTGATCAGGAACCCGAAGCCGACGGTCACCGCCGACACCCCGAGCGGCAGCATGAGCAACGCGTCGAAGCCGCGTACGAGGTGACCGGCACGCCGGGTGAGCGCGGCCGCGGCGAGCCCGCCGACGACGACCGCGATGGCGGTGGCCACGATCGCGTACTGGAGGGAGTTCCAGATCGCCTCGATCGGCGGCACGAGGAAGGCGCCACCCTCCGCCGAGGTCAGCTCCGTGTAGTACGTCACCCCGAAGCCGTCGGGTCCGTCGAAGGACCGCTGGATCAGCACGCCGAGCGGCAGCAGGATCAGCAGGGCGATCGTCGCCATGACCGAGGCGAGCAGCGTCCACTGGCCGGCGCCGCGCGGGCGGCGCGCGGCGGCCGAGACGTCGACCAGCTTCAGCACGCTCTCACGCCGCCTG
Source organism: Streptomyces sp. NPDC031466 (assembly GCF_055581265.1). Classification (NCBI taxonomy): domain Bacteria; kingdom Bacillati; phylum Actinomycetota; class Actinomycetes; order Kitasatosporales; family Streptomycetaceae; genus Streptomyces; species Streptomyces sp. NPDC031466. The sequence continues at coordinate 113,176 of NZ_JBVIJT010000015.1, forward strand.
GCGGTCCACGCGTGGACCGCCAGGATCAGACCGACCGCGGCGAACTGCACGAGGGTCAGGACGGCGGCCGTCGGCAGGTCCAGGAGCTGGGCGGTCTGGCGGTAGATCTCCACTTCGAGCGTGGAGTACGCGGGTCCGCCGAGGATCTGTACGACGCCGAAGGAAGTGAAGGTGAACAGGAAGACCATCAGCGCGGCGGCGGCCACCGCCGGGCCGAGCGCGGGCAGTGTCACGGTCCGCCAGGCGGTCCAGCGCGAGGCGCCGAGCATCCGGGCGGCCTCCTCCTGGCGCGGGTCGAGCTGCGACCAGAGCCCGCCGACCGTGCGGACGACGACCGCGTAGTTGAAGAACACGTGGGCGAGCAGGATCGCCCACACGGTGGTGTCCAGGCGCACGCCCCACAGCTCGTCGAAGAGCCCGCCGCGCCCGATGAGCGCGAGGAAGGCGGTGCCGACGACGACCGTCGGCAGCACGAACGGCACCGTCACGACGGCCCGCAGCACCCGCTTGCCCGGGAAGTCGAGGCGCGCGAAGACGTAGGCGCCGGGGAGCGCGATCAGCAGCGTGAGCGCGGTCGACGCGAGCGCCTGCCAGGTGGTGAACCACAGCACGTGCCGGACGTCGGACTGCCCGAGCACGTCCGCGATCCGCCCGAGGCGCCAGGCGCCGTCGACGTGCAGGCCGCGCGCGACGATCGCGGTGACCGGGTAGGCGAAGAAGAGCGCGAAGAACGCGACGGGCACGGCCAGCAGAGCGAGCCGCGTCGCGCTCCCCCGGCCGAGGCCCGCCCGGGAGCGGGGCTTCGTCACTTCAGTACGAGCGAGGTCCACGACTTGATCCACGGCTCGCGGTTGTCGGCGATCTTCTTCGGATCCATGGTCTCGGGCTTGTCGACGCGCACGCCGTGCTCGGTGAACAGCCCGGGCAGCTTGGCGCCCTCGCGCACCGGGTTGACGAACATGTTCAGCGGCATGTCCTCCTGGAACTCCTTGCCCACGAGGAAGTCCAGGAGCGCCTTGCCGCCCTTCGGGTTCCCGGCGTTGCCGAGCAGGCCCGCGTACTCGACCTGGCGGAAGCACGTACCGGTCGCGACGCCGGTCGGGGCGTGCTTCGGCTGCGGCTTCCCGTAGAGCACCTCGACGGGCGGCGAGGAGGCGTAGGAGACGACGAGCGGCCGCTCGCCGCCCGCCTTCCTGCCGCCTGCGGAGCCGGAGAACTCCTCGTTGTAGGCCTGCTCCCAGCCGTCGACGACCTTGACGCCGTTGGCCTTGAGCTTCTTCCAGTAGCCCTGCCAGCCGTCGTCGCCGTACTCGGCGGCGGTGCCCAGCAGGAAGCCGAGGCCGGGCGAAGAGGTCGAGGCGTTCTCGGTGACCAGCAGGTTCTTGTAGGCGGGCCTGGTCAGGTCCGCGAAGGACTTCGGCGGCGCCAGCTTCTTCTCGGCGAAGTACTTCTTGTCGTAGTTCACACAGATGTCGCCGCTGTCGACGGGCGTGACCCGGTGTTCGGCCGCGTCGACCCGGAACTCCGGCCTGATCGCGCCCGAGCCCTTGGCCTCGTACGACTGGAAGAGGCCGTTGTCGAGCGCCCGTGACAGGAGGGTGTTGTCGACGCCGAAGAAGACGTCGCCCTGCGGGTTGTCCTTGGAGAGGATCGCCTTGTTCACGGCGGCGCCCGCGTCGCCGTCCTTGAGGACCTTGACCCGGTAGCCGGACCGCTTCTCGAAGTCCTTCAGTACGTCCTTGGAGACGTTGAAGGAGTCGTGGCTGACGAGGGTGACGGTCTTGGAGTCGGCCTGGTCGGAGCCGTCCCCGGAGCCGCAGGCCGAGAGGGCGCCGAGCCCGAGGCCCACCGCGACGGCGACGGACGTGATCTTCTTGGTGCTCACTTGAATGTCCTCCTGGGTGTCCAGGAAGAGACGCGGCCCTGCCCGCGGGCCCAGTGGCCCGCGGGCAGGGCGCAACAGCTTGAGTCGTGCCCGAACTTCCTACCCAGAATGACCTGGGCGAGGTTCAGAGGGTCTGCGGCCCACCTGTCCAAGGTGCCGCACTCTCAGCGCTGTGGCGCTCCCCTGTCGGAATATGCAGATGTGGTGACGACCGTACGCGACCGGGTGTGCGAGGCGTACGCCCGTCAGACTACCTCTCGGCCGCGGCGAGCTGGCCGCACGCCCCGTCGATCTCCTGGCCGCGGGTGTCCCGGATCGTCACCGGCACCCCGTGGGCGGCGATGGCCTCCACGAACGCCTTCTCGTCCTCGGGCCGCGAGGCCGTCCACTTCGAGCCCGGCGTGGGGTTCAGCGGGATGAGGTTCACGTGGACCGGCTTGCCCTTGAGCAGTCGGCCGAGCCGGTCACCGCGCCAGGCCTGGTCGTTGATGTCGCGGATCAGGGCGTACTCGATGGACAGGCGGCGACCGGACTTGGCGGCGTACTCCCAGCCCGCGTCGAGCACCTCCCGCACCTTCCACCGCGTGTTGACGGGGACGAGCGTGTCGCGCAGGTCGTCGTCCGGGGCGTGCAGCGAGATGGCCAGGCGGCACTTGAAGCCCTCGTCGGAGAACCGGTGGATGGCGGGCACGAGCCCCACCGTCGACACGGTGATGCCGCGCTGCGAGAGGCCGAGGCCGTCGGGCTCGGGGTCGGTGAGGCGGCGGATGGCGCCCGTCACGCGGTTGTAGTTGGCCAGTGGCTCGCCCATGCCCATGAAGACGATGTTGGACAGCCGCGCGGGCCCGCCGGGGATCTCGCCGTCCCGCAGGGCGCGCATGCCGTCCACGATCTGGTGCACGATCTCGCCCGTCGACAGGTTCCGGTCGAGGCCGGCCTGGCCGGTGGCGCAGAACGGGCAGTTCATGCCGCACCCGGCCTGGGAGCTGATGCACATGGTCACCCGGTCCGGGTAGCGCATGAGCACCGACTCGACCAGTGTGCCGTCGAAGAGCCGCCACAGCGTCTTGCGCGTGGTGTCGTCGTCGCAGCTGATGTGCCGCACCACGGACATCAGGTCGGGCAGCAGCGCCTCCCGGAGCTTGTCGCGCGCACCGGCGGGGATGTCGGTCCACTCGGCCGGGTCGTGGGCGTAGCGCGCGAAGTAGTGCTGCGAGAGCTGCTTGGCGCGGAACGGCTTCTCGCCGATGGCGGCGACGGCTTCCTTGCGCTCGGCGGGCGTGAGGTCGGCGAGGTGCCGCGGCGGCTTCTTGGCTCCGCGGGGCGCGACAAAGGTGAGTTCTCCGGGTACAGGCATGGTTCTTCCAGTGTCGCAGACATGGGGCAAGGGGCCCGCCGCCCTGTGGACAACGAGCCCCATACGCATATCCGCGCAGGTCAGACGGGTCAGCCGGACCCCACGAAGATCACCAGCAGGAGCCAGACGACCGGGGCCGTCGGCAGCAGGGAGTCCAGGCGGTCCATGATGCCGCCGTGGCCCGGCAGCAGCGTGCCCATGTCCTTGATGCCGAGGTCCCGCTTGATCATCGACTCGCCGAGGTCGCCGAGCGTGGCGCTCGCCGCGACCGCGAGGCCGACCAGCAGCCCCTGCCACCAGGTCCCGCCGTCGATCAGGAACTCCATGCACAGCGCGCCCGCGGCCATCGCGAACGCGACGGCGCCGAACAGGCCCTCGCGGGTCTTGCCGGGGCTGATGCGCGGCGCCAGCTTGTGCTTGCCGAAGCGCCAGCCGATCGCGTACGCGCCCGTGTCGCTGACCACGGTCAGCAGCAGGAACGTCAGCACCCGCCGCGGCCCGTCGTCCGCGGTGAGCATCAGCGCCACGAACGTCGCGAGGAAGGGGACGTAGAAGGCCGCGAAGACCCCCGCCGTGACGTCCTTCAGGTAACCCTCGGGCGGCTCGGTCATCCGCCAGACGAGTACCGCGAGCGCGGTGAGCGCCATCGCCACCCACGCGCCCTCGGGACCCCGGACGTACCCGGCGACGACCATCGCCGCGCCACCGACCGCGAGCGGCACCAGCGGCGCCTTGATGCCCTTGCGCTCGTCGAGCCGGGAGGTCAGCTCCCACAGGCCGACCACGACGGCGACCGCTATGACGCCGATGAAGACGGCCTTCACGATGAACAGCGACGCGATGATCACCGCGCCGAGTCCCACACCGACTCCTATGGCCGCGCCGAGGTCACGGCCCGCGCTCTTCTTCTGCGGAGGCCGCGGCGCTGCCGGGACGGGCTGTGGTGCGCTGGGCATGGGCTCCTGCGGGGGCGCGGGGGTGTCGGGCACGACGGGCATCGGCTGCGTCACGGACGGAAGCAGCGCGTCCTGCGCATCGTACGCGGGACCTGCCGGGGGTGCCCCCCGACCAGACCCCTGGTCGGGCGGCACCCAATACCCGGCTGTGGGCCGCGCCCCCCAGGAAGAGTCGTTCACGGATCGGTTTCCTGATTCCTCGGACCGGGCCTTCAGACTTCGAGCAGCTCGGCTTCCTTGTGCTTGAGCAGCTCGTCCACCTGGGTGACGTACTTGGCGGTGGTGTCGTCGAGGTCCTTCTCGGCGCGACGGCCCTCGTCCTCGCCGATGTCGCCGTCCTTGACCGCCTTGTCGATGGCTTCCTTGGCCTTGCGGCGGATGGAGCGGATCGAGATCTTGGAGTCCTCGGCCTTGGTCTTGGCGACCTTGATGAACTCCTTGCGACGGTCCTGCGTCAGCTCGGGGAACGTCACCCGGATGATGTTGCCGTCGTTGCTCGGGTTGACGCCGAGGTCGGAGTCGCGGATCGCCTGCTCGATGTTGCGCAGCGCGCTCTTGTCGAACGGGGTCACCACGGCCATCCGCGGCTCGGGCACCGAGAACGAGGCCAGCTGGTTGATCGGCGTCAGCGCGCCGTAGTAGTCCGCCACGATCTTGTTGAACATCGCCGGGTGCGCACGGCCGGTGCGGATCGCGGCGAAGTCCTCCTTGGCGACCACGACGGCCTTCTCCATCTTCTCCTCGGCCTCGAGGAGGGTCTCTTCGATCACCACTTGCTCCTGCGTGTCTTGAGTAGGCCCGGCTAGCACGGGGCGGCCGGCTGCGTCGCGTGTCTTTCCTGCACGGTGTCCGACCGGCAGGGCTTTGTCCATCCCTCTCAAGTGACGTCTCGCGTCCGTCCCTTGAGCCGGGCTCAGGTCCGCGGGGTCAGGCCCGGCTTCCCTTGTCGCCCACGAGAGTGCCGATCTTCTCACCCTTGACGGCCCGGGCGATATTGCCTTCGGAGAGCAGCTCGAAGACGAGGATGGGCAGCTTGTTGTCCCGGCACAGCGTGATCGCGGTCATGTCGGCGACCTTGAGGTCCCGGGTGATGACCTCGCCGTAGCCGAGCGCGTCGAACTTCACCGCGTCGGGGTTGGTCTTGGGGTCGGAGTCGTAGACCCCGTCCACGCCGTTCTTGCCCATGAGCAGCGCCTCGGCGTCGATCTCCAGGGCACGCTGGGCGGCGGTGGTGTCGGTGGAGAAGTACGGCATGCCCATGCCGGCGCCGAAGATGACCACGCGGCCCTTCTCCAGGTGACGCACGGCGCGCAGCGGGATGTACGGCTCCGCGACCTGCCCCATGGTGATGGCGGTCTGGACGCGGCTGTCGATGCCCTCCTTCTCCAGGAAGTCCTGGAGGGCGAGGCAGTTCATGACCGTGCCGAGCATGCCCATGTAGTCCGAGCGGGCCCGGTCCATGCCGCGCTGCTGGAGTTCGGCGCCGCGGAAGAAGTTTCCGCCGCCGATGACGATGGCGATCTGGGCGCCGTCGCGGACCACGGCCGCGATCTCGCGCGCGATGGCGTGCACCACGTCGGGATCGACCCCGAGGCCGCCTCCGCCGGCGAACGCCTCGCCGGAGAGCTTCAGCAGGAAGCGTCCGGCGCCTTTGTCGTCGTCACTCTTCGAGTCGGCCTTGGTGGTCATGGTGTTCTCGCTTCTCTTACTTGACACACATACGAAGAAGGCCACCGCCGGTGGGGTGTCGTTCGCATCCCATGCTCGGCAGTGGCCTCCTCGTCAGATCCTGCGGTCGTACATCGCGTACGGGGTTCCCTGTGCGGGGCTCCCCACGCGGGCGACCGCTGTCGACCCTAGCGGGGTCTACCGTCGATCGCGGTACGGACTCAGATGCCGACCTTGATGCGCGAGAAGCGCTTCAGGGTGACACCGGCCTCGGCGAGAACCTTCTCGACCGACTTCTTGTTGTCCAGCGCGTACGGCTGGCCGAGGAGGGTGGCCTCCTTGAAGAAGCCGTTGACGCGACCCTCGACGATCTTGGGGAGGGCGGCCTCGGGCTTGCCCTCGGCGCGGGTGGTCTCCTCGGCGACGCGGCGCTCGGACTCGACGACCTCGGCCGGCACGTCCTCCTTGGAGAGGTACTTCGGCGCGAAGGCGGCGATGTGCTGCGCGATGCCCTTGGCGACGTCGGCGTCGGCCTTGTCCAGCTCGACGAGGACACCGATCTGCGGGGGCAGGTCGGGCATCGTGCGGTGCATGTACGCGGCCACGTAGGCGCCGGAGAACTGCGCGAAGCGGTCCAGGACGATCTTCTCGCCGAGGTTGGCGTTGGCCTCGTCGACGTACGCCTGGACGGTCTTGCCGGCCTCGATCTCGGAGGCGAGCAGCGCCTCGAGGTCGGCCGGGGACGTCTTGGCGATGTGGGCGGCGAGGTTGTTCGCCACGGCCTGGAACTTCTCGCCCTTGGCGACGAAGTCCGTCTCGCACTTCAGCTCGACGATGACACCGGAGGTGTTGTCGTCGGCGATGAGGGAGACGACGGCGCCGTTCTCGGCGGAGCGGCCCTCGCGCTTGGCGACGCCCTTCTGGCCCTTGATGCGGAGCGCCTCGACGGCCTTGTCGACGTTGCCCTCGGCCTCGTCGAGCGCCTTCTTGCAGTCCATCATGCCGGCGCCCGTGAGCTCACGGAGCTTCTTGACGTCAGCGGCGGTGTAGTTCGCCATGATCGAAATTCTCTCTCGAAGTCTTGAAAGATCTACGGAGGTCCACGGGTGAACGGCGGGGGCCGATCGGGCCCCCGCCGTCAACTGCCGAACCTGTGAGGTCAGGCCTGCTCGGTGTCCGCGGCCGGCGCCTCGGCAGCGGGGGCCTCAGCGGCGGGCGCCTCGGCGGCCGGAGCCTCGGCGGCGTCCTCGGCCGGCTTGTCCTCGGCCTTGGGGGCCTCGGCGTCGTCGGCCTTCTTCTCGCCCTCGAGCAGGTCGCGCTCCCACTCGGCGAGCGGCTCGCCGGCGGCCTTCTCGCCCGGCTTCGAGTCACCGGTGGCGACACCGGAACGGGAGATGAGGCCCTCGGCGACGGCGTCGGCGATCACACGGGTGAGCAGCGTGACGGAGCGGATCGCGTCGTCGTTGCCGGGGATCTTGTAGTCGACCTCGTCGGGGTCGCAGTTGGTGTCGAGGATGGCGACGACCGGGATGTTGAGCTTCCGGGCCTCACCGACCGCGATGTGCTCCTTCTTGGTGTCCACGATCCAGACGGCGCTGGGCACCTTGGACATCTCGCGGATACCACCGAGGGTCTTCTCCAGCTTGGCCTTCTCGCGCGAGAGCACGAGAAGCTCCTTCTTGGTCAGACCGGAGGCGGCGACGTCCTCGAAGTCGATCTGCTCGAGCTCCTTGAGGCGCTGCAGACGCTTGTAGACGGTCGAGAAGTTGGTGAGCATGCCGCCCAGCCAGCGCTGGTTGACGTAGGGCATGCCGACGCGGGTGGCCTGCTCGGCGATGGCCTCCTGCGCCTGCTTCTTCGTGCCGACGAACATGACCGTGCCGCCGTGGGCGACGGTCTCCTTGACGAACTCGTAGGCGCGGTCGATGTACGACAGCGACTGGAGCAGGTCGATGATGTAGATGCCGTTGCGCTCCGTGAAGATGAAGCGCTTCATCTTCGGGTTCCAACGACGGGTCTGGTGACCGAAGTGGACGCCGCTTTCCAGCAGCTCCCGCATCGTGACGACGGCCATGGCCGTTCTCCTTGAGATTCTCGGTTGTGCCGCGTGTGCCGGACGGCACTCGCGCCTGACGCCCGCTGTGCGCCTTGCCACTGGGGACCGAGGGGCGCTGACACCGGCTTGTGATGGCCTGATGTCGGGGCGTGCGAAGTCGACCCGGTGACCCGGATCGCCAAAGGAAGTGTACGGGACCCGCGGGGCCCCGGGTGACGCCGCTGCCCGTGACCTGGCGACGGAGCCGTGCGACGCCGTGCCCCCCACCGGGCGGCGCCCATCCCCGAAAGGGTGACGCCACTGTCCACAATCGGCCGGTGGTCCACAGATCCGGTCCATGATCCCCACGGGCCGCCCGGATACGGGACCGTTCTCGCATGCGCCTGGAACTGCTGCTGACGACGCTGGCCGCGCTGCTGGCGACCGCCCTGCCCCCGCCGCCGAGCCGGCCACCGGCCCCGCCCGTGACGCTCCCGGTGGCCACGACGTGGCCGGTGGACGCCCGCATGGGCGCCCACCCGGCGGTCGTACGCGCCTGGGACCCGCCCTCGACCGCGTATGGCGAGGGCCACCGGGGCGTGGACCTGGCGGCGCCCCCCGGCGACCCGGTCCGCGCGGTGGCACCCGGCCGGATCTCGTTCGCGGGGCGGGTGGCGGGCCGGGGCGTGGTCTCGGTGGAGCTGGACGGCACCGGGGACCCTCCGCTGCGCACGACGTACGAGCCGGTGCGGGCCACGCTGAAGAAGGGCGCCGAGGTCGCCCCGGGCGAGCGCGTCGGCGTCCTGGAGCTCCCGAGGGGCCACTGTCCCCGGAGCTGCCTCCACTGGGGCCTGCTCAGGGGCGGGACCTACCTGGACCCGCTGACGCTGCTGCCGCCCTGGCTGCGGCACCCCGGCCCGTCCCGCCTGCTCCCACCGCACGGCCCGCCGAACCCGCCGCACGGCCCGGCCCCGGCGTGGTGGGGACTCAGCCCCGGACGCCTCGCAGCGCCATGGAGACCGCAGCCTCGGTGATCTCCCCGGGATCCTCGGCGGCCCCCAGCTCGATCCGCCGCACGGCCGCGTCCACGACGCCCTGAAGGAGCATCGCCGCCAGCCGGGGCTGCGCGTGCCCCAGCTGTTCCAGCGCCTCCACGATCATCGCGATGAGCCCGCCGTGGGCGGCACGGATCTTCTCCCGGGCGCCGGCGTCCAGCTCACCGGCGGAGATGGCCACGACGGCCCGGTGCCGCCGGTCCCCGACCAGGGAGAGCTGCCGCCGGACATACGCCTCGACCTTGCCCTCGGCCGATTCCGCCCGCTCCATGGCCGCCGACACCTCGGCCGCCCAGACGGGGAAGTCGACCTCGCACAGCTCTTCCACGACGGCCGCCCGCGACCGGAAGTACTCGTAGACGGACGACCGGGCGAGCCCGGTGCGCTCGGCGAGGGCGGGGAAGGTCAATGCCTCCGTCCCGCCTTCGGACAGCAGGGACCGCGCGGCGTCCAGCAGGGCCCCGCGCTGCATCGACCGGTGCTCGGCCACAGAGGCCGCTCGAATCCTTGGCACGGCTCCACCTTACGGACGGGACGCCCCGCAGGGGAGTCACCGCCGGGCACGCACCCGCCGGGCAGGCACGATGCAGCGCCCCCGGCACACGGCGTCAACGGCCAAAACTGGCCAGTTTCGCTCGCAGCTGGAGCACCGACTTGGTGTGGATCTGACTCACCCGGCTCTCGGTCACCCCGAGTACGTTGCCGATCTCGGCGAGGGTGAGTCCTTCGTAGTAGTAGAGCGTCACGACGGTCTTCTCGCGCTCGGGCAGCGTGTTGATCGCCCTCGCCAGCAGCCTGCGCAGCTCCCGGTCCTCGGCGACCTCGACGGGGTTGTCGGCCGCGTGGTCCTCGAGCGTGTCCATCAGGCTGAGCCGGTCGCCGCCGTCGCCGCCGACGTGCAGCAGCTCTTCGAGGGCCACCACGTTCGCCAGGGACAACTGGCTGAAAACCGCGTGCAGTTCCTCCAGGGCGATGCCCATCTCCGCGGCGACCTCGCCCTCCGACGGCGTCCGGCGCAGCTGCGCCTCCAGGGTGGCGTAGGCACGCTCGACGTTGCGCGCCTTCTGCCGCACGGACCGCGGGATCCAGTCCAGCGCCCGCAGCTCGTCGATCATCGCCCCGCGGATGCGCGTGATCGCGTACGTCTCGAACTTGATCTCCCGCTCGATGTCGAACTTCTCGATCGCGTCGATCAGCCCGAACACCCCGGAGGAGACGAAGTCCGCCTGCTCCACATTGGGCGGCAGCCCCACGCTCACCCGGCCCGCGACGTACTTCACCAGCGGCGAGTAGTGCAGGATCAGCTGCTCCCGCAGCCGTCCGTCCCCGGTCTCCTTGTACGAGCGCCACAACTCGTCCAGCGACGAGGGGGCGGGAGGCCGCTCCCGCTCGCCGCTACGGGCGGCGGGCGGAACCGCCGCCCGGTCGGACCCTGAGGTGTGCTGGGGCATTCGTCGCCTTGAGCCGTTCTGCCGTGAACTGGTGAGGTCGCGGGGGTGGATGAGGTCGTGTCGAGTCGCGTCGAAGGGGAGGAACCCGTAAGTCGATGAAGTCGCGCGAGGCGGCCGCTTCACCGGTGCCGCCCGCGCCCGTCCGAGGGGGAGCGTGCGTGGAATGAATGAGGTTGTCCGTCTGGTCGCCTGTCCGCATCTGAATCCTTTGTGAGCGTAGCGTGACTGAAGCGTCGCAGTGAGCGAAGACTAGGGGATCGCGCGTGCGCAGATACGTTCCGCTGGGGGTCTCCGGGATGCGGGCCGGTCGCCCTGCGTGACGGTGCGGACGTACCAACTGCGCGATTTCCCAAGGCTGTCGGGCGTCATCCGTCCGGCGGAACACGCTCGGTCACGATTCACCTCCAGAGGCGAAGACCGACACGAACGCCTGGCGTGTCAACTGCCAGCCATCGCCGTGTCGTTCGACGAACCCCAACGACTGAAGTTCGTACAGGCGCCCTACCGCGTCGTCCGGGGTCGTCCCGGCGCCCGTCGCGACCTCCTGAGCCGTCGCCCGCCCGCGCGCGGGCAGCGCGGCCAGGACGCGGGCCGCCCCCGGAGCGAGCAGGTCGCGCGGCAGGACGGGCCCGCGCCGCTCCGGGGCCAGCTCACCCATGTCTCCGACCAGCTCGACCACTTCCGCGGCGTCGGTCACCAGGACGCCGTCGCCCCGCAGCAGTTCGTGCACCCCTGCGGAGAGGCCGCTGGTCGCGGGTCCCGGCACCCCCATGGTGAAGCGCCCCAACTCCTGGGCACCCCGGGCCGTGGCGAGCGCCCCGCTGCGGTAGGCGGCCTCCACCACCACCGTCCCCCGCGTCAGCGCCGCGATCACCCTGTTCCGCTGGATGAACCGGCTCGGCGTCGGATGGTCGCCCGGCGGCAACTCACCGACCACCAGTCCCTGTTCCGCGATCCGACCGATCAATTCGGCGTGCCCCCGGGGGTAGGGCCGGTCCACCCCGCAGGCCAGCACGGCCACGGTGGCCCCGCCCGCGCCGAGCGCCCCGCGGTGCGCGGCGCCGTCCACGCCGTACGCCCCGCCCGAGACCACCACCCAGCCCCGCTCCGCCAGGCCCGCCGCGAGCCCGGCCGCCATGTGCGCGCCGTACTCCGTGCAGGCCCGGGCGCCGACGACGGCCACCGAGCGCAGGGCCCATATCCGTAAGGACGGCCGCCCCCGCACCCACAGGCCGATCGGCCGCGCCGCCCCGAGGTCGTCGAGCGGGGAGGGCCACTCCGTGTCCCCCGGGCACACGAAGCGCGCCCCGACGTCCCGTGCCGCCTGAAGATCACGCTCCGGTCGCGCCCCGGCGGCCCGCGCACGCAGCCCCTCCCACCGCCGCGCGCTCATTCCGGACAGCCGCTTCTCGTCTCCGCCGAGTCGGCGCAGTACCTCGACGGCGCCGACCTCCCGCAGCCACCGGCCCCCGGCCTCGTCCCCCGGCTCGAGCACCCGCGTCAGGGCGACCCTGGCCAGGCGCTCTTCGTCCCCCGGCGGTCCGGCGGTCACTGCGGGGCCCCGATCGTCATGGGCACGCCGCGCGAGATCCCGGTGCGCAGTTGAAGTGCCAGGGTGACGTCCTGTGCGCCGGGCCGGTCGTGCCCGGCCAGATCGGCGACGGTCCAGGCGACCCGCAGGACGCGGTCGAGGCCGCGGGCGGTCAGGAAGCCGCGCTCAAGGTCCGACTCGGCCGTCTCCAGGGCGCCCGGGGCGGCGGGCCATCTGGTGCGCAGCGCGTGGCCGGGTACTTCGCTGTTGGTCCGCCAGCCGGTGCCGTCGAGTCGGGCCGCCGCCCTTTCACGCGCCTCGCGCACACGGTCGGCGACGGAGCGGGTGGACTCTCCGCGCGTGCCGTATCCGCTCAGTTCCGAGCGGGTGACGGGCTCCACCTCGACCTTGAGGTCGACCCGGTCGAGCAGCGGCCCCGACAGCCGCCCCTGGTAGCGCCGCACCACGGACGCCGGGCACTCGCAGCCGCCGCCGGGCTGCAGGTGCCTCCCGCACGGGCAGGGGTTGGCCGCCAGCACCATCAGGAACCGCGCGGGCAGCCGCACCACGCCCGCGCTGCGGGCGATCACCACATGACCCGACTCAAGGGGTTGACGCAGGGAGTCCAGGGTCTGGCCGCTGAACTCCGGCGCCTCGTCCAGGAAGAGCACCCCACGGTGAGCGAGCGAGACCGCTCCAGGTCTGGCCAGCCCCTTGCCGCCGCCCACCAGCGACTGCATCGTCGCGGAGTGGTGCGGCGCGCAGTACGGGGCGACGTCCACCAGCGGCTTGCCCGGTGGGAGCATGCCCGCCACCGAGTGGACCGCCGTCACCTCCAGGGACTCCTCCCGGGTCAGCCGGGGCAGGATTGCCGGCAGTCGCTCCGCGAGCATCGTCTTGCCCGCACCCGGTGGTCCTTGCAGGAAGAGGTGGTGCGCCCCGGCCGCGGCCACTTCCACGGCGGTCCGCGCCGACGCCTGGCCCACCACGTCCGCGAGGTCCAGCGCGTGGGCGTCGTCCGTCGCGCCGCCGAGGCCCGCGCCCAGGCCGCTGCCCGGCACGCAGAGCCCGGCGAGCATCGCGTCGGGCCGGCCCGCCTCGTCCGGCTCCTCCAGCGGCACCGGCTCGTCGGTGAGCACCGCGATGAGCTGGCGCAGGCTGCGCACGCCGAGGACCGAGACACCCGGGACCAGCGCGGCCTCCGCCGCCGTGCACTCCGGGACGACCACCTGTTCGTACCCCGCGTCCGCCGCCGCCAGGACCGCGGGCAGCACTCCCCGGACCGGGCGGACCCGTCCGTCGAGCCCCAGTTCGCCGATCATCACGATGTCGGCGAGTACGCGGGGATCGATGCGCTCGGCCGCCCCGAGGACCGCGCAGGCGACGGCGAGATCGAAGCCGCTGCCGCCTTTGGGGACCGAGGCCGGGCTCAGTCCGACCGTGAGCTTCTTCTGGGGCCACTCCCCGCCCGAGTTGACCACGGCCGCCCTGACCCGGTCGCGGCTCTCCGTCAGGCTCTTGTCGGGCAGGCCCACCAGCGTGAACGCCGCCACGCCCGGTTCCAGATCGGCCTGCACCTCGACCACGACGCCTTCGACGCCGACCAGCGCCACGGAGCACGTACGCGCGAAGCCCATCTACGCCACCCCCCGCGCGTGCTCGACGACGGGGGCCCCGCGCCGCGGGATCAGCACGCCGACCAGGTCGATGCGGACGCCTCCCGGGGGTGGACCGCCGCGCTCCTCGATCCAGCGCTCGGCCAGGCGCCGCAACCGCTCCGCCTTGCTCTGGCCGACGGCCGCCATCGGGTGCTCGAAGAGGGCCGCGCCTACCAGGCCCGCCCTGCGCGTCTTGACCTCGCAGACGACGAGTGCCTCGCCGTCCATGGCCACGATGTCGATCTCACCGGTCCTGCCCGCGCGCCAATTGCGCTCCAGGACCGTCATCCCCGCCTCGACCAGCCGCCGCGCGGCCAGGTCTTCGCCGTACTTGCCGAGTGCTCCCCGTGCGTTCATGTCGGCACCACCTCCGACACCCACGGTCCCGGGCCCGCGCGCACCTGTTGGATCTTGGTGCACTACTCGCCGGTTGTGGAAAACTCCACCACCCCGGCGAGTGAACCGGTCAGCTGCCGGGCAGCTCCAGGTCGCTCTTGTTCAGCTCCTCGATGTTCACGTCCTTGAACGTGAGCACCCTCACCTGCTTCACGAACCGAGCCGGGCGGTACATGTCCCACACCCAGGCGTCCGCCATGGACACCTCAAAGAAAACCTCACCCTGAACCGAGTGCACCTGCATCTCGTAGTCATTGGTGAGGTAGAAGCGCCGCTCGGTCTCGATCACGTATTTGAACAGACCGACGACATCGCGGTACTCCCGGTAGAGCTTCAGCTCCATCTCGGTCTCGTACTTCTCGAGGTCCTCGGCGCTCATGGCATGTTCCCCTTCAGCCGTGCGTCCCCCTATTGTGCGTCAGCCCCGCGAACCCCTACACGATTTCCGTGGCGAGGATCTCGGGCCGGTCCGGGGGCCCCTCGTCGAGCAGTCTGCGAAACAGCTCGGCGAGCCTGGTCGGGTACACCGTCTCATGAGCCTCGGTCAGTTCCCGGCACGTCCACCAACGTGCTCCGGCGACACTGCGGCGCTCCAGCTCCGTCAGCCCCTCGGCGGCGGTCGCCGTCTGCGACGTACGCGCCAGGTAGTACCACTCGTCCTGGTCCCAGCGGCGCCCGGCGAAAGGGAAGGAGCACACCCGCCGCCACAGCACCGGGCCCAGCTCGACCTCCGTGATGCCGGTCTCCTCGCGCAGCTCGCGCAGGGCGGCCTCTTCGTGCGTCTCGTCGCCCTCCAGGCCGCCGCCCGGCGTGAACCACCAGTCGTCAGCGGGGTCACCGGGCTCATGGCCGTGCAGCAGCAGGACGCGGTCGTCCGGGTCGAGCAGCACCACCCGGGCGACCTTGCGCAGCAGTCGTCCCGGAAGCGGGCTCGTGCTCTCCTCGGACCCGGCCACGGCGTCCTCAGCCGGCACCGACGGCCTCCTTGGTACGGCTCCTGCCCCGCCCCCGGCCCAGCCGCCTGGCCGCCGGGCCGTACGCGGCGCCGCCGAGGACCAGCGCCATGCCCACCACGATCACCGTCACGACCAGGCGCAGCGGCCCGGGCTCCGAGAGGCCGCCCGGCATGTCCGCGAAGCCCCCGGGGCGCTCCAGCATGCCGAACCTGTCCATCGGCCAGGCCACCGCGTCGACCCGCGCCTTCACCGCGCCGCGCGGCACCGTGCCGTTCTCGCCGTCGTCCAGGTGCACGCTGGAGTCCAGCGAGCCGCCGCGCTCGTCACCGAGCAGGAACAGGCGCCCCTTGGGCACCGTCGTGGTGGGTATGCCGGTGACCGCCGCGCTCTGCCCCTTGGGAAGATACGGTTCTGCGACGTCCTCGCCGTTCACGGTCAGCTTGCCGGCCTTGCAGCAGGCGACCTTGTCGCCGCCCACGCCGACCACCCGCTTGACCATCGGCAGGTCGCCCCAGGTCGACTGCTCGAAGACCACGACATCACCGCGGCGCACGTCGTCGCCGGCTATCCGCTGTGCGAGCACCCGGTCGCCGGCGTCGATCGTCGGGGACATGGAACCGGTGGGCACCGTGTACGGCTGGTACAGCACCGCTCCCCAGGCGAAGCCGCCGAGGAAGAGCACGCAGCCGAGGGCCACGGCAACACCCGACAGCACGCTGCCGAGCCTGCCCCGGCCCTCGTCCGTACGACGTGTCGTGCTCATTGCGGTGCTCCCCCGTCTCGGAGACGACCTCGCCGCCCGTGGCCACGGGCGGCGGAAGATCGGCGATCTGGGACGGCACCCTACCCGGCGGTACTGCCGCCAGAAACCCTCGCGTCACGTGCCGCGGCGACCGTGAGCCGACGGCGGCGCCACAGCACGAGCGGCACGGCGCCCGCGAGGCCGAGCACACCGGGAGCCGCGCTCGACAGCGCGTTGATGCCCGGCTGGTCGAACGTGTCCGGCTTGGGCAGCGTCGCCCAGCGGGTGGGCGGCCAGGCGACCACGATGGCGCGGCCCACGACGTTGTCCACGGGGACGGCGCCGCCGCCGGGCTGGTTCTGGTGGTAGCGGGAGTCCAGGGAGTTCTGCCGGTGGTCCCCCATGACCCAGATTTTGCCGGGCGGAACGGTCTTCTTGAACTGGCCGCCCTGGTCGTCCACGGTGCACGGGGTGTTGCCGGGGAAGATGTACGGCTCGTTCAGCGCCTTGCCGTTGACCTTCACCGGTCCGGTGCCCTTGCACTCCACGGTGTCGCCCGCGACGGCGATGACGCGCTTGATGAGGTCCTTCTCGTCGGCGGACGGCATCAGGCCGATCCAGCCGAGGACCCGCTGGGCCGCGTTCGGGTCGGGCGTGGGCTCGCCGTCCAGCCAGTGGCCGGGGTCCCGGAAGACGACGACCTCGCCGCGCTCCGGCTCGGAGCCGAACCATGGCGTCAGCTTGTCCACGAGGACCCGGTCGCCCTGCTGCAGCGTGTTCTGCATCGAGTCGGAGGGGATCGAGAACGCCTGGACCAGGAAGGACTTGATCACCAGGGCCAGGACCAGCGCGATACCGATGAGGAGCGGCAGCTCCTTCCAGAAGGAGCGCTGCTTCTTGGGCCGCCCGGCCGGCCCGCTCTTCGCGTCACCGCTCGGGGTGGCGCCGCCCATTCCGGCGTCACCCGCCCCGCCGCCGTGCGCGGCGGCGCCCTGTACGGCATCGCCGTCCGCGCCGTCACTCCCCGGGTTCGTACCGCCCGCGGCGGCCTCGGCGTCCGGCTCGTCGGATCGCCCCGGTCGCTTGTCGGGCCCCTCGTGTCCGGATCGTGCGCCGACCGCCAAATCCCCCACATCCACTCCTCAGTCCGTGCCGCTGCCTGCCCCAGATGTGATGCAGGCCCACCACTCCCATAACGAGCGGGAGTTCCGCAGGGGTCGGGAGCCGGATCAATCCATGTCGATCGCCGGGGGCCACCCTATGCGACGCTCCTGTGAGGGCGTCCGATGCGGTACGCGCGTCGGCTACGGAGGCGTAGGTGTCCGGCTCCTCCAGTTTGCGCCAGTGCCCGAGGGGCCAGGCGATGACGAGCGCGCGGCCGACGACCTGGTCCTCGGAGACGGTGCCGCCGAACTTTTCGGTGCGGTGGAAGCGGGAGTCGGCCGAGTTGCTGCGGTGGTCGCCCATCATGAACAGGCGCCCCTCGGGGACCTTCACCTCGAACTCGAAGGCCGAGGGCTTGTCGCCGGGGTGGATGTAGGGCTCGTCGAGCGGCACGCCGTTGACGGTGATCTTGTCGTTCTTGTCGCAGCACTTCACGGTGTCGCCGCCGACACCGATCACCCGCTTGATCAGGTCCCGCTCGCTGTCGGACGGCAGCAGGCCGATCTGGGTGAGGCCTTCCTTGACCTGTTTGACGACCACCGGGTCGTCCTTCTTCTTGCCCTGTTCCTCTTCGAGCCAGTTGCCGGGGTCCTTGAAGACGACGACGTCGCCGCGTTCCGGCTCGGCCCCGAACCAGGGGGTGAGTTTGTCCACGAGGACGCGGTCCCCGATCCGGATCGTCTGCTCCATGGAGCCGGAGGGGATCACGAAGGCCTGCACGAGGAAGGTCTTCAGGACGAGGGCTATCAGCAGGGCCACTCCGATGAGGAGGGGTATCTCCCTGATCGCCGAGCGCCGTCTGCGCCGCTTGACCTTCCGCGCGAGCTTGCGCCGCTCCGCCCGGCCCGGCAGCGCGGGGCCGCTGGTCGGCCGGGAGCCGGTGGGCAGCCGGGTGTCGGCCCCGCCGTCCGCGGCGCGTGCCCGCCCGCGGTTACCCATGCGCGCCGCCGGGTTCGGGCACGCGCGCGAAGCTGTCGGGCCGCTTCAGGGAGGTCCAGTGACCGAACGGCCAGGCGATCCAGTCGGCGCGGCCGATGACCTCGTCGACGGGGACCATGCCGCCGCCGGGCTCTCCCAGGTGGTCGCGGGAGTCACGCGATGCGCTGCGGTGGTCGCCGAGCAGGAAGAGGCTGTCCTCGGGGACGACGACGTCGAAGGGCACCTGGGAGGGCGCGTCACCGGGGTGGAGGTAGGGCTCGTCGACGGGCTCACCGTTCACCGTGATCCTCCCCCGCTCGCAGCAGACCACCCGGTCGCCCCCCGTGCCCACGACCCGCTTGATGTAGTCGGCGTCCCCGAAGTACCCGCTGCCGTCGAAGACGACCGCGTCACCCCGCCGCGGCTCGGCACCGAAACGGTACGCCAACTTGTTGACGAGCACCCGGTCCCCGACCCGGAACGCGGGCTCCATGGAGCCGCTCGGGATCTGGAAGGGCTGCACCACGAAGGCGCTGACCAGGAGCATGGCCCCCGCGCACAGCAGGAACGTCAGGGTGTAGGCACCACCTGGCAGCCGGGAGACCAGCGACATGAAAACGGAGCGCGACCGCTCCTCCGTGTCCTCGGATGCTTCGGTGACGTGCGGGACGTCTCCGGAGCCGGAGGGTGGGGAGGAGCGGTCGCGCTCCGTGTGCTGTGCTTCGGTGTCCATCGGGGCCAGATGCTATCCGGCCCGGCCGTGGACTCGCGCGGAAGCTCAGTTGTCGCGCTTCTCCTTGATCTTCGCGGCCTTGCCGCGCAGGTCACGGAGGTAGTAGAGCTTCGCGCGACGCACGTCACCGCGGGTGACGAGCTCGATCTTCTCGACGATCGGGGTGTGCACCGGGAAGGTGCGCTCGACGCCGACGGAGAAGGAGACCTTGCGGACCGTGAAGGTCTCGCGCACGCCGGCACCCTGGCGACGGATGACTACGCCCTTGAACTGCTGCACACGGGAGCGGTTGCCCTCGATGACGCGCACGTGGACGTTGACGGTGTCACCCGGGCGGAACGCCGGGATGTCGGTGCGCAGCGACGCGCTGTCGAGGGAGTCGAGCAGGTTGGCCATGATCGTCTGCTTTCTTCACTGATGCCACAGGTCATCAGCGGAACGTGGTGATGAGGATTCGGTAGCTGATCGCGTCGGGCGGGCGTCTTTCCCCCTGTGGCAGGGGCGCACGCTGGACGTACAGCAGCGGCCTATTCTTCCACGGCCTCGGGGTCCGGCCCAAATCGGCCGTCCGGCCCCGGCCGCCACCCGAGGATCGAGAGCATCTCGCGGTCCTTCTTGTCGAAGGCCCGGGGGTCGCAGCGTTCGATGAGGTCGGGCCGGTTGCGGGTGGTGCGGCGCAGGGCCTCGTCCCGCCGCCAGCGCGCGATCTTGCCGTGGTGGCCGCTGAGCAGGACCTCGGGGATGCCGTGGCCACGCCACTCGGGGGGCTTGGTGTAGACGGGCCCTTCGAGGAGGTTGGCCATGGCGCCGGGCGCGAAGGAGTCGTCGCGGTGGGACTCGGCGTTACCGAGGACGCCGGGCAGCAGCCTGGCCACCGCCTCGGTGACGACGAGGACGGCCGCTTCCCCGCCCGCGAGGACGTAGTCCCCGATGGACACCTCGTAGACGGGCATACGCGTGGCGTACTCGTCCATGACGCGCCGGTCGATGCCCTCGTAGCGCGCGGGCGTGAAGACCAGCCAGGGGCGCTCCGAGAGCTCGACGGCCAGCTCCTGGGTGAAGGGGCGGCCGCTGGGCGTGGGGACGACGAGGACGGGCCCGTGGGCGCCGGCCTCGTAGCCCTCGGCGAGCACGTCGTCCAGGGCCGCGCCCCAGGGCTCGGTCTTCATGACCATGCCGGGGCCGCCGCCGTAGGGGGTGTCGTCGACCGTGTTGTGGCGGTCGTACGTCCACTGCCTGAGGTCGTGGACGTTGACGTCGAGCTGTCCGCGCGCGCGGGCCTTGCCGACCAGGGAGACGTTCAGGGGGTCCAGGTACTCGGGGAAGATCGTGACGACGTCGAGCCGCATTACGCCTCGTCCTTCGAGGCCGGGTCCTGGACCTGGTCCTGGTCCTCGGCGTCCCTGGCGGAGGCGATCTCCGCGCGGTCGTCGATGAGACCCGGGGGCGGGTCGATGACCGCGCGCTGCTCTTCCAGGTCGATCTCGGTGACGATCTCCCCGACGAAGGGGATCATGACCTCGCTACCGTCCGGCCGCTCGACGATGAACAGGTCCTGCGAGGGCAGGTGGGAGATCTCGGTGATCCGGCCGACCTCCTCTCCGTCCGTGGTGACCACGTCGAGGTCCATCAGCTGGTGGTCGTAGTACTCGTCCTCCTCCTCGGGCAGCTCCTCGGGATCCACCTCGGCGATCAGGAGCGTGTTGCGCAGCGCCTCGGCGCCCGTGCGGTCGCGCACGCCCTCGAAGCGCAGCAGGAGACGGCCGCTGTGCACCCGGCCGGTCTCGATGGTCAGCGGGCCGACGGAGGCGGGGTCCGTGGCCAGGACGGCGCCCGGGCCGAGCCGCAGCTCCGGCTCGTCGGTGCGGACCTCGACGGTGACCTCACCCTTGATGCCGTGGGCACGGCCGATGCGGGCGACTACCAACTGCACTGCGTTTCTCCTCGTTCAACGACTACGGGCCGGGGAAGGCCCTGGAGCCTTCCCCGGCCCGAGCCGGTGCTGCTGTGGTTCTCGCGAACCCGGTTCAGCGAACCTGGTCCACGTCGACGAGGTCGACGCGGACACCGCGGCCGCCGATGGCGCCCACGACGGTCCGCAGGGCGCGCGCGGTGCGGCCGTTGCGGCCGATCACCTTGCCGAGGTCGTCCGGGTGGACCCGGACCTCGAGGACGCGTCCACGGCGCAGGTCACGCGAGGCGACCTGCACGTCGTCGGGGTTGTCGACGATGCCCTTCACGAGGTGCTCGAGAGCCTCCTCGAGCATGCTCAGGCCTCGGTCGACTCAGCGGCGGAAGCCGACGAGGACGTCTCGGCCTCGTCCGCCTTCTTGTCCGACTTCTTGGCCTTCTGGGTGATGGCCTCGCCCTTGGCGTCGTCGCCCTCGAAACCCTTGGTGAAGGCTTCGAACGCGGCGCGCTTGTCCTTGGGCTCGGCGACGAGCAGCGGCGCCGGGGCCGGCAGGCCCTTGTGCTTCTGCCAGTCACCGGTGAGCTTCAGGATGGCCATGACCGGCTCGGTCGGCTGGGCGCCGACGGACAGCCAGTACTGGGCACGCTCCGAGTTGACCTCGATGCGCGAGGGGTTCTGCACCGGGTGGTACAGGCCGATCTCCTCGATGGCCCGGCCGTCACGGCGGGTACGGGAGTCGGCGACGACGATGCGGTAGTGAGGCGAACGGATCTTGCCCAGACGCTTCAGCTTGATCTTGACTGCCACGGGAGTGGTGTCTCCTGGTCTTGACGTGGGTGGGCACGACGATGATGCCGCGTGGGGTTGCGGTACTCGAGTGCCCGATGGACGCGTCAGCCGGAGGAGAGAGGGGTCCTGTGCGACTGTCGAGTACAGCTAGCCATTGTGCCATACGTGGCCGGGGCCCCCGCACCCCGGCCGGGCGCCCCGGCCCTGCTCAGCCCACGCCCGCACCGATCGCCTCCGGAATCCGGAAGGGCTTGCCGCAGCCGCCGCACATGATGGGCGCCTGGGCGAGGACGGAGGGCACCACGCGGACGTTGCGCCCGCAGTCGCAGACGGCCTTCACGCGCACGCCGCCTCCGGAGGAGCCGTGCCGGGCGGCCGGGCCGCGGAAGCTGCGCGCGGTGTCCGCGGTCGTGGCGGCGGTGTGGGCCTTCAGGGCGCGCTGCAGCCGCTCGATCGTCGGGCGGTAGCGCTTCTTTGCGTCGGGGTTGAGCGTAACCAGGGAGAAGCCGCTGCTCGGGTGCGGTTCCTCGGGGTGGTCAAGGCCCAGCTCCTCGGCGATCGCGAGGAACCGGCGGTTGTGATAGCGGCCGGCGCGTGAGGTGTCGCGTACGCCGCGCGAGGCGGCGATGCCATGGACTGCCTCGTGAAGCAGTCGCTCGAAGGAGAGCTCGGCGCCACACGCGGACGACGACTCTCCGATCAGGGATTCGGGCGCGGCAAGATCGGGCAGCTCGGGGTGGTGCCGCTGAATGTCGGCCCACGCCTGTGCCAGCTCTGCGGCGAGAACAGGTGGTGTCGTGCTCACGTCGTGACAACGAGCTGAGTGCCCCCGGGGTTCCATTCCGGGGCATCCCAAATAATTTGCACGTACCCGTCAGTTGCCATTGATGCGTCCGGACGAGGGCGGGTGCGCTGATCTGCGGAGAAGCCTCACAGCTCGCATCAAGCCGGTACGTAGCGGCGCGTACGCCCCGGCGCGTAGGGAGAGCCCGCACGCCGGGGCTTCCCTCGCCTCCGGCCGGGGCTTCTCGCGCCTGCGCAGGCGTATGAGCCGACGTTACCCGGGGTCGCGTCGGCGCCCGACACCGCCCCGCCGCCCGCGGCCGGGCGCCAGGGGCCCGCAAGCACTGGGCCACAACCCCTGGACGCCACGACGGATGCGGAGTTCCCTGGCATACGGGGGAAGGCAGGCGCACTGCACGGGGGCGGACGAACCGTTGATCACCGGCACGGCCATGACTCTCGGCGGAATGGGGCGCTTTCGATGACACCAACACTCGTGCAGTCGCACCTCCCTCACGCGGGCTCCGCGCCCCGTGTGGACCTCGGTGCACGCGCGCGTGACTGGGCGGAGATCCAGGAACGGATGCTGGTCCCGCTCTACGAAGCGGTGTACGAACGGCTCGACGTGGGCGACCGCACCCGGCTGCTCGGCCTCGGCTGCGGATCGGGGCTCGCCCTGGTGATGGCGGCGTCGCGGGGCGCCGCGGTCACGGGGGTCGACCCCTCGGCACCCGAACGGCTGGCCCTGGCGCGGACGAGACTGCTGCCGGACGCTGCGTACCCCGCGGGCGGGCCCGGCACCGCGCGGCTCGTCGAAGGCGGCCCCGCGGACGCGGCGGGACTCGGCGTACCCGCGTACAACCTGGTCACCGCGTTCCAGCCGATCGGCTGCCTGGCGGGTGACTCCGAAGGGCTCTCCAACCTTCTGGAGGCTGCGACTCCGCTCGCCGGGCGGGGCATCCCGGTGGTGCTCGCCGGGTGGGGTCCTCCGGAGCGGTGTGCCACGTCCACGGTCATGCGGGTGGCGACCAAGCTGGCCGATCCCCTGCGGGCCGCGGGCAGTTGGCGCCCGGCGGCGCGGGACGACCTGGAAGAGGTCGCGCACCGGGCGGGGCTCAGGCCGGACGGCTCGGGGCGCGTCGCGTGCCCCTTCGGCTACGCGGACGTGGACAGCGCGGTCCGGGGGCTGTTGTCGACGGGCCTGTTCGACGCGGCGGTGGGCGCGACGGACAAGGCGCAGGTGGACAAGGAGCTGACGGAGGCACTGCATCCGCATCGGCGCGGGGACGGCACGGTATGGATGCCGAACATCTTCCGGTACCTGATCGCGCGCACGCCGTAGAGGCATCTGATCGCGCGCACGCCCTGGAGACACCTGCTCACGCGCACGCCCTGGAGACACCTGGTCGCGCGCACCCCCTACAGGTGCGGGGGCGCCGTGCGCGGGATGCCTGCCACCCGGTACGCCTCGGCCTCCTCCAGGGTCTCGTTCTCGAGGAGGGCCGCGGCGAGCGCGTCCAGCCGGTCGCGGTGCTCGCGCAGCCGGCGGCAGGCGTTCTCGTAGCACTCGTCGACGATCCGCCGCCTCTCGCCGTCGATCACGTCCAGCGTCCGGGGCGCGGCCGAGAGTCCGTACGCCTGCTGGGCGTCGCTCGGCAGGGCGGACAGACGGCCGACCAGTTCGCTCATGCCCCAGCGGCCGACCATGCCGCGGGCGATGGTGGTGACCTGCTCCAGGTCGTTCTCGGCGCCTGTGGTGATGACTCCGTAGACGACGTGTTCGGCGGCCATGCCGCCAAGGGCGCCGATGATCCGGCCCCGGAGGTACTCCTCCGTGTAGGCGTATTTGTCGGAGTCCGGGGTGGACAGCGTGACGCCCAGGGCGCGGCCGCGCGGCACGATGGTGATCTTGCGGACCGGGTCGGCGCCGGGTTGCAGCATGCCGAGCAGGGCGTGGCCGCTCTCGTGGTACGCGGTGCGCCGGCGCTCCTCCTCCGGCATGACCAGCGGCCGCTCGGCGCCGAGCTGGACCTTCTCCATGGCCTCGGAGAGGTCGGACTGGGTGACCGTCTTCTGCTTGCGCTTGACGGCGAGGAGGGCCGCTTCATTGGCGAGGTTGGCGAGTTCGGCCCCGGTCATGCCCGGTGTCGTACGGGCGACTTGGGCGAGGTCGACGTCGGCGGCGAGCGGGATGGCCCGGGTGTGGATCTCCAGGATGGCCTCGCGGCCGCCCCGGTCCGGGGGCGAGACGGTGACCACGCGGTCGAAGCGGCCCGGCCGGGTCAGGGCGGGGTCCAGGACGTCGGCGCGGTTGGTGGCGGCGAGGACGATGACACCTTCCGCGCCCGAGAAGCCGTCCATCTCGGTGAGGATCTGGTTCAGGGTCTGCTCGCGCTCGTCGTGGCCGCCCATGCCGCTGCCGCCGCCCCGCGCGCGTCCGATGGTGTCGATCTCGTCGATGAAGATGATCGACGGCGCGACCTTGCGGGCCTCGGCGAAGAGTTCCCGTACGCGTGAGGCGCCCACGCCGACGATCATCTCGATGAACTCCGAGGCGGAGGCGGAGAAGAAGGGCACGCCCGCCTCGCCGGCGACGGCGCGCGCGAGGAGCGTCTTGCCGGTGCCGGGCGGGCCCGAGAGCAGCACGCCTCGGGGCATCTTGGCGCCCATCGTGCGGTAGGCGTCGGGGTTCTTGAGGAAGTCGACGACGTCGTTCAGCTCGCCCTCGACCTCGTCGATCCCCGCCACGTCCGCGAAGGTGGTCCGCTTCGCCCCGGGTTCCAGCTCGACCGGTTTGGGCGGCGTCTTGCGGCCCAGCATGCCGCCGCCCCCGCCCAGGCCCGAGGCCATCCGCCGCGCGATGAAGAGCCACAGCGCCACGAGGAGCAGCATCGGGGCGAGCGAGATCAGCAGGTTGGACAGGAAGCTGCGTTCCTGGACGACGGGTTCGGCGGTGACGGTGACGTCGTGCTTGGTCAGGTCGTCCCAGAGCTTGTCGTCGGCGAAGGCGGGGCGCTGGGTGATGAACTTGGTGTAGTTCCCCTTGGCGTCGCCCGGCTTCTCCCGCTCCTTCTTGAGCTGCCCCTGGATCGCGTCGCCCTTGGAGTAGATCTTCGAGACGTTGCCGGCGTCGACCTGCTTGCTGAACTCGGTGTACGAGATGGTCGGCTCGTCGCCGTCGTTGAAGAAGGACAGCACGAGGTTGGCGATGAGGTAGACGACCAGAGCCGTCAGGATCAGCCCGCCCCAGCCGCCCGGCATCTTCTTCCTCGGCGGTGGCGTGGGGTCGGGCGTGGGTGCGCCCTCGGAGCGCCACGGCCGGTCGGGCGCCTCGCGCGGCGGCACAGGGTTGCTCATATGCGGACGTTACGACACAAAGCAGGCGGCGGCACCTGCTCCGGACTCCGCTCCCCAGCCGCGGAAAACGCCAGGGGCGCCCCTCCTCGAAGGGACGCCCCGGATGTCGTACGGCAAGGTGCCCGGCAGGTCTTGATGTTGCCCGGCGGGCGGTGTCAGCCCATGAACTTCTTGAACTCGTCGGGCAGCTCGAAGTTCTGCGCCGCCTGCCCGTCGGGGAGGCCGAAGGCGCCGCCGTCCTGGCCGGCCTGTTCGCGGCGCGTGGCCGCCTCCAGCTCCTCCTGCTTGCGCTTCATCGGGTTGCCGGAGCGCCGCTTGCCCTTGGCCTGCTTCTGCTTCTTCTTCTGCTTGCCGGCGCCGCCGCCCATGCCCGGGATCCCCGGCATGCCCGGCATGCCGCCCTGGGCCATGCGCGACATCATCTTGCGCGCCTCGAAGAACCGCTCGACGAGGCCCTTCACCGCGCTGACCTCGACACCGGAGCCCTTGGCGATACGGGCGCGCCGGGAGCCGTTGATGATCGTGGGCTCCTGACGCTCGGCGGGCGTCATGGACTTGATGATGGCGGCCGTGCGGTCGACGTCCCGCTCGTCGATGTTGGCGATCTGGTCCTTGATCTGCCCCATGCCGGGCATCATGCCGAGCAGCTTGCTGATGCTGCCCATCTTCCTGACCTGCTCCATCTGGGCCAGGAAGTCGTCCAGCGTGAAGTCCTTGCCCTTGCTGCTCGCCAGCTTGGAGGCCATCTTCTCGGCCTCTTGCTGGGAGAAGGTCTGCTCGGCCTTCTCGATGAGCGTGAGCATGTCGCCCATGCCGAGGATGCGGGACGCCATGCGGTCCGGGTGGAACGCGTCGAAGTCGTCCAGCTTCTCGCCGTTGGAGGCGAACATGATCTGGCGGCCGGTGACCTGCGCGATGGAGAGCGCGGCACCACCACGGGCGTCACCGTCGAGCTTGGAGAGCACCACGCCGTCGAAGCCGACGCCGTCGCGGAAGGCCTCGGCGGTGTTGACCGCGTCCTGACCGATCATGGCGTCGACGACGAAGAGGACCTCGTCGGGGCTGACGGCGTCGCGGATGTCCGCGGCCTGGCGCATCAGCTCCTGGTCGATGCCGAGCCGGCCGGCGGTGTCGACGATGACCACGTCGTACTGCTTGGTCTTGGCGAACTCGATGGAGTCCTTGGCGACCTGCACCGGGTCGCCCACGCCGTTGCCCGGCTGCGGGGCGTAGACGCCGACGCCGGCGCGCTCGGCGACGACGCTCAGCTGGTTGACGGCGTTGGGGCGCTGGAGGTCGCAGGCGACCAGGAGCGGGGAGTGGCCCTGCCCCTTCAGCCAGAGGCCGAGCTTTCCGGCGAGGGTCGTCTTACCGGCGCCCTGAAGACCCGCGAGCATGATGACGGTCGGGCCGGTCTTCGCGAAGCGCAGACGCCGGGTCTCGCCGCCGAGGATGCCGATGAGCTCCTCGTTGACGATCTTGATGACCTGCTGGGCGGGGTTCAGCGCCTGGGAGACCTCGGCGCCGGCCGCGCGCTCCTTGATCTGCTTGATGAAGGCGCGGACGACGGGCAGGGCCACGTCCGCTTCGAGCAGGGCGATGCGGATCTCGCGCGCCGTGGCGTCGATGTCCGCCTCGGACAGGCGGCCCTTGCCCCGGAGGTTCTTGAATGTCGCTGCGAGGCGGTCGGAGAGAGTATCGAACACGGCGGTCGCGAATCCTCGTAGTTGGGGGCGGGCTGACAGGTCGCCTTCCAGAGTATCTGGCGTGCGGCGGTGTCCGGGGCTCCGGGCGGTTCTTCCCGGGGCGGCCTGGGCCCGCCCCGTCGTCCTGTGCCCCTGCCTCCCCCGCGTCACACGCCGGCCCGCCGACTCATCCCGCCTCGCGCAGCGCCCCCTCGACCCCTTGGGCCACTTCGGCCGCCCGCGGGCCGGACAGCGGCCCGCCATCCTCGCCCGTCACGTAGAAGGCGTCCACCGCGTTCGCGCCCAGGGTCGAGGCGTGGGCGCTGCGCACCCTGACCCCGGCCGCCTCCAGCGCCCGCCCGATGCGGTGCAGCAGGCCCGGCGCGTCCTGGGCCCGGACCTCGATGACCGTCGCGAGGCGTGAGCCGGACGGCGCCACCGTCACGCGCGGCGGCGGGGCCGCGCAGCCGCGCCGCCTGGGATAGGCCGCGTCCCGTTCCCGCAGCCGCCCCGCGATGTCCAACGACCCGTCGAGCGCCCGCACCAGGTCGGCCCGCAACCGTGCGGCCTGCGGCAGGGATCCGTACTCCGCCGCCACCCGCCAGTCGAGCAGCAGCACCGAACCCCCGGCGCCTTCGATCCCGGACGGCAGCGCGACCTCCCGCAGCTCCGCCGTGCGCACGGTGAGCCGGTGCACCGCCAGCACCCCGGCCACGGCGGACAGCACCCCGGGCTGCTCCGGTACGGCGATGAGCAGCTCGACCCCGAGCGGTTCGGGGCCCTCCGAGGGGCCCTCCGAGGGGCCCTCCGAGGGGCCCTCCGAGGGCGCCTCCGAAGGGGCCTCCGCAGACCCCGTCGAGGGCTCGGCCCCTCCCTCCGCCCGCGCCCGCAGCGCGAGGACCGGCCCGCCCGTGCGGAACGCCTCCACCGCGAGCCGCTCCTGCTCGGCCGTGGGCGCCGCCCCTTCCGGGGCGGCTTCACTCGGCTCGCCCCCGGAGAGCACCGCCGTCACCCGCCTCACCAGGTCGGTGACGAGTGCGCCCCGCCATGCCGACCAGGCGGCCGGACCGGTGGCGAGCGCGTCCGCCTCGGTCAGGGCGTGCAGCAGCTCCAGGGTGCCGACCGTCCCGACGGCCTCGGCGACCCCCCGTACCGTCGCCGGGTCGTCGAGGTCGCGCCGCGTGGCGGTCTCGACGAGCAGCAGGTGGTGCCGTACGAGGCGGGCGACGACGGCCACATCGGCGGCGTCGAAGCCGACCCTGGCCGCGACATCGCGGGCGATGACCTCGCCGGCCGTGGAGTGGTCCCCCGGCCAGCCCTTTCCGATGTCGTGCAGGAGCGCGGCCACCAGGAGCAGGTCGGGCCGCCCGACCCGGCGCGTCAGCTCGGCGGCCCGGACCGCCGTCTCCACCAGGTGCCGGTCGACCGTCCACGTGTGGACGGCGTTGCGCTGCGGCCGGCACCGCACCCGCTCCCAGTCGGGCAGCAGCCGGGTGATCAGGCCCTCCGCCTCCAGCGCCTCCCACACCTCGACGGTCGGCCGCCCCGCGCCGAGCAGCGTCACCAGCTGTTCGCGCGCCTCGGCCGGCCACGGCGCGGGCAGGGGGCGTACGGAGGCGGCGAGGCGGCGTACGGCGTGCAGGGAGAGCGGGAGTCCGGCCTGGGCGGCGGCCGCGGCGGCGCGCAGCGGCAGGACGGGGTCCCGTTCGGGCCGGGCGGTGCGGGCGAGCACGGCCTCGCCGTCGTGCTCCACGACGCCCTCGGCCAGCGGCGTCCGCTCGGCGGGCGCCGCTCGACCGCCCAGCATGGCGCGCAGCCTCGGCCGCACGGACCGGGCCCGCAGCACCCGCCCGACCTCGCGCCAGGTGACGTCGCTGGCGTAGGAGACGACGCGGGCGGATTCGTACACCTGTCGCAGCAGGATGTCGGCGTCGAGCAGGCCGAGTGCGTCGGCGACCTGGTCCTGCTCCTGGAGGGCGAGCCGGTCGGTGGCCCGACCGGTGGTGAGGTGCAGCGCGTCGCGCACGTCGAGCAGGCGCCGGCGGGCGTCGGCGAGGCCCTCGCGCGGCGCGTCCGCGAGCCAGGAGGCGGCGACGGCCCGCAGCGCCGTGACGTCGCGCAGCCCGCCCCTCGCCTCTTTCAGGTCGGGTTCGAGGAGGTGGCCCAACTCGCCGTGCCGTTCGGCCCGTTCCTCGCACAGTTCGCGCAGTTCGGGCAGCCGTTTCGGGGCCTGGTTGCGCCAGTCGGCGAGGACGGCGGTGCGCAGCCCCGCGGTGAGCCCGAGGTCGCCCGCGACGTGCCGCGCGTCGAGGAGGCCGAGGTGCGCCTTGAGGTCCTCCCCGGCGGTCTTGCGGGCCTGGGCCGGCGTGCGCACGGAGTGGTCGAGGGCGAGCCCGAGGTCCCAGACGGGGTACCAGAGGCGGTCGGCGAGGGCCGCCACGTCCGCGGCGGCCGCGCTCCCGTCGTGCAGGAGGAGCAGATCGAGGTCGCTGCGCGGCGACAGTTCGCCGCGGCCGTAGCCGCCCACCGCGACGAGTGCCACGCCGCGCGGCATCAGCCGGGCGCCGGCCTGGAAGAGCCCGGCGAGCCAGTCGTCGGTGAGCCCGGACAGGGCGGCACGGCGCGGCGGCCCGGGCCGCGACTCCTCCTGGAGGAGCCGCAGCCGGGCCGCCGCGTAGCCGCTGGGTCCGGAGTCTTCCGCTTCCGTGTCGGTTCGTACGTCCACACTCGTCACCCAGCAGCTCCCGTTCAGTGCCGTTCAGTCCCGGTCCGCCCCGGTCGGTCCCGCCCCGTTCCGCTCAGTTCCGGCCGCGTGTCACAGCGCGTCGGGGCCGCGCTCCCCCGTGCGTACCCGGATGGCCGTGTCGACCGGGACGCTCCAGACCTTGCCGTCGCCGATCTTCCCGGTACGGGCGGCCTTGACCACGACCTCCAGGACCTGATCGGCGTCGTCGTCCTCGACGAGTACCTCGATACGGATCTTCGGCACGAGGTCCACCGTGTACTCGGCGCCCCGGTAGACCTCGGTGTGTCCGCGCTGGCGTCCGTACCCGCTGGCCTCGGTCACCGTCAGGCCCTGGACGCCGAAGGCCTGCAGCGCCTCCTTGATCTCGTCGAGCCGGTGCGGTTTGACGACCGCCGTGATGAGCTTCATGCGTCCACCTTCTTGTTCCGCTGAACCTGGGTGCCGGCCACGACCGGGCCGGGAAGCGCCGTCGTACGCGGGGCGGTGCCGCCGCCCGCGCCGCTGAAGTCGTAGGCGGTCTCGGCGTGTTCGACCTGGTCGATGCCCGCGACCTCGTCATCCTCGCCGACCCGCATGCCGATCGTCTTGTCGATCAGGAAGGCGAGCACCGCCGAGGCGACGAGGGAGTACGCGAGGACGGCGCCGACGCCGGCGAGCTGCTTCCCCAGTTGCTCCAGGCCGCCGCCGTAGAACAGGCCCTGCGCCTTCGACTGCCCGCCGCCGGTGGCGAAGAACCCGACGAGGATGGAGCCGGCGATCCCGCCGACCAGGTGGACCCCGACGACGTCGAGCGAGTCGTCGAAGTTGAACCGGTACTTCAGGCCGACGGCCATCGCGCACAGCAGACCGGCGATCGCGCCGATGGCGATGGCGCCGAGCGGCGAGCAGGAGCCGCCGGCCGGGGTGATGGCGACGAGGCCGGCGACCGCGCCGGAGGCCGCGCCGAGCGTGGTGAAGGCGCCGTGGCGGATCTTCTCGTAGGTGAGCCAGGCGAGCATGGCCGCGGCGGTGGCGACCTGCGTGTTGACGAACATGAGCGCGCCGACGCCGTCGTCGTTGCCGAGCCACGAGCCGGCGTTGAAGCCGAACCAGCCGAACCACAGCAGGGCCGCGCCGAGCATCACGAGCGGCAGGGAGTGGGGCCGCATCGGGTCCTTCTTGAAGCCGACGCGCCTGCCGATGACGAGGATCACGCCGAGCGCCGCGGCACCGGCGTTGATGTGCACGGCCGTGCCGCCCGCGAAGTCGATGACGCCCATCTCGAAGGCCCAGCCGCCGGTGCCCCACACCCAGTGCGCGACGGGGAAATACACGACCGTCACCCACAGGGCGACGAACAGCGCCCAGGCCGTGAACTTCACGCGGTCCGCGAGGGCGCCGCTGAT
Source organism: Streptomyces sp. NPDC031466 (assembly GCF_055581265.1). Classification (NCBI taxonomy): domain Bacteria; kingdom Bacillati; phylum Actinomycetota; class Actinomycetes; order Kitasatosporales; family Streptomycetaceae; genus Streptomyces; species Streptomyces sp. NPDC031466. The sequence goes on from NZ_JBVIJT010000015.1 coordinate 144,338, forward strand.
CAGCGCGGGTGTGATGACGGCGAACATCAGCTGGAAGACGGCGAAGACGTAGACCGGGATGGTGTAGCCGTCCCAGAGCTGGTTGATGCCGAGGCCGCTGAGCCCGACGTAGTCGCCCTCCCAGCCGAAGAGGCTGCCGTGGTCGGTGCCGAACGCGACGGAGAAGCCGTACAGCACCCAGAGGATGGTGACGATCCCCAGGCTGATGAAGCTCATCATCAGCATGTTCAGCGTGCTCTTGACGCGGACCATGCCTCCGTAGAAGAAGGCCAGTCCCGGTGTCATGAGCATCACCAGGGCGGAACAGATGAGCATGAACCCGGTGTTCGCGGCGGACAGCTCGGGGGCGTCTGCGGCGATCGTGATGCCTGGGGGCATCGGCGTCTCCTCGTCGTATGCGGCCCGTGCGGGCGAAGCCTGTGCGGTACCGAGGGGGCCCGTGCTCCTGGGGAGGTCGGGGCTGTGGGCCGGTTATGCGCCATGAGATTGGCGCAGCGCGGTTTCGGCGGGCGCCCCTCGATGTTTCACATCGGTGACGAAGAGGTCGTGCGTGTTACGCGTCCATGAACTGCCGGGTCACGCGGGGTGCGATTTCCTACCCTGCCCACGGCGCGAGAACCGGCCGCGGCGGCCATCCGGCTGACCTGGCGGGGGAGCCGAGTCGGGCGTTCGGGATGGTCTCCGCGGCCGGGGCCGGTCGTGCCGGGACTCAGACCGCCTCCGCGGTCTCCGGCATCTCGATGGCGAGCCGTTCGGTGAAGTGGACGACTTCGGAGACGTCCCCGAAGTCCCGTACGGCGGTGTCGACGGTCTTGCGCAGGCGGGTGTTCACCCGCTCGGAGCGGACCTTCTTGGCGATGTCGAGGGCTTGCCCGGCGAGGACCGTGCACTGCTCGGGCTCGCGTTGCAGCAGGTGGACGGTGGCCTTGCCGATGAGGTTCAGGGCGTACGAGCGCTGGTGCTCGGCGTCCGCCCCGAAGAGTTCCACGGCGCGGTCCATGACGGGCTCGGCCAGCGAGGCGTACGTGGGGCTGCGGCCCGCCACATAGGCCAGGTCGCGGTAGGAGTGGGCGTTCTCGCCGTTCAGCTCGGCCTCGGAGAAGAAGCGGATCCAGTCCGGCTCGGGCTCGTCGAACTCCTCCGCGTCGGCGAAGGTGTCCTCGGCCATCCGGACGGCCCGCTTGCACTTGCCGGGCTGGCCCATGTTGGCGTAGGCGCGGGCCTCCATCGCATACAGCATCGCCTGGGTGCGGGGGCCGGCGCAGTCCCGGCTGCCGTACTGCGCGAGGTGGATCAGTTCGAGCGCGTCGTCCGGCCGGCCCAGGTGGATCATCTGGCGGCTCATGCTGGAGAGGATGTACGACCCGAGGGGCTTCTCGCCCGCTTCCTTCGCGGCGTGCAGGGCCAGGACGAAGTACTTCTGGGCGGTCGGCTGCAGGCCCACGTCGTAGCTCATCCAGCCCGCCAGCTCGGCCAGCTCGCCCGCGACCTTGAACAGGCGCTTGGCGGTGGCCGCGGGCTGGGGCTCCTGCAACAGGTCCGTCACCTCGTGCAGCTGACCGACGACGGCCTTGCGCCGGAGCCCTCCCCCGCACTGGGCGTCCCACTGGCGGAACATCACCGTGGTGGACTCCAGCAGGTCCAGCTCGGGCTTGGACAGGCGCGCCGGGCGCCGCGACGCGGCGGGCTCGGGCTCCTCGCGGGGCGCCGGCGGCGAGGGCACGAGCCAGCGCTGCATGGGCTCGATGAGGGCGGGTCCCGCGGAGAGCGCGAGGGAGGTGCCTAGGAAGCCCCGGCGGGCCAGCATGAGGTCGCTGCGCGAGAACTCGCTGATGAGCGCTACGGTCTGCGGCCCGGTCCAGGGCAGGTCGACCCCGGAGGAGGCGGGGGTGCGGTGTGCGGCGCGCAGCCCCAGGTCCTCGACGGCGACGACGCAGCCGAACCGCTCGGAGAACAGCTCGGAGAGGATGCGCGGGATCGGCTCGCGGGGATTCTCGCCGTCCAGCCAGCGGCGCACCCGGGAGGTGTCCGTGGAGATGTGGTGGGCGCCCAACTGCCGCGCTCTGCGGTTCACTTGGCGCGCCAGCTCGCCCTTGGACCAGCCGCTGCGCGCGAACCAGGACGTGAGCATCTCATTGGGGCGCTTCTCAGCGTTCGTACCGCTTCCGCCACTGCCGCCCACTGGAACGCCCCCATCCTGAAGACACCGCGCGCAATCCGCGCTGCGCACTGTCCAAGCCCTAACAGAATGCCGCCTGTCGCGGCCGTCCGTCCGGAGAATGTCACCCGTCGAACAGGAAACCGACTTGCCTCCGGCATACCCGCGGGTGCTCGAAATCCGAGGGACGTGTACTCAAAGTAATCCTACGATCACCGCCCCGGCGAGGGCGATCGCGGAAACGCCACCATTCGCCACCCCTTCGCATGAACTCCCGCTCCACTGCGCGCGATTGACTTGACACCGGACGACAGAAAGTGGCGGAAAGGAGTGCGCCGGGGCGCATGTCGCCGGGCGCACCACCCCTGAGACCACCAAGCGCCGTCTCAAGAACAGAGGGTCACGTTCCGATTCCCTCACGTAACCGCGGCACGCTCGACCCGTTGGAGGGGGCATGGGCTTCACGATCGGCGGCACCCGGGGGACCGACAGGCTCCGGACCGGTTCAAAGCGGCGCGGCCGCCCCTCGGACTGCACGGCGGTGGCGGAGTACACGGGGCTGTGGGGCTGGGCCGCGGTGCCCGGTGCCCGCGCCCTGGACGGCGCCTGCTCGTGCGGCACCCCGGACTGCGCCGTCCCCGGGGCGCACCCCTTGGGCTTCGCCCCGGAGATCCCGGCCGGGGCCACGCTCGGCGAAGTGGCGGACGCCTGGGCCGAGTTCCCCGGCGCGGCCGTGCTGCTGCCGGTGGGGCGGGCCTTCGACGTGATCGAGGTGGCGGAGACGGCGGGGCGGCGGGCGCTGGTCCGGCTGGAGCGGATGGGCCTGCCGCTGGGGCCGGTGACGGTCACGCCCGAGGGCCGTGCGCAGTTCTTCGTCGCTCCGGGCGCCGCCGCCGAACTCCCCCGACTGCTCTACCGCATGGGCTGGGACGACGCCGACCTGGACCTGCACGGCCTCGGCCCGGGCGACCACATCACGGCGCCCCCGTCCGACCGCGGCGGTCTCGGCCCCGTCCGCTGGCTGCGCTCCCCCGCGCTCGACACGGCGACGGACCCGCCGCAGGCGCGGCTCCTGCTCGGCACGCTGGCGTACGTGGCGCACCGCTCCCCGGCGTAGGCGCCGACGTCCGTGGCGCTCGGCCTTCGCGGGCCGGCGGGCAGGCAAAGGCCCCCTCACCACACACCGTGCGAGGGGGCCTTGGGGTACGCCGTACGTAAGAGCGCGGCTCGGCTCCTACACGTACGGCGACATGGTGGAATTACTCCCCGATCAGCGCGTCCACGAACGCCTCCGGCTCGAACGGCGCCAGGTCGTCCGCGCCCTCGCCGAGGCCGATGAGCTTGACCGGCACGCCCAGTTCGCGCTGGACGGCGACGACGATGCCGCCCTTGGCGGTGCCGTCGAGCTTGGTCAGGACTATGCCCGTGATGTCCACGACCTCGGCGAAGACCCGCGCCTGCACCAGGCCGTTCTGCCCGGTCGTGGCGTCCAGGACCAGCAGCACCTCGTCCAGCGGGGCGTGCTTCTCCACGACGCGCTTGACCTTGCCCAGCTCGTCCATCAGGCCGGTCTTGGTGTGCAGGCGGCCCGCCGTGTCGATGAGGACGACGTCCGCGCCCTCGGCGATGCCCTCCTTGACCGCGTCGAAGGCGATCGACGCGGGGTCGCCGCCCTCGGGACCGCGGACCGTGCGGGCACCGACGCGCTCGCCCCAGGTCTGCAGCTGGTCGGCGGCGGCCGCGCGGAAGGTGTCGGCGGCGCCGAGGACGACGGAGCGGCCGTCGGCGACCAGGACGCGCGCGAGCTTGCCGGTGGTGGTGGTCTTGCCGGTGCCGTTCACCCCGACGACCATCACGATGCCGGGCGTCTCCAGGCCCGACTCGGTCCGCACGGTCCGGTCGAAGTCCGTGCCGGCGCCCGTGCCGAGCAGCGCGATCAGCTCTTCGCGCAGCAGCGTGCGCAGCTCGTCAGGGGTGCGGGTGCCGAGCACGCGCACGCGCTCGCGCAGCCGCTCGACCAGCTCCTGGGTGGGTGCGACGCCGACGTCCGCCGTCAGCAGGGTGTCCTCGATCTCCTCCCAGGTGTCCTCGTCGAGGTGCTCGCGGGACAGCAGCGTGAGCAGCCCCTTGCCGAGCGCGTTCTGCGAGCGGGAGAGCCGGGCGCGCAGCCGGATCAGGCGGCCGGCGGTGGGCTCGGGGGTCTCGATCTGCGGGGCGGCCGGTTCCTCCACGACGACCGGGGCCGTCGCCGAGGGCTCGACGAGCGGGAGTTCCACCTCCTCGATCGTGCGGCGCGGTTCGTCGCGCGGCGTCTCGGCCTCGTCGCCGACCTTCGGTTCGGCGGGAGGGGCGGTGATGGTGGGCGCGGAGGACGGGGCCTGCGAGGGCAGCTGCTTCTTCTTGCGGCTGCCGATCACGAGCCCGCCGAGCGCGCCGATCACGACCACGGCGATGACTACAGCAAGGATGACGATTTCCATAACCCACCCAGTATCCGCCATGGCCCTCCCCGGGGCCCAGATTGTGTCTTCCTCCAAAGAACATATGCCCCTAGAAGCCACTACTCGGATTAAAGTACGATGGATGTCCCCGCATCAACGCGCGTAGAGTCCATCGCGATTACCCCCACCGACGGATCGCGACGTTGCGAGCCGAGCGAGAGGCACGGACCCACCCCCATGAGCAGCACCACCGCCGAACCCGAAGGCGCCCTCGAAACACGCGGCCTCGAACCCGTCCCGGACGCCGAGCGCACGGGCCGCACCCGCGAGCTGTTCCCCACCTGGGTGGCGGCCAACATCAGCGTCCTGCTGCTCACCATGGGCGCGGGCCTGGTGGTCTCCAACGGCCTGAACTTCTGGCAGGTCCTGGTCGTCGCGCTGGTCTCCCCCCTGCTGAGCTACGGCATGGTCGGCCTGATCTCCATCTCCGGCAAGCGCGGTGGCTCGCCGGGCATGACGCTCTCGCGCGCGGTCTTCGGCCAGCGCGGCAACCTCTTCCCCGGCGCGCTGATCTGGGTCGCCCGCTGGGGCTGGGAGACGATCAACGCGGTCACGGGCGCGTACGCGATCATCACGGTCCTGGACATCTGCTTCGGCGTGGAGTCGAGCACCTGGCTGACCGTCGTCACGCTGGTCGCCTTCGTCGCCTGTACGTTCCTGATCAGCGGCCTGGGCCGCAAGATCCTGCACATCTGCAGCACGTGGTCGACGTACGCCTTCGGCGCGTTCAGCGTGCTCGTGCTGATCTACCTCCTGGCCGAGACCGACTGGTCGGCCGTCTTCGACAAGCCCGCGGGCTCCACCGCGATGATGGTCGCGGGCGTCGGCACCATCGCCGCCGGCGGCATCAGCTGGGTCCCCACCGGCCCCGACTTCACCCGCTACCTCCCGCGCAACGCCTCGAACAGGCCGCTGGTCGGCCACGCGGTCGGCGGCGCCGCCATCGTGGTCGTCCCGATGGTCCTGATGGGCGCCGTCATGGCGGTCTCCGCGCCGAAGCTCTCCACCGCGCAGGACCCGGTGTCCTTCCTCGGCTCGCTGCTGCCGACGTGGATCGCGGTGCCGTACCTGATCATGGCCCTGGTCGGCATGCTGCTGATCAACTCCATGTCGATGTACTCCGCGGGCTTCACCGCGATGACCCTCGGCATCAAGGTCCCGCGCGCGTGGGCGGTCAGCGTGAACGCCGTCATCAGCCTGATCTTCGGCTACATCCTGATGAACGTGGCCACCAGCTTCATGGGCTCGTTCATCTCCTTCCTCACCCTGCTCGCCGTCGCCTTCTCCGCCTGGATCGGTGTCTTCGGCATCGACATGCTGCGCCGCACGACGTACGACGGCCGGGCCCTGATGGACACCGGGCGCACGAGTGCCTACTGGTACAAGGCGGGCTTCGCCTGGCAGGCCATGACCGCGTGGGCGCTCGCCCTGATCGTGGGCCTGCTCTTCACGAAGGTCGACTGGTTCAGCGGTCCGCTCGCCACGTCCTGGATCGGCCGCCACGGCCTCGGCTGGCTGACCACGATCGTCGTCGCGGCCGTGCTGTACGCGCTGCTGCCCAAGACCCCGCCGGTCGAGAAGGACGCGACCGGCCAGGGTGAGACGGAGCTGGTCTCCGCCTGAGGCCCGGCGCCCCCGCGGCCGCCTGATCCCCGCCAAGTTCCGCGCGGGGGCGGGGCGAGTCCCGTACGAGGCTATTCATCTGACTTCACGTCAGCTAACGTCCCCCTTCGCCGCCCACGCACGGTGAAGGGGGACGTTCCCATGCCCACCACAGTCGTACGGTTCAACCTCGTCGATCCCGCGGCGACGCCCGCCTCACTCAGCGAGCGCTACCAGGCGGCGCTGGAGATGGCCGCGTACGCGGACGACCGGGGTATCGCCACCATCCAGACGGAGGAGCATCACGGCGCCGAGAACAACTGGCTGCCCTCCCCCTTCGTCTTCGCCGGCGCGGTCCTCGGGGCGACGCGGCGGATCGCGGTGACGGTCTCCGCGATCATCGGCCCGCTGCACGATCCGCTGCGGCTCGCGGAGGACGTCGCCGTGCTCGATCTGCTCAGCGGCGGCCGGCTGGTCACCGTGGCGGGGATCGGCTACCGGCCCGAGGAGTACGAGCGGGCGGGCGTCGACTTCAGGCACCGGGGCCGGCTCCAGGACGAACTGCTCGACACGCTGCTCAAGGCCTGGACGGGCGAGCCGTTCACCTTCCGCGACCGCAGGGTGCGCGTCACCCCGCGCCCCTTCACCCAGCCCCATCCGCTGCTGCTGGTCGGCGGCTCCTCGAAGGCGGCGGCCCGGCGCGCGGCCCGCCTCGGTCTGCCGTTCTTCCCGAGCGCGCACCTGCCCGACCTGGAGGCGTACTACCACCGGCAGCTGGCGGAGCACGGCACCGAGGGCTGGACGATGATGCCCGCCGCGAAGACCCCGCTGCTGCACATCGCCGACGACCCCGACCGCGCCTGGGCCGAACACGGCGAGCACTTCCTGCACGAGGCCCGCACCTACGCCTCCTGGCAGTCCAAGGACATCCGCTCGGCGGTGAGGTCGGCGGCGACCACCGTGGCCGGGCTGCGCGCGGAGGGCGTCTACCGCGTCCTGACGCCCGAGGAGTGCGTGGCGTACGCGAAGGAGGACGCCGCTAACCTCGTCCTGCATCCGCTCGTCGGCGGGATGCCGGTGGACGAGGGCTGGCGCAGTCTGCACCACTTCTGCGAAAACGTACTGCCCCGGCTCAAGGACAAGTGAGCACGAGTCCTTCAGCCGGGGCAGCTTCCTGATGAGGAGGGGGCAGCGGGGTTTAGCCCATCTCCTCCAGGGCCTTGCCCTTCGTCTCCTTGACGAACTTCATGACGAAGGGGATCGAGATCGCGGCGAACGCGCCGTAGATGATGTACGAGCCGCTCAGCGACCACTCGGACATGCTCGGGAAGGTCTTGGTGATCGCGAAGTTGGCGAGCCACTGCGCGGAGGCGGCCACACCGAGCGCGGCGGCGCGGATCCGGTTGGGGAAGATCTCGCCGAGCAGCACCCAGACGACCACACCCCAGGACAGGGCGAAGAAGAGCACGAAGGCGTTGGCGGCGATGATCGCGGTCAGGCCCTGCGCGTTGGGCAGCGAGACGTCGTCACCGGAGCCGGTCCGGTACGAGAACGCCCAGGCCATGGTGAACAGCGCGGCGGCCATGCCCGCGGAGCCGATGATCGCCAGCGGCTTGCGGCCGATGCGGTCGACGAAGATCATCGCGATGACCGTGCCGACGATGTTCACGATCGAGGTCTCGAACGAGTACAGGAACGAGCTGGAGGGGTCCTTGCCGATCGACTGCCACAGCTGGTTCGAGTAGTAGAAGATCACGTTGATGCCGACGAGCTGCTGGAAGACCGAGAGGCCGATGCCGATCCAGACGATCGGCAGGAAGCCGACCTTGCCGAGCAGGTCCTTGAAGGACGGCTTGTGCTCGCGGTGCAGGCCGTGCTCGATCTCCGCGACGCGGGCGTCCAGGTCGATGGCGTGGCCCTCGACCTCGCCGAGCACCTTCTTCGCCTCGGTCTGCCGGTTGGCCGAGATCAGGAAGCGCGGCGACTCGGGGATGATGAAGGACAGCAGGCCGTACAGGACGGCAGGGATGACCATGACGCCGAGCATCCACTGCCAGGCCTCCAGGCCCATCAGCTTGCCGCGCTGGTCGCCGTCGGCCATGTTCAGGATGCCCCAGTTGACCAGCTGGGAGACCGCGATGCCGATGACGATGGCGGCCTGCTGGAACGAGGCGAGCCGGCCGCGGTAGGCGGGGGGCGCGACCTCGGCGATGTACGCCGGGCCGATCACCGAGGCCATGCCGATGCCGATGCCGCCGATCAGGCGCCACATGGTCAGGTCCCAGGCCGCGAAGGGCAGGGCGGAGCCGATGGCGCTGGCCGCGAAGAGCAGGGCCGCGATCTGCATGCACCGGATGCGCCCGATGCGGTCGGCGACGCGACCGGCGACGGCGGCACCGACGGCACAGCCGAGCAGCGCGGTGGCGATGATCCAGCCGAGCGTGTTGGCGTCGACGTCGAAACGGTGCTGGATGGCGACGGTCGCGCCGTTGATCACCGAACTGTCGTAGCCGAACAGGAAGCCACCCATCGCGGCGGCCGCCGTAATGAAGATGACATGGCCGAGATGGTCCGGATGGGCCTCTCTGGCTCCGGACTGTGGCGCCTGCGATGTGCTGGTCACATGTACTCCTCGGGCCACCGGCTGCACTGCCGGGGGTGGGGGCGAGCTCTTCAAGTGGCGCACAACTTCACGCCGCCCACCACCTGAAGGTAAAAGCAACGTTGCAGAGACTATGCCTTCAAGTTTCGAAGTCAATAGTTGTTGAGCTGTGAATTTTCAGGCATCGTGAGGCTGCTCATGTTCAAGTGTTGAAGACAGTTCCTCGTGGACGGCAGGACGGAGCGAGCCGGCGGCGGCTAGCGGAGCCGCTGGCTGATCACCTTGGAGACGCCGTCGCCCTGCATCGAGACGCCGTAGAGCGCGTCCGCGACCTCCATCGTGCGCTTCTGGTGCGTGATCACGATGAGCTGCGAGGCCTCCTGGAGCTCCTGCATGATCCGGATCAGCCGCTGGAGGTTCGTGTCGTCCAGCGCCGCCTCGACCTCGTCCATGACGTAGAACGGGCTGGGCCGCGCCTTGAAGATCGAGACGAGCAGCGCCACGGCCGTCAGCGACCGCTCACCGCCCGAGAGCAGCGAGAGCCGCTTGACCTTCTTGCCCGGCGGCCGGGCCTCGACGTCCACGCCCGTCGCGAGCATGTTGTCCGGGTCGGTCAGCACGAGCCGTCCCTCGCCGCCGGGGAACAGCCGCGAGAAGACGCCCTCGAACTCCCGGGCCGTGTCCCGGTAGGCCTCGGTGAAGACCTGCTCGACGCGCTCGTCGACCTCCTTCACCACTTGGAGGAGGTCGGCCCTCGTCTTCTTCAGGTCCTCCAGCTGCTCGCTGAGGAACTGGTGCCGTTCCTCCAGCGCCGCGAACTCCTCCAGGGCCAGCGGATTCACTTTCCCGAGCTGCTGATACGCCCGTTCGGCTGACTTGAGCCGCTTCTCCTGCTCGGCGCGGACGAACGGCACCGGACTGTTGCGCGGGTGCTCCGGGTCCTGCGGCAGCTCCTCCCCCTCGGCGGGGGGCGAGGGCGGCACGAGCTGGTCGGGGCCGTAGTCGGCCACGAGTCCCGCCGGTTCCACACCGAGTTCCTCCAGTGCCTTGGCCTCCAGCTGCTCGATCCGCAGCCGCTTCTCGGCACCGAGTACCTCGCCGCGGTGGACTGAATCCGTCAGTTTGTCGAGTTCCGCCTTCAGCTCTCGCCCCCGGCCGCGTTCGGCGGCCAGTTCCCGCTCCCGCACCTCCTTGGCCCGCTCGGCCGCGGCGCGCTCCTCGTCGGCGCGTACGAGGGAGACCTCGACGTGGGCGAGCAGCTGGCGCCCTCCGGAGGCGACGGCTTCGGCGACGGCGGCCTCATGGCGCAGCCGCGCCTTGCGCTGCTCGGCACGCGCGCGTGCCTCGCGCTCGGCGCGGGCGGCCCGGTCCAGGGAGTCGGCCCGCCCGGCGAGCCCTTTCACCCGCTCCTCGTGCGTACGCGCCTGGAGCCTGGCCTCCATCTCGGTCTGGCGGGCGTTGGCCCCGTCGGCGGCGAGCCGGTCGCGCACGGAGGTGTCGGGCTCCTCCTCCCCGCCCTCGGTGGAGGCGGCCGCCTCTTCGGCCACCGCGAGCCGCTCCGCGAGTTCCTCGGCCTCCTCGACCGCGCGCTCCAGGGCCTGCTGGGCCTTGGCCGCCGCGGCGGCGGACCGCTCGGCCTCGCCCGAGGCGCCCCGCGCCTGCCCCGCGAGCCGCCCCAACTGCTGGGCTACGGAGGACTTCTCCCGGTCGGCGGCCCTGCGCCGCTCCCCCAACTCCTCGACGAGCGCGGCGCATGTCGCCCGCCGCTGCCCGGCCCGGCTCTGCTCCGCCGCCAGTTCCTCGCACCGCACCGCCAGTTCGGCCAGCTCCGCCGCGGCCTCGTCCACGGAGGCCTGCACCTCCAGCAGGCTGGGCGCCCCGGCGGAGCCGCCCTGCGCGAAGTGCGCGCCGAGCAGGTCGCCCTCGGCGGTGACGGCGGTCAGCTCCGGGTGGGCGTAGACGAGGTCCTCGGCGTCCTCCAGCGTGCCGACGGCGACGATCCCGCGCAGCAGCCGCCGCACGGCCGGCATCAGCTCCTCGGGTCCCCGCACGAGATCCGCGACGTACGGCGGTCCATCGGCGCGCCCCGGCCGTACCTCGTCCGGGGCGCCGGCCGGCAGCAGCGCCGCCCGTCCCGCGTCCTGCTTGCGCAGCAGCCGGATGGCGTCGGCCGCGGTGCCCGGTCCGCTCACCACGAGGGCGTCGGCCCCGGCGCCGAGCGCGGCGGCGACCGGCACCTCGTATCCGGGGGCGACGGTGAGGAGTTCGGCGGCGGGGCCGAGGAGGCCCGTCAGCTGGTCCCTGGCGGCGAGCAGCGCGCCGGTGCCGTCCTTGCGCCGCAGTCCGAGGGCGAGCGCGTCGTGGCGGGCGGCGACCGCGGCCCGCTTGCGCTCGGCGGCGGTCGCCTCCTCCCGCGCCGCGGTGAGCGCGGCCTCTGCCTCGGTGAGGTCCCGCTTGGCCGCGTCGTGCCGCGCGCCGAGCTCGGCGTCGTCCGCGTCGAGCCCGTCCACCTCTGCCTTGAGCTGCTCGTACTCCTCCTGGGCGGCGACCGCGCGCTCGGCGGCCTCGTCCCTGGCGAGGGCCAGCCGGTCGATCTCCGCCTGGGCGGAGGCGGCGCGCGAACGGGCCGCGTTGACCTGGCCGCCGAGCCGGGCGAGGCCCTCGCGCCGGTCGGCGATGGCCCGGGCCACGTCCTTGAGCCGCCGCTCCTCGACCGCCAACTGCCGCTCCAGCTCGGCACGGTGGGCGACCGTGTCGTCCAGCGCCCGCTCGGCGGCCTCCAGGGCGGCGGTGAGCTCGGCTTCCTGTTCCCGGATCCGCGCGGCCTCGCGCTCCATGTCCTCGGGGTCGCGTCCGCGCCGCTCCTCGAGGGGCGCGGCGGTGGCGCTCCTGACCCGGGCGTCGGCCAGCGACACGGTGCCGCGCACCCGTTCGGCGAGCTGCGAGAGTCCGTACCAGGTCTGCTGGGCCCGCTGGAGGCGCGGGGTGAGGCGCCGCACCTCTTCCTCCAGCTGTGCCTCGCGCTGGAGGGCGGCCTTGAGCAGGGACTCGGCGCGTTCCTTGCGTTCCTTGAGGGCGGCCTCGTCGGCGATCTCGGCGGTCAGCGCCTGACGCAGCCGTACGAGGTCGTCGGCGAGCAGCCGCAGCCGGGCGTCACGCAGATCGGCCTGGATGACGGCGGCCCGGCGGGCCACGGCGGCCTGCCGGCCGAGCGGTTTGAGCTGGCGGCGCAGCTCGTCGGTCAGGTCCTGGACGCGGGCGAGGTTGGCGCGCATCGCGTCGAGCTTGCGCAGGGCCTTCTCTTTGCGCTTGCGGTGCTTGAGGACGCCCGCGGCCTCCTCGATGAAGGCGCGGCGCCCCATGGGGTCGGCGTGCAGCACGCCGTCGAGCTGGCCCTGGCCGACGATGACGTGCATCTCGCGGCCGATGCCGGAGTCGGAGAGCAGTTCCTGGATGTCGAGGAGGCGGCAGGTCTCGCCGTTGATCTGGTACTCGCTGCCGCCGTTGCGGAACATGATCCGCGTGATGGTGACCTCGGCGTACTCGATGGGCAGGGCGCCGTCGGAGTTGTCGATGGTGAGGGAGACCTCGGCGCGGCCGAGCGGGGGGCGCCCGGTGGTGCCGGCGAAGATGACGTCCTCCATCTTCCCGCCGCGCAGGGATTTGGCGCCCTGCTCCCCCATGACCCAGCTGAGCGCGTCCACGACGTTGGACTTGCCGGAGCCGTTCGGTCCGACGACGCAGGTGATGCCCGGTTCGAACTTCAGTGTCGTGGCCGACGCGAAGGACTTGAATCCGCGCAGGGTCAGGGCCTTGAGATGCACGCCGTCGGACTCTACCTTTCACTGACCGTTTCACCGATGAAGGTGCAGGGCACATCAGACGGTAAAGGAAGCAGCGTATGCGGGGGAAAAGAAAGAAGGGACGCCGAAGCGTCCCTTGCAGATCTGGAGACAGCAGCTGACAGGGCAGCCTGACCACGTGCTTATCGCGAGGTGCCTTCACGGGAAGGCGCCGATGCTACTGGATCAAGTGCGGTCAGGTGAGCGCAGGCTCCGCCTGGGGTACGTCGATGCTCTCCATGAGCGATTCGTGAGAAGCGGCAGCCGCGAGCGCGTCGTTCTCCTGCTGGATCCGAACGAGCTCGGATTCCAGGTCCTGGACGCGCTGCTGGAGCCGTCGCATCTCGGCGAGGAGTCGCGGGTCGCTGCCGCCGACGTAACCGAGAAGCGCCTTTGCCATGATGGATGGTCCTCCACAATGAGTGACCGACCGAAGCGGTGCGGTGTGGGTCGTGAGGGAATGGCACCCGCGGTGCTTGGCACTCGTTGTTCTGCTGGTCTTGCCGGCCGTTCTCACATGCCAAACAGTTAAGGTGCGCGGGGCTTCCAGAGTCTCACCAAAAAGTTTGACGGTCAACACGATCACACCCCGTATCGGCGGGCGACCCGGGGGCGCGCGGCCTTGGACCAGGCGGCGCTGCTTCTCCTGCGGGGCCCTTGGGGCGTGGAGATCATCGTTATCCGCGGAGCCTGCCACGCCCTGTCGTTCTTGGCAACCACCAGGTCTTTCCTGCCGCGGGCAGTTGCCCGGGACACCCGGACGGGGACCTCGCCCTACCCGTCCGGTGACGTCCGTCCGGGTCAGGGTCAGCGGATGGCGAAGGTCTCGTATATGCCACGCGGTGTGTCCCAGATCTCGGTGACGCCGTCGACCCGGCCGGGTGTGTCGCCCTCGCGGAGCCAGTCGAGCAGTGCCTGGCAGCCGGCGAGGGGGCCTTCGGCGACCACTTGGACGCGGCCGTCCTGAAGATTGAGAGCAAAACCACTCAGGCCGCCGATCTCCAGGGCCTTGGCCCGGGTGAACCAGCGGAAACCCACACCCTGAACGCGTCCCCGCACCCAGGCGGTGAGTCGCACTTCTTCATTCATGGGTGCACGCTAACCGGCCAATTGCCCTTGGAGCACTTCGGCCCCATAAGCCATCGCGTACAGTCGCGACTCGATGAACCTCACCCGTATGGGTGAGTCCCCTTGATCATAAACATTGATCATAAAGATCGTCGCGAAAGAACGAAAGGCCAGGAGATGGGACGCCACCGACGCTCCGGCGCTGTGCGGGCCGCCGCCACCCCCGACAGCCACCCGGCGACGGTGTCGCACCGCCGCAGGGGCGGGGCCGCCGCCCCGCTGCGCACCGGTCTGCTCGGTGTCTCCGCCGCCGTCGCGATGGGCGCCGTCGCGGTCGCCACGGGCGTCCTGCCCGGGACCGACGGTTACCGCCTCGGTGGCGGTGACGGTTCCGGCGAGGTGCGCTCGGCGAGCGCTCCCGCCGACGTCGCCGCCCAGGGTGGCTCGCAGGGCGGCGCCGAGCGCGGTGAGCCGTCGCCGAGCCGGGGCACCGACCGCTCCCGGAGTCCTGAGCCCACGCCCTCGAAGACCGCCCCGAAGCCGTCGCGGACACCGTCCGAGAAGCCCGCGGGGAAGCCCTCGGAGAAGCCGTCGTCCCGGGCGCCGAAGCCCGATGACGCGGGCAAGCCGACGGCGGCACCCTCCCGCAGGCCCGCGGAGCCGCCCGCGCGCAAGCCGCGGGTTCCCGCGCCGAGGGCACCGTCGACCTCCGGGGAGAGCGCCGCCGAGGCCCAGGTGCTCACGCTGGTCAACGAAGAGCGGGCCAAGACCGGCTGCCGTCCGGTGACCGCCGACGGCGGGCTCGCCGCACTGGCCGGCCGCTTCAGCGAGGACATGGCCGAGCGCGGCTTCTTCGACCACACCGACCCGGACGGCGCGACACCGTGGGACCGCGCCGAGAAGGCGGGCATCGCGAACCTGGGCGGCGAGAACATCGCCCGCGGCCAGGCCGACGCCCGCGCGGTGATGGCCGCCTGGATGGCCAGTCCCGGCCACCGCGCCAACATCCTGAACTGCGACTACAAGACCATGGGAGTCGGCGCCCACTTCGCGCCGGGCGGCCCGTGGTGGACGCAGGACTTCGGCTTCTGAGTCCTACGCGGACGCCGTGAGGCACCGACGCAGGGCACTAACCCACGGTCAGCGCTGTGCGGGAGTAAGGTGCCCTCATGGACGCCACGGACCTGCCGTACGACGTGTTCTCCCGGCAGTGCTCCTCCCGGAGCACGCTGGAGCACGTCACCGGACGCTGGGGCGCGCTCACCCTCGGCGCGCTGCACGACGGCACATTCCGCTTCAACGAACTGCGCCGCCGTGTCGACGGGGTGAGCGAGAAGATGCTCTCCCAGACCCTGCACGCCCTGGAGCGCGACGGCCTGGTGCGGCGTGACGCGCAGCCGACCAACCCGCCACGCGTCGACTACGAACTCACCGCGCTGGGGCGGGAGATCGCCGGGCGGCTGGTCGGCCTGATCCAGTTCGTGGAGGACCGCCAGGGCGAGGTCCTCCAGGCGCGGGAGCGCTACGACGCCACGCGCGGCGGCCGCTGACAGCGCGGACAGAAGTAGCTGGACCGGTTCATCCAGGGGCGGCGACGGATCGCGGTGCCGCAGCGGCGGCAGGGCCGGTCCTCGCGGCCGTAGGCGTCCAGCGACCGCTCGAAGTAGCCCGATTCGCCGTTCACGTTGACGTAGAGGCTGTCGAAGCTGGTGCCGCCGACGGCGAGGGCCGCGTTCATCACGTCCCGTACGTGGCCGAGGAGTTCGGCCGTGCGGGGGCGGGTGAAGGTGGCGGTGGGCCGCTCGTAGTGCAGTCGGGCGCGCCACAGCGCCTCGTCCGCGTAGATGTTGCCGACGCCGCTGATCAGCGACTGGTCGAGCAGCGCCCGCTTGATCGTCGTACGGCGGCGGCGCAGCGCGAGGTGGAAGGCGTCGTCGTCGAACGCGGCGTCGAGCGGGTCCCGCGCGATGTGCGCGATGACGTCGGGCAGGCCGTCGGCGGTGTTGTCGTGGAGGGAGAGCCCGCCGAAGGTCCGCTGGTCGACGAAGCGCAGTTCGGTGCTCTGGACGTCGTCGAAGCGCACCCGGATCCGCAGGTGCTTCTCGTCGGCGGCGTCGTGCGGCTGCACCAGGAGCTGGCCGCTCATGCCGAGGTGGGCGAGGACCGACTGCCCGGAGTCGGCGAGCGGCAGCCAGAGGTACTTGCCGCGCCGCCGGGCGGGCCCGACGCGGTGCCCCTTGAGCCGGGCCCCGAAGTCCTCCCCGCCCGCGAGGTGGCGCCGCACGGCGCGCGGGTGCAGTACCTGCACGTCTGCGACGACCCGGCCGCTGACCCAGCGCTCCAGGCCACGCCGGACGACTTCGACTTCGGGCAACTCGGGCATTGGTCTCCTCCAGCACGCACGATGCCGGCCGCCCCATGAGGGGCGACCGGCATCAAAGGATAGGCGGCCGTCAGACCGAGGGGGTGTCGGCGATCCCCTCGGGCCGCGCGGCAGCGACGGCGGCCTCGGCCGCCTTCTTCCGCTCGTCCGCCGCGGCGTGAATCGCACGCCAGGCGGACTCCGCGGCCTGCTGCTCCGCTTCCTTCTTGCTGCGGCCGGTGCCGGTGCCGTACGAGACGCCTCCGACGCGGGCGGCAGCAGTAAAGGTCTTCTCGTGGTCGGGGCCGCTCTCCGTGACGAGGTACTCGGGCACGCCGAGGGCCTCCGTCGCGGTCAGCTCCTGGAGACTGGTCTTCCAGTCCAGGCCCGCGCCCAGGTTCGAGGACTTTTCGATCAGCGGGTCGAAGAGCCGGTGCACCAGCTCGCCCGCCGCGTCCAGACCCTGGTCCAGATAGACCGCGCCGATCACCGCTTCCAGGGTGTCGGCGAGGATGGATGCCTTGTCCCGGCCGCCCGTGCCCTCTTCGCCCCGGCCGAGCCGGATGAAGGAGCCGAGTTCGAGGCCGCGGCTGACCTCCGCCAGCGCACGCGAATTGACCACCGCGGCCCGCAACTTGGCCAGCTGGCCTTCGGGCAGATCGGGGTGGGTGCGGTACAGCGTGTCCGTGACGACGAGGCCGAGCACGGAGTCCCCGAGGAACTCCAGACGCTCGTTCGTCGGCAGGCCGCCGTTCTCGTACGCGTACGAACGGTGGGTCAGCGCACGCACCAGAAGGGCGGACTCGAGCTTGTACCCGAGCCGCCCTTCCAGAAGCGTGTGGGACGAGGCCGTTGTCTCCGCCAATTTCTTGGCGTCTTCCGCCTTCTTGGGGCTAGACACGGTGCCTCTCACCAGCCGCTCAGACCTCGAGGACCTGGCGCTTGTTGTAGGTGCCGCAGCTCGGGCACGCGATGTGCTGCTGCTTGGGCTCCTGGCAACGCTCACACGAAACCAGGGTGGGGACCGCAGCCTTCCACTGCGACCGGCGGTGGCGCGTGTTGCTGCGCGACATCTTCCGCTTCGGAACAGCCACGGCTACTTCTCCTGCTTCTCGTCGACGCCCGCTTCGCCGGCGCCGCTCATCTCGTCCTTCTCGCCGTCCTGGATGGTCCCGGCGAGTCCCTGCAGTGCCGCCCAACGAATGTCGACGGCGTCATGGTGGTGGTCCGGGTCGTCCGCGAGCCGCACTCCGCACTGGGAGCACAGGCCCGGGCAGTCTTCCTGGCACACCGGCTGCATCGGCAGTGCGAGCACCACCGCATCACGCAGCACAGGCTCGAGGTCGAACAAGCCGTCCTCGAGGAAGAGCCTGTCCTCGTCTTCCTCGGCGTCGTCGGCCGGCTCCGCACTGCTGCGGCCCCGGTCGTCGGCGTCAGGGTACGAGAACATCTCCTGGAAGTCCGCGTCGAGCTCCAGCTCTAGCGGCTCCAGACACCTTACGCACTCCCCCTGCGCCGACGCACGGGCGGTGCCTGTGACAAGCACCCCGTCCATGACCGACTCAAGGCGGATCTCCAGCTGGACCGGGGCGCCCTGCGGCACTCCGATGACCCCTTCGATGCCGAGGGTGCCCGGCGGGCCGGGCGCCTCGATCTCACGGGTCAGCCGCTGCAGCGCACCGGGACGCCGACCCAGCTCGTGTGTGTCGAACACGAGAGGGTTGCGGTGGTCAAGGCGAGCACTCAGGGCTTTTCCTGCTTTCGAATCCTGGAAGTTCATGAGGAGGGGCCGCCGCGTCCAGTGCCTCGGAACCGAGGCTTGGGCGGGCAGCCGAAGTCGCGGACGTATGCGCGACCGAAGAGCCAGGATACTTGACCTTTCGCCCACGGCCCAATCCGGGCCGGTGCGCTACTGGCGCCCCTGCTCGTACCGGCGCAGCTCCTCAGCGCTGATCATGGTCGTGTCGAAGAGGCTGGCCTCCTCCAGCGCGGCGGGCACCTCGTACGGGGGCTGCTCGTAGCCCTGCTGCGCGTATCCGTACTGGTGCTGCGGCTCCTCGTGCTGCCGCGGCTCCTGGTACTGCCGGGGGTCCTGGTGCTGGTAGCCATAAGGGTCCTGCTGGCCGTACGGCTGCTGGTAGCCGTACGGGTCCTGGTGCGCGTCCTGGTGCTGGTAGCCGTACGGGTCCGGCTCGGGCTGCTGGGGGGTGTACGGCTGCTGGGGCGGGATCGGTGGGGCCTGGGGCGCCGGGGCCTGCCGGGGGGCCGGGGCGGCGGCCGGGCCCGCGAGGTCCGCGAGGTACTCCGCGTCGGTGGTGTGCCCCTGGGTGGTGTGGATGTCCCCGAGCGCGCTCAGCTCGTCGGCGGGCGCCCGGCCGTGCAGGGTCTGGCGGCCCCGGCCGACCGCCTCCAGGGTCTTGGCGAGGACCGCCTCGAAGGCGGCGAGCTTGGCGTCGACGTACGCGTCGGCGTCGCGGCGCAGGGTCTCGGGGTCGTGGCTGCGCTCGGGGGCGTCCTCGTCCTCGTAGCCGTGCTCGTCCAGGCCGGGGCCGGTGCCGAGGAGTTTCTCGCGGCCGCGGCCCACCGAGCCGAGGGTCTTGGTGAGGACGACCTCGAAGTTGGCGAGCTTGCCGTCCACGTAGTCGTCGGCCTCGGCGCGGACCTCCTCGGCGGCCCGGCGGGCCTCGGCGAGGATGCGGTCGGCCTCGTCCTGGGAGCGGCGGGCGACCTCGGTGTCGGAGATCAGGGAGCCGCGTTCGGCGTGCGCGCTCTCGATGATCCGCTCCGCCTCCTGGCGGGCCTGCTCGACCAGCTGCTCGCGGCCGCCGATGAGCTGCTCGGCCTGCGCGAGGGAGCCGGGCAGGGCCTGGCGCACCTCTTCGAGCATCGAGAGCAGATCGGCGCGGTTGACCACGCACGAGGCCGACATGGGCATGGACCGGGCGCTGCCGATCGCCCGGACGATCTCGTCGATCTTCTTCTGCACGTCCACCGTGTGCTCGCCACTCTCTACAGCTGGTTGGGAGACGGACGGGACGACTGTAAGGCCGACGGGCGCCCGCCCGACACCGGATGACGAGCCGTCAGGGGGTCACTTCTCGCCCAGGCGTTCGACCAGGGCCGCGTGGACCACCGGCGGCAGCAGGTGCGCGACGTCACCGCCCCAGGCCGCGACCTCCTTGACCAGCGAGGAGGAGAGGAAGCTGTAGGTGGGGTTGGTCGGGACGAACAGGGTCTCGACACCCGAGAGGCCGTTGTTCATCTGGGCCATCTGGAGTTCGTAGTCGAAGTCGCTGACCGCGCGCAGGCCCTTGACGATGGCCGGGATGTCGCGCTGCTTGCAGAAGTCGACGAGGAGGCCGTGGAAGGACTCGACCTCGACATTGCCGAAGTCGGCCGTGACCTGGCGGATCAGGTCGATCCGCTCCTCGATCTCGAACAGGCCCTTCTTCGACTGATTGATCATCACCGCCACGTGCACCACGTCGTACAGCTTGGAGGCGCGGGCGATGATGTCGAGGTGTCCATTGGTGATGGGGTCGAAAGACCCCGGACATACGGCGCGGCGCAACGTGAGTCCCTCGCTCTCCGGTCCGGTCATGGCGCGATCACTGAGTCGTCGCACGTAGAGGCGGCGCGACCGTACCAAAACGTCCCTTCGCCGTAGCGACGGGACCTGAGGGACTCGAAACCCTCCGGCCAGCCGAATTCCCCGCCTCTTGTACTGCGTTCAACGGTGACGAGCACGTCCGCCGTGAGCCACCCCTCCGAGCGGAGTGTGAGCAGGATCTCCCGAAGATCGTCATCGGTGACGGCGTACGGCGGGTCGAGGAAGACCAGGTCGTACGGGGTGGAGGGCGCCCCCTGCCGGACGATCTGGGCGGCTTTGCCCGCTCGGACCTCGGCGCCGGGCAGGCCGACCGCCCGCACGTTCTCCCGGATGGTGCGGGCCGCCCGGGCGTCGGCCTCGACGAGCAGGGTGTGCGCGGCGCCCCGGGAGAGCGCCTCCAGGCCCACGGCGCCGGAGCCCGCGTACAGGTCGAGCACGCGCGCTCCGTCGAGCGTGCCCTGGAGGGCCTGCCAGGTGGAGAAGAGGCCCTCGCGCGCACGGTCGGACGTGGGGCGGGTGCCGTTCCCTGGCGGGACGGCGAGGCGGCGTCCGCCGGCCGCACCGGCGATCACGCGGGTCATCTGAGTCCTTCTGGCTGGGCGGTGGTCCCTCCACGATATGGCGTGCGCGGGCGTCACCCCTTGTCGAGGTACTGCTCGCGCTCGGCGTCGAGCAGGGCGTCCAGGGCGGTGCGCAGCTCCGGCAGGTGCTCCAGGTCGGGGTCCTTGGCGACCACCGCGGCCGCTTCCTCGCGGGCGGCGGCGATGACCTCCTCGTCGTCGATGACCGCGAGCATCCGCAGCGAGGAGCGCACCCCGGACTGGGCCTGGCCCAGCACATCGCCCTCGCGCCGCTGCTCCAGGTCGATGCGGGACAGCTCGAAGCCGTCCAGGGTGGCGGCGACGGCGCCGAGGCGGGCGCGGGCGGGGCTCGCCTCGGGCATGTCGGTGACCAGCAGGCACAGGCCGGGGGCCGAGCCGCGGCCGACGCGGCCGCGCAGCTGGTGCAGCTGGGAGACGCCGAAGCGGTCCGCGTCCATGATCACCATGGCGGTGGCGTTCGGGACGTTCACCCCGACCTCGATGACCGTCGTCGCGACCAGGACCTGCGTCTCGCCGGCGGCGAAGCGGCGCATCACGGCGTCCTTGTCGTCGGGCTGCATGCGGCCGTGCAGGACCTCCACCGCCAGCCCCTGGAGGGGGCCGCGCGCGAGCTGCTCGGCGACCTCGAGCACGGCGAGCGGGGGCCGCTTCTCGGCGGTGGCCGCCTCCTGGGCCTTCTCCTCGGCGGACTTCTTCCCCGCGCCCTTCTTGGCCCCCTTCGCGGGGCCGGCGGCTTCGTCGGGGTCGTCACCGATGCGGGGGCACACCACGTACGCCTGGTGGCCCTTCTCCACCTCTTCGCGCACGCGCTCCCACGCGCGGGCGAGGAAGTGCGGCTTCTCCTCGGCGGGCACGACATGGCTGGCGATCGGCGAGCGCCCGGCGGGCAGCTGGTCCAGGACGGATGTCTCCAGGTCCCCGAAGACGGTCATCGCGACCGTGCGGGGAATGGGCGTGGCCGTCATGACCAGCAGGTGCGGGGGCTGCTTGCCCTTGCCGCGCAGGGCGTCGCGCTGCTCCACGCCGAAGCGGTGCTGCTCGTCGACGACGACCAGACCGAGGTCGTGGAACCGCACCTTGTCCTCGATGAGCGCGTGGGTGCCGATGACGATGCCGGCCTCGCCGGTGACCAGGTCGAGCAGGGCCTGGCGGCGGGCGGCGGTGCCCATGGAGCCGGTGAGCAGCGTGACCTTGGTGCCCTGCTCCGCGCCGCCGAGCAGGCCGCCCTCGGCCAGCTCGCCCATCATCTCCACGATGGAGCGGTGGTGCTGCTGGGCGAGGACCTCGGTGGGCGCGAGCATCGCGGCCTGGCCGCCCGCGTCCACGACGGCGAGCATGGCGCGCAGGGCGACCATCGTCTTGCCGGAACCGACCTCGCCCTGGAGGAGGCGGTGCATCGGGTGCTCGGTGGCGAGGTCGTCGAAGATCTCCTTGGAGACCTTCTGCTGGCCCTCGGTGAGCGTGAAGGGCAGCTTGGCGTCGAAGGCGTCGAGCAGGCCGCCCTCCTTGGGCCTGCGGGCGACGGCGGGCAGTTGCCCGTCGGCGTGCCTGCGCCGGGCCAGGGCGACCTGGAGGACGAAGGCCTCGTCCCACTTCAGCCGGTCGCGGGCGGCGGCGATGTCCGCCTTGGAGTGCGGCCGGTGGATCTTCAGGAGCGCCTCGGGCAGCGGGACGAGGGCGCGGCCCTCCCTGAGGGAGGCGGGCAGGGGGTCGAGGGCCTCCGGGGCGCTGGGCAGGACCGTCTCGACGGACTTGGCGATCTTCCAGGACTCCAGCTGCTTGCAGGCGGGGTAGATCGGGATGAGCGCGCCCGCCCAGCTGTCCACCGCGTCCGGGTCGCCGCCGCGCAGCGGTTCGTAGGCGGGGTGGGCGAGCTGGAGGCGGTGGTTGAAGACGGAGACCTTGCCCGCGAACATCGCGCGGGTGCCGGGCAGCAGCTCCGTGTGCGGCTTGTGGACGCCTCGGCCGAAGAAGACCAGGCGCAGCTCGCCGCTGCCGTCCGTGATGGTGACCTCCAGGCGCTGGCCCTGGCCGCGGGGCGCCTTGGCGGACGTGAACGTGTGCAGGCGCGCGCTCGCGACCTGGGCGACCACCGTGACGTGCTCGTCCAGGGGGAGGTCGGCGAGGCGGGTCAGCTCGCCCCGCTCGGCGTACCGCCGGGGGTAGTGGTGCAGGAGGTCGCCGACCGTGTGCAGGTCGAGGTGCTCGGCCATCACCTTCGCGGTGGCGGGGCCGACCACTTTCTTCAGGGGTTCTTCGAGCGCGGGCACGAGATCCATTGCACACCACGGCACTGACAATCCGCCGCAGCTCCCCCCTGCCCGCCGCTCGGCGAGGGGGTCACTCCACGCCGATCAGCATCAGCGCGGACTGCCGGCCGCCGCGGTAGACGACCGTGTCGACGGCCAGGTACGTCTCGCGCACGTGCTTCTCCAACCGCCCGGCGACGGTGTCCGGGACGGATTCGCCGAGCACGAGCGTGACCATCTCGCCGCCCCCCGACAGCATGCGGTCCAGGACGGCGGTGGCGGTGGGGGCGACCTGGGAGCCGATCACCGCGACGTCGCCGTCGATCAGGCCGAGGACGTCGCCGGCCTGGCAGATGCCCGCCATGGTCCAGGACTGCCGTTCGGCGACGGTCAGCTCGCCGTAGCGGGTCGCGCCGGCCGCGGACGTCATGGCGACGACGTCCTCGTCGAAGGGGCGGTCGGGCGCGTGCACGGCGAGGGCCGCGATGCCCTGCACCGCGGAGCGGGTCGGGATCAGGGCGACGCGCACGCCTTCCGTCCTGGCCTGCTGCGCGGCGGCGGCCGCGGTGTGGCGCAGCTCGGCGTCGTTGGGCAGGAGCACGACCTCGTGCGCGTGCGCCCTGCGGATGGCGTCGACCAGCTCGCCGCTCGCGGGCGGCTCCCCCACGCGCGCGGGCACCGTGGTCGCCCCGGCCTCGGCGTAGAGACCGGCGAGGCCCTCTCCGGGGACGACGGCGACGATGGCCCGCTGCGTACGTTCCCGGGGCGGCCGCGGGGTGGTGTGGACGTCGTCCGCCCCGAAGTGGGTGATGCGGATGCGGTGTGGGCGGCCCGCCTCGACGCCCGCCTCCACGGCGGCTCCCGCGTCGTCGACGTGGACGTGGACGTTCCACAGCCCGTCGCCGCCGACCACGACGAGCGAGTCGCCGAGCCGGTCGAGCCGGGCCCGCAGCCGTGCCACCGCGCTGTCGTCGGCCTCCAGGAGGTAGATCACCTCGAACGCGGGGCCGCCCCCCTCGGCCGGACTCTCCTCGCACTCGCCGCTCTCCTCGGCGCTCACGCGCGCGTGAGCGCCGTCGGCCGCCCTGCGCGCGACCGTGCCGCCCGACAGTGCCCCCACGAGCGCCCCGAGCACCGCGACGAGGCCGCGCCCGCCGGCGTCCACCACTCCCGCACGCCCCAGCACGGCGAGCTGGCCCGGGGTCGCGTCCAGGGCCGCGCAGGCGCCCTCGTACGCGGCTTCGGCCACCGTCGCGCAGTCGGCGCCCTCCGCCGCCCCGGCCGCCCGGGCCGCCGCGGTGGCCACCGTGAGGACGGTGCCCTCGACGGGGTGCGCGACGGCTTCGTACGCGGACTCCGCGGCCCGGTGCAGGGCGAGTGCGAGGGTGCGGGCGTCGACGTGATCCGCGTCACCGGTGGCGTCGGCCGAGAAGTGGCCGTCCTCCTGGTCGCCGGCGGGTCCCGCGAGGACCTGGGCCATCCCCCGCAGCAGCTGGGACAAGATCGTCCCCGAGTTGCCGCGGGCCCCGATGAGCGCCCCGTGCGCCATCGCCCGCACCGTTTCCGCCAGCGAGGGAAGCGCCGGTTCGTGCCCCGTGAAGGCCGCGTCGACCGCCTGGGACGCCGATTCCACGGTCAGGTAGAGGTTCGTGCCCGTGTCCCCGTCCGCGACGGGGTAGACGTTGATGGAGTCGATCTCCTCGCGGGCCCTGCCGAGGGCGTCCAGAGCCAGTCGGCACCAGGCGCGCACCGCGACCGCGTCAAGGTTCTGCGGCACCTGTTCGCCTCCTTGACCATCCGGAATGGACGCAGCGTAGACCGAGGGTGAACACGGGGCCCGGGGCGGGGGCCGGGCGAGCCGTGGTAGTTTCGTTGTACCGAAGCAGTCGTTGTATGCTGCTCCGGTTGCCCGATACTCATCGGGACATTCCTCCTGGCAACGCCACTTCGATCATTGCACTGATCTCGGCATGCCGGGATTAACCGTAAGTGCATCTGAAGTCTTTGGAGTGACC
This sequence comes from Streptomyces sp. NPDC031466, assembly GCF_055581265.1. NCBI lineage: Bacteria > Bacillati > Actinomycetota > Actinomycetes > Kitasatosporales > Streptomycetaceae > Streptomyces > Streptomyces sp. NPDC031466. The sequence continues at coordinate 168,949 of NZ_JBVIJT010000015.1, forward strand.
CGTGGCTGCCAACTGCGACGTCTGCGGCAAGGGGCCGGGCTTCGGCAACAACATCTCGCACTCGCACCGCCGTACGCCCCGTCGCTGGAACCCGAACATCCAGCGTGTGCGTGCCGTGGTGAGCGGGACGCCGAAGCGCCTCAACGCCTGCACCTCGTGCATCAAGGCCGGCAAGGTCTCGCGCTGACGTCAGCGCGGCACCTAGCTGGTTGCTGAATCAGCCGGCTCCCCTCGGGGAGCCGGCTTTTTCGTGCCCTCACGCGCGTGGGGCGAGGCCTACGCCTGCCGGAACCGCCAGCCGTGATCCACGGGGCCGATCCCGGCGCCGAGCGCGTACCCGGCGGCGATCGCCCCGGTGACGTACTCCTTGGCCGCCGCCACCGCCTCCGGCACGCCCTGTCCCCGCGCCAGGTGCGCCGCGATCGCGGCGGCCAGGGTGCAGCCGGTCCCGTGGGTGTGACGGTTGTCGAGGCGCGGGGCGCGCAGCACGTGCGCCTCGGAGCCGTCGGTGAGCAGGTCCACCGCGTCGCCGCGCAGGTGGCCGCCCTTGATGAGTACCCACTTGGGGCCGTACGCGAGGACGGCGGCGGCCGCGCGGCGCAGGTCGTCCTCCGACGTGACCTCGACGCCGGTGAGCTGGGCGACCTCGTCCAGGTTGGGTGTCGCGACCGTCGCCACCGGCAGCAGCTTCGCGCGGACGCAGTCCAGGGCGGAGGCCGCGAGCAGCGGGTCGCCGTGCTTGGAGACGCCGACCGGGTCGACCACGGCGGGCGCGTCCGTGCCCGCCAGCAAGTCGGCGACGGTCTCGACCAGTTCGGCCGAGGCGAGCATGCCGGTCTTCACGGCCTGTACGCCGATGTCGTCCACGACGCTGCGGTACTGGGCCCGCACCGCGTCCGCCGACAGCTCCCAAGAGCCCTGCACGCCCAGGGAGTTCTGTGCGGTGACGGCCGTGACGACGCTCATGCCGTGGGTGCCGAGGGCGAGCATGGTCTTGAGGTCGGCCTGGATGCCGGCGCCGCCCCCGGAGTCGGACCCGGCGACGGTGAGCACCCGCGGCGGCGCGCTCACTCGGCGTCCCCGTTGTCCCCGAAGTGGTCCCAGCCCTTGCTGGTCCAGGGCGCGCCGTCCACGGTCACCTGGGGCAGCGCCGAGGGGTTGAGGACCTCGCCGATGACCTTCCAGCGGGCGGGCAGCTTCACGTCGGGCGGGAACGTCGCGACGATCGCGTGGTCCTCGCCGCCGTTGAGCACCCACTGGAGCGGGTCGACGCCGACGGCCTGGCCGATGTCGTTCATCTGGGTGGGCACGTCGACGTCACCGGAGCGGATGTCGATGCGTACCTTGCTCGACTCGGCGATGTGGCCGAGGTCGGCGATGAGCCCGTCGCTGACGTCCGTCATGGAGGTCGCGCCGAGTCCGGCCGCGGCGGGGCCCGCGTGGTAGGGCGGCTCGGGCCTGCGGTGGGCCTCCACGAAGGCGCGTGGCGAGCGGAAGCCCCGGGAGAGCACCGCGTGGCCGGCGGCGGACCAGCCCAGCCAGCCGGTGACGGCGACGACGTCGCCGGGCCGGGCGCCCGCCCGCGTGACCGGCTCGTGGTTGCGCAGATCGCCGAGGGCCGTGATGGCGACGGTGATGGTGTCGCCGCGCACGACGTCCCCGCCGACGACGGCCGCGCCCGCGACCTGGCACTCGTCCCTGAGGCCGTCCATCAGCTCGGTGGGCCAGTTGGCGGGAAGGTCGGCCGGCACCACGAGGCCGAGCAGCAGCGCGGTCGGCACCGCGCCCATGGCGGCGATGTCGGCGAGGTTCTGCGCGGCGGCCTTGCGGCCCACGTCGTAGGCGGTGGACCAGTCGCGGCGGAAGTGCCGCCCCTCCAGGAGGATGTCGGTGCTCGCCACGACCCTGCGGTCCGGAGCGGACACGACCGCGGCGTCGTCGCCGGGGCCGAGCCGTACGGCCGGAGTGGAGGTGAGCCGCGAGGTGAGCTCTCTGATGAGCCCGAACTCCCCCAATTCGCCCACGGTTCCCTTCACCGAGTCTCACCATGCCCTTTCGCGCTGCCCGGCCCCCGGTCGCGAGCCGTCACTGTCGTCGGTACGGTCGACGTGACCGTCGAGTCGTGTTGTCCGTCCACCACGATGTGCACGCCGCGGTTCGCCCGGGTCTCCCCGTGACGCGCGGCGACGCGGTACCGTGGCGTCCCTTCTCCCCACATGATCCTCGTCGCCGCCCTGGAGGTTCCGTGGTACAGGCGTACATCCTGATCCAGACAGAGGTCGGCAAGGCGTCGACCGTCGCCGAGCTGATCGGCAAGATCCCGGGAGTGATCCAGGCCGAGGACGTCACCGGTCCCTACGATGTCATCGTGCGAGCCCAGGCGGACACGGTGGACGAGCTCGGCCGCATGGTGGTCGCCAAGGTCCAGCAAGTGGACGGCATCACCCGCACCCTGACCTGCCCGGTCGTGCACTTGTAGCCCCCGTCTACCCTGACCCGGTGAACATCGCTCGTCTCCGGCGCCGCCGCCTTGTCGCCACGTCCGCTCTTGCCCTGTCGCTCACGACGGCGGCCTGCTCGGCCGCGGACGATCGGGCGTCGGTGGTGGTTCCGTCCCCGGGTGCCAAGGCGGCGGGGCTCTGCCGGGACCTGCACGAACAGCTCCCGAAGAAGATCGACGGGCTGGAGCGCACCGACCCCGGGCCGAAGTCGGAGCTGACCGCCGGGTGGGGAGACCCGGCGATCATACTGCGCTGCGGCGTCGAGCGGCCCCCCGAGATGATCGATCCCGCCTACGCCGGGCAGAACGGTGTGCGGGTGAACGGCGTCGCCTGGCTCCTGCAGAAGCGCGAGGACGGGTCGTACACGTTCACCACCGGGGCGCGGCTCGCCTATGTCGAGGTCACGCTGCCCAAGGAGCGGACGGGGGACGGCCTCGGCCCGCTCACGGACTTCGCCGCCCCCATCAAGAGGACCATCCCCAAGGGCATCGCCTGACGCCCTCGGGCCGATGGACTAGCGCAGGCCCGTGGAGCGGTTCAGCGCCGCCTGGATGAGGCGGTCCACCAGCTCCGCGTAGGGGACGCCACTCTTCTCCCACATCTGCGGGTACATCGAGATCGGCGTGAAGCCCGGCATCGTGTTGATCTCGTTGATCACGAACCGGCCGTCCTCGGTGAGGAAGAAGTCGGCGCGCACCAGGCCCTCGCAGGACGCCGCCTCGAACGCCTCGACCGCGAGCCGCTGGATCTCCTCGGTCTCCTCGGGCGTCAGCGGGGCGGGCACGATACCGGGCGTCGAGTCGATGTACTTCGCCTCGAAGTCGTAGTAGTCGTGCGTCTGCACCGGCGGGATCTCGGCCGGGACGCTCGCGCGCGGGCCGTCCTCGAACTCCAGGACGCCGCACTCGATCTCGCGGCCGCGCAGCAGCGCCTCGACGAGGATCTTCGGGTCGTGGCGCTGCGCCTCGGCGATCGCCTCGTCCAGGCCCTCGAAGGAGTCGACCTTGGTGATGCCGATCGAGGAGCCCGCACGCGCGGGCTTGATGAACAACGGCCAGCCGTGCTCGCCGGCGAAGTCCGCGATGCGCTGCCGGGCGCCCGCCTCGTCCTGGCGCCACTCGCGCGGGCGGATCACCAGGTAGGGGCCGACGTTCAGCCCGAAGGAGGTGAACACCCGCTTCATGTAGTCCTTGTCCTGGCCGACGGCCGAGGCGAGGACACCGGAGCCGACGTAGGGCACTCCGGAGAGTTCGAGCAGCCCCTGGAGGGTGCCGTCCTCTCCGTAGGGGCCGTGCAGCATCGGGAAGACGACGTCGACGTCGCCGAGCGCCTTGGGCACGGAGCCGGGCTCGCTGTAGACGACCTCGCGGTTGCCCGGGTCGAGCGGCAGGACGACGCCGCCCTCCAGGGAGTCGGCGATCTCGGCGACGCTCGGCATCCTGCGGTCCGTGATGGCCATCCGCTCCGGCTCGTCCGCCGTCAGGGCCCAACGGCCGTCGGTGGTGATGCCGATGGGCAGGACGTCGTACTTGGTGCGGTCGATGGCGCTCAGGATGGCGCCGGCCGTCACCACGGAGATGCCGTGCTCCGAGCTGCGGCCGCCGAAGACGACGGCCACGCGCGGCTTGCGGAGCTGCTGCCCGGAGCTCGACTCGGGGCTCGCTTCAGGGCTCGGGGGGAGGTTCTCGCTGCTCATATCGCGTTGAGCGTACCCGCTGCCCGGGGAACAGTCAGCGACGCTCGGGGCCCGCGCTGCGCGCCATCAGCTCCTTGAGGGCCACCACCGGGGGCGTGCCGTCGTGCACGATGCCGACGACGGTCTCCGTGATCGGCATGTCGACGCCGTGCCTGCGGGCCAGATCCAGCACGGACTCGCAGGACTTGACGCCCTCGGCGGTCTGCCTGGTGACCGCGATGGTCTCCTCCAGCGTCATGCCCTTGCCGAGGTTGGTGCCGAAGGTGTGGTTGCGCGAGAGCGGCGAGGAGCAGGTGGCCACCAGGTCGCCGAGGCCCGCCAGTCCGGCGAACGTCAGCGGGTCGGCGCCCATCGCCCGTCCGAGCCGGGTGGTCTCCGCGAGGCCGCGGGTGATGAGGGAGCCCTTGGCGTTGTCGCCGAGGCCCATGCCGTCCGCGATGCCGACCGCGAGGCCGATGACGTTCTTCACGGCACCGCCCAGCTCGCAGCCGACCACGTCGGTGTTGGTGTACGGGCGGAAGTACGGCGTGTGGCAGGCCCGCTGCAGGCGTTGGGCGACCGCCTCGTCCTCGCAGGCGACCACGGCGGCGGCGGGCTGCCGGGCGGCGATCTCACGGGCCAGGTTGGGCCCCGTGACGACGGCGACGCGGTCGGCGGGGACCTTGGTGACGTCCCCGATGACCTCGCTCATGCGCATCGCGGAACCCAGCTCCACGCCCTTCATCAGGGAGACGAGGACGGTGTCGGGGGCCAGCAGCGGGGCCCACGCGGCGAGGTTGCCGCGCAGCGTCTGCGAGGGCACGGCGAGCACGGTGAAGTCGGCGCCCTCGGCGGCCTCGGCGGGGTCGGTGGTGGCCCTCAGGTTCTCGGGCAGCTCGACGCCGGGGAGGTAGTCGGGGTTGGTCCGCGTGGAGTTGACCGCCTCGGCGAGTTCGGGGCGCCGTCCCCACAGGGTGACGTCGCACCCCGCGTCGGCGAGCACCATGCCGAAGGCCGTACCCCAGGAGCCCGTTCCGAAGACGGCGGCCTTCACGGCACCTGCCGGGTGCAGGGGGTTCGTCACTTGCTGTCCTCCGAGGTGCTGTCCGTGGTGCTGTCCGCGCTGCCCCGCCGGGCCCTGCGGGCCGCTGCCTTGCGTCGCTGCTCCAGCCGGGCCCGGCGGGGGTCGTAGGGCCGGTCGGGGGCCTTCTCGCCGCGGATCTCCTCCAGGAGTTCGGTGATCGCGGCCATGATGGCCTCGGTCGCCTCGCGGAGCACCTCGGGCGTCGGCTCCTTGTCGAGGAAGCGCGACAGGTCGACGGGGGCCCCGGCCTTCACCTGAAGGGTCTTGCGCGGGAAGAGGGAGGGCTTCTTGCTGTACGGCGGCAGCGCGAGGTTGGCACCCCACTGCGCCACGGGGATCACCGGGCACTTGGTCTCCAGGGCGACCCGCGCGGCACCGGACTTGGCGGTCATCGGCCACATGTCGGGGTCCCGGGTGAGCGTGCCCTCGGGGTAGAACGCGACGCACTCACCGCGCTCGATGGCGTCGACCGCGGCGCGGAAGGCGTCCAGCGCGTTCGTGGTCTCGCGGTAGACCGGGATCTGGCCCGTGCCCTTCATGACCCTGCCGACAAAGCCGTCCCGGAAAAGGCCGTCCTTTGCCAGGAAACGCGGCACCCGTCCCGTGTTGTACTGGTAGTGGGCGTACGACAACGGGTCGATATGCGAGTTGTGATTCACCGCCGTGATGAATCCGCCGTCGGCCGGAATGTGTTCCATTCCACGCCAGTCCCGCTTGAACAGAACCACCAGCGGCGGTTTTGCGATCACCGCCGCAAGGCGGTACCAGAAGCCGATTCTGCGGCGGGACACACGGACACCTTTCCTCCATGAACCTGGGCGGCCGCACAAGTGTCACCCCAGGCTGCCGGTCTGTCGAGAACACCGTACGCCCACCCGTCCGCCGCCACCCCCCGCGGCGAGCGGGTCACAATGGGCGCGACGACAAGGACGGAGCGCCCGTGCAGTGGACCCTGGTCATACCCCTGAAGCCGCTGGCGCGCGCCAAGAGCAGGCTCGCCGCCACCGCCGGCGACGGTCTGCGCCCCGGCCTCGCCCTGGCGTTCGCGCAGGACACCGTGGCCGCCGCGGTGGCCTGCCCCGCGGTACGGGATGTGGCGGTCGTCACGGATGACGCCCTCGCGCGCCGCGAGCTGTCGGCACTGGGGGCCCGAATCATCGCCGATGAGCCCGGAAACGGTCTGAACGCCGCGCTGCGGCACGGCGCCGCATCCGTGCGCGCCGAACGGCCCGAAGCACCCGTCGCCGCTTTGAACGCCGATCTGCCCGCGCTGCGCCCCATGGAATTGGGTCGGGTTCTGGACCGGGCCGGCCAATTTCCCCGGGCATTCCTGCCGGATGCCGCCGGAATCGGGACGACACTGCTGGCCGCCGTGGCCGGCATGGAATTGCGCCCCGCATTCGGCACGGCGTCGCGCGCGCGGCACACGGCGTCCGGAGCCGTGGAACTGACGCTCGCCGACGTCGATTCCGTGCGCCAGGACGTGGACACCGGCGAGGACCTGCGGGCCGCGCTCGCGCTGGGCGTGGGACCGCGCACTTCCGCGGCCGCCGCCCGACTGCTCATCGCGGACTGAGTACGCTGCTGCCATGCAGGCGACCGCGTACACATACGACTCCGAGACCCGCAGCGGCAGCGTGCTGCTCGACGACGGCACGCCGGTGCCCTTCGCGGCCCCCGCGTTCGACGCGGGCGGGCTGCGGCTGCTGCGGCCGGGGCAGCGGGTGCGGATCGAGGTCGAGGGCGAGGGCGAGGCGCGCCGCATCACCCTGGTGACGCTCCAGACCTTCTGAGGCACCTGGAGCCGGCCGGGGCGGGGCCGCCCCTTGGGACACACGACTGGGACACACGACGCGGGCCGGGCTCCCCCGTGGGAGTCCGGCCCGGCGCGTGAGTGCCCTTGTGCCCGCTCTTACTTCTTGCGGGCGGTGGCCTTCTTGGCGGTCGTCTTGCGCGTGGTCGCCTTCTTGGCGGGCGCGGTCTTCTTCGCCGTGGCGGCCTTCTTGGCGGCGGGCGCGGTCTTCTTCGCCGTGGCGGCCTTCTTGGCGGCGGGCGTGGCCTTCTTGGCGGTGGTCTTCTTGGCCGTCGCCGTGGTCTTCTTCGCCGCGGGCGTCGCCGTGGCCTTCTTGGCGGTGGTCTTCTTCGCCGTCGCCGTGGCCTTCTTGGCGGTCGCCGTGGTCTTCTTCGCCGCCGGGGTGGCCTTCTTGGCGGTGGTCTTCTTCGCCGTGGCCTTCTTGGCGGTGGTGGCCTTCTTGGCGGCCGCCTTCTTGACCGTCGCGGAAGCGCCGCCGGTCAGGCTGCCCTTGGGCGCCTTCTTGACCGCGACATCGTTCTTCGGGAGCTTCTTGGAGCCGCTCACCAGGTCCTTGAAGCCCTGACCGGCGCGGAAACGCGGGACCGAGGTCTTCTTGACCCGCACGCGCTCCCCCGTCTGCGGGTTGCGGGCGTAGCGGGCCGGGCGGTCGACCTTCTCGAACGAGCCGAAGCCGGTGACCGAAACGCGGTCACCGCCGACCACGGCACGGACGATGGCGTCCAGGACCGCGTCCACGGCGTCGGCGGCCTGCTGACGGCCCCCCACCTTGTCGGCAATCGCTTCTACGAGCTGCGCCTTGTTCACGTCTTCCCCTTCGGAGACATTGCCGGGAGCGAAATACTCCGGCTTTTTCGCACGTTAGGCAGATATATACCGCAAATCAAACACGAAACGGGCTAATCACCCTTGTGCCGCAACGAACTGGCCCATCTCGGAGTTCCGCGAAGGCCCGTTGAGGCTCGACACTCAGGTGTCTTCGGGGAATCGGCCCTCGTCCGCTTCGTCGAGGGAAGCCATCAAACGCTCCAGACGCCTTGCCGCACCGGCGAGATCGTGTTTGGCCGCGGCCGTAATGACCAGCAGCTTCCGGGTCAGCGCCATCCGTACGCCCTCCGGGACTTGCAGTGCGCGCACTCGGGAGTGCGCTTCCTTCAGTTGGTCCGCGACGAGCCCGTAGAGCTCGAGTTGGCTGTCGCGTCCCATGCACCGATTGTGCCATCTGGGGCGAGTTGTCGCCTCCGCAGGGGGTAACTACCGCCGTCCGGCGCCTTCATGAGGGTACCCGCTCCAGCCGAGTACAAGGGGATTTCCGGCCTCTTCTTCCGGCCGAATCACGGGAGTTGACTCCACCCGTTCAGGCCATCGGGGCCCTTCCCGGGGGCAGACACAGATGTACCCCCAACCGTCCACGATTGGGGGTACATCAGGGCTCCGCGGGGTGCCGCGCGGGGGTCAGACCCGGGTGGTCCGCGGCTTGTACGAGGGCCGCTTGGTCTCGTAGGCGGCGATGTCCGGCTCGTTCCGCAGCGTGATGCTGATGTCGTCCAGGCCGTTCAGCAGCCGCCAGCGGGCGTTCTCGTCGAGTTCGAAGTCGGCGGTGATGCCCTCGGCCCGGACCTGGCGGTCCCGCAGGTCGACGGTGACCTCGGCCTGCGGGTCCTTCTCCGTCAGCTCCCACAGCGCGTCCACGACCTGCTGGTCGAGTACCACGGTGAGCAGGCCGTTCTTCAGCGAGTTGCCCCGGAAGATGTCGGCGAAGCGGGAGGAGACGACGGTTTTGAAGCCGAAGTTCTGCAGCGCCCACACGGCGTGCTCACGGGAGGAGCCGGTGCCGAAGTCGGGTCCGGCGACCAGGACGGTGGCGCCCTGGCGCTCGGGCTTGTTGAGCACGAACTCCGGGTCCTTGCGCCAGGCCTCGAAGAGGCCGTCCTCGAAGCCGTCCCTGGTGACCTTCTTCAGCCAGTGGGCGGGGATGATCTGGTCGGTGTCGACGTTGCTGCGGCGCAGCGGGACGGCCCGGCCGGTGTGCGTGGTGAATGCTTCCATGGTTCTCAGACTCCGGCGGTCACGGGGGCGTCGGACAGATCGGCGGGCGAGGCCAGATGGCCGGTGACCGCGGTGGCGGCGGCGACCTGCGGGGAGACCAGATGGGTGCGGCCGCCCTTGCCCTGCCTGCCCTCGAAGTTGCGGTTGGACGTGGACGCCGAACGCTCGCCGGGGGCCAGTTGGTCGGGGTTCATGCCCAGGCACATCGAGCAGCCCGCGTGCCGCCATTCGGCGCCGGCGGCGGTGAAGACCTTGTCCAGGCCCTCCGCGACGGCTTGCAGGGAGACCCGCACCGAGCCGGGCACGACCAGCATCCGTACGCCGTCGGCGACTTTGCGGCCCTCGACGATGGAGGCGGCCGCGCGCAGGTCCTCGATGCGGCCGTTGGTGCACGAACCTACGAAGACGGTGTCGACCTTGATGTCGCGCAGCGGCTGCCCCGCGGTCAACCCCATGTACTCCAGGGCCTTTTCGGCGGCGTTGCGCTCCGAAGCGTCTTCGTACGAAGCCGGGTCGGGGACGTGCGACGAAAGCGGTGCTCCCTGGCCGGGGTTGGTGCCCCAGGTGACGAACGGCGCCAGCGAGGCGGCGTCGATGCGGACCTCGGCGTCGAAGACCGCGTCCTCGTCCGTCTTCAGGGTCTGCCAGTACGCCACCGCGGCGTCCCAGTCCGCGCCCTCGGGGGCGTGGGGGCGGCCCTGGATGTAGTCGAAGGTGGTCCGGTCCGGGGCGATCATGCCGGCGCGGGCGCCCGCCTCGATGGACATGTTGCAAATGGTCATGCGGGCCTCCATCGAGAGCTTCTCGATGGCCGGGCCGCGGTACTCCAGGACGTAGCCCTGGCCGCCGCCGGTGCCGATCTTCGCGATGACGGCGAGGATCAGGTCCTTGGCCGTGACGTCCTCGGGCAGTTCGCCCTCGACGGTGATGGCCATGGTCTTGGGGCGGGCCATCGGCAGCGTCTGGGTGGCCAGGACGTGCTCGACCTGCGAGGTGCCGATTCCGAAGGCCAGCGCCCCGAAGGCGCCGTGCGTGGAGGTGTGGGAGTCGCCGCAGACCACGGTGGTGCCCGGCTGCGTGAGGCCCAGCTGCGGTCCCACCACGTGGACGACGCCCTGCTCGACGTCGCCCAGCGGGTGCAGGCGTACGCCGAAGTCGGCGCAGTTCTTGCGCAGCGTCTCCAGCTGGGCCCGCGAGACGGGGTCGGCGATGGGCTTGTCGATGTCGAGGGTCGGGGTGTTGTGATCCTCGGTCGCGATGGTGAGGTCGAGCCGCCGCACCTGGCGGCCGGCCTGGCGGAGGCCGTCGAAGGCCTGGGGGCTGGTCACCTCGTGCAGCAGGTGCAGATCGATGTAGAGGAGGTCGGGCTCGCCCTCGGCGCGCCGGACGACGTGGTCGTCCCAGACCTTCTCCGCGAGTGTCCTACCCATCGCTTTCCCTCCGACCGGCCGCTTCGCCGGCCCAACTAGAGAATCTGTTCGCCGACGCCCGTACCCCTCGTGCCGTACGTCGGCCGCGAAATCCGTTGGTCCGCGGATCGCTCGTACAGAGTGGCGCGTTCCACGGAAATTTGAACTTGCGTTTCACAGAGTGAGACGCGAGTATCGACGCATGGACAACTCTAGCGGCGTCGGCGTTCTCGACAAGGCGGCTCTCGTCTTGAGCGCCCTGGAGTCCGGTCCGGCCACCCTCGCGGGGTTGGTCGCGGCCACCGGGCTCGCACGACCCACGGCCCACCGGCTGGCCGTGGCACTGGAACACCACCGGATGGTGGCGCGGGACATGCAGGGCCGTTTCATCCTCGGCCCGCGCCTCGCGGAGCTCGCGGCGGCGGCCGGCGAGGACCGTCTGCTCGCCACGGCGGGCCCGGTCCTCACGCACCTGCGCGACGTCACCGGCGAGAGCGCGCAGCTCTACCGCCGCCAGGGCGACATGCGCATCTGCGTCGCGGCGGCGGAGCGCCTCTCGGGTCTGCGGGACACCGTCCCGGTCGGCTCCACGCTCACCATGAAGGCGGGCTCCTCCGCGCAGATCCTGATGGCCTGGGAGGAGCCGGAGCGCCTGCACCGCGGCCTCCAGGGCGCCCGCTTCACGGCGACGGCCCTCTCGGGTGTGCGGCGCCGGGGCTGGGCCCAGTCGATCGGCGAGCGGGAGCCGGGCGTCGCCTCCGTCTCCGCGCCCGTGCGGGGCCCCTCGAACCGCGTGGTCGCGGCCGTGTCGGTCTCCGGGCCGATCGAGCGCCTGACCCGCCACCCGGGCCGCATGCACGCCCAGGCGGTCATCGACGCGGCCGGGCGGCTCTCCGAGGCCCTGCGCCGCACCGGCTGACACGCAGCGTCACCCCGAGCGCTCGAAGGGGCCGCCTCAACGCCGCGGCGGCCCAGTCGAGCGCTCCTTTCTGCGCGGGCGCCCTCGCGCCCACGCTCTCGGGCCGTCCCCTCTGGCTGTCCCCTCAGGCCGTCCCGAGGCGGTCGGCCGCCCGGTCCCCGCGGCGCCCCACCGGGACCACACCGGTGGCCTTCGCCAGCCCGAACGCCGGCATGTTGAGGTAGATCGCCTCGTGCGCGCCGGCCGGCACGACATACGTCTCGTGCCAGAAGCCGACCTTGCCCCTGCCTTCCCGGATGCGCCGGTTGAAGGCCGCCCAGGCGGGCCGGTGGGCCTTGTCCCGCGCCGCCGAGTAGGCGAGCAGCTTCTCGCTCGACTCCCAGTACTGCACCACGTACAGCAGGCGCGGGCCGCCGTACAGCAGCCGGAAGCCCAGCATCCCGCTCCCCGGGTCCTTCGACAGTTCCTTGAGCATCCGCGGCATGGCCAGGAAGACGGGCCACCAACTGCGTACGGCGAGGAAGCTGTTGACGCGCATCCCGATGTGGAAGACGACCACCTCCCCCGTCGCCTCCGCGGTCATGCGCCCTTCGATCGGCTTGTCGCTCATGACGGTCCCCCTTGGTAGAGCCCTGGCCGCACATTGGATAGTCCTGCTATCCATGATTGGATAGTGCCACTCTCCAAAGTGGACCGCAAGGAGGGGTGCACAAGAGGAGGCGCGAACCGATGAGACTGGCGGAGTTGAGCCGGCGCAGCGGGGTTCCCACGGCCACGATCAAGTACTACTTGCGCGAGGGGTTGCTGCCGGCGGGTCGCCGGGTGACGGCGACGCAGGCCGAGTACGACGAGACGCATCTGCGGCGGCTGCGGCTCGTGCGGGCGCTGATCCAGGTGGGCCGGGTGCCGATCTCCTCGGCGCGCGAGGTCCTCGCCGCCCTGGAGGACGAGGAGCTGGACCACAACTCCCGTCTGGGCACGGCGGTTTGGGCCCTGCCGCACGGCCCGGAAGGCACCCAGGACCAGTCGGCCGAGGACGCGGCGCGGCGCACGGTGGACGCGCTGCTCGCCCGTCTCGGCTGGGAGGTGGCCCGCGCCTACGGGGACGAATCGCCCGCGCACCGGATGCTCGTGACGGCGGTCGCCAGCCTGGCGCGGCTCGGATACCCGTGCGCGGTCGAGGACTTGGCGCCCTATGCCCGCTCGGGGCACCAACTGGCCGTCGCGGACCTGGACTTGCTGGAGCGGTACGAGTCACCCGACGAGCAGCTGGAGGCGGCGGTGGCGCTCACGGTGCTGTACGAGCCGGTGCTGCTCGCCCTGCGCCGGCTCGCGCACGGCGAGGAGTCGAACCGTCGCTACACGCGGCGGGACGGGCGGGAATGACGAAGAGGCCCTCCCAGCGGGAAGGCCTCTCGTCTTTTCTGTACCCCCGACCGGATTCGAACCGGCGCTACCGCCTTGAGAGGGCGGCGTGCTAGGCCGCTACACAACGGGGGCAAGGATCTTGCTCTTCACTTGATCCAGCTGGGCTACCAGGACTCGAACCTAAACTAACGGAACCAGAAACCGTCGTGCTGCCAATTACACCATAGCCCAATGTGGTCTAGACCTGAGTCCGTGACCTTCAGTACCCCCGACCGGATTCGAACCGGCGCTACCGCCTTGAGAGGGCGGCGTGCTAGGCCGCTACACAACGGGGGCCCTAGCGATCCTGCATCAGCGACAGTGGGTGCGACCCGATCTGTCCCCGTGGGAAGGATCTGTACCCCCGACCGGATTCGAACCGGCGCTACTGCCTTGAGAGGGCAGCGTGCTAGGCCGCTACACAACGGGGGCTTCGTGGACATGATCCACATTTTGCAGATGAGCTCTGCGAGCTGGCCTACCAGGACTCGAACCTAGACTAACGGAACCAGAAACCGTCGTGCTGCCAATTACACCATAGGCCATCAAAACGCAACCCCCTGGGGGGACTTTGTTTTGATGTGCGCTTCCCGGCCGGACCTTTCGGCCCTCTCGGGCGGCGCAGGAAGAACATTACCCGAAGGTGGACGGCGCTCCAAAACGGGTATCGGCGCGCAGCAGAGCGGGCAGCTCGGAGAGGTCCCTGATGCGGTGCACGCCGGTGGGGCCCTGTCCCCTCGTGCCGTCGCGGTCGAGCCAGACGGCGACCAGGCCCGCGTCCCGGGCGCCCCGGGCGTCGATCTCCGGCTGGTCGCCCACGTAGGCGATCTCGGCGGGGGCCAGCCCCAGCGCCGTACAGGCCGCGAGGAAGGCCTCGGCGGCCGGTTTGGAGACTCCGAGGTCGGCGGCGCACAGGACGGCCTCGAAGCGGTCGCGCACGCCGAGGAGGCGCAGCTTGCGGTCCTGGACGGCCAGGGCGGAGTTGGACAGGACCGCGTGGCGGTAGCCGCCGGCGAGGGCGTCCAGGGCGGGGATCGTGTCCGGGAAGAGGGACCAGGCCGACTCGTAGTGACCGACGTAACGGTGGAACCACGCGTCGGCGTCGGCGTCGCTCAAACCGGGGGCGTCCAGGAAGTCGCGTACGCGGTCGCGGCGCTGCGCCTCGAAGGTGATGCCTCCCGCGCCGAAGCGGGCCCAGTGCCGCTCGGTGAGCAGCCGCCAGCGCTCCAGGGCGCGCTCGGCGGACTCATGCCGCTCCAAGAGGCCTTCGGCGGTGAGGTGCGCGTGCATGCCGGTCGTGTCGGCGCTCGCGTAGTCGAAGATCGTGTCGTCGATGTCCCAGACCACGGCTTTGACGGGCACGGCTTTGGCGGGCATGGCATCGACGGTATGCGAAGGGCCCGGGAGCCGTCTCGGCTTCCGGGCCCTTCGTGCGCGTATCCGCTGATCAGGCGGTCAGCTTCGCCAGCGCCGCGTCGATGCGGGCGAGCGCCTTGTCCTTGCCCAGGATCTCCAGGGACTCGAAGAGGGGCAGGCCGATCGTGCGGCCGGTGACGGCGACGCGGACCGGGGCCTGCGCCTTGCCGAGCTTGAGGCCGTGCTCCTCGCCGGCGGCCAGGACGGCCTCCTTGAGGGACTCCGGAGAGCTCCAGTCGGCCGCCTCCAGCTTGGCGCGGGCCGTGCGCAGCAGGGCGTCGGAGCCCTCCTTCATGGCCTTGGTCCAGCTGGCCTCGTCGAAGACCGGTTCCGGCAGGAACAGGAAGTCGACGTTGTCCGTGATCTCGGAGAGGACCTTCAGGCGGGTCTGCGCGTGCGGTGCGATGGCCTGCCAGGCGGCCTCGTCGAAGTCCTCGGGCGCCCAGTTGGCGTGCGGGGCCCTCAGCCAGGGCTCGCATGCCTCCGCGAACGCCTTCACGTCCAGCATGCGGATGTGGTCGGCGTTGATCGCCTCGGCCTTCTTCAGGTCGAAGCGGGCCGGGTTCGGGTTCACGTCCGCGACGTCGAACCGCGCCACCATGTCGGACATCGAGAAGAGGTCCTGGTCCGCGGAGAACGACCAGCCCAGGAGGGAGAGGTAGTTCAGCAGGCCCTCGGGTAGGAAGCCGCGCTCGCGGTAGATGTTGAGGGACGCCTGCGGGTCGCGCTTGGAGAGCTTCTTGTTGCCCTCGCCCATGACGTACGGGAGGTGGCCGAACTCGGGGATCGTCTTGGCGATGCCCAGCTCGATCAGCGCCTTGTAGAGGGCGATCTGGCGGGGCGTGGAGGAGAGCAGGTCCTCGCCGCGCAGGACGTGGGTGATCTCCATCAGCGCGTCGTCGACCGGGTTGACCAGCGTGTACAGCGGGGCGCCGTTGGCACGGACGATGCCGTAGTCGGTGACGTTCTCCGGCTGGACGGTGATCTCGCCGCGCACCAGGTCGGTGAAGGTGGTCGCCTCGTCCGGCATCTTGAAGCGGACGATGTGGCTGCGGCCCTCGGCCTCGTACGCCTGCTTCTGCTCGTCGGTGAGGGCGCGGCACAGGCCGTCGTAGCCGGACGGCTTGCCGGCGGCGCGGGCGGCCTCGCGGCGGGCGTCCAGCTCCTCGGTGGTGCAGTAGCAGGGGTAGGCGTAGCCGCCGTCGAGGAGCTTGGCCGCCACGTCCCGGTAGATGTCCATGCGCTGCGACTGGCGGTACGGCGCGTGCGGGCCGCCGATCTCGGGGCCCTCGTCCCAGTCGAGGCCGAGCCAGCGCATCGAGTCCAGGAGCTGCGCGTAGGACTCCTCGGAGTCGCGCGCCGCGTCGGTGTCCTCGATGCGGAAGACCAGGGTGCCCTCGTTGTGCCGGGCGTAGGCCCAGTTGAACAGGGCGGTGCGGACCAGGCCCACGTGGGGGTTGCCGGTCGGGGAGGGACAGAACCGTACGCGTACGGGGGTCGCGTTAGCCACGCTTGATCACCTTGTTGGTGAGAGTGCCGATGCCTTCGATGGTGACGGCGACCTCGTCGCCGACGTTGAGGGGCCCGACGCCGGCCGGGGTGCCCGTGAGGATGACGTCGCCGGGGAGCAGCGTCATGGCCTCGGAGATGTTGACGATCAGGTCCTCGATGGAGTGGGTCATCTCGCTGGTGCGGCCGAGCTGGCGCTGCTGGCCGTTGACCGTGCACTGGATGGTGAGGTCGTTCGCGGCCGCCAGGTCCAGCTCCGTCTCCACCCAGGGGCCCAGCGGGCAGGAGCTGTCGAAGCCCTTGGCGCGGGCCCACTGCTTCTCGCGGCGCTGCACGTCGCGCGCGGTGACGTCGTTCGCGCAGGTGTAGCCGAAGATCACGTCCTTGACCCGCTCGCGCGGGACCTCGCGGCACATGCGGCCGATGACCACGGCCAGCTCGGCCTCGTGGTGCAGCTCCTCGGAGAACGAGGGGTACGTGATGGCGTCCCCGGAGCCGACGAGCGAGGTGGACGGCTTGAGGAAGGCGAAGGGGACGTCCGGCGTCTCGTTGCCGAGCTCCGCCGCGTGCTCCGCGTAGTTGCGGCCGAAGGCCACGATCTTGTTGGGGAGCACCGGCGGCAGCAGGCGGACCTTGCTCAGCGGGACCTTGGTGCCGGACAGCTCGAAGTCGGCGTACGGGATGCCCTTGATGATGTCGAGGACGAGCCCGCCCTCTTTGCCGGGGGCGCTCTCCCCCTCGACCGCGCCGTAGCCGACATTGCCGTCGATGGAGAACCTGGCGATGCGCACGCTCTTGCCTCTTGAGGTGGTTGCGGTGTGACACCCCAGGCTAACGCGGGGGCCTGCGGCCTGCTTACGGGTGTGTCTGCCGCGGCCCCCGTCTTCGCCTCGGTCTGTCGCCGCTTCGCGGCTCGTCCTCAAACGCCGGACGGGCTGGAACGCTCTGGCTCTGACTCTGGCTCCGGCTGGAGTCGTCAGGCGCCGGACGGGGTGAAGACTTCGGGGGCCTCCATGAGGATCGTGCGCTTGGGGTTGGCGGTCTGGGTGGGCAGGTCGACGGCGTGCTCCGGGAGCTCGGCCGCGCGCTGGACGTCGTCGGCATCCTTCAGGTGCGCGAGAGTGGTGCGGCGCGGGTTGGCTATGTTGCGGAACATGGTGGACTTCACAGTCTTCATCTGCTGTTCGGACCTTGTCGGTTGAGGCGTCGTCTGACGGACGCGGGCTTGTCGGTCTCGCCATCCCTGTAAAGCGTCAGGCTAAACATCCAATTCCCGGCGAAAGTCCGGAAGAGGCCATGATCTTCATGTGAGTTTGCTCACGAATGAGTGGGCAAAAGGGTCAAACCAGGCCCCCCGTACGGCACTTGGAAACGGACATTGCGCCACTGAAGGCACCATTCCGCTCCTGATCATGAAGACTGGGACACCCCCTCCCGGTAGCACCTTTGCGGGGATGCGCCCGTTTTCACCCGAATCACTTTCTACGTCTCGTGACCCTCCCCTCACGCGGTGTCACCCGACTGGGGGGCCGACACGCGGGCCTTGTTGGAGATCCGGCACTGTGCTGGAATTCCCGGGACCGCCGCGGGATCGAACCGGCGCGCAGAGGCGCAACGCAGCGCCGAGTGGCGGCGGGAAGGGGGAGCAGCGCCGGTCACTCAACGACCACCCATGGGGCGCCTGACGCCCCACGACGCCGACACCGTCCCGCCGTCAAGCGGCAGGACGCCTGGTCCAGAGGTTGCGACGCTAGTGCAGGGACGTTTCAAGAGGGATGGCAAGGGGTCTCCCCAGGCCGGTCGCGGCCGAGGGGATGCCTCGGCGGAGCCGGAGCGCGGCGGCGACCGCGGCTCCTCGCCCCAGCACGCCCAGAACCCGGGACCGGGCGCGCCCGGCGACACGGCCGGCGCCGCGCGCCAGGGTGTGACGGGCACGGGCCCGACGGCCGCCCCGGCCAAGGGCAAGGCCAAGGGTGCGTCCGACGCCAAGACTCCCCCCGGCCCCGGCTCACGAATAGCGCTGCGCAACTGGCGCATCTCCACCCGCCTGGTGTCGCTGCTCGCGCTCCCCGTGATCACCGCGACCTCGCTCGGCGCGCTCCGCATCAACTCGTCCATGGACGAGATCCAGCAGCTCGACAACATGAAGCTGCTCACCGACATGACCAAGCAGGCCACGGCGCTGGCCGCGGCGCTCCAGGAGGAGCGCGACAAGTCCGCGGGACCCCTCGCGCACGGCGGGACGGCCTCGGACTACACGGTCAAGGGCGCGCGCGCCAAGACCGACCGGATCTACCGCAACTTCCTCCAGGGCACCCAGGACCTGAACGACTCGGACGGCGAGAAGGGTCTGCTCGGCGTCCGGCACAGCGCGGTCCAGATCACCCAGCAGCTCCAGCAGATCAACAAGGTCCGCAAGGACGCCTACAAGAAGGGCACCTCGACGTCGCAGACCGTCGAGGCCTACAGCCAGCTCGTCGAGCAGCTGCTCGCGCTCTCGCAGGACATGGCCCAGGCGACCAGCAACCCGGACATGATCCAGCGCACCCGCGCCCTGGCCGCCTTCTCCTCGGCCAAGGAGTACGCCTCGGTGCAGCGGGCGATCATCGCCGCCGCCCTGCCCGCGAACGACTCCGAGTACGGCAAGCTCAACGAGACCGACCGCACCTTCGGCCTCAGCGCCAACGAGAAGGAGCGCTCGCAGCTCCAGACGTTCAGCAAGATCTACGCGGGCAACGCCGGGGACCTGACCAAGCCCATCGACGGCGGCAACTCCTCGATCAAGTCCTCCGACGAGTACGCCAAGCGCGTCCTCGAACAGGAGGGCGGCATCAAACTCCAGGACAAGAAGTCGTACAAGGACTGGGTCGACAACGACGCCACCAAGATCGACGCGATGTCCAAGATCGAGCTGACGCTGCTCGGCGAGATGGAGCAGAAGGCCCGCGAGCTGCGCAACGAGTCGGAGCAGTCGGCCATCCTCAACGGTGCGCTGATCCTGCTCGTGCTCGGCGTCTCCCTCGTCGGCGCCTTCGTCGTCGCCCGGTCCATGATCCGCTCGCTGCGCCGGCTCCAGGACACCGCGACCAAGGTCGCCCAGGACCGCCTGCCCGAGCTGGTCAAGCAGCTCTCGGAGTCCGACCCGCAGGACGTCGACACCTCCGTGGAGTCCGTCGGTGTGCACTCCCGGGACGAAATCGGCCAGGTGGCCGCGGCCTTCGACGACGTGCACCGCGAGGCCGTCCGCCTCGCCGCCGAGCAGGCCCTTCTGCGGGGCAACGTCAACGCGATGTTCACCAACCTCTCGCGCCGCTCGCAGGGCCTCATCCAGCGCCAGCTCTCGCTCATCTCGGAGCTGGAGTCCCGCGAGGCCGACCCCGACCAGCTCTCCTCGCTCTTCAAGCTCGACCACCTCGCGACCCGCATGCGCCGTAACGGCGAGAACCTCCTCGTGCTCGCCGGTGAGGAGCCCGGCCGGCGCTGGACCCGGCCCGTGCCGCTCGTCGACGTGCTGCGCGCCGCCGCGTCCGAGGTGGAGCAGTACGAGCGGATCGAACTGTCCGCCGTGCCCGCCACCGAGGTCGCCGGCCGCGTCGTCAACGACCTCGTGCACCTGCTCGCCGAGCTGCTGGAGAACGCCACCTCGTTCTCCTCGCCGCAGACCAAGGTCAAGGTCACCGGTCACGCGCTGCCCGACGGGCGCGTCCTGATCGAGATCCACGACACCGGCATCGGCCTCTCCCCCGAGGACCTCGCCGCGATCAACGAGCGGCTCGCCTCGCCGCCCACCGTGGACGTCTCCGTCTCCCGCCGCATGGGTCTGTTCGTGGTCGGCCGCCTCTCGCAGCGCCACGGCATCCGCATCCAGCTGCGCCCCTCCGACTCCGGCGGCACGACCGCGCTGGTCATGCTGCCCGTCGACGTCGCCCAGGGCGGCAAGAAGATGCCCGGCAAGCCCGGTCCGTCCGGTGGTCCCGCGGCCGCTCAGGCCGCCGCCGGCGCCGCGGCCGCACGCCGCGGGGTCGGGGCCGGCAACGGCGGTCCCGCGCTCGGCAGCGGCCCCGGCGGTGCCGGTGGCCCCGGCCGCGGTGGTCCCGCGCTCGGTGGCGGCCCCGGTGGTCCCGGCGCGGGTGGTCCCGGTGGCGCGGGCAGGCCTGGCGCCTCGGCGCCGCGCCAGCAGGTCGCCGGTTCGGGTCCGCGGGCCGCGCTGCCCGCCCGGGACACCGGCCAGCAGCGTCCGCCGGCCATGCCTCAGGGCCAGCAGGCGCAGCAGGGCCGTAAGGCTCCCCAGCGACCCCAGCCGGCGCAGGGGCACCAGCAGCAGGCGCCGCAGGGCGGCCGTGGCGGCGGTGCCCAGCAGCCTCCGGTTCCCCAGCAGCGTACGAACGCCATGCCCCCGCCGGCCGACGGTGACCCGGGGCGCCGGCCTCAGCTGCCGCCCCGCGGCGGGCCCCGCGCCGAGCTGCCCGGGGGCAACCCCCAGCCGCGCGTGCCCAGCTGGAGCGAGGAGAACGCGCGGCCGCAGTCGCGCGAGCCCTTCGACGCGCCGCGCGGTCACGAGGAGCACGAGTCCACCGGCCAGTTCACGCAGCCCACCGCGGCCCCCGACGACCGGCAGGGCCCGGGCTCCACCGCGGAGTTCCCCCGCCCCGACTTCGACGCGCCGCCCCCGGGCACACCCGCGCCGCAGGACCAGGGCACCGGCCAGTTCGTCCGCTCGGACGTCTTCGGTGGCCAGGGCGACGCCCAGCAGGGCGCACCGCAGAACCAGCAGCCCCAGCAGAACCCGCAGCAGGGCCAGCAGGGTCAGCCGCGCCGGCCGCAGGGCCAGGCAGGCGGCCCCGCGCAGCACGGCAATCGGGAGATGCCCGACTACACCGTGCCGCGTCCGCCCGCCCCGCGCCGCGGTCAGGGTGGCGACCCGCACCAGGGCCTGCCGCACCAGCCGCAGGCCGCCGAGCCGCAGCCTGGGTCCGCGCGGCCCGAGGACCTGCTGCCCGCCGCCGGCCCCGGTGACGGCCGTACGCCGCTGTACGACACGCTGGAGACCAACTGGTTCCAGCAGCAGCAGGACCAGCGCGCCCAGGCCGAGCAGCAGAGCCGTCAGCCGGAGCAGCAGCAGGCCCGGCACGGCCGCCCGGACGGTGGCCGCGCCGCGGAGCCCGCGCAGCAGCAGGCTCCGGAGCAGGCGCCCCAGGGCCCCGGCCCGCAGCGTCCGCTGCCCTCGCGGTCCCCGCGCCAGGCCGCGCCCGGCACGCCGGGCAACGCGAACACCCAGAACGGCGCGAACCCCGGCAACCCGGCCGGCTGGCGCTCCTCCCCCAACGACGAGCTGGGCCGCCAGGCCGAGCGCGTCCGCCAGCCCACCGCGGGCGGCGTCACCACATCCGGACTGCCGCGTCGCGTCCCGAGGGCCAACCTGGTCGCGGGCACGGCCCAGCAGCAGCAGGACAGCGCAGGTCCGCAGGTTTCGCGTGCGCCCGACGACGTACGCGGCCGGCTGACGAATCTCCGTCGGGGCATTCAGCAGGGTCGACAGGCCGGTACCGGCCAGACCGGCAGTTTCCCTCGCCCCACTCACCAGCAGGAGCGTTAGTTGAGTCCGATGAGCCAGGCGGCACAGAATCTGAACTGGTTGATCACCAACTTCGTGGACAACACCCCAGGGGTGTCCCACACGGTCGTGGTCTCCGCCGACGGCCTCCTTCTGGCCATGTCCGAGGGGTTCCCGCGCGACCGCGCCGACCAGCTGGCCGCGGTCGCCTCCGGGCTGACCTCGCTCACGGCCGGGGCCTCCCGGATCTTCGAGGGCGGCACCGTCACCCAGACCGTGGTGGAGATGGAGCGGGGGTTCCTCTTCATCATGTCGGTCTCCGACGGCTCCTCCCTGGCCGTGCTGGCGCACCCCGAGTGCGACATCGGCCTCGTCGGGTACGAGATGGCGCTGCTCGTCGACCGCGCGGGGGCGGTTCTCACCCCGGACCTGCGCGCCGAGTTGCAGGGCAGCCTGCTCCACTAGCGCGGAGCCGGCTCAGCCGCGCCCCGCCCCTTCGGCCGCCCCACCGACCGAACGTACTGACCAACCGTCCGGCCGCCACATGCCCCCACCGGCTCTGTCAGACGGCACACGCAGATGACCTGCTGTCCCGCCCGGAGGATCCATGACCCCGCCCACCGCCTCTCACAACCCGTACGGCGACGCCTCGTACGGAATGGAGGGCGACCAGCCGCTGGTGCGTCCGTATGCGATGACCGGCGGCCGGACCCGGCCCCGCTACCAGCTCGCCATAGAGGCGCTGGTGAGCACCACGGCCGACCCGGCCCAGCTGATGGGGATGCTTCCCGAGCACCAGCGGATCTGCCACCTGTGCCGCGAGGTCAAGTCGGTGGCCGAGGTCTCGGCCCTCTTGTCGATGCCGCTCGGTGTGGCCCGGATCCTGGTGGCGGACCTGGCCGAGGCCGGGCTCGTCGCCATCCACCAGCCCGGCGGCGACGAGTCCGCCGGCGGCCAGCCTGCCGTGACACTGCTCGAAAGGGTGCTCAGTGGACTTCGCAAGCTCTAACGGCTCGGGCGGTTCAGGCTCCGGTTCCGGCCGTTCCACCACCTCCGCCAAGATCGTGGTGGCGGGCGGCTTCGGCGTGGGCAAGACCACGTTCGTCGGGGCCGTCTCGGAGATCAACCCGCTGCGCACCGAGGCCGTCATGACGTCCGCGTCCGCGGGCATCGACGACCTCACCCACACCGGGGACAAGACCACCACGACGGTGGCCATGGACTTCGGCCGCATCACCCTGGACCAGGACCTGATCCTGTACCTCTTCGGTACGCCCGGACAGGACCGCTTCTGGTTCATGTGGGACGACCTGGTGCGCGGTGCCATCGGCGCCGTCGTCCTGGTCGACACCAGGCGACTCGCCGACTGCTTCCCCGCCGTCGACTACTTCGAGAACAGCGGCCTGCCTTTCGTCATCGCCCTCAACGGCTTCGACGGCCACCAGCCGTACACCCCCGACGAGGTCCGCGAGGCACTGCAGATCGGCCCCGGGACGCCGATCATCACCACCGACGCGCGACACCGTGCAGACGCAAAGAGTGGCCTGATCACGCTGGTGGAGCACGCACTTATGGCACGTCTCAAGTAGGCAGATGTATACGGCAGTTGTCGTAGCCTGTTCGGAGGGCCCTGTGTCCTTAGACACGGGCCGACGCCGTGTTCATAACGTTTCGACAGAGAATTGCCCGGTGGCCGCCACGCGTCGCGGTCGCCTGGTGCCACTGTGCTCACAAGAGCCCCGCCTTTTGGCGGGGCTCGCTCTTTATGACCGATTTATCTGAGGCTTACACCACTCGGGACTTGTGCATCCCACTGTTTGGAAGAGCGGCGCCTGACGTGCTGGAATGCGCTGAACTGCCCAGTAGCACGGGCCTTGGAGACGACAGCGGCACGAGAGTGAGTGCCGCCGCCGAGAGGTTGTTGGTCGAGTGAGGCGAAGCAAGACGAGCCCCGCGGCACCCCCCACCGGGGACGCGCGGGGCAACTTCACCCCGCCGCCGCGCACAGCGGCGTCCCCTGTTGACGTGAGCGCCGCCCCCGGCAACGAGCCCCCGGCTCCCTCCGGCGGCCGGATGTCGCCCCGCAACTGGCGCGTGCCGACCAAGCTGAACGCCATCCTTCTCATACCCGTGCTCGTCGGCCTGGTCATGGGCGGCTTCCAGGTGAAGGGCTCCATCGACACCTGGAACGAGGCCCAGGACGCCGAGAACACCGCCCGTCTGGTGCGGGCCTCCCTCGACTACGGCAACCGCCTCATCGAGGAACGCGACCTCTCCGCCGTCCCGCTGCTGAACGGCAAGCGCAACGACCCGGCCGTCCTGCGGGCCCGCAAGGCCACCGACAAGGCGGCCGCCGCGTTCAAGGACGCCACGGAGAAGATGCCGGACAAGGAAGGCCTCAACCGTCGTCTCGACGCCTTCCACAAAGTGGAGCCGAAGCTGGTTCCGCTGCGTCAGGCCGCCTACACCACCAAGCTCAGCGGCGCCGAGACCGAAGAGGGCTACGTCGCCATCCAGCACCCCCTGATGGAGTTCGCCAACGAACTCGGTCTGGGCACCGGCAACATCACCAGCTACGGCCGTACCGTCTACGCGATCTCGCTCTCCAAGGCCGCGCTGTCGCTCCAGCGGTCCCTCGGCACCCACCTGCTGGTCAAGCCGGGTCCCGGCACCGGTTCGCTCACGCTCCAGCGCACCTCGCTCTCCTCGTACGCCTATCTGGAGCGCATCGCCATCGAGGAGTACACCGGTGGTGGCACCCCCGAGGACGTCGCGAAGCTGGAGCGGGCGAAGAAGGAGCTGACGGCCGCCGCCGAGAAGCAGGCCGACCCGCCGCCGTCGCAGGAGCAGATGGTCACGGCTCTCGCCACCATGGAGAGCACGCAGCCGAGCACCCGCGTCGAGCTGGCCGGCCGGGGCATCACGCGCCAGGCCTGGTGGGCGACCACCAGCGCCAAGTTCGACGCCTACCGCACGATCGAGTCGGACCTCGCCGACAAGGCCGTGGACGAGGCGTCCGACATCGCCGCCACCGCGCAGCGCAACGCCTACATCACCGGCGCCATCGTGGTGCTCGCGCTGCTCGCCGCCTTCATCCTGGCCGGGATGATGGCGCGCCAGATGTCCCGTGCCATGCGCCAGCTGCGCACCGCCGCCTTCGGCATCGCCGAGCAGCGCCTGCCGATGCTGGTCGACCAGCTCTCGCGCACCGACCCGGGCCGCGTGGACACCCGCGTACAGCCCATCCCGATCTCCACCACGGACGAGATCGGCGAGGTCGCCCGCGCCTTCGACCAGGTGCACCGCGAGGCCGTACGGCTCGCCGCCGAGCAGGCCCTGCTCCGCGGCAACATCAACGCGATCTTCACCAACCTCTCGCGCCGCAACCAGTCGCTGATCGAGGGCCAGCTGACCCTCATCACCGACCTGGAGAACAACGAGGCCGACCCGGACCAGCTGGAGAACCTCTTCCGCCTGGACCACCTGGCGACCCGCATGCGCCGCAACGGCGAGAACCTCCTGGTCCTCTCCGGCGAGGAGCCGGGCCGCCGCTGGGACCAGCCGGTCCCGCTGGTCGACGTGCTGCGCGCCGCCTCCTCCGAGGTGGAGCAGTACGAGCGCATCGAGCTGGCGGGTGTGCCGGAGGCCGAGATCCACGGCCTGGCCGTGACCGACCTCGTGCACCTGCTGGCCGAGCTGCTCGAGAACGCCACCACGTTCTCCTCGCCGCAGACCAAGGTCCGCGTCACCGCGACCCGGCTGCCCGACGGCCGCGTCATGGTCGAGATCCACGACAAGGGCATCGGCCTCACCGCCGAGGACTTCGCGGACATCAACCACAAGCTGGCCAACCCGCCGACCGTGGACGCCGCGATCTCGCAGCGCATGGGCCTGTTCGTGGTCGGCCGCCTCGCCGACCGGCACGGCATCCGCGTCCAGCTGCGCCCCTCGGGCGAGCAGGCGGGCACGACCTCGCTGGTCATGCTGCCGGACGGCATCACGCACGGTGGCGGTGGCGAGCACGCGCAGGACCCCGAGTTCACCGTCTCCTCGATCATCCCCGAGCAGCAGGTCCTGGCGGCCGAGCCGCAGCGCACCGCCGCGGAGCTGGGCTTCGACGACAGCCGCTACCACGGTGACGGCGGCGAGCCGCAGGGTCTCGACCCGGTCGGCCGCTCGCTGATGCGCGAGGAGCGCAGGGCGGCCCTGGAGGCGCAGGCCCACCAGCCGGGCGGCGGCCGCCCGCTCTTCCGCGACGAGGTCGAGCCGCAGCAGCAGCCGCACCAGGCCCAGCAGCCGTACCCGGCCCAGCCGGCCCAGCAGCAGGACGCGTACGAGCCGCAGCACGCGCCCGCGTACGACGAGCAGCAGACCTCGTACGACCAGGGCAGGCCGGCGTACGGGAACGACGACTACGCCGGTGAGCAGTACGCCGCCGCCCCGCACACCGACGCGCCGTACGCCGAGGGGCAGTACGACAACGGCCAGTACGTCGAGGGCGGTTACGGCGACCAGCGGCAGGCACCCGCGTACGACGAGCGGTACTACCCGGCGCAGGACGGTTACCAGGACCCCCAGCTCTCCTATCCGGAACGGACCGGCCAGGACGACTGGCCCAGCGGTGACGGGTACCAGCCGGATTACGGTCAGGAAGCGGAATCTGCTCAGGCCCCCGCGGCCGGTGCCGAGAGCGTAGGCTTCGAGCGGCCCGGGCCGGGTCCGTCCGCCGTCCACGACGTGACCGACGCGGGTCTCCCCCGCCGCGGCCCCTCGGGCCCGAACGGGAACGGGAGCGCCCCCGCCGCGCACGACGGCCACGGCGGGCAGAACGGCCGTGACCTGCGTTCGTCCAACGACGAGCGCTGGCAGCGGGCCGAGCGCCTCAAGGAGCCGAAGGCGGGCGGGGTCACCTCGTCCGGGCTCCCGCGGCGGGTGCCCAAGGCCAATCTGGTCGAGGGCACCGCGGAACAGACCCCACAGGGCGGCCCCCAGGTCTCCCGCGACCCCGAGGAAGTACGGGGCAGGCTGAGCAACCTGCGCCGCGGCGTCCAGCGGGGCCGCAACACCAGCAGTGACACGAATGGCCAGGGCTTCAGCCCTGATAGCACCTACAACCAGGAGCGTTAGTGTGAGCCCGATGAGCCAGGCGGCGCAGAACCTGAACTGGTTGATCACCAACTTCGTGGACAACACCCCAGGGGTGTCCCACACGGTGGTGGTCTCCGCCGACGGACTCCTTCTGGCGATGTCCGAAGGGTTCCCCCGTGACCGCGCCGACCAGCTCGCGGCCGTCGCCTCGGGTCTGACCTCCCTCACGGCCGGGGCCTCCCGGATCTTCGAGGGCGGCGCCGTGACCCAGACCGTTGTGGAGATGGAGCGAGGATTTCTCTTCATCATGTCCATTTCCGACGGTTCCTCGCTCGCCGTTCTCGCCCACCCGGATGCGGACATCGGCCTCGTCGGGTACGAAATGGCACTTCTCGTCGATCGTGCGGGCACCGTCCTCACGCCGGACCTGCGCGCGGAGCTCCAGGGGAGCCTTCTCAACTAACAGACAGACGGTGCGTTTTCGCGTCCCGGCCCCGTAAGGTTTCGGGACGCGGCTCCACAGTGATGGTGCCCGGCACAGTTGGAGGAGGAAGCAACGTGGCAACACCCCCAGACAGTTCGTCATCGGCGAACTGGACCCCTGGTCATGGCCAGGGTGGTCAGCACGACGGCGGGCCGAACCGGTACAACTTCCCCTCCGCGCCGAGTCACCGCCGCCAGCCGTACGCGCCGCCCCAGCAGCCCGGTCCGCGCCCCTACGACCAGGGCAACACGCCGGGGCACGCGCCCCGGATCCAGCCCGTGCAGCCCCAGCGGCGCGCCCCCGAACCGGCGCCCGCCGCGGCGGCGCACAACCCGCTGGTGCGCCCGTACGCCATGACGGGCGGCCGCACCAGGCCGCGTTACCAGCTCGCCATCGAGGCGCTGGTACACACCACCGCACAGCCGCACCAGTTGCAGGGCCAGTTGCCCGAGCATCAGCGGATCTGCAACCTGTGCCGCGAGATCAAGTCAGTCGCTGAGATCTCGGCACTGCTCACCATTCCCCTCGGCGTCGCCCGGATCCTCGTAGCCGACCTGGCGGAGGCCGGACTTGTCGCCATCCACCAGCCCGGCGGCGACGAGTCCGCCGGCGGCCAGCCAGACGTGACACTGCTCGAAAGGGTGCTCAGTGGACTTCGCAAGCTCTAGCGGCGGAGCAACAGCCCGCTCCACCACCAGCGCGAAAATCGTGGTGGCGGGCGGCTTCGGCGTGGGCAAGACCACGTTCGTCGGGGCGGTCTCTGAGATCAACCCGCTGCGCACCGAGGCCGTCATGACGTCCGCGTCCGCGGGCATCGACGACCTCACCCACACCGGGGACAAGACGACGACCACCGTCGCCATGGACTTCGGCCGCATCACCCTGGACCAGGACCTGATCCTGTACCTCTTCGGTACGCCCGGACAGGACCGCTTCTGGTTCATGTGGGACGACCTCGTCCGTGGCGCCATCGGCGCCGTCGTCCTGGTCGACACCAGGCGACTCGCCGACTGCTTCCCCGCCGTCGACTACTTCGAGAACAGCGGCCTGCCCTTCGTCATCGCCCTCAACGGCTTCGACGGCCACCAGCCGTACACCCCCGACGAAGTCCGCGAAGCCCTGCAGATCGGCCCGGACACCCCCATCATCACCACCGACGCGCGCCACCGCGCGGACGCGAAGAGCGCGCTGATCACGCTGGTCGAGCACGCACTCATGGCGCGACTGCGCTAGCGTCCCCCACCCCCCGGTAGTGGTCGAACTGGGTCACGCCCCGATAGCCGTAGCTCTCGGGGCCCAGCTCGTGCAGGGCGACACCGCCACGGGCGAGCGGGCCGAGCAGCTCGGTGAGCAGGGTGTGGGCCGCGGCGATGAAGGCCGCCTTCTGCGCCGCGCTGTTGGTACCCGCCGTGAGGCTGACCTCCAGATGGGCGTCACGGGCGGCGCCCGTCAGGGGTTTGCCGGCGACGTGGTACCGATCGGTGGGGACGAGGTCGAGGTGCACGATCGTGCGCGCCCTTGACTTGCCGAGGGCGGAGACGGCCAGGTCGGTCAGTCCTTCGGCGAGGGCGCGCTGGGCGTCGGCGGGCAGGTCGGAGTCGGTGACGGTGGCCCTGATGTGCGGCATGGCTCTCCTTGGTATCGGTGGGTCCGTTCTTCGAAGAGAGCTTCGCCCCGGCCGTCGGCGCGGGGCCAACGCCAGTTCTTCATCGACGTATGAGGCCGCCGCATGAGTGTGAATCTTCCGCAGCTGAGGGCGTTCCTCGCGGTCGTCGACACGGGCGGCTTCGGCGCCGCCGCCGATGAACTCGGCATGAGCCAGTCCGCGGTGTCCCATGCCGTGGCCTCGCTGGAGCGCGAGCTGGCCGCCCCGCTGCTGATCCGCTCCAGCCCGGCGCGCGCCACCGTGCTCGGCGAGCGCCTCCTGCCGTACGCCCGTGCCGCCCTATCGGCGGTGCGGTCCCTGGAGACGGTCGCGGCCGATGTCACCGGGGCGCTCACGGGCACCGTGCGGCTCGCGGCGACCCCGACCGTCTGCCGGGGCCTGCTGCCCCGCCTGGTGCGGCACTGGCGGATGGGTCAGCCGAGGGTCACGGTGCGGGTCTTCGAGGGCGAGAGCGCGGAGATCGCGGCCTGGCTGGAGGACGGCACGGCCGACGCCGCCGTCCTGATCGATCCGCCGCCCGGGCCCGGTGTGCCGCTCGCCCACGACGGCTACCGGGCGCTGCTCCCGCGCGATCACCCGCTGGCGGGCGAGGCGGCCGTGGACGTACGCGATCTGGAGGACGACGCGTTCCTCGTCTCGCCGGGCGGTTGCGAGGAGCGGGTGCGGGAGCTGTACCGCCTGGCCGGGGCGCGGGTGAGCCCGGTGCGGCGGGTGCGGGACCTGGCCACGCTGATCAGCATGGTGCAGGCCGGGATGGGGGTGAGCGTCCTGTCCGAGGTCTCGGGTGCGCTGGTCCCGGCCGACCTCGTCCTGCTGCCGGTGGAGCCGCGGGCCGCGCGCCGGCTGGTCCTGAGCGGGCCGCGCGCCCGGCCCTGGCATCCGGCGGTGCGGGCCCTCGCGGAGTCGGCCGCCGCCCATCTCGGGGGTTCCGTGGCCGCGCACACGTGAGGCCCCGTCCTCCCGAGGGAGGTACGGGGCCTTGGCGAGGCGGTGGTGTCAGCCCTGCCAGCTGTGCGGGGCGCGGAAGCCGGGGGTGCGCTCCAGGCGGCGCCAGCCGGCCTTGTCACGGCCGCGACGGGCGGGGACGGCGGGCCGGGCGGCGGCACGGGCCAGCAGGATCGCGGTGATGGCCGCGACTTCCTCGGGCTCGGCGTGCCCCTTTTCCACTCTGATGTCGGGCGGTGTCATCTGCGGCGTTCTCCTTGTGGGCTGCTGCGGCGCGGGCAGGTCCCGCCGTTACTGCGGGGGGTTGCCGTGCTTGCGCGACGGCAGATCGGCGTGCTTGTTGGCGAGCATCGCGAGGGAGTTGATGAGGACCTCGCGGGTCTCGGCGGGGTCGATGACGTCGTCGACCAGGCCGCGTTCGGCGGCGTAGTA